>NZ_JAVIZM010000001.1:1185000-1800416 GCF_031453555.1 Bacillus sp. SLBN-46 | reverse complement strand
ACCATTATATTCGAGGATGGCACTGATTTCACGGGCCGTTTCATCACCAGAACTAATCACATTCACTTCAGTACCCATCGTCTTTTTAATGAGCGGTTCAAGTAATGGATAGTGCGTACAGCCTAAAATAAGCGTATCTAAGTTTTGCTGCAGCATGGGTTTTAACGACTCGTTCACAATTTTTTCAGCTATCGGGCCATCATATTCCCCACTCTCAACAAGCGGGACAAATTTCGGACACGCATGTCCCTTAACAAAAATCCGGCTATTTAGCGATTTCAACGCCTTCTCATATGCACCGCTCTTAACTGTTACTTCTGTACCAATCATTCCAACCCGATAATTCTTTGTTCGTTTAATTGCAGCACGTGCTCCTGGATTAATGACTCCGAGTACAGGAATGGAAAGTTCCTTACGAATGTCTTCAAGAGCTGCAGCGGTTGCGGTATTACAAGCAATAACAAGCATTTTGATGTTTTTTTCTAATAAGAAACGGGTCATCTCCCATGTAAATCTCTTTACCTCTTTGGTTGTCCTTGGACCATAGGGGCAGCGTGCGGTATCACCTAAATAGATGATTTTTTCATTTGGAAGCTGCCTCATTACCTCTTTGGCAACGGTTAATCCTCCGACACCTGAATCAATGACACCTATTGGTTGTTTCAAACTTCTCGCCTCATTCTTAACGCATTTCTTGATGTAATTTCTTTAAACTGTCTTGAAGAAGAAGGATTTCTTCTGAAGTGAAATCAATTAAAATTTCCTCTAGATATACCTGACGTTTTTTAATCACCTCATCGATAATCCGCTTTCCTTCTTCTAATAAATGAATTCTAACCACGCGGCGGTCACTTGGGTCCTTTACTCGTTCCACAAGCAAATTCTTCTCCATGCGATCGACCAGATCCGTAGTTGTACTGCAAGCCAAATACATTTTATTAGAAAGCTCACCGATGGTCATGTCACCGTCTTCAAAGAGCCATTGTAATGCAACAAATTGGGGCGGAGTAATCTTATAATTCCCCAGCATTTCTCTTCCTTTTTGTTTGATAATACCGGAAATATACCTTAAATCCTTTTCAATGTTCGCTACTACGTCCCCATTCACTTTTTGTGAATTTTCGAGTTTCATCTATACATACACTCCTATTAATAGGCTTCTCCTCAAGACTTTTCATTAAAGCCCTTATACCACGTTGAACGTCTCAAGCTTGTACTTATTTTCTACTTTTTTCGCAAAAAATTCAAGACTTAAGTAAGAAAAACGGATGCCGAGTTAGCATTCTAGCTTTCTACAGGCAGAATAAGTTCAACCATTGTTCCCTTCTTATCACTCCAAAAATGAACACTGCCATGATGATTTTCAACAATTTGCTTTGAAATCATAATCCCTAAACCTGTGCCGCTTTCTTTAGTTGTAAAGAATGGTTCTCCAATTCTCTTTAAAATATGCTGTGGCATGCCACACCCTGTATCCTTAAAAATAATCTTGACCTTACCCTCACTGTGCTGTTTCATTCCAACGGTAATCACCCCACCTTTTGGCATTGCATCGATAGAGTTCTTCAAGATATTAATGAACACTTGTTTTAACTGGTTTCTATCACAGCGAATGGTAAAGTTATCACTATCATAAATGGTTTCTATTTGAACTCCATTCATAATGGCTTGCGTATTTATTAAGGTCTTTACGTTTTCCATAAGTGTAATAATATTCTCTACTTCAAATTTCAAGTCCTGAGGCTTAGCTAGGACCAATAATTCGCTTAAAATAAGCTCAATCCGATCGATTTCAGATTGGATAATAGTAAAGTATGTCTTATTATCTAATTGATTTTCCATTAGCTGTAAAAAGCCTTTAATTGCAGTAAGTGGATTCCGAACCTCGTGTGCAATACCCGCAGCCAACTGTCCTGCAACGCTAAGTTTTTCTGAGTTTAGTAAGAGCTCCTTTGTATGGATCTGCTCTGTTATATCTCTTATGACACTTACTATTTCTAAAACAAGATGGGTATCAGGGTCAATAACTGGTTTGCAAAGAATTTCAACCCAAATATACTCTCCATTCTTTTTGGCAACACGATAGGAGCCTCTTCCATTTATATGTTCATTCAAAACACTTTTGCGATCCTGAAAAGCACGAAGAGTGTCATCCGTATGTATGAATGAAAAAATATTTTCTCTGTATAACTCTTCAAATGAATATCCTAGGATATGCACACTGGAGGGGGAAGCATAAAGAATTTCGCCCGATAAATTGGTACTAATAATGATATCGAGTACATTATCAGTCAATATATGATGCATGACTTCTACTTTTCTAGCTTCTTCTTTTTTTCTTTTTAAATGGGTTATATCTTTTGCAACCGCAGAGACGCCTACTATTTGGTTATCAACACTAATAGGAATTTGTGTGACATTCAAATCAATGAGCTTTCCTGCTTTATTTTGTATCCTACAATCAAAATTTTGAAATTCACCGAATGAAGCTTTATGAAAATGGTGAAATATTTTATTCATATCTTCGATTGGAAAAAGAAATTGGAGTTTCAATTGCAAAGACTCTTCCGCTCCGAATTCTGTTAAGCTTTCAAATGCAGGATTCACTTGAACAATATGTCCTTCTAAGTCCATGGTAAAAATACTATCTGGATTACAAGCAAACAAGGTTTCAAATCTGCTTAGATTGTCATCTAAAAATTGATTTAATAACAGTTTCTTTTCACTCTTAATTGCTTCTACAGAACCATTCATCTCTCTTTATCAGTTCCTTTCCCGTAGTAACCAGTCATTATATAAAAAGCCAAGATGGATATTTCCCATCTTGGCTTGCGTTTAGAACAATAGTTTTGGTCTAATTCAAGTCCACCCTTTTGCTTTTGAAGCTGAAAAGAACAATCAATCTTATCTAGTTAAAATGCAATTTGCCCCTAATTAAGATAAATGAATTGAATTTTTTATCCTAATTTCATTGTAAATTTAACTAATTATTTTTTCAATATATTTTGAACATTTTTCCATTTACTTATTGTAAATTTACATTACCAACTAATAATCAAATAATTGGTAAAAATTAGAGCTCTTTTTATGGTCTGAGACATATGAGCCGGCCTCCAAACGGACGCCGGTCATATTTAAAGTTCTAGCTCTCCCATTCGAAGGAGCTCTACAACTGCTTGTGAACGCCCCTTAACACCAAGCTTTTGCATGGCATTCGATATGTGATTTCGAACCGTTTTTTCGCTTATAAATAATTCACCAGCGATTTCTTTCGTTGTTTTATCTTGTACTAGTAATTCGAATACTTCTCTTTCACGTTTGGTGAGTAACGGCTTGTGATTATAATCATTCTCCTTCAAGTAATGTAACCCTCCTTGCCTCGCCAGTTATGAACACGGGGTGGGTATATATTTAGTCACCATATCTTATGTGAACGATACAAATGTAGTGACTTTTTTTCTTATAAGAAAATAAAAAAAAGGCCCTAACAATTAGGAACCTGTGAGCTTCGCATAAATGATATATCGTTTTGGTGCATTTCCCACATACCGAAATGGATAGCAGGTGGTTACGATGAGTTCTTCTTTCTGCTTTTGGAGGGTAATAATACTTGTATCATTTGACTTAACAATTTTAGTGTGGGTAATTTCATAGGTGAAATTTCCATAGGGCATTTGCATCTTTAGTGAATCACCTATTTTCAGCTCCCCTAATCGCCGAAATACCGTATCCCTATGTCCTGATAAAACTATCTGCCCCGCGTCACCAGGGTAAAAAGAGCCTTTATAATGTCCGACCCCCTTCTCAAGGTCATCCGGATCTGTTCCTTCGATAATAGCTAGTTCAGCTTTAATTTTGGGAATGGCTAATAATCCAACTGTTTCACCCGTTTGTGGGGGTGGGCTATCGGTTTTCTTCCTTTCATGTGTATCCACTGTCTGCTTTGAAACTAATTCTTTTGCTTTCTGCAGTGAATCATTTGTTTGGAGCTTACCATCAATTAGCTGCCAAATGCCGATTCCTAATACAATAACACCTATTACTATAATGAGCAGTGGAAGTTTTGATTTCAATAGATCCCCTCCCTATTTTTAATGGTAATGATATGTATAGTATAACAAAGTATCCGTCGGCATTTAAAACGAAAAAACCTCCTTTTCATACTAGAAAAGAAGGTTTTAAACTTGAAATCATAGGCACTAAATACCTTAAACTTATTAACTATGGTCACTTCCAAAGAAGTTTCTAAACGATTGGAAAGTGGTGTCACGGTTCAATGCAGCAATGGAGGTAGTCAACGGAATACCTTTTGGACAAGATTGAACACAGTTTTGTGAGTTACCACAGTTGGCAAGACCACCCTCACCCATGATTGCTTCTAAACGCTCAGCCTTATTCATTTCCCCTGTAGGATGTGCGTTAAATAGGCGAACCTGAGAAAGTGGCTGCGGCCCGATAAAGTCAGATTTACTGTTCACATTTGGACATGCCTCTAGGCAGACACCACATGTCATACACTTTGAAAGCTCATAAGCCCACTGACGCTTTTTCTCTGGCATACGAGGTCCTGGTCCTAAGTCGTATGTTCCATCAATAGGAATCCATGCCTTCACTTTCTTTAAAGCATCAAACATTCTGCTTCGGTCTACCGCAAGGTCCCTCACAACTGGGAATGTTCTCATTGGCTCTAAACGAATAGGCTGCTCTAATTGATCAATCAATGCCGAACAGGATTGACGAGGCTTACCGTTAATAACCATTGAACAAGCACCACAGACTTCTTCGAGACAGTTCATTTCCCAAGTGATTGGGGTAGAGGCTTGTCCCTTTGCGTTCACAGGATTCTTACGAATTTCCATCAAAGCAGAAATGACGTTCATATTTGGACGATATGGAACCTCAAATTCCTCCTCGTAAGGAGTAGAATCCGGTGTATCCTGACGCATAACTAGAAACTTAACTGTTTTATTTTCAGACATTATTACCCACTCCCCTTTCTATTAATGCTTTGTAGTGTAATCTCGTTTCCGTGGCTTAATTAACGATACATCAATCTCTTCATAATGGAAGGCTGGAGCTGATTTAGCATCAACAAATTTCGCCATTGTTGTTTTCATAAACTCTTCATCGTTACGCTCAGGGAATTCTGGTTTATAGTGAGCACCACGGCTCTCATTACGGTTATACGCTCCGATTGTAATAACACGTGCTAATTGAAGCATATTTTGTAACTGTCTAGTGAACGCAGCTCCTTGGTTGCTCCATTTCGATGTATCGTTGATATTAATATTTTGATAGCGCTCTAGTAGCTCTTGAATCTTTTCATCTGTCTTTAACAGTTTGTCATTGTAACGAACAACAGTTACGTTATCTGTCATCCATTCACCTAGTTCCTTATGAAGGATGTAGGCATTTTCTGTACCGTTCAGTGACATGACCGAATTCCACTTTTCTTCCTGTTCCTTCACATGACGGTCAAAAACAGTAGAAGATACAGCATCAGAACTCTTCTCAAGGCCGCTGATATATTTAACTGCATTTGGTCCTGCAACCATTCCACCGTATACAGCTGAAAGCAAGGAGTTTGCACCTAATCGATTAGCACCGTGTTGTGAATAATCACACTCACCAGCAGCAAATAGACCCGGGATACTTGTCATTTGATCATAATCAACCCATAGTCCACCCATTGAGTAGTGAACAGCTGGGAAGATCTTCATTGGGACTTTACGTGGATTATCTCCCATGAACTTTTCATAAATTTCAATGATTCCACCCAGTTTTACATCCAATTCATGTGGATCCTTATGAGATAAATCAAGGAAAACCATGTTTTCGCCGTTAATTCCAAGTTTCTGACTAACGCAGACATCAAAGATTTCACGTGTCGCAATATCACGTGGAACTAGGTTTCCATAAGCTGGATATTTTTCTTCTAGGAAATACCAAGGTTTTCCGTCTTTGTACGTCCAAATACGACCACCTTCACCACGAGCGGACTCACTCATTAAACGAAGCTTATCATCACCAGGAATAGCAGTTGGATGAATTTGAATCATTTCTCCGTTTGCATAATATGCACCCTGCTGATAAACAATAGAAGCAGCGGAACCTGTATTTATTACAGAGTTTGTTGACTTACCGAAAATAATTCCAGGTCCACCGGTTGCCATAATGACTGCATCCGCGGAAAATGATTTAATTTCCATTGTTTTTAAGTCCTGAGCAACAATCCCACGGCAAACGCCTTCATCGTCAACGACCGCACCAAGGAATTCCCAGCCTTCATATTTTGTAACTAATCCGTCCACTTCATGGCGGCGAACTTGCTCATCTAATGCATATAACAATTGCTGACCAGTTGTCGCACCAGCAAAAGCTGTACGGTGATGTTGTGTTCCTCCAAAACGGCGGAAGTCTAAAAGACCCTCTGGTGTACGGTTGAACATAACACCCATCCGGTCAAATAAATTGATAATACCAGGTGCTGCATCACACATGGCTTTAACTGGCGGTTGATTCGCTAAAAAGTCTCCGCCATAAATCGTATCGTCAAAGTGAATCCACGGGGAATCCCCTTCACCTTTTGTGTTTACTGCTCCATTAATACCGCCTTGGGCACAAACAGAGTGAGAACGTTTAACCGGAACAAGAGAAAAAAGCTCTACCGGAGTTCCTGATTCTGCAGCCTTGATGGTAGCCATTAAGCCAGCTAAACCGCCGCCGACTACGATCACTTTACCTTTACTCATTCGTGACTCACTCCCTTAATCCAAAAAATACTATATTTTTCCGACCATTAACTAGTTATTGAACAAATGCGATAAGTGTTTGAATTCCAATGAAAGAAAGAACAATAAAAACACCAACGGTCACGTATGTAGAAATAACTTGTGAGCGAGGTGATACTGTGATCCCCCAGCTAACAAAGAAGGACCAAAGTCCGTTTGCAAAGTGGAAAATAGCTGAAAGGATTCCCACTAAATAGAAAACAAACATAAATGGTGATGATAGAATATTATGCATCATATCATAGGATACTTCCGCACCAAATGCCGCTGCTACACGTGTTTGCCAAACGTGCCACGTAATAAAGATGAGCGTGATTACGCCTGATACACGTTGAAGCATGAACATCCAGTTCCTAAAGAAACCAAATCTTTTTACATTACTTTTAGCGGTAAAAGCAATATAAAGTCCATAGATTGCATGAAAAAGCAATGGTAAATAAATAATTACAGTTTCTAAGACAATGCGGAATGGTAGACTTCCCATGAAGCCTGCAGCCTTATTGAAGGACTCTGGACCTCCAGTGATAAAATGGTTGACTACAAGATGCTGTGTAAGAAACACTCCTATCGGAATGACCCCTAGCAACGAATGTAATCTGCGATTAGCAAACTCTCGATTCCCCGCCATACATTTACCCCCCTTAATTTTTAAAAAATGATGTTAAGCTCTTTCTTCTATGTACCCCTTAAAGAAACTTAACCCAATACTACTGTGACAATAATGTGACATGTCCATTTTACTCCCATCGACATAGAGCGTCAAGAAAACGGATACACAATCTTTATTAAAAAATAAAATTTTTAAAATATATTGATATTATAATAGGATAGTACCTTTTTCAGAAAAACAACTGCTTCATTTCCCCATACAACCCATATTATTACATTTAATTACCAACATCTTACGGTTGGTATTTCTCCCCAAACGGATAAGATAATTATGATGATAAATAAGATAAGATATTCCGAAATAATATAACATTCACAAAAGGATTTATTCACATTTTCAGCAATTCAGTACTGAAAAATAAATCAAATTGTATATAATAGAATGATAGAAAGAGGGGAAGCTTGTGAAAGAAAGTACAGCCGTTAATCAACATTTGAATAATGAAGAGCCAGAACCAAGAACCATTTCAATGTTTGGGTATGAAATCATTAGGGAATACCTTTTGCCAGAGATCCTTGGCAAAGACACGCCTGAAATCTTATACTGGGCAGGAAAACGTCTTGCACGAAAGTTCCCATTACCTGACCACGAAACATTAGTTGAGTTTTTTACAAATGCTTCGTGGGGACAGCTTGAAATAATAAAAGAGACGAAAAATGAAATTGAATTCGAACTAATAAGCCCACTCATTGTTTCTCGTGTAAAATCAAAAGCAGAGCACTTCTTCCAACTCGAAGCCGGCTTCCTTGCCCAACAAATTGAACTGCAAAAAGAAGTGATTGCCGAAGCGTTTGAACACCCTGTAAAAAAAGCAAACAAAGTCCAATTTACTGTTAAATGGGATCGAAAGGATCAAATTTAACAAGAAAAGCGCAAGCGCCTTGATCAGCCCCGACAGGCAAATGTTCTTCGGCAAGAAAAGTCCGCCTTTAGACTTTTATTGCCGAAGGTTATTTGACCCGAGGGGCTAGGCGCTGGAGCTAGACAATTCTCGAAGTCGAAATCTATACTTTCTTTGAACATCGGAAAGAGGCTGACTCACATTCCAGCGAGTCAGCCTCTTCTTTGTTAATTTCCAAGCTCAAATGCACTGTGGAGGAGTTCAACTGCTTTTAACATATTCTTTTCTTCTAAAACAGCAGACACTTTAATTTCAGAGGTGCTGACCATTTTGATTTGGATGCCATTTGAAGCAAGAACTTCAAACATTTTCGCAGCCACACCCGGATTAGATATCATGCCTGAACCCACAATGGAGACCTTTGCTAGTTTATTCTCTGCATCAAGTTGTTCATAGCCAAGTACAGCTTTATTGTCTTCTAATACCTTCAATGTCTCTAACAGATCATCGGTATGGATGGAGAAGGATAAATTAGCCGTTCCTCCTTCTGTTGTGCTTTGAATAATAATATCAACGTTGATGTGATTTTGAGCAAGAGTAGTAAAAATGGTTGATAAACTGGTTAAGGAATTGGTTAACCCTAAAACGGTAACCTTTGTAATTTCATCTTCAAACGCGACACCACGTACAACTAAATTTTGTTCCATTGTTGCTTCCCCCTCAATGACTGTTCCTTCGATTTTCTCCATGCTTGAACGAACTCCAAGTCTTACTTGATAATTTTTAGCAAATTCTACCGCTCTTGGATGCAGTACACCTGCACCGAGATTGGCAAGCTCCAACATTTCGTCATAGGAAACGGATAATAACTTACGTGCCTCTTTCACATATCTCGGATCTGTTGTAAATACACCCGTTACATCCGTGTAAATATCACATTTATCTGCTTTTAACGCCGCTGCTAATGCAACTGCTGTCGTATCAGAACCCCCTCGACCAAGAGTTGTGATTTCCCCATCTTCAGTTATTCCTTGGAATCCGGCTACAATAACAACCTTGCCTTCTGCAAGTTGGTTTTTAATGGATTCTGTTTTGATAGTTGAAATTCGTGCATTTCCATGGACAGGTTCAGTTACGATTCCCGCCTGCCAGCCTGTATAGGAAACCGCTGGTAGACCTTGTTTATTTAAGGCCATGGATAATAAGGCGATGGTTACCTGCTCGCCTGTCGAAAGGAGCATATCCATTTCCCGTTTATTAGGTTGACTGGAAATTTCCTTCGCTAGACCAACAAGCTTGTCAGTGGATTTTCCCATAGCAGAAACAACGACAACAACGTTATTGCCTCTCTCTGTTTCATCTTTTACACAGGCTGCTACATTTAAAATTCTTTCTACACTGCCAACGGAGGTTCCCCCGAATTTTTGAACAACTAAGCCCATCATTTCCCCTTCTTTCAGTTATGCTCTACCTATTTTGCTACAAAAACATAAATAAAAAAGCAATGAGAGGCATCTCATTGCTTTTTGAACACGAAAAATAAATTCCTGTACAAATAACGTAAGATAGCTCTCCAAGACACGCGTCTTGACAATCCGGCATTTATTCAATACAGGACCAGCAAAGAAAGAAATGAGACTTTCTTTACTTCGGCGAACATCCCCTTTCATGATTCTTCCTTGAAGCTCACCCTTCTCAGAATCACTACTCTTGAAGCTCGCACCTCTACCTTCACTTTAGTACTATAAAGTGATAGTAATTTAAATTTTCACTAATTATAGCATGGTCAATTTATTCTGACAATAACTATTCTTGAAGTTTTTTCATTAACTCTTCTGCCACATTTGATGGAATACCAATGTCGGTAAATTCCTCCAGACTCGCTTCCTTCATTTTTTTCACAGAACCAAACTGTTTAAGCAATAGTTTTTTGCGTTTCTCCCCAATCCCCGGGATATCATCCAATAAGGATTGAAAGGCGCTCTTTCCACGTATTTGGCGGTGAAAGGTAATGGCAAAGCGGTGAACCTCATCTTGAATACGTTGCAGTAAATAAAACTCCTGGCTGTTCCGTTCAAGTGGGACAATTTCTAACGGATTGCCGTATAACAATTGCGACGTCCGGTGTTTTTCATCCTTTACAAGACCCGATAGTGGGATATCTAATCCTAATTCATTTTCTAAAACGTCTCTTACCGCTTCTACATGTCCTTTTCCACCATCAATAATAATAAGATCCGGTAGAGGAAGATTATCTTTTAAAGCTCTCGAGTACCTTCTTCTAGTTACTTCCCTCATCGATTCATAATCATCCGGGCCCTTTACAGACTTGATTTTATACTTGCGATATTCTCTCTTATTCGCTTTCCCATCCGTAAACACAACCATGGCTGAAACGGGATCTGTCCCTTGTATATTAGAGTTATCGAAAGACTCAATCCGATGGGGGGTATAAATTCCAAGAAGCTTTCCAAGGTTTTCTACTGCCTTAATGGTTCGTTCTTCATCCTTCTCAATTAAAGAAAACTTTTCATTCAAGGCAATTTTTGCATTTTTGATTGCAAGGTTAACAAGGTCCTTCTTTTGTCCTTTTTTCGGTTGAAGAACCTTCACTTCTAGGAGCTGTGTAGTCATATTCAAATCAATTTCATCTTGGATTAAGATTTCCTTTGGCTTAAAGTGATTGGCCTTTTGATAAAATTGTCCTAAGAACGTAAGGATTTCTTCCTCTGGCTCATTGTAGATGGGAAACAAAGAAACATCCCGCTCAATCAGCTTTCCTTGACGGACAAAAAAGACCTGTACACACATCCAGCCTTTGTCAACAGCATAACCAAACACATCACGGTCCGTGAAATCCGTCATGGTGATTTTTTGCTTTTCCATGATGGTTTCAATGTGGACGATTTTATCACGGAATTCTTTTGCTCGTTCAAAATCCAATTCTTCTGCGGCTGCCGTCATTTTTTCGGTTAGTTCTTTTTTAATTTCCTTATATCCGCCATTTAAAAATCGAGTAATTTCATCCGTCATTTGCTTATACTGTTCCTCACGAACTTCGTATACACATGGTGCGAGACACTGGCCTAAATGGTAATATAAACAAACTCGGTCAGGGAGTGTCGCACATTTTCGCAACGGATAAATACGGTCTAGTAGTTTCTTTGTTTCATTTGCTGCTCCAACGTTAGGGTAAGGACCAAAGTATTTACCTTTATCTTTTTTTACTTTCCTTGTGATAATCAGCTTGGGATGTCTCTCTGCTGTCAGCTTAATAAACGGATAGCTTTTGTCATCCTTCAGCATGATATTATATTTTGGATCATATTTTTTGATAAGATTTAGTTCAAGTATCAAAGCTTCTATATTGGATGAGGTAACAATGTACTCAAAGTCTTCGATTTCATTAACAAGTCTTAACGTCTTTCCGTCGTGTGAGCCGGTAAAATAAGAACGAACGCGGTTCTTTAATATTTTTGCCTTCCCCACATATATAATTGTCCCCTGACGGTCTTTCATTAAGTAGCAGCCAGGCTGGTCAGGCAGCAGGGTTAATTTTTGTTTAATATTTTCATTCACTCCGGCCACTCCTCCGTCTTTTATACTATCCTAAAATTTTAACACATCTGTTCATAAAGGAAAGTGGGAGGTTTTGTAATACAAAAAAAAAACTTAGCCAGAACGTATCCAGCTAAGGTTTTAATTTCTATAGGTTTATACGTGCTTTTGTAACACACTTGCTAAAGCATCTTTAGGTTGGAAGCCGACTACTTTATCTACAACTTCGCCATTTTTTAAAACTAATAAGGTTGGGATGCTCATAACACCAAAATTAGCTGCTGTTTGTGGGTTATCATCTACATCTAATTTAGTGATTTTTACTTTGTCTCCCATTTCTGCATCAAGTTCTTCAAGAACTGGAGCGATCATTTTACAAGGTCCACACCATGGTGCCCAGAAATCAACAAGTACAGTACCTGAACCTGTTTCTGATGAGAAATTTTGATCTGTTAAATGTGAAATAGCCATTATATATTGACCTCCTATTGAATACTGAATTACTACCGAAAGTATACCATCGTTTGGAATATCAAGCTAATAATATGTTTCGCAACTAATTTTCCCCATCCTGCGATAAGTATGCTTGATTTCTTCAATGATAAAAACGAGCGGATTTTGACCGCTCGCTCTCCACTTTATTATTATGAGTGAACTTTTAGTTTTTTAAACTCTTCTGTTAGTAAAGGTACAACTTCGAAAAGGTCACCAACGATTCCGTAATCTGCCACTTTGAAAATGTTTGCTTCTGGATCCTTGTTAATGGCAACAATCACTTTTGAATTAGACATACCGGCTAAATGCTGGATTGCTCCTGAAATACCGCAGGCAATGTATAGGTCTGGTGTTACAACCTTTCCTGTTTGCCCAATTTGTAAGGAGTAATCACAATAGTCGGCATCACATGCACCACGAGAAGCACCAACTGCTCCCCCTAGTACGTCAGCAAGTTCTTTCAGCGGTTTGAATCCTTCTGCACTTTTTACGCCACGGCCGCCAGAAATAACTACTTTAGCCTCACTTAGGTCCACACCTTCACTTGCTTTTCTTACTACTTCTTTAATAATTGCACGAAGATCCTTAATATCCACAGATAGTGAGGAAACCTCACCGCTTCTGCTTTCATCTTTTGCTAACGGGGCAATATTGTTCGGACGTACCGTAGCAAAAATTACGCCGTCTGTTACAATTTTCTTTTCAAATGCTTTACCAGAATAAATTGGTCTAGTAAATACAATGTTTCCACCGGCTGCCTCTACTGCCGTTGCATCGGAGATTAGACCCGATGAGAGCTTACCCGCAATCCTTGGTGAAAGGTCTTTACCTAATGCAGTATGACCAAACACTAATCCTTCAGGCTTCTCTTGATCAATGACAGCTAATAAAGCTTGAGCATAACCATCAGAAGAATATTGTTTTAAATTCTCATGCTCCACTACCACTACACGGTCAGCCCCGTATTGGACTAACTCCGCACCTAAAGCGCTTACAGATTCGCCCACTAATACACCAACAACTTCTCCGCCCTCTGCAACAGTTTTTGCTGCTGCAACAGCTTCGAAAGATACATTACGTAATGATCCGTCACGAACTTCTCCTAATACCAATACTTTTCTAGTCATTTCATTTACCTCCTGAAAACAATTTTTATGAAGTTACGATTAGATTACTTTTGCTTCAGTATGAAGAAGTTGAACAAGTTCTTTAACCTGATCATTTAAATCGCCAGCTAAGACCTTTCCAGCCTCTTTTTTAGGCGGCAAATAAATTTCAATTGTTTTTGTTTTTGCTTCTACATCCTCTTCTTCAAGATCAAGATCATCTAATTCTAATTCCTCAAGCGGCTTTTTCTTCGCTTTCATAATTCCAGGTAAAGATGGATAGCGCGGCTCATTAAGCCCTTGTTGTGCTGTAACTAAAAGTGGAAGGCTTGTTTCAATGACTTCAGAATCACCTTCAACGTCACGAGTAACAGTTACATTTGTTCCATCAATTTCGAGTTTCGTAATGGTAGTGACATACGGAATATTGAGGAGTTCGGCTACTCTTGGTCCTACTTGTCCTGTTCCACCGTCAATCGCCACATTTCCACCAATAATTAAATCAACTTCTTTATCCTTTAGATATTCGGCAAGGATTTTAGCAGTTGTAAATTGGTCACCGTTTTCCACATCATCTTCGGTATTAATTAGAACGGCTTTATCTGCACCCATAGCAAGGGCTGTACGCAATTGTTTTTCTGTTTCTTCATTCCCTACAGAAATAACAGTCACTTCTCCACCTTTTGCATCACGGACTTGAATCGCTTCTTCAATCGCATATTCGTCGTATGGATTGATAATAAATTCTGCACCGTCTTCATTGATTTTGCCGCCTGAAATCGTAATCTTTTCCTCTGTATCAAAGGTTCTTTTCATTAATACATAAATGTTCATGGTTTCGCCTCCTAAGAAAATTCAAACATTTTTTCAGTTCTAAAGATTTAGAAAATTTTATAGAAAAAAATTTTTTATAAAAACTTCTTAAGCAAAACGATTAAGAAGCTTTATTCACCTTTAAAATGTGGCTCCCTTTTTTCAAGAAAGGCTTGGATCCCTTCTTTTGCATCATTAGAAACAAAAACTTGACCAAACAGCTCTGCTTCTTTCTGTGAGCCTTCATAAAATTCTTCCGTCTTGGCAAAATTTAATAATTGAATCGTCGCACTGACGGAGCCAGGACTTTTCTTAGCAATTTTTTCTGCAAGTATGTAGGCTTGCTCTAATACTTCACTTTCTGGGTACGCATGATTAGCCAGACCATATTGGACTGCCTCTACGCCTGTAATAGGCTCAGAAGTGAACAGCATTTCAGCTGCACGTGCCACACCTACATATTTAGGAAGACGCTGTGTCCCTGCAAATCCTGGAATTAGACCAAGCTGCAATTCAGGTAAGCCAAGCTTTGCCTTCTCACTGACAAGGCGGATATGGCATGCCATTGCAAGCTCTAAACCACCGCCAAGAGCGGCCCCATGAATAGCTGCGATAATAGGTTTAGGAAATTTCTCCATGCGATCAAATAAATCTTGTCCAAACTTCCCAAGGTTAGCAAAGCCTTCTGAAGAAGTAACCGTCGTAAATTCCTTAATATCGGCACCTGCTGAAAAAAAGCGTCCTTCACCATGAATAACAATGACACGTATATCACGGTTCGGTTCAATTTCGTCAAGTACCGCCGACAGTTCCCTTAATAAACCTGATGAAAGGGCGTTTGCCGGAGGACGTTGAATCGTAATGGTAGCAATACGATCTTGATTAGACCACTTTAAGTATTCCACTAATTTCTCCTCCTATCTAAACTTTTATCGGCCTCCAAGTCCATTGATTAAAAGTCGATGAACTGGTGATGCCAATGCAAGTAAATCATACTTTTCTTCATTCATTACCCATGATGTTGCCGTTTCATCAATCGTTCCAAAAATCATTTGTCGGGCAAGGCGAATATCAAGGTCATTTGAAAACTCACCGGTTTCTTTGCCCTCAATTAGCACTTTATCAATTACCTTTAAATACCCTTTTAGAACGTTGTTGATGCGGAGTCTCAATTCCTTATTGGATTGACGGAGCTCTAGCTGCGTGACAATTGCTAAGTGATGATCCTCATAGAGCATACTAAAATGAGCTTCTATCATCATTAATAATTTCTCCGCCGCCGTCCCTTTTCCTGCAATCATCTTATCTATTTTTTCAATGAAATTTCCCATTTTTTCTTCAAAGAGAGAGATTAGGATGTCTTCTTTGTTCTTAAAGTACAGATAAATGGTGCCATCTGCTACCCCAGCCTGTTTCGCAATTTTCGAAACCTGTGCTTGATGGTAGCCATTTTCAGCAATGGCAATCACTGCTGCATCAATTATCTGCATATATTTCGGCTTACTCTTTTTCATGTCTAACCCTCCTTTGAAGCTTTAAGCAAAATTAAAATATGAATGAATCATCATTCATATTTTAATAATAGTGATTATATGTATTTTTGTCAAGAAATACTGTTGAACAACTTAATGATAGTATGATTTCTTTTTATAGACAAGCCTATGAATTCAAAAAAAAAGCTGGGCTAGTGCTGTTAGGCATGCTTTGTACTTTCTTCTTCTATTTTTCTCATCTCTTCTTCTACAAGCATTCTTCTTAAAATTTTTCCAACGGCTGTTTTAGGCAATTCTTTTCTAAATTCATATAATCTTGGTGCTTTATAGGCAGCCAAATATTTTCTTGCAAATTGATTCATTTCTTCTTCTGTCACAGATGAACCATCTTTTAAAACGATGTAGGCTTTGACTGTTTCTCCGCGGTATGTGTCTGGCACCCCGGCCGCAACTGCCTCAAGCACATCTGGATGTTCATATAAAACTTCTTCTATTTCTCGTGGATAAATATTATATCCCCCTGCTATGATCATATCTTTTTTACGGTCAACGACGTAAAAATAACCCTTTTCATCCATATACCCAAGGTCACCAGTATATAGCCAGCCATCTTTTAAGACTTCCTCGGTTTCAGCAGGACGATTCCAGTAGCCCTTCATCACTTGCGGTCCCTTGATCACAATTTCACCTATTTCTTTTATTGGTACGGGCTCACCTGTGTCGACTGAAAGTATTTTGACATCCGTATCAGGATACGGTACGCCAATGCTTCCCTTCACTCGTTCTACATCCCACAAGAAGTTGGAATGGGTAACCGGAGAAGCTTCTGATAATCCATACCCCTCGACAAGCTTCCCACCTGTAACCTCTTCAAATTTCTCCTGAACCTCGAGTGGAAGTGGTGCTGATCCACTGATACAGGCTTCAATGGAAGAAAGGTCATATTTTTTCAAATCCGGATGGTTTAATAATCCAATATAAATGGTTGGTGCTCCAGGAAATAAGGTTGGTCGCTGTTTGTGAATCGTTTTCAAGGTGGTTACAGCATCAAATTTAGGCAATAGAATCATTTTACATGCCATCTTTATCGATAAAATCATGCAAACGGTCATTCCATAGACATGGAAGAATGGGACAATTCCAAGCATCGATTCTTCACCCATTTTCGCTTTGTATAACCAGGCTTCACTCATTTCTGTATTTGAAATTAAGTTTTTGTGGGTAAGCATGACACCCTTTGGAGAACCGGTTGTTCCCCCAGTATACTGAAGTAACGCAATGTCCTCGTCAGAATTGACTTCATACGTGGTTAATTTCTTCGGTTTCATTTTAACAATGTCTGAGAACAGATGGGTACTTCCTTCATGTTTTACTTTTACGACAATTCCATATTGTTTTTTCTGGATGAAAGGATAGGCAAGATTTTTCGGGAATGGCAGGTAATCTTTGATAGCGGTTACAATAATATGCTGTAAATCAGTCTGCGGCATGATTTTCGATACACGAGGGTAGAGGATATCTAATGTGATGATGGCCTTTGCTCCAGAATCCTTCATCTGGTATTCAAGCTCACGTTCCGTATATAAAGGATTGGTCTGTACAACAATTCCGCCTGCCATCAAAATACCAAAATAACTAATGACAGCCTGAGGAGTATTTGGGAGCATGATGGCAATTCGGTCATCTTTTGAGATACCAATTTCCTGTAAATACCCTGCAAAATTCAAGGCTTCCTCATAAAGTTTCTTGTAGGTTAACTCTTTTCCCATGAAATGAATCCCAATCTTATCTGGAAACCTTTCCGCTGTTTTTTTCAAGTAACTCTGAATAGGATCTTGGGAGTAGTGCAGTGTAGCGGGAATGTCTTTCGGATAAATGTCTAACCACGGTTTAGACTCTAACATAATAAACCTCCCTTTTTGTATAAATAATTGTAAAAATTCTAATTTCACTATCTATTATAGTACAGTATGCGACGATTAACAACGAAACCCCTGAATATTAGTACAGAAAAAAGAGGCTGATTGGAGTCAGCCTCTTCCATCCTTAAGATTTGTTTAGAAGTCCATTATGCAAAAAACACCATATATATAATTCCTATTAGCAAAAATAAGCCACATAATCCAAGAAGGATTTTAGCTAATGTCTCCACTCTTTTCTCCCCTAACTAAATTCCTGCCCCAATGACATAGGATAATCCAATTGAAATGACCATTGAAATCAACCCCACTGCACGATTGTCTTTTTGAATTTCTTCGTCAATCTTGAATTTTGGTGTTAAAAATTCAAAAATAAAATAGCCAATTAATAAAAGCGTAAACCCATATACTCCCCAACCAATCATGTTAAGTAAGGAATCATGTGCCTCAATAGTATGGCGGAAAATGTTAGCTACACCAAATATTTTCCCGCCGGTAGCCATCGCAACAGAAATATTCCCATTTTTTATTTCAACCCAATTTTTATACTTCGTTACTACTTCAAAAATGGCTAAAAAAACAATCATACATAAAATAACTACACTATAATAGGCAGCTATTTGAATGTATTCGTTCTCCCAAAACTGGTCCATAGCTTATTCTCCCTGGTCATTATTTAAATTCTACTATGGTTACGCCAGATCCGCCTTCCCCAGCTTCTCCAAAGCGAATTTTTTTAACGGAACGATGATTTTTTAAATACTCCTGAACTCCCTGCCTTAAGGCCCCAGTCCCTTTCCCATGGATGATGGATACGCGTGGATAACTTGATAGAAGGGCATCATCAATATACTTTTCTACTTTTAATAAAGCATCTTCATATCTCTCACCGCGAAGGTCTAGTTCTAGTTTAACATATGAGTCCCGCCCTTTTACAATAGCAATTGGTTTTGTCTCCACTTGCTTCGGCGTGCTCATATACTCCATATCCTTCTCCTTGACCTTCATCTTCAAAATTCCGATCTGAACCTGCCATTCATTTTCTGATACACGTTCGACTAGCGTGCCTTTTTGGCCAAAGGTAAGGACTTTTACTTCATCTCCAGGCATATAGGTATGCGTCTTATTTTTTTTATTGGTCAGCTTCGCTGATTTCTTAATTTCTGGAGCTGCTTCTTCAAGACGCTTTTTCGCATCAATTAATTCATGCTCTTTAATGTCAGCATGCTTTTCCGTTCTCATTTTGCGGAGGTCCCGAATAACCTTCTCTGCTTCCGTCTTAGCCTCTTCTACAATCTCTTCCGCTTTTTCAGCCGCTTTTTCCAGCATGGAGTCTTTCTTCTCGTAAAATTCCATCATTTGCTTTTGCAAATCTTTATGAAGCATCTCTGCCTGCTTCAAGAAATCGCGGGCTTCCTCTTGTTCTTTCTCTGCTTGACGTTTGCTTTCCTCTAAGGAAGCAATCATTTTATCGATTTGATTCGTATCTTCGCTTACATGTGAGCGTGCCGATTGTATGACCCGTTCATTAAGCCCTAACCGTTTCGAAATCTCAAAGGCATTACTTCTCCCTGGGACGCCTAACAGCAATTTATACGTTGGACTTAATGTCTCTACATCAAACTCCACACTGGCGTTTAGCACGCCTTCTCGGTTGTAGCCATAGGCTTTTAATTCAGGATAGTGTGTCGTTGCGATTACCCTCGCACCTCTTCGATGCACTTCATCTAATATAGAGATGGCCAGTGCTGCACCTTCCTGAGGATCCGTTCCAGCTCCAAGCTCATCAAACAAAACCAGGCTGTTAAAGTCCACTTTATTTAAAATGTCAACAATATTGACCATATGCGATGAAAACGTACTTAGGCTTTGTTCAATCGATTGTTCATCACCAATATCCGCATAAATCGCATCAAAGACAGCTAGTTCTGATCCGTCATAGGCAGGCACCTGTAATCCCGCTTGGGCCATTAAGGAACACAATCCTAGCGTTTTTAAAGTTACCGTTTTTCCCCCTGTATTCGGCCCGGTAATGACAATCGTCGTGTAGTCTTTCCCAAGCATAATGTCATTGGCAACCACTTCATCGATTGGAATTAATGGATGTCTTGCCTTATATAAGGCAATTCTTCCCTCATGATTCATAATTGGCATGGAAGCTTTCATTTGTTTGCCATATCTAGCTTTTGCAAAAATAAAATCCAAATTTGCTAACACGGCAACAATCACCTGCAGCTCGCTTTCATGCTCGGCTGCTTGAGAGGAAAGTTCGGAAAGGATCCGTTCAATTTCAAGTTGTTCTTTGACCCGAATATCCTGCAATTGATTATTTAACTGCACAATCACCTGGGGCTCAATAAATAAGGTTTGTCCGGATGAACTTTGGTCATGGATAATCCCACCGTAATGGCCACGGTACTCCTGCTTAACAGGAATAACAAACCTGTCATTACGAATGGTTACAATGGCATCGGAAAGCATTTTACTCGCATTGGAGGAACGAATCATACTTTCTAATTTTTCCCGTACCCTCGCTTCATTCGAGCGAAGCTGATGTCTTAAGGAACGTAAAAGATCACTTGCTCCATCTAATACTTCTCCACTTTCATCGATGGCATATTTGATAGCTTGCTCTAGGTTTGTAAGCGGGATAATTCGCTCCACTTGTTCGGATAAGATCGGAAGCTCAGTTCTCTCAGCAGCAAGCTCCTCAATAAAACGTTTCATCTGTCGACTGGCATGAATGGTGCTGGCAATTTGGATCAACTCTTGCGGGCTTAGGACACCCCCAATGACAGACCGTTTAACATGAGCACGAATATCATAAACCCCTGATAGTGGAACATTTCCTTTTATACGTAAGACAGTGGCAGCCTCATCTGTTTCAGCTTGAAGTGAAACCACTTCATCAAAATCAGTTGATGGCATCAAGTTCTTTATTTTTTCCATACCAAGTGAAGAAGAAGCATGGTTTAACAGCTGTTCCTTCACTTTGGTGAATTCTAATACTTTTAATGCTCTTTCTTGCATGGAGTGAATCCTCCTTAATTTCGATTGTGCAGGAATTCAAGCAGATCATTCTTGTCGAGTGCATTTATCACCGAAGATTTCTTAATCCAGCCCTTTTTAGCTGTGGACACACCTATTTCCATATGCTTTAATGTATCCATTTTGTGTGCATCTGTATTGATGAGAATCTTTACACCTGAATCCTGTGCTTTTCTTAAATATTCTGAAGCCAAATCAAGTCGATTTGGATTCGCATTCAGTTCTAAAGCTGTATTGGTTTCTTTAGCTAGTTCAATCAGTAAATCAATATCCACGTCATATCCTTCTCGACGGCCAATTTTCCTGCCTGTCGGGTGGGCAATTAAATCCACATGGTGATTGGTTAAAGCGGTTTTTAAACGCTCCATAATTTTTTCCCTCGGCTGAGAAAAGGCCGAATGAATGGAGGCAATAACAAAATCCATTTCAGCCAGGAGGTCGTCCTCATAATCCAACGTCCCATCAGGAAGAATATCCATTTCTACTCCAGAAAGGATGAGAAAATCATCGTATTTCTCATTTAATTGTTTGATGTCTTCCCTCTGCTTTAACAGTCTTTCACGCGTCAGTCCATTCGCTACCTTTAAATATTGGGAATGGTCGGTAATCGCCATATACTGATATCCTCTAGCACGGCAAGCTTCTGCCATTTCCTCGATTGAATGAGCACCATCACTCCACGTGGAATGCATGTGGAGATCCCCTTTTATATCTTCAAGCTCAATTAATTCTTGCTGAGCTGTGAATGTATCTACTTCTCTGCCGTCCTCCCTAATTTCAGGTGGAATAAACGGAAGGTCAAAATGCTTGAAAAATTCCTCTTCAGACGAGAAGGTAAGAATTTCACCCGTCTCAACATTCTCTACTCCATACTCACTAATCTTCTCCCCGCGTTCTTTAGCAAGCTGCCTCATGCGAACATTGTGGTCCTTTGACCCTGTAAAATGATGCAAGGTTGTAATAAATTCCTCAGGCTTCACCAAACGAAAATCAACGGAGACATCATAATCAAAGGCAAAAACTAATGATACCTTCGTATCACCCGCACCAACCACTTCTTTGATATTCGGCCATTCTAATAGAGATTGACGAACACTCTCTGGTTGAGTAGTCGCAATAATAAAGTCTAAATCTTTAATCGTCTCTCTCATTCTTCGCAAGCTTCCTGCCCTTGAAAAACGATTGATAGCCGAGGTTTCAGCAAGTCTTACCTCGATCTGCTCCGCGATTGGGAGCATGTAAGCTAGCGGCAGTCGCTCAGGTCGAGTCCCCACATTCGCAATAGCACTTAAAATTTTCTCTTCCGTCTTCTTGCCAAATCCAGCAAGCGCCTGCACTTTTCCTGTTTGGCAGGCTTCTTTTAAGCTAGTAACGTCTACAACCCCTAATTCTTTGTATAGCTTGGCAATTTTCTTTCCGCCAAGACCAGGAAGCTGCAGTAACGGAATGAGGCCTGATGGTACTTCTTCCTTGAGCTCTGCTAACACCGAAGAGGATCCCTCTTTCATGTATTCCTCTATGACAGCGGCAGTCCCTTTTCCAATTCCTGAGATTGCTGTAAAATCCTCAATTTCCGTTAAAGTTCGCTCATCCGTTTCAAGTGCAGTAGCCGCCTTACGGAAGGCCGATACCTTGAAAGGATTCTCTCCTTTTAATTCCATATAAATAGCAATCGTTTCTAGTAAACGAATCAAATCTTTTTTATTAACTTCCATTATGGTTCACCCGCCTCGTATTTAGCATTTTCATTTTATCCTACTTTATGGCAGAATAGAAAAACTTCTCTGCTACAGAGAAGTTCAAGCAGCGTTATATTCAATCCACAAGCTCTTTATTTGCTGTGAAAGGATAGGGGTGTGGTTCACAATTGCTTTTGCCATAAACGAGTTGTCCAAAGGATTTTGCAAAAATTCTATTGGAATCAATGCAGCAATATATAATAAAATAAATATAATGAGATAGACTTCCAAGAAACCAAAGATTCCTCCTGCCCACACATTTAACTGGCGTAGAACCGGCAAATGAGCAATGAAATCCAGCATGGACCCTATTATTTGCAAGAGAATTTTCACAGCAAAAAAGATCATAACAAAAGAGATGGCACGATAGAATGCGGTCTCCATATTGGTGCTATCGGTTAAAAGCTTTAAAGTTGTTCCTTCACCTAGGTTAGGATAGGGAATCCACAGGGTTAACTTTGGCGCCAGCTCTTCATAGTATATTGTAGCGACTACATATGCAATAATAAAACTGGTTAAATGCACAAGTTGCAGTATAAAGCCTCTTTTAAGGCCAACAAAGAATCCAATAATTAAGAGAATAATAATAGCTAAATCTAACATGATAAATTAGTCCTTTTCCTTTAGTAGTTCTGTTTGCAGCCGGTCGAATTGGTCCTTAATTTTAATATAATCATTGACTGCGTTTACGGCTGTTAAAACGGCAAGCTTACTAACGTCCAGAGATGGATTCTTAGAACTGATTTCCCGCATTTTATCGTCAACTAAAGATGCTACAAGCCGAATATGACTTGGGCTTTCCGTACCCATAATAACGTATTGCTGACCGTAAATATCTACGGTTGTTCTGTGTTTTTGTGTGTTTGACAACGCAAATGCCTCCAATCAAAGAATCCTACTCTCTATCATAACATGAACTATTCGAACTGGAAAAGTCAAACTAATTAAAAACTAAGATATAGCTCGAGTTTTAGAGATTATAATAAGTGGAAATGTGGTGTTTTTTACTTGGGAAATGTGGTAATTAAATTAGGAATAAATGAAATTACAGAAATGAAGAAGTATTACTCGAAGCAACTTTTGGAAAAAAATCCACCTGGAAGCGTGTTTTCAGCCAAGACCCCTGGTTGTGTCATCACAGCATACAATTCTGGCAAGGTGTTATTTCAGGGAAATGATAGTGAAAAGGAAGCTGGGAGATGGGGCAGTGTTGCTTTATCAGCTGGGGCTGGTGGTACAAAAAAGGTTACTTCTTCTGCAAAGGGGGATTTGCCGCCTGGCATCAGTCAAATGTCTGCTATTGGTTCCGATGAAGTGGGGACGGGAGACTTTTTCGGTCCGATTACCGTTGTTGCCGCCTATGTGAAAAAAGAACATATTCCTCTATTAAAAGAATTAGGTGTCCGCGATTCAAAGGACTTAAATGATGAAAAAATTATTGCGATTGCAAAGGTTATCAAGGATGTTGTTCCCTTCAGCTTAATGACTTTGAAAAATGACAAATATAATAAGCTGCAACAGTCGGGCATGTCACAAGGGAAAATGAAGGCGATTCTTCATAATCAGGCAATATTAAATGTTCTGGAGAAGATTGCTCCCGATCAGCCAGAAGCGATCCTCATTGATCAATTTGTACAGCCAAGTACTTATTATCAGCATCTGAAAGGCCAAAAAGCGATTGCTAAAGAAAAGGTTTGTTTCAGCACGAAAGCAGAAGGAATTCATTTAGCTGTTGCTGCCGCTAGTATTCTAGCTCGCTACGCCTTCGTCCAATATATAGACAAGCTGAGTGAAGCAGCAGGTTTTAAGATTCCAAAGGGTGCAGGTGCACAGGTAGATGTCGCAGCCGCCAAGCTAATTACTAGTAAAGGCAGCGATATTCTCCCCTCCTTCGTGAAACTGCATTTTGCTAATACGGATAAAGCACTGGCTCTTGTGAATAAAAGGAAGTTCTGATAGGTGTGGCGAATACACTTATTGTAGGAGGGGATATTTTGGCAAATAGACTTAGTTTAACAGAGATTGATCAATTCCTTGCGGAGTTAACCGGTTGGAAACTCGACGGTAAATTCATCGTGAAAAAATATCGTTTTCGTGAATTTTTAAAAGGTGTAGCGTTCGTGAATGAGATTGCGGAGTTGTCTGAAGAAGTCAACCATCATCCATTTATCGCGATCGACTATAAATTAGTTACTTTGCGGCTCACATCGTGGAATGCCGGGGGATTGACTAATTTGGATGTTGATTTGGCGAAGAAGTATGATGCTTTTTATGAAAAATATAAAGAAAAATAGAAAAAAAGAGGAAGTCTCTAGTAATTTACTTAGAGACTTCCTCTTTTTATGCTTTCTTATCGTGTTTTGATAGGTTTATTTGCGAAAAATGGTCTTTTATTTGCGTAAGTAGCGGTTTTATTTGCGAAAAGAATATGTTTATTTGCGATAAATCTAGTTTTATTTGCGTTCGTAAAATTCACGGAAAATTAACCGGAATATACACACGCATCTTCTTTGTCCCATTGGCTTTTAAATTTTTTTCAGATCGTAACATTCTTCCTGCTGTATCAATTGAATCTAGATGAACAAAAACTCGAAATTGCTGATTCGTAATTTTTAAATCTATTAGCAAAAAATAATCCTTTAGGGCAGTTACATGTGCATCTTTTGAGTATATGTTACATGAAGTGCAGTGCCATTTCTTTTTCTTACGAATCAATGGAACATGATTGCAGGTTGGGCAAAAGACACCAGTTAATACATCCGTTTTATTGATTTGATATTTTTTTAAAATATAATTGGTTGGAATTGTATTTAGTTTTATAAGTAGACGACTAAGCTTTCGGATCTCTTTAGCATTGAGAATAGGCTTGGAATACTGATTTTCAATACTAGAAATTCTTTTTAGTAAAACATCTGCTTTACATACTCGAGCCTTTACTTTATGAGAATTTTTTCCGGTAATTACGTACGAAGAATACCCATTGCTGATAACCACAAGGTATAAAATTGGAACAGCAGGAAATCTATATTCTGCCATTAGTTTCTCAAGATGATCTCGATGCCTTTCTGCTTGAGCGATGGGATAAGGATAACCTTTTTCCTTCTCATTATTTACTTGCATAAACTGTTCATTTTCTGTATCAAAAATTAGTTTGCCAGCTATATTTTTCACTTCAATAATTAGGGCGAATTCTTCTGTTAAGAGGAGAGTATCTATTTGGCAGTTGTAGTCACCATCTGGAAGGTTTAAATCGTGGAGTATTGTGTACTTATCCATTGGGAGTAAACGTAAGTAATAATCAAGACTTACCTCACCTTTGTATCCAGCCTGCCTCCTTCCTAATTCCTCTAAAACCTGCTGGTATTTAGGATAATTTAAGGGCAGCCTTCTGGACAAAGCCTCTAAAATAAGCATTACTAATGGAATATTCCTTTCTTTAACAACCAATCATTTTCACTCCTTTCAATTTAATAATGTTTTTCTAAAAGAATTTCAAAATCCCTGCCGAATTTTAGCGAAATTTGTTACAAACATAAGAACTTTATTAGAAAAAATCAATAAAAAAGCCAGCCCGGAAATTTTTTCCGAGCCGGCCTCTTTCTATTTTTATGAAACTATCCTCGTAAAACCGCGCCTGCTTTTTCTTCTAATGCCTTAAGAACGCTGCTGTGAACCTTTGTTACTTCTTCATCAGTTAAAGTACGTTCTGGATCCGCATATTTTAATGAGAACGCGATCGACTTCTTGCCTTCTTCCATCTTGTCGCCTTCATATAAATCAAACACATGAACCTCTTTAAGAAGCGGTGCACCTGTCGTTAAAATGATATCCTTCAAGGTGCCTGACACCGTTTCTCTGTTTACCACAAGGGCAATGTCTCTTGTGATAGATGGGAAGCGTGGAATCGCTTCATATTGTAATACTGGTGCTTCTGCTTCAAGGATCGCTTGTAAGGAAAGTTCGAATACATACGTATCTTTTAAATCAAGGTCTTTCTGCACACTTGGGTGTACTTGACCGACAAAGCCGATTTTCTCCCCGTTAAAGAGAACTTCCGCTGTACGGCCAGGATGCATTCCTTCTACCTGTGCTTGAACATATTGGACTTTGTCAGATAAGCCAAGCTTAGCAAACATTCCTTCTAAAATACCTTTTACAACGAAGAAATCTACTGCCTTCTTCTCACCCTGCCATGAATGACTGTGCCAAAGACCAGTTACTGCACCTGCTACATGTTCTTTTTCGGTTGGAAGTGTATCCTCGCCATTTGCCAAGAATACAGCACCAGTTTCATACACGGCTAAGCTGTCGTTCTGACGAGCGCTATTATATTTTACTACTTCTAACAGCTGTGGCATGATGCTCAAACGAAGCACGCTGCGTTCCTCACTCATCGGCATTGCTAAACGGATTGTATCGCGCTTTTCAAGAGCAAATTGTGCCGCTTTTTCCTCACTTGTTAAGGAATAGGTAACGGCTTGATACAAGCCTGCTCCTTCAAGATACTGACGGACCACTCGACGCTTCTTTTGATACTCGGACAGCTTTCCAGCAGTAGTAGAACCGATTGGTAATGTCTTTGGAATGTTATCATAGCCGTATAGACGAGCTACTTCTTCTAATAAATCTTCTTCGATTCGGATATCTCCGCGGCGTGTTGGTGCCGTAACAGTAATCGTATCCTGCTCTACACTAACAGAGAATTGAAGACGGTCAAAGATATCCTTTACATCGCTCATTTGAAGCTCTGTGCCTAGGACACGATTGATTTTTTCAAGAGTAATCGATACCACTGCTGGTTCGACAGTAAGTGTATCCACCTCTGAAGCTCCCTCTAACACTTCTCCGCCAGCATACTTTGCCATTAAATAGGCTGCACGTTCACCAGCTACACGGACACGGTTTGGATCCACACCTTTTTCAAAGCGAGCACTAGCTTCACTTCTTAATCCATGATCCTTAGATGCTTTTCTAACAGTCCCACCGTTAAAATAAGCAGCCTCTAATAAAACCGTTGTTGTGTCTGAAGTTACCTCAGAATTAGCACCACCCATGACACCTGCAAGTGCAACAGGCTCCGTACCATTGGTAATCACAAGATGCTCGGATGACAGTGTCCGTTCTACGTCATCAAGTGTTACAAACTTTTCGCCATCGTTTGCACGGCGAACAAGAATCTCTTTTGAACCTAGGCGATCATAATCAAATGCGTGTAATGGCTGACCGTATTCTAATAAAATATAGTTGGTAATATCGACAACGTTATTGTGCGGACGAATGCCTGCAGACATTAAACGTGTTTGCATCCAAAGTGGTGAAGGACCAATTTTTACATTTTTAATGATTTTTGCCACGTAAAGCGGGTTATCGTCTTTCGCTTCAACAACTACCTTAACGTAATCAGATGCTTTTTCACTTGTTGGCTCCAAGCTCGTTTCTGGAAGTTTAACCTCTCTTCCAAGAATCGCTGCCACTTCATACGCAACACCCAGCATGCTCAAGCAATCTGCACGGTTTGGCGTTAAGCTAAGCTCTAGTACTTCATCATCTCGGTTAAGCAATTCAAGAGCATCTACGCCAACCTCTGCATCCGCCGGAAAAACAAAGATTCCTTCAGAGTATTCTTTGGGAACTACTTTTCCTTCCATACCAAGCTCAGTAAGAGAGCAAATCATACCGTTTGATTCTTCTCCGCGAAGCTTCGCACGTTTAATTTTAAAATTACCTGGTAGAACCGCTCCGACCTTCGCTACTGCTACCTTTTGTCCTTGTGCCACATTTGGTGCACCACAGATAATTTGTACAGGCTGCTCTTCGCCCACATCAACCAGACATTTACTTAATTTATCAGCATTTGGATGCTGCTCACGCTCTAGAACATGACCAACAACCACTCCTTTGATGCCTTCGTTAAGAATGTCTACTCCTTCTACTTCAATTCCGCTCTTCGTAATTTTTTCAGCTAGCTCATCAGCTGTTACTCCAGTTAAATCAATATAATCCTGAAGCCATTTATATGAAACGAACATGTCGTAACCTCCTATTCATGTTTTGAAAATTGTTTTAAGAAACGTACATCGTTTGTATAAAAGTGTCTAATGTCATCCACACCGTATTTCAGCATTGCAATCCGTTCTGGTCCCATACCGAAAGCAAATCCAGTGTATTTCTTAGAATCGTAGCCAGCCATTTCAAGAACATTCGGATGAACCATTCCCGCTCCAAGAATTTCAATCCAACCCGTTTGCTTACACACGTTACAGCCTTTGCCACCGCAAATTTTACAAGAAATATCCATTTCAACAGAAGGCTCTGTGAAAGGGAAGAAACTTGGTCTTAGGCGGATTTCACGGTCTTCTCCAAACATTTTCTTCGCAAATACCTCTAATGTTCCTTTTAGATCGCTCATGCGGATGTTTTCGCCGACAACTAGTCCTTCGATTTGCATGAACTGATGGGAGTGTGTCGCATCATCATTATCGCGGCGGTACACTTTACCAGGGCAGATAATCTTAATTGGACCTTTACCTTGATGCTTTTCCATCGTCCGCGCTTGTACTGGCGATGTATGTGTACGAAGAAGGATTTCCTCTGTAATATAGAAAGAATCCTGCATATCACGGGCAGGGTGCCCTTTCGGTAAGTTAAGAGCTTCAAAGTTATAATAATCCTGCTCCACTTCTGGACCTTCTGCAACTTGATAGCCCATTCCAATAAATAAATCTTCAATTTCCTCAATGATTCTTGTTAATGGATGATGGTTTCCTACCTTTACAGGGCGTCCTGGAAGAGTCACATCAATACTTTCAGAAGCTAATTTTTCTAAAACAGCGGCTTCTTCTAGTCCCTTTTGTTTCTCTTCAATTTTAACTGCAATAGCTTCACGTACTTCATTCGCAAGAGCCCCCATAACTGGTCTTTCTTCCGCCGAAAGCTTACCCATACCGCGAAGCACTTCCGTAATTGGGCCTTTTTTGCCTAAATACGCAACACGTATGTCATTTAGTTCTTTTAAGTTTGTGGACTGTTCAACTTTTTGAATAGCCTCTTCCTGCAATTCCTTTAAACGTTCTTGCATGTCTATTCCTCCTTATAAATTGTCATTATGTTTGTGGCCCTGTAAACAAACAAACAAAAAAACCCCATCCCTGGAAAGGGACGAGGTTGTTGATTCGCGGTACCACCCTTGTAAACACGGTATGTAGAAACACATGTGTTCGCTTCATTGGGATAACGGCTTAGGCCGGTGCATCTTTACACTAAAGGGCAGGTGCCCGATTGTGGTCCCGATGCCAACTCAGGAGGTGAACTTCTCTGAACCTTTCCATAAAAGTGTTTTCAGTCACGACACTTTCTCCCTAAATGGTCCTTAATCAGATACTTTTCTCCGTCATCGTCTTTACTATTCAATATTGCATTATTATATAATAATTTTCCTTTTAAGGTCAAACTAGTTTTCGACTATTTTTTCAAATAATAAAGAAGAACCCCTGTGGCCACGGCTACGTTTAATGATTCGCTTTTTCCGTAAATCGGGATATACAGATTCTTCGTTGTGGTAGAAAGCAAATCTTTACCAACGCCGCTGCCTTCGTTACCCACAATTAAAGCGAAGAATTCTCCACCTGCAATTTCTGTATAAACTGCTGCTCCTTCAAGCGCTGTCCCGTATACAGGGATATTCTTTTCATGGAGTTTATCCACCCATTCATGAAGGTCAGCTCGAAGAATTGGAAGGTGAAAATGGCTTCCTTGTGCAGCTCTTAAAACCTTGGAGTTATAAATATCCACACTCCCACGCCCAACGATCACTGCGTCAATCCCTGCGGCATCAGCTGTACGAATCATCGTGCCAAGGTTTCCTGGATCCTGGACCGCATCGATCAATAAGTAGGTTTGACCCTCTTCCGCCTGAGCCTCCGTCCTCTTACTTGGCATTCTGCACACGGCGTAAATACCTTGCGGTGCTTCCGTTTCTGTTAACAGATCAGAAATTTCCTCCGTAACAAGAGTAACTGGAGTAGAACTTATATCCCAACGCGGAGGTAGGTCAATTTTCTCAGAAACAATAATTTCTAATACCTGTTCTCCTTGTTTTAATGCTTCTTCTACTAAATGAAAGCCTTCCACGATAAATGATTCGGTTTTATCACGCTCTTTTTTCGTTAAAAGCTTTTTCCATTGTTTTACCTTAGGATTATTTACAGATTCAATATGTTTCAAAACTGGTTCTCCTTTTAAATAACTCTTCTGATTTTCTCATTATAGCCTAAAAAGGATACATAATAAAACCACATAATAGAAATGATATAAAAGAATGAAGGTTATAAAAAGGAGTGTGTGTTTATGAACTTAAATTTGCGAAATGCGATTATTCACAATGTCTCTGGTAATACGCAGGATCAATTAGAAGATACAATTGTAGATGCTATTCAAAATGGAGAGGAAAAAATGCTCCCAGGTCTTGGCGTTCTATTTGAAATCATTTGGAAGAATTCTTCTGAAGAAGAGAAAAAAGAAATGCTTGAAACTCTTGAAAGCGGGTTAAAGTAAACTTCGTGTAGCTGCCGATATGAAATCGGCAGCTTTTTTCTGCAAAAAAATCCCCGGCGACTTTTACCGGGGATTTCCTTTTTATTATTCAAATGTAAGCTTGTCAACTGCCTCACGGTCTAGGCGTTTGATAACTTCGACAATTAGCTTTACCGCATTTTCATAGTCATCACGATGAAGCATAGCTGCATGTGAATGGATATAACGGGTCGCAATTGTGATCGCTAATGCAGGAACCCCATTATGTGTTAGATGGATTGAACCAGCATCCGTACCACCGCCAGGGATGGACTCGTATTGGAAAGGAATGTTTAGTTCCTCTGCTGTATCTGTAACGAAATCGCGAAGCCCTTTATGTGCCACTAAGGAAGCATCGTAAATGACCACTTGTGGGCCTTTGCCCATTTTGCTCATTGCTTCTTTTTCAGTGATTCCAGGCGTATCACCCGCAATACCGACATCAACAGCAAAACCGATATCCGGTTGGATTTTAGCAGCGGCAGTCTTCGCCCCGCGCAGACCAACTTCCTCTTGAACGGCTCCTACACCATAAACAACGTTCGGATGGTCAGTGCCTTGTAGCTGTCGTAATACATCAATCGCAATGGCACAGCCAATGCGGTTATCCCAAGCTTTAGCCAAAAGCATCTTTTCGTTGTTCATAACTGTAAACTCAAAGTATGGAACAACCATATCTCCAGGACGTACGCCCCACTCCTGTGCCTCATCACGGCTGGATGCACCGATATCAATGAACATATCTTTAATTTCAACTGGTTTCTTACGAGCTTCAGCTGATAAAACATGTGGTGGCTTTGAACCGATAATACCCGTTACATCACCTTTTTTTGTAACGATCGTAACACGTTGTGCAAGCATGACTTGTCCCCACCAACCGCCAACTGGTTGAAAACGTAGAAAGCCTTTATCGTCGATTTGTGTGATCATGAAGCCAACTTCATCTAAATGACCAGCAACCATAATTTTTGGGCCGCCTTCTTTACCGACCTTCTTGGCTATTAAACTTCCAAGACCGTCAGTAGTTACTTCATCAGCCAATGGAGTTATGTATTTCTTCATTACTTCGCGTACTTCACGCTCATTGCCGGGAATCCCTTTGGCATCGGTTAAATCTTTTAACATCGATAATGTTTCATCAAGTTTTGCCACTTATTTAGCCCCCCTAATTATGTATATCCGACCTTCATTATACCTAAAAAAACTGTAAATTTACAAATTTTCTGCTAATAGTTATTTTCTTGTCTTTGATAATTTACTTCGTTTTTAAGAAAATATGCCTGCTCCATTTCTTTCTCATTAAATCCAAGCAAGGAGGCCAGCTGCAAATATGCTTCAAAAACCTTTATGTAATCATCAAACTGTTTGCTTTTTTGGAACATACCGATTGTCTCATATACAATTAGGAATTGTTCGGTTACATCCAAAGTTGATTGCTTCCGCCTCAAATTAATATCTATATTATTAAAATTACACTCAATTCCTAGTGACAATATGAAATGGATTCCGTCCACAAACTCCTCAAGAATCACAGCTTTATCTGAGGCAGGCTTGACACTCCAAAACTTAAAACAACGAGTTTCATTTGCCAATTCTCCAATTTCCACAAGCAAGGCAAGAACCTTGCGATCAAATAAAGCCTCATTTTGCAGTTGATGTTTTTCTTCTATATGTGAATCCAATGCCTTTTGCATCTCAAATAGTTTTTGTAGTTGCATACGATTACCACCAAACCTTTATTAAAAGTATCAGTTCGACTCCCGCTAGAAAGGGAAAGCCGATTTGAAATGCTAAATGCTTTGTTTTATGACGGTAAATCTGCATTCCTGCAGTCGTTCCGATGGCACCGCCAAATAATGCTACCAGCCATAAGGTCCTCTCAGAAATTCGATATTGATGTTTCTTGGCACGCTTTTTATCTTCTCCCATAATAAAAAGTCCTATTAGGCTCATTATGACATAGACCATAAGTAAAAGCAGTTTACTATCCAATGCTGTATCCCCCTTATAGAAAAAGCCATCCTCAAGAGAGAATGGCTTTATATCTTTAATTATTTTTGTTGTTGTTTAGCTTGGTTTGCTAATTCAGCAAATGCGTTAGCATCGCTTACTGCTAATTCAGCAAGCATCTTGCGGTTTACTTCGATACCAGCAAGCTTTAAGCCATGCATTAAACGGCTGTAAGAAAGACCGTTCATACGAGCTGCTGCATTGATACGAGTAATCCAAAGTTTGCGGAAGTCGCGCTTCTTTTGACGACGATCGCGGAATGCATACATTAAAGATTTCATAACCTGTTGGTTAGCAACTTTATATAATGTATGTTTTGAACCGTAATAACCTTTTGCTAATTTAAGAACTTTTTTACGACGTTTGCGAGTAACTGTACCGCCTTTTACACGTGGCATGTAATTTCCCTCCTATAATAAATCAATCTGTCCGAGATTACTTAACGTAAGTTAATAATTGACGAATGCGTTTGAAATCGCCTTTAGAAACAAGAGATCCTTTGCGAAGTTTACGCTTAGCTTTTGTAGATTTGTTTGCGAATAAATGGCTTGTATAAGCATGGTCACGCTTAAGTTGACCAGAACCAGTCTTTTTGAAACGCTTTGCAGCGCCGCGGTGAGTTTTCATTTTTGGCATTGGAATATCCTCCTTATTACTTATCAGCTTTAGGTGCTAGAACCAAGAACATGCTTCGGCCATCCATTTTTGGATGTGACTCAATAGTCGCTACTTCCTTGCATGCTTCAGAGAAACGGTCTAATACACGTTGACCAATTTCTTTATGGGTAATTGCTCGACCCTTAAATCGGATGGAAGCTTTTACCTTGTCGCCTTTTTCCAAAAACTTAATAGCATTACGAAGCTTTGTATTAAAGTCATGCTCATCTATCGTTGGGCTTAGACGAACTTCTTTAGTAGTAATAATCTTTTGATTCTTACGAGCTTCTTTTTCTTTCTTTTGATTCTCGAATTTGAATTTGCCATAGTCCATAATCCGGGCTACCGGAGGCTTTGCATTTGGTGCTACAAGTACCAAATCAAGATTTACTCGTCCGGCAATCTCCAACGCTTCGTTTTTGGATTTAATCCCTAACTGTTCGCCATTTTGGTCAATCAAACGAACTTCGCGAGCGCGGATGCCCTCATTTAACAACATGTCTTTGCTAATAATTAGCCACCTCCAAGGTTTTTTCACGAATACAACGTCATGGGTACAAGAATGATTCACCTTACTATTTGACACCCTAATTGGAATCGACAGGTATAAAACTTTTTATAAGTGCTATTTCTTAAGTACACAAACAAAAAAGTGCGGATGAATACACCCACACTTTACGAAACAAAAGTAAATAAACAAAAAGTTCACGTAAAACCTGCCAACTGCCGTATGCGTCAATCAGGTGAGAAGCGGGTGCTTCTTCTTTTCCCAAAATCATATTCAATTTAACCTTTGTAACTATAACATAAACAAAGACGTATTGTCAAACGAACTATTAATTCATGACAACGAAATTTATTGTAGCAAGAAACCAAAAATTATTCAATATATTTTTTTCAAAAACAAAAAGAAAGAGAGGTATGACCCTCTCTTTCTGAAAAATTTATCCTCTTTGCACTTCCCCTTTTATTTCGGCTAGGAAGTCAGCAAACGGCTTTGTTTCTGAGTTTTGCTCACCATATTTACGAACGTTAACCGCATGATCTTCCACTTCTTTGTCACCGACAACGAGCATATATGGTATTTTTTGCATTTGTGCTTCACGAATTTTATAACCAATCTTTTCATCACGGCCATCTAATTCTACACGGAAGCCTTCATTTTGAAGCTGTTCCTGTACTTGCTTTGCATAATCGTAGTGAACACCTGGAGAAACAGGAATCACTTGAACTTGAACTGGTGCCAACCAAGTTGGGAATGCTCCTTTATACTCTTCAATTAAGAAGGCAACAAAACGTTCCATTGTTGATACGACACCACGATGGATAACAACAGGACGATGTTGCTTACCATCTTCACCCACATAAGTTAAGTCAAATCGCTCTGGAAGTAAGAAGTCAAGTTGAACAGTGGAAAGAGTTTCATCTTTACCTAGTGCTGTTTTCACCTGAACATCAAGTTTTGGACCATAGAATGCAGCTTCGCCTTCTGCTTCGAAATAATCTAAACCAAGGTCATCCATTGCTTCCTTCAGCATGCTTTGCGCTTTTTCCCACATTGCATCATCGTTAAAATATTTTTCTGTATCCTGTGGGTCGCGGTAAGAAAGTCGGAACGAATAGTCGTCAATGTTGAAATCTTTGTAAACATTTAGGATTAAGTTGACGACACGTTTAAATTCATCCTTAATTTGATCTGGACGGACGAAGATGTGCGCATCATTTAATGTCATCCCACGAACACGCTGCAAACCAGCTAATGCACCTGACATTTCATATCTGTGCATTAATCCCAGCTCTGCGATACGAATTGGTAATTCACGATAGCTGTGGATACTGTTCTTGTAAACCATCATATGATGCGGACAGTTCATCGGACGCAGAACTAATTGTTCGTTCTCCATTTCCATTACAGGGAACATATCTTCATGATAGTGATCCCAGTGGCCAGAAGTTTTATATAAATCTACGCTACCCATAACCGGTGTATACACATGGTCATATCCTAGTCGTTGTTCCTTATCTACGATATATCGTTCGATTACACGGCGGATAGTAGCCCCTTTAGGAAGCCATAGTGGCAACCCTTGACCGACTAATTGATTAGTTGTAAATAAGCTCAACTCTTTACCAATTTTACGGTGGTCACGTTCTTTCGCTTCTTCAAGAAGGCGAAGGTGTTCAGCCAAATCCTCTTTCTTAAAAAAGGCCGTTCCGTAGATACGTTGCAGCATTTTATTATTGCTATCACCGCGCCCAGTAAGCACCCGCAATACTCAAAAGTTTAAATTCTTTAATTTTTCCAGTTGAAGGAACATGAACCCCACGGCAAAGGTCGAAAAAATCACCTTGTTCGTAGATTGTCACGGTTTCTTCATCAGGAATCGCTTCAATTAGTTCAAGCTTGTAAGGGTCTCCTGCTTCTTTAAATAATTGAACAGCGTCAGCACGGCTTACTTCTTTGCGAACAATTTCAATATTTTCATTAACGATTTTCGCCATTTCTTTTTCGATTTTTGGAAGGTCCTCTGGTGTTAACGACACCTCAAGGTCCATATCATAATAAAATCCACCCTCGATCACCGGACCTACACCAAGGTTTGCATTTGGATACAGTCTTCTTACAGCTTGAGCCATTAAGTGTGCTGTACTGTGTCGCAATACCTCTAGCGCATCACTTGATTCAGGAACAACGATTTCTATAGAACCGTCCTCCATAATTGGACGACGAAGATCGAACATAGTTCCATTCCATTTACCAGCAATGGCTTTTTTCTTAAGGCCAGGGCTAATGGAAGCGGCAATATCTTCCGTTGTTGTTCCCCGTGGAAACTCCTTTACTGCCCCATCTGGAAACGAAATCTTAACAACGTCTGACATGGTAATTCCTCCTTTGATTTTGAGCGTTTCTGGACTATCAAAAATCCTTCTATCGCTTTTAAAAAATAAAAAAACCCGTCCCTGGAATAGGGACGAGTTTTGATTAACACGTGGTTCCACCCAATTTTTCATGTTCAATACAAACGATTGATCATGACTTTGGTCAGGTAACGGCTGTTGCCGTCAACAATTACTAATTCCATAGAACAGGAAATGTTCACTGCTGAAGTTTAAAGGTGGTAAGTATTTATCCCGTGTTAGAAGACTTTCAGCCGGTGGTCTTCCTCTCTAGAAACCGTAAATGAAATACTGTTGTCCTTATCATTACTTTTACTACATATTTGCTATGTACGTTATTATAATGATTTACTTTTAAAATTGCAAGGTGCATAAAACTAAATATTGACATTATTTTATTTTCTATGCATGATTTTCCGATGAATTTTTTTCAGAAGTCCATTTTTTAATCTCACGAAGTGCACCATACTCCTTAAGGGTTACTCTTTCCTCAAATATATTCTTGATGGTTCTAACCAGTGGCTCATCAGGATCTTTTGTATAAATAAAAATAGACGTTGGTGCAAGTGACAGCAGCGGTGCAATGGAAGCAGAGTCAACATAAACAGGATGATTCACCAATAACCTTCTATCAATCAATTTTGTTAATTCGCCTCTTTTAATTTCAACAAAATCCTCATTAAAAAAAGTAATTTCCTCATCGAACAATAAATGAAGCGTATCCATTTTGGGTTCACGGTTCACTAAAAAGTCTCTTAGCATGTGTACAAACATTTGATATTCCTGCTCCATTTTGTATTCATCAATGGCAATCTCAACATAGCTTTCTAGCGTTTGCAGATAGGGTCGCAGGCGAAATTTAACAAAAGAGTCGAAAGAGAACGTGACATTTTCATGAAGAATCTCATCAATAGCGGCACTAATTAGGTTAGGCTCTTCATTTATTTCTTTTAATAAAACAGCAAGATCTTCTCTTTGCCCGTCCAGTATGGAATAGATAATATCAATAATCTGCTGTTGCTCTTCCATGTCAGAATAAAAATAGTGATCCCTTACTATCTCTCGAAACCAATGATCCCGTTTCGTATTTGTTATAAACTGATAAAAGGCCGATTTCACCCTGTCAAACAGATCCGTAGAAAAGCAAATATCAACTATTTTTACTATATGTCGATCTTCTAAAAGAAGAATAGTTTCATTCATTGGATTATATGGTACGTACTTCAGCAAGTGGTTATAAAGTTTTTGTGCATCCAGCTTGCTTTGGAAGATGATTTCCGCCAACCAAATCCCCCCTTTGAGGCATTGTCTGTTTAATATATATGGGGGACTTGGCCAAAATAGAAGTTAGATAGCTACAGTTTTTTTACTATAATAATAAAAAAAGGACTACCGGTTGTTCCGGTAATCCGTTGGAATCACATTTAATACATATTAACGCCTATTAGGACCACCAACTAGAACTGGCTCACTTAAGGTGCGAATTCGCTCCATGATTCGCATGGCCTTCATCTTTTCCTCTTCACCACGCTGACTGTAGGTTAAATGATGCTCCAAACCTTGAAAATCAAAATTCGAGGTAAAAAATGTTGGAAGACTCTCAAGCATTCGAAATTGTAAGATTGGCCCTAATACTTCATCTCTTGTCCAACTTGACATTGCTTCCGCCCCTATGTCATCCAACATTAATACAGGTTCTTTTTTTAATGCCTCTATTTTTTCATTCAGTGTAGAATCAGCAATAGAACTTTTCATCTCTCTCAGTAATTCAGGAACATAAACAATCATCGATGAGATCTGTTTTTTAGCGAGTTCATTTGCTATCGCACCTAACAAAAAGGACTTACCAACACCAAATTTCCCATAAAGATATAATCCTTTTTGTTTTTTCCCCTGCTCGTAATTCATTAAAAAGGTCGCAGCTTTGTCCACTGCATCCAGTCGACCAGTGTCCCCTTCAAAATCCTCAAAGGTAGCTTCCAATATATCTTTAGGCACATAAAGACTTTTAATTAACTTTTCGTTTTTCTTTTTCTCATCTGCCATCACTTTTCTGGGGCAGCGCTTATAAATTACATCAATCGAATTCAAAGATAAAACGAGTTCAGGGTGGTAACCTTGCATAAAATTAATACATTTTTCAAGGCTTTCACAGCGCTCACATTCCTGACTTTGTTTTGTATACTCGTAGAGCTTACTCATGCTTTTATCAATCATCTCTGGAGTAATTTTATCCTGATGTTGAGCTAAAAACGATTTAATCTCACGATTCTGTAGAACCTCCTGGCGCTGTTTTTCATACCGTTTCTTAAAGCTTTCATTTGATGCCAGCCGTTGTAATGTTCTATTAATCCTTTCCATCTCATTCACCCCCTACTTTCTAAACGCCTTTAATTTTTCTTCTATCGCCCGCTTTTTCGCTTCGTCCTCTTCTGATTTGTTCGTTTGGATAGCAGCTTTTCCTTCTTCCGGGATTTCCTCAAACCACTCTGGAATGAGCTCTTTACGAATGGTTTTTTGTTTCGACGGCCTTCCGGTCTTTTTGTTATCTGTCCAACCGATATACGTACGATGTTCGTTCTTAGCTAAGTCCATTGCTTCTTTCACTGTTTTTATTTGCTTCCTCGCCCAGTGACCAGCTATCTTTTCTACATACCCTTTAGTAAGTTTCATATCTGTTTTAAGCATCACAAACTGAATAAGTACATTTATTACACCTGGAAGAAGCTTTTGCTTAAACATCACTTCCTCAATAATCTGCAGATCTGACTTCGATGGTTCTCCGCCGCCAGACAAATCCTTTAAAACTCTTAATGGGGAAGTGGTTTCTAAATAACGTATGAGTTTTTCTTCCTGTGTTTTTGGTTCATCTTTTTGGACCTGTTGGGCAGCAGGCTGCGTTCGTTCAATTAAACTTGGCAGCTGATCCTGATTGACATACTGATACCAATCACGGGCCCCCTTACGCAATTCTTCCATATCAATTTCACTTGATTCATTGACTGCACTTAGGACAATATTTTTCATCTGAATAGGGTCAATATTATACAGGAAGGCTAAATTGCTTATTACCTCTTTTACCTTTTGGGTTAGAGACTTTTTAGGTACAAGAGATTCATTTAACCCTGAGATCAATAAGTCAAAATCAAATGTATTTAATTCGATTTGGATTGGTTTCGAATCATTCCGACCAATAAAATGGTGATTCTCCTCTTGTTCCATTTCCTCAGAAATTCCTTGAAGATATTGAAGACTACCAGGCGTAGCTGAAGCAAACACATCTTGGAACGCCTTGGTTACATCCTGATATTCCTTTTCCTTTGGCATTTGCTGGTCAGAGAAAAACCGTTTTAGACGGGCAAAATGGTTTTTTCCAATTTTTCGATAAAGAAATATATTTAACATTCCATCCAAAAAGAATTGTTCAGGCGTTAAAGGCGGGATGAGCTCATATATAAAGGACCGATCTCCCTCCTCTGTTTTAACAAAGGTTTTTAATAACCCTATTCCCTCTAGCTTTAAACGCGCTTCATATATATCCTTTAAATTTAACCCTAACAGGTTCATTAACAGATGGTGCGTGGATGAATCAGACCAGAGTCTATTTTCCTCCAGTTCCGCCCAGAGTGTCATATACAAGCTTAAACAAGTTGACCCAATCAAGGGCTGGTATAGAAACGTCAGCACTTTCCGGTCATACTCATGGAGCAGTCCATCAGCTGCTACAATATAACGATCGATAGGAAGAATTTCCTGCCAATGCTGCGCCATATGATTCCAACCTTTCTCTTTCAATAGTGAAAAAAGAGCCAAAGACGACCCTTTAGCTCATTACGATTTTTCTTTTTTTATCAGTTCCTTTAATTCGTCGATAAATACATTAATATCTTTAAATTGGCGATAAACGGAAGCAAATCTTACATATGCAACTTCATCTACATGGGCAAGTCGATCCATTACCATTTCGCCAACCGCTTCACTTTTAATTTCAGAAATCCCCTGACTTCGAAGGTCCTTTTCCACACCGTGCGTAATATCTTCTAACTCCTTTAAGGCAACAGGCCTCTTTTCACACGCCTTAATTAAGCCCCTTAGTATTTTATCACGGCTGAATTCTTCCCGTGTCCCTTCCTTCTTTACAACTATTAAGGGAATCTCTTCAATCTTTTCAAATGTAGTAAAGCGATATCCGCACTCCTCACATTCGCGTCTTCGCCGTGTTGCACGTCCTTCATCAACAGGCCGAGAATCAAGCACGCGTGTACCATAATTTTGACATGAAGGGCATTTCATTGTTAATCAACTCCAAATCTCACGAAATCCGAACAATTTCCTACTTTTATCTTATAAAAAAGCAGACCTTTGCACAAGTACAAGTATTAGGAGTTTTGTTTTTCTTTAATAACCGTATGTAATTGATTCAACCGATCGTAATAAGAAACCACTCTTTTTTTCAATTCAGGGAAATTACCTAAGATAGAGAATCGTTCAGTCGAAATATTAAAGTCTACAGCCGTTTCTAGTGCTTTCACAGAAACAATGGTCACAATCAGAAAACAAGGGAATGGCTTTTTAATTTCTACCGCAATCTCTCCATGTTCTTTTGAGACCGTTAAAATGCGACAGTCAGCATCTTCATGAAATACCTTTTCAATCGATTCAAAAATTTTATTAAAATTGCCTTTATAGTAATGAGTCTTTAAAGAAGCATCCTTGTTTTGATCAGATGTTTCAATTTGACTTCTAAAGCGTCCGAATAAACTCATTTAAATATAACCCTCCAAAAATTCTTCCTTTTTATTTAGTTTACAACATAATGAGGAAAATATAAAAAGAGGTGTACATAGTTCGTACACCCCTTCGATCATTTTTTTAGATTAAAGTACCTTTGCTTGCTTAACATTTACTGGACCCATACCACGTGGAATTTCAATATTTTCACGCGTTTGAGCATTTAAAGCCTCAGCAATATAATCAGCAGCTACATTAGGGTTTAAATCACCACAAGTATATACATCAATGCTTGCATATCCATGTTCTGGGAAGCTGTGAATTGTAAGATGTGATTCAGAAATAATTACAACACCGCTAACGCCTTGTGGAGCAAATTTATGAAAAGCTACTTCGCGGATTTCCGCACCTGATTTAAGAGCTGCTTCTACAAAAGTTGTTTCAATAAAATCCATATCATTTAATTTTTCAAAGTCGCATCCCCAAAGTTCAGAGATTACGTGTCGTCCCATTGTTTCCATATTCTTATTTCCCCCTCTAACCTTTTATGATGGTTTCCTGAAATCCGGTTATTGACGGTATCTTATAACTACCACGGGGGAAAGTTAGTCCAGAGAGGTCCTAACCCTTTAAGTAATTAATAGGTACCTAATTTCAAGAAGTTCACGATGACTAGTATACTTTGTTTATATTTTTTTTGCAACCTATCAAATTAAAATTTTCATAAGATATTTTTGTAACTAGGCTGGGACAAAAAAAACGCTGTCAATTGACAGCATTTTTTTACCTTTTTATTCAGATCTAGCCGACCTTAACCTGTGAGGATTTAGCTATTTGCTCTGACACATATAGAGCCAAGTCTACGACACGAGACGAATATCCCCACTCATTATCATACCAAGCTAAAACCTTAACCTTCCTTGTCCCCATCACCATTGTCGAAAGTCCATCAATGATAGCTGAATTCTCGTTTGTATTAAAGTCCACTGAAACAAGCGGTTCCATTGTTAAATCTAAAATTCCTCTTAATCTGCCATGTGCAGCTTCCATAAAGGCATTGTTAATATCATCAACCGTTACATCTTGGTGTAGGTCAACTACTAAATCAACAAGTGAAACATTTGGTGTTGGTACTCGTAGTGCCATCCCATGTAATTTACCCTTCAATTGTGGCAATACCAGTGATAATGCTTTAGCCGCACCCGTTGTTGTAGGGATAATAGATTGTCCACAGGCACGGGCTCTCCGTAAATCTTTATGAGGATTATCGATATTCTTTTGGTCATTTGTGTAGGCATGAATTGTTGTCATCAAACCACTTTCAATTCCAAACTTCTCATCTAGTACCTTTGCAACTGGTGCAAGGCAATTCGTTGTGCAGGATGCGTTTGAAATAATATCATGCTGATTAATATCAAGCATTTCATCATTTACACCCATAACGATTGTAACATCCTCATTTTTCCCTGGTGCAGTTAAAATCACTTTTTTAGCACCTGCTGTAAGATGCAGGGCAGCCTTTTCTCTGGAGTTAAATTTTCCAGTTGCTTCGATCACGATATCAATCCCTAGCTCTCTCCATGGAATCTGCTCCGGGTTACGTTCACTTAGTAATTTTATTCTTTTACCATTTACAATTAATTCGTTATCTAAAGGGATAACTTCTCCCTGAAAAGGTCCATGATTTGTATCATATTTAAGTAGATGAGCTAATGTTTCAGCCGGATAGCTCGCATTTATTGCTACTACATCAAGTTTTTTTTCAAGGATTGCTTTTCTAAAAACCATCCTTCCAATTCTCCCAAACCCATTTATTGCAATTCGTGACTTCATTTTACGGCCCCTTCCGTATTAATGTTATACTTTTGAGTTGTATTCTTGTAATTAGTATAACATATATAGGTTGAATTGTGATGAATAAACTGCGGATTTTTAAATGTTTTATAATTCTGATAACTTAATAGGTTTTTTAAATTCAAAAAAGGAGAAGGGGCTCCCCTTCTCCTCTTATGTTATTAAATTTTTATTCCAAATTGGGTTAATACGTTGATGAGTTGTTTTTTTGTTTCTTCTATTGATCCATTATTATTAATCACTGCATCTGCTAATTTCATTTTTTCGTTGAGCGGCATCTGTGACTGTATTCGGGCCTTTGCATCGTCAATTGGGAGGCTATTTCGCTTCATAAGTCTTTCTAATTGTATGTCATAATCCACGTATACAAGAATCGTCTTCTCGACCATATAGGTTAGCTTGCTTTCAAACAATAGAGGGATATCCAGGACAATGACTTCTTCTCCGTTCAGCTGAGCCTCTTCAACCTGCCCCATCATTCTCTTTCTAACTTCCGGATGGACTATTTCATTTAAAAGCTTTCGTTTCTCTTCTTGATGGAAAATAATCGAGCCCAATTTTTGCCGATCAATCTCCCCGTCCTCTAATAAAATGTCCTTTCCAAACGTATCAATTATTTGAAAGTAGGCGGCTTCACCTTTCATCACAGCAAGGCGAGCCTCCACATCAGCATCGACAACTGGTATATTCATTTCCTTGAACATTGTTGATACAGTACTTTTTCCACTGGCAATTCCGCCAGTTAAACCGATAACTAATGACATGCTTTTTCCTTTCAGGTATCATAATTTCCAAATACCAATAATGATTAATAAAACCCCAGGTAAAAACGTAAACTTTTGAATCCAATCGAACTTATGGAAAAAAGTGCCACTCTTTATTCCTAACAGGACGAATAAAGAGCTCATGATTGCGACAGTAAGAGCTAAATATAGTGGAGGAAATCCAAGCATAGCCGCTCCAATCCCAGCCCCGAAGGCATCTAATGACAAGGCAAAGCCCAGCATTAATGCTTCGATCCCTGTAATGGTCCCTGACTTGTCAAAGTCAGCAGACATGGGTTTTTTTAATATACTAATAGCTAATCCTAGAGAGCGGATTTCAAGGTTTACGATTGTTTTTTCATGTTCCACTAATTCTTTTTCTTTTTCGGGCCGAAAAAATTGGTACAATACCCAGGCACCTAGAGCAATCAGAATAAATCCCCCTAGTTTTGCCGTAATATTCGGTGATATTACTTTTTCTAAGCCATGTCCAATTGACACAGCAATCATTAATGAGGCTGCCGAACAGGTTGCAATAACGAGAACGGATTTAATCGGCATGACCATTTTCCTTAATCCATAGGTAAACCCTACACTAAAGCTATCAAGACTAAGGGCAAATGCTAATATGAGAAGTGAGAACAACTGAACCATTACGTCTAGGACTCCTTCCTGAAAATCACTACGATAGTATATGGCAGGAGCCCATCCAGTGTTATTGAATTGTTGTTCTCACATTCATTTTGCTTACCTTATAGTTTCTGACAGCTTGGGCAAAAATGGGTGCCTCTTCCTCCGACTGTTGTTTTTTCTAGTGGGGTTCCGCAATTTTTACAGGGTTCCCCTTTTCGCCCATATGCATATAATTCAAGCTGGAACATTCCAATTTCCCCCTGGGAATTAACATAGGAACGAATCGTACTCCCTCCCTTTTTCACCGCTTCTCCTAAAGTAGCAACAATTTCACTGTGAAGAAGGCTAACTTCGTCCGCAGTTAAAGTACTAGCAAGCCGTTCTGGATGTATTCCAGCCCGGAAAAGGGCCTCATCCACATATATATTCCCAAGACCTACTAGTAATTTTTGATCGAGTAAGGCAGGCTTTACTTTCCTATTGGTTTTTTTCAGTTTCTGAGACAGGTACGCTTGAGTAAACTCTTCTGAAAAGGGTTCAGGACCAAGCTCTATCAATGGAGGTTTTGTAAATTCTTCTCCCTTTTTATATAAATGCATCGTTCCAAACTTCCGGACATCTCTATACCGTAATTCTGTATCGTCAGTAAAATGGAAAATGACATGTGTATGTTTATCAAAAGGAAGTTCCTTCGGATGAAGTCCATACTTTCCTTCCATCCGTAAATGTGATACTAACGCATAGTGATCTGTATATATGATAAGAAACTTCCCTCTTCGACCAACATCAATAATGGTCTCTTTTTTTAATGCATCAATAAACTGCTCGACCTCTACAGGATTTTTAATAATTTTAGGCCAGTAGACGGTGATTTCTTCAATTGTCTTATTAAGAACCAGTTTTTTTAACGTCTTACGTACTGTCTCAACCTCTGGAAGCTCTGGCAATATAGATCCTCCTTTTATTTCGCATCAAACCAGGTTGGACCATAGGAATAGTCCACTTTTAATGGCACTTTCAATTCAAGAGCATTTTCCATGACACTTGGAACTAGCTCTTGAAGAATAGCTACTTCATCCTCTGGAGCCTCAAAAATCAATTCATCGTGTACCTGGAGCAATAAGCGTGTCTTTAAACCTTTATCCTTTAACGCCTCATCCATATCAATCATTGCTTTCTTGATAATATCTGCGGCACTGCCTTGAATAGGCGTATTCATGGCTGTACGTTCTGCAAAACTTCTCAAATTGAAGTTTCGGGCCGTGATTTCAGGAAGATAACGTCTTCTCTGCATTAACGTGGAAACATAGCCTTTTTGCTTTGCCGAGTGAATAATATCATCCATATATTCTTTCACACCAGGGTAAGTATCTAAGTATCTCTCAATGAAACGTCCAGCTTCCTTACGGGTTATCCCTAAGGACTGTGATAGTCCATAGTCACTGATTCCGTAAACAATTCCAAAGTTAACGGCCTTTGCTTGACGTCTCATATTAGAGGTTACTTCATCTTCCGACACATGGAATACCTCCATTGCCGTTTTTGTATGAATATCAAGATCATCTTTGAATGCTTGGATTAGCTTTTCATCCCCAGCAATATGGGCAAGTACACGAAGTTCTATTTGAGAGTAATCGGATGCAAAAATCACCCAGCCCTCCTCAGAAGGGACAAACGCCTGGCGAATTTTTCTTCCTTCTTCCAGTCGAATCGGAATATTTTGTAGGTTCGGGTCGATAGAGCTTAATCGTCCAGTTGCAGTTAATGTTTGCTGGTACCTTGTATGCACTTTTTCTGTTTTTGGATCAATCACTTTTAATAAACCTTCAATATAGGTAGATTGGAGTTTGCCTAATTGCCGATACAGAAGGATATGCTCAATTATTTCATGATCCTCAGCTAACTTTTCCAAAACATCAGCCGAAGTAGAATAGCCGGTCTTTGTTTTCTTTAATGCTTGAAGACCTAACTTTTCAAATAGAATGACACCTAATTGTTTTGGGGAATTAATATTAAATTTTTCTCCCGCAAGTTCACAAATCCTCTCTTCTATTTCCACTAGTCGCTCATTCAGTTCTTTGCCCATTGTCTGCAGGCGTTCCCGTTCTACCTTTATACCACACGATTCCATATCAGCTAAAATGAGTGAAAGCGGCATCTCAAGCTCATTGAATAATTCATATTGTTCATTTGTTCGTAATTCATCTTCCAATTTATCCTTTATTTCAGCCATGGCAAGCCCTTTACGTACAAGATGTTCTGCTAGCTTTGGCTCCTCAGGGACTTTTCGTTTGGCTCCCTTCCCATAAAAGGAATCATCCGCTTGGATGTTATGGTAGTGATATTTATGTGCAATCGCAGCAAGATCTTCTTGGGTCTCCGAAGGATTAATTAGATAGGAAGCCATTAAAATATCAAAGTCTGTACCTTTCAGATGGATATTCTGCCTTCTTAAAGAAACCTCCGACCGCTTTGCATCATAAACGGTTTTCTTTTTCCCTTCATCTTCTGCCCAGTTTTTAAACGCCTCTGATTTCAATGCTAGTTCCGTTGGCAGGTAGAATTGTCCTTTTTCATTTATAAGAGAAAACCCAATAATCTCTGCATAATGATAATTATCATCAAGAAGTTCTACATAAAAATAATTATTTTCAGCAAACATATCTTCGGTTATTTCCGAAGGAGTGACATATTCAATATCTACAAGCTCCTGATCGTTATGTACGGTTGTATCTTCCCCCAGCTTGTCTAATAAGGAATGAAAGCCTAATTCTTTAAAGAGGGGCACTAACTTCTCTCTAATATAGCCTTCAAAGGCGATTGTTTCTAAATCGACTTCGACGGGGGCTTGCCTTTCAATCGTTGCCAGCTCTTTACTCATTATTGCCTGGTCTTTGAATTCCTCTAATTTTTCCTTAAGCTTATTTCCGCTTACTTGATCAATAGATTGAAGCAGCTTTTCAAGGGTTGTAAATTCTTTTAACAGCTTAATGGCAGTCTTTTCACCCACTCCGGGCACACCAGGAATATTATCAGATGCATCCCCCATAAGACCTTTCATATCGATAATCTGTTCGGGTGTAAGACCATATTTTTCAGTTATATGCCGAGGAGTATATTCCTCTATATCCGTAATTCCTTTTCTAGTGATTCCTACAGTGGTATGGGGTGAAGACAGCTGAGTTAAATCTTTATCCCCAGAAATAACTTTGACTTCAAACCCATCCTTTTCAGCCGTTAGGGAAAGCGTTCCAATTATATCATCAGCCTCGTAATTTTCTAGCTCATACCTAGAAATCCCGTAGGCATCTAATAAATCACGAATAAACGGGAATTGCTCAGATAACTCTGGCGGCGTTTTTTGTCTACCTCCCTTGTACTCTCCAAAGGTTTTATGTCTGAAGGTCGTTTTTCCCGCATCAAAGGCAACAAGCATATGCGTTGGTTTTTCATCCTCCAAAATCTTCATCAACATCATCGTAAAACCATAAACTGCATTCGTATGAATCCCCTTATCATTATTAAGGAGCGGTAGTGCGAAAAAAGCACGATAAGCTATACTATTACCGTCTATCAGCACAAGCTTTTTCTTTTCCAACTTCTTCACCATCCAATATCATTTCAAATATTTATGAAGCTCTAGGATAAACTCACTGCCTTTCCCTAACATGCTTCTAACACTGATCTGCCCTTGATGAGCCTCCACTAAATGTTTAACAATCGCTAATCCAAGACCTGTTCCACCTGAGTTACGGCTTCTTGCACGATCCACCCGGTAAAACCGTTCAAAAATTCTTGGAATCTCTTCTTTTTTTATACCTACCCCAGAGTCCTTTACATGGATTCGGACTTTTTCATTGTGTTCTAGGAGGATGATTTTCACATCGCCTCCCGAAGGTGTGTAAGTAATGGCATTACCAATTAAATTGATAAACACTTGTTTTAAACGATCCACATCACCAATGATTTGCACCTTTTCCTGCTTATTATAAAATTCAAGGCGAATGTTTTTAGCTTCTGCCTTTCCACTTAAAAGGGTAATCACCTCTTCAAGCAACAACTTTAAGTCTACTTCTTTTAATAGTAATTGAAAGCCTTGCTGCTCAATTTTCGAAAGGTCCAATAGGTCCTGAATCAGGGATTGGAGTCGATCACTTTCTTTTAAGATAATGGATAAAAAAGATTCTAATGTTTCTTTATTATTCATTGCACCATCTAAAAGGGTCTCAGTAAATCCCTTAATAGACGTAACAGGCGTTTTTAGTTCATGGGATACGTTTGCCACGAAATCCTTGCGAATTTGTTCAAGCTTTTTTATTTCCGTAATATCGTGAAAAACAAGTAATACCCCTTTCCAAACATTGTTTTTCCCAATAATAGGCACACCATAAACCATAAAAAATTTTCTTTCTATCAATAAGGGAATAGATAATTGCTTACTTACCTTCTGTTCGGTTCGAAATACTTCGGCAACTAATTGACATATTTCTTCAGAATCAACTACTTCATAATAAAGTTTATTTAAGTAATTGGTAGGATTCGTGTGAAAGATTTCCACAAAGCCTTTGTTTATGAGACTGATATATCCGCGGCTATCAATTAATACTAACCCAGAACCCATATTTTCTATTAATGCACCTAAGCGATCCTGCTGCATTTCTTGTGATTTGGCTAATTCTTGCAGATTTTCAGCCAACATGTTAATAGCTGATCCCAACATTCCTGTTCCATCAAGCTTATCTACAGATGTTCTGGCACGGTAATTACCGTTTGCCAATTGAATGGCAACATCAGTTGCTGCTTCTATTTGCTTTGAATACCTCGAGGTAGTTCTGACGCAGAAGAAGCTGATGACAATTAAGACCATAACAAGTATTAGGAAGAGTATGAGTAATACTTCAATTTTATATTGACCCTTTAGTAATTCTAAAACGTCATTTCTAAATAAATGGATTAACCATATTCCAATCGCAATCAACACTGTAATAATAGTGAAAACTAATGGAATTAACAGCCCTGTACGAGATTTTGTCATTCTTCTTTTGGTCCCTCCAGCTTATAACCTAGACCACGAAGTGTCTTAATATAAACAGGCCTCTTCGTTTCTTCTTCAATTTTTTCCCTAAGGTGAGAGATATGTACATCAACTATTCTAGTATCGCCAGCAAACTCATAATTCCAAACAGCACTTAATAACTGATCCCTTGTTAATACCCGTCCTTTATTCTGTGCCAAATAAAGAAGTAATTCAAACTCTTTTAATGTTAATTCAAGGAGTTCCTCCTGAAAATAAGCTTCATATTTTTGTGGATAAATTTTTAACTTACCGATTTCAATTAGTTCATCATTATTCTTTTCTGCTTCTTCTGGAACCTCATTTTGAATCTGTGTTCTTCTTAATATAGCTTTCACACGTGCAATCACTTCTCTTGGGCTAAATGGTTTGACCATATAGTCGTCTGCACCAAGTTCCAAACCAATTATTTTATCTAATTCATCATCTTTTGCTGTTAACATTAAAATAGGAACCATGATATTCTTTTGACGAAGCTGTTTGCATACTTCCATTCCATCTAATTTTGGCAGCATTAAATCTAAAACGATAATATCAGGAGATTCGGTTTCGGCTAGTTCCTTCCCCTTTTGACCATCCATAGCCGTTAAAACCTCAAAGCCCGCCTGTTCTAAATTATATTGGAGTAATGTCACAATCGATTGTTCATCATCTACAACCAGTACTTTGTTTTTCATAATATCCTCCGCTATTTCAAGATACCTTCATTATAATAATAAAGAACAGGTATTTCCTAGAGATACACCTTCTTCATTTATTATCTTTACAAAAAATTAACAAAGTATATATGTTTTTTTATAAAAATGGCTTTGTAAACTTGTCTGTTGATTTCCGCTCCAGGCGCTTCGCTTTCCGTGGGCGTTTCGGCGAGCCTCCTCGGCGCTCACGCCTGCGGGGTCTCTCCTGAACCGTACTCCCACAGGAGTCTTCGCGCCTTCCGCTCCAATCAACAGTGTATAAAAATCAACAATGTTCTTTTTACACAGTCATAAAAAAAGCAAAAAGGAATGCAAAAAACACATTCCTTTGTTTATTTCTATTAAAAATTCTCTAATGCTTTTCCGTGTATATCTTCTAACCGGTGTGGAGGGCAGACTTTGACTTTTCCCTGAATGACCGTCTCATTTTTTTCATTGGTTCCCACTACACTGATTATGATGGTATGTTCTTTCCTCTGTACATCAATCACCTCAAATAGGCACTCGACTGTTCCATAATGATAGACAGGCTTCGGAAAGTCAATTTCTTGACTTAAAATATGACTACCTGGTCCAGGTAAATATTTTGAGATAGCCGAGGTGATAATGCCTGTTAACATAATACTAGGTACAATCGGTTTTTCAAATGGTGTTTGTGATGCATAATCATGTTGTATGTATAAAGGGTTTGAGTCATCTGTTAATCCTAAATAAAGAAGGATATCCTTGTCTTCAATTTTTTCTGTTAATGATAGTTTTTCACCAACTGTTATTTCTTCAATCTTTCGGCCTAACTTTCTTTTCTTCCCTAAAAGCATCCATTACACCTCCACTGTAAGCGGTTTCATATAAATATAGAGAAAATTCGGGGCATGCACCCCGAATTTCTTTTTTCTATTATACTAAAACATTCATTACATTACGAACTGATTCAGCGGACTTATCTAATGCTGCTTTTTCTTCAGCAGTAAGGTTAAGCTCGATCACCTTTTCAATACCATTTGCCCCAAGGATAGTTGGAACGCCTAGGTAAATGCCTTCGTAGCCAAACTCGCCTTCAAGGTAAGCAATAGAAGGTAATACACGACGTTGATCCTTAAGGATTGCTTCACACATTTCAACTAGTGATGCAGCCGGAGCATAGTATGCACTTCCGTTACCAAGAAGGTTAACAATTTCGCCGCCGCCTTTTCTAGTGCGCTCAACAATGGCTTCTAAACGATCTTTAGGAATCAATGTTTCTAATGGAATACCACCAGCATAAGAATAACGAACTAGTGGAACCATGTCATCTCCGTGGCCGCCTAAAACAAATCCAGTAACATCTTTTACAGAAAGATTTAATTCTTGAGCAACAAACGTACGGAAACGAGCCGTATCAAGGACTCCTGATTGACCGATTACACGGTTTTTAGGGAAACCAGATTCTTTAAATACAGTGTAGGTCATGGCATCCACTGGGTTGGTTAAGACAAGAATAGTACAGTTTGGAGAATATTTCACAATCTCCTGCGTTACACTTTTCATTACTTTTTGGTTTGTTTGCACTAAATCGTCACGGCTCATGCCTGGTTTACGTGCAATACCCGCAGTAATAACTACAATATCAGAATCGCGTGTGTCTTCGTAATTAGATGTACCAGTAATGTTTGAGTCGAACCCTTGAACAGGACTTGCTTCAAGCATATCTAATGCTTTCCCTTTAGTTGGGTTTTCCATTTGAGGAATATCAACTAAAACTACATCACCAAGTTCTTTTTGTGCAAGCAAAAATGCTGTCGTCGCGCCAGTGAATCCGCCGCCGATTACTGAAACCTTTTTACGTTTTAATGACATGTAACTCTCCCCTTATATGTAGGATTATTTAATTTGCAGGGCTGTTAAAGACAGACCCTGCAACTATTCTTGTTTATGCCTATTCCAGTTAGCTTATTCCATATTTTTAATTAGTTCATCACCGAATTCAGATGTTTTAACTTCAGTTGCACCTTCCATCAAACGTGCGAAATCATAAGTTACAACTTTAGATGCGATGGTTTTTTCAACAGATTTAATTACCATATCAGCTGCTTCGTTCCAGCCTAAGTGTTCAAGCAATAACACACCTGATAAAATAACAGATGAAGGATTTACTTTATCAAGACCAGCGTATTTAGGAGCAGTACCATGTGTTGCTTCAAAGATAGCATGTCCTGTTTCATAGTTGATGTTTGCTCCTGGAGCAATTCCAATTCCACCAACTTGTGCTGCAAGTGCATCAGAAATGAAGTCACCGTTTAAGTTCATTGTAGCAACCACATCAAACTCACGTGGGCGAGTAAGAATTTGTTGTAAGAAGATATCAGCAATAGCATCTTTTACAATGATCTTTCCAGCAGCTTCTGCATCTGATTGTGCTTTGTTTGCAGCGTCTGCACCTTGCTCAGCCTTAATGCGGTCATATTGAGCCCAAGTAAAGACTTTATCGCCAAATTCTTTTTCTGCAAGCTCATAACCCCAGTTTTTAAACGCGCCTTCAGTATATTTCATGATATTTCCTTTATGCACGAGTGTAACAGATTTGCGGCCCTCTTTAATTGCATAATTAATAGCTGCACGCACTAGACGAGTTGTCCCTTCTTCAGAAACAGGTTTAATACCAATTCCTGAAGTTTCAGGGAATCTGATTTTATTTACGCCCATTTCATTTTGAAGGAAGTCGATTACTTTTTTAACCGCTTCAGAACCTTTTTCATATTCAATTCCTGCATAAATATCTTCAGTGTTTTCACGGAAGATTACCATATCTGTATCTTGTGGACGCTTGACTGGTGAAGGAACACCTTCAAACCATCTTACTGGACGTAAGCAAACAAATAGGTCTAACTCTTGGCGTAAAGCAACGTTCAAGGAACGGATCCCTCCGCCAACAGGAGTGGTTAGTGGACCTTTGATTGCAATCAAGTATTCATTGATTACATCAAGTGTTTCTTTTGGAAGCCATTCGCCTGTTTGGTTGAAAGCTTTTTCACCAGCTAGAACTTCCTTCCATACTAATTTACGCTCGCCCTTATAAGCCTTTTCAACTGCTGCATTTAATACTCGCTCTGAAGCAGCCCAAATATCTGGTCCAATACCGTCCCCTTCAATAAATGGGATAATTGGGTTGTTTGGTACATTTAATACTCCATTTGTAACCGTAATTTTTTCGCCTTGCATAGTTGTTCTCCCTCCTAGTTATGTAAAAAACTTTGAACTTTGTTCGTTCACATTGAAAAAATTGCTGAATCAAAGGTTAGAGAGTTTACCTCTAACCTTTGATTCATTCTATCATATTGAATCAATTTTTTGAAAAAAAGTAAAATATTAAACTCTTTGTTCGATTGGTACATATTTTTGCATTCCAGGACCAGTATATTCTGCTCTTGGACGGATTAACCGATTGTTTTCATATTGTTCTAAAATATGAGCTAACCAGCCAGAAACACGGCTTACAGCGAAGATTGGCGTCATTAAGTCGTGATCAATTCCTAAGCTGTGATAAACAGAAGCAGAAAAGAAATCAACGTTTGGTGGAAGTTTCTTCTCACCAGTTACGATTCCTTCAATTTTAACAGACATATCATACCAGTGCGGCTCACCAGTAAGTTCAGTTAATTTCTTAGACATTTCTTTTAAGTGCTTTGCACGTGGGTCCCCTTGACGATATACCCTGTGACCGAAGCCCATAATTTTTTCTTTCTTTTCAAGCTTACCTCGAACATATGGCTCAACATTTTCGATTGTACCAATTTCCGTAAGCATCTTCATCACCGCTTCATTGGCACCACCGTGTAGAGGACCTTTAAGTGCACCGATTGCAGCCGTTACTCCAGAGTAAACATCTGAAAGTGTAGCTACACAAACACGTGCTGTAAATGTAGACGCATTTAACTCATGATCCGCATGTAAGACAAGCGCTTTATCAATTGCTTCAACAGCAATTGGCTCAGGCACATTCCCAGATAACATGTAAAGGAAGTTTGCTGCAAAGCTTAGATCCTGTCTTGGAGCAATTGGATCAAGACCTTTTCTTACTCGGGCAAATGTAGTAACAATTGCTGGCATTTTTGCCTGCAGTCGTACTGCTTTACGATAATTGGCTTCAGAATCCATTAAATCTGCTTCTTCATCATATAAACCTAACAAGGAAACAGCGGAACGAAGCGCTGCCATTGGATGTACTTTATCAATAGGGTACATTTTAAAATGCTCAATCACTTCTTGTGGAAGCGCAGCATTTTCTGCAAGCTGCTGTTTTAGTTCAGCTAGTTGTTCTGCATTTGGTAGTTGGCGGTGCCATAATAAATAAATGACTTCCTCAAAGCTTGCGTTTTTTGCTAGATCATCAATGTCATAGCCAACATATGTTAGCGTGTCATCAATAATAGAGCTGATGGAAGAAGTTGTTGCCACTACCCCTTCAAGACCGCGTGTTACTGTCATAATAAATCTCTCCTCACATTCTTAATATCCCCATTGGAAAACAAACACAGAGAAATAAAACCCCTTTACTGATTAACACGGATGTGATAAATGACAAATGGTATTATCTGAGTATAATACTCTACCTATTGCTTCATTCGTAAAAAATGACTGAGCGATTGCTCGGGATAGTCACAAAAAGATGTATGCCCTTTCAATCACAATAAAAAAACTATTTTACAAGTAATTCAGCATATATATATGGTTTATGTAGAAAAGGATACGCTTACAAGCCTATTATAAACAATTATCTGATTTTTGTGAATGAAAAGGAGTCGAAAAATCGAAAAAAATATTATTCCAAAAAAAATCTAGCTAAAAAAACTAAAAACTTTCATCGCTGCATAGGCAATACCTGCACCAATTAACGGACCTACCGCCACCCCTTTGAAAAGAGATACAGATAGAATGGTTCCTAATACTAGTGCGGTTGTAATTTGTGGGTCATCCGCTAGTAATTTTACTCCACCTTTTGCGAGTAATGCCACAGCCATTCCAGAAATGAGTGCAATCCAGGCATAAGAGGACTTAAATGCACCTGTTAAATCCTTAAAACCTATGTCCCCACTCGCAATCGGTGCTAGAACAGCAACCGTAATAATCGTCACTCCCCAGTTGATTCCTTTAGACTGTACAAAGGAAAAGGACTTCGCGTCCAGCCCTCCGGCTTTTAATATAAGTAAGATCCCAACAGCCACCATTAACGAGCTATTCTTAGCAATCAATCCAATGATTAGAAGCAAGAAAAGAAAAAGCAACGACTCACTAACCATTTGTTCACCATCCTTTATCCAAATTATCGTACCATAATAACTTATTGGAGTAAAAATGTGGGTATATATTCTCTACCGATATCTGAATCCTTTTCTATATTCATTACGTAGTAATGTATTACACAGACAATGCATTTTTGGAAAATTATGCAGTATTATTCATAAAATGTTAAACTAAATACTATAAATTAGATTTTAAGGAGGGTTGTCTTTGAATTCAAAGTACATAAATCGGACAATTAGATTTATTCTTGTCATTGGAGCCGTTGTTTTGGCCCTGTACTCTTTTTTTTATTTATCAAAAGTAACATATCCTTTTTTAATTGCTCTTGCGATCGCCTTTTTGATTAATCCGCTCGTCAATTTTTTTGAACTTAAAGCAAAAATGCCTCGAGCGCTTGCGGTTTTAATTGCACTCATTATTATCTTTGCTTTTTTTGCAGGTTTGATCACACTGTTAGTTGCAGAGATCGTCTCTGGAGCAGCTTATTTAGCTAAAGTCGTTCCTGAACACCTTGATACATTAATTGAATATATCGAGAATTATTTTACTGGCCAGATTATCCCTCTTTATAATCAGTTAACAAGTGTATTCAATAAGCTCGATGCTGGTCAACAGGATACAATCATAGGTAACATTCAAAATGTTGGTCAAAAAATTGGAACCACCGTTGGATCGTTTATCCAAGGTTTGTTCGGAAATATTCCAAATATTTTATCATGGTTTCCTAACGCAGCCACAGTCCTTATATTCTCATTATTAGCTACATTCTTTATCAGTAAGGATTGGTATCGACTATCCTTACTTGGTGGTAGGATTTTACCTGAGAAAGCAAAAACAAGCGGGCAAAAGGTCTTTATTGACTTAAAAAAGGCTTTATTTGGTTTTATTAAAGCTCAATTAACACTGATTTCTATTACTACCGTTATCATTCTAATTGGCCTACTTATCCTAAGGGTTGATTATGCCATTACCATAGCGCTGCTAACGGGGATTGTCGATATCATCCCATACCTTGGAACTGGCGCTGTTTTCGTACCTTGGATCATTTACTCGGCCATTTCAGGGAATATGGGCCTAGCTATTGGTTTAGGTGTACTTTATATCATTGTCCTTGTTCAAAGGCAGATTATGGAACCGAAAATCCTCTCTTCTAGTATCGGTCTAGATCCATTAGCTACACTAATCGCCTTATTTGTTGGATTTAAAACCATTGGCTTTTTAGGCTTAATTGTCGGTCCTGTTACTCTGGTTATTATCAGTACGCTTTACCGAGCAAATGTGTTTCATGATGTATGGACATTCATCAAAGGAAAAGAAGCGTAATAAAAACGTCAGACTGTATGGTAGCAGCTGACGTTTTTCTATTTTATGATTTTTATATTTCCTTTATCAATTCTTTTTCGCCACAGATTTTTTATTAAATATTTAAATGGCCTTCTGGTTAGTGGAAAAAGCAAGAGAAACCCTGTTAAATCAGTGACAAAACCTGGTGTAATCAGTAGGGTTCCACCAATAATTATACATATTCCATCCAAAACCGCTTCACTAGGAATCTCTCCATACTGAAGTTGCTCCCTAGCCCTGCGAATGGTCTGAAGCCCCTCTCGTTTTGCCATATAGGCACCAAGGACACCCGTTAAAATAATAATCGCAATAGTGGGCCAAACCCCTATTGTTTTCCCAGACAAGAGTAGAACTCCAATATCAATAGCAGGAATTACAATAATCAACAAAAATAAATACCGCATGTTTTGTCCCCTTCCAATCGGCTTGTTTCCATTATATTATGATTGGTGACGAATTAGTTTTATTATGTAGAAAAAGAAGGGTTTCCCCTTCTTTCTTTTTTACCTATAGGACACTAGCGTGGCCGTTGTAAATAACACCTCTCGATGAATCAACAGTGATCTCTTGACCATCTTTAAATAATTCTAATGCATTGTCGACTCCAACAATGACAGGAATTCCAAGGTTTAGACCTACTACAGCCGCATGGCTTGTTAATCCGCCTTCTTGTGTGATAAGAGCAGCACATTTTTCTAGTGCAGGAACCATATCACGATCGGTACCCAGGGTCACAAGAATGGTTCCTTGCTTTACCTTCTCTAGGGCTTCCTTTGCATCATGAGCAAGTACTACTTTCCCGAATGCAGACTTACGGCCAATGCCTTGTGCCTTTGTTATAATATCGCCAACCACATGAATCTTCATTAAGTTCGTCGTACCAGCTTCACCTACAGGAACACCTGCAGTAATAACGACTAAATCACCATGCTTAACGATTCCGCTATTTACGCTTTCTTCAACAGCAATATCAAGCATTTCATCAGTTGTTGTCGCGATTCTACCGATTTGTGGATACACACCCCAAACAAGAGATAATCGGCGGCATACGGTATCATTAGCTGTTACAGCAACAATTGGAGACTTAGGACGATATTTAGAAATCATCCTTGCTGTATGTCCACTTTCTGTTGGTGTGATAATAGCATTCACTTCAAGGTTTAAAGCGGTATGTGCAACTGATTGCCCAATTGCATCTGTAAGATTGTGACCTGTATCTTTGCTGCGGTTAGATAAAATCTCTTTATGGTCTAATGCCTGTTCTGCTCTAGAAGCAATATTGTGCATGGTTTGAACCGCTTCAACCGGGTATAATCCAGCAGCTGTTTCACCTGAAAGCATAATGGCATCCGTACCATCAAAAATAGCATTGGCTACGTCACTAGCTTCTGCACGCGTAGGTCTAGGGTTACGCTGCATGGAATCAAGCATTTGTGTTGCAGTAATAACTGGTTTACCAAGGGCATTACATTTCTTAATTAACATTTTTTGAACAAGAGGAACCTCTTCAGCAGGAATTTCCACGCCAAGGTCACCACGTGCAACCATCAAGCCATCAGAAATCTCAAGGATTTCATCGATGTTGTCAACGCCTTCTTGGTTTTCAATTTTAGGGATAATATGGATATGTGTTGCATTGTTTTCCTCTAAAAGTTGACGGATTTCTAAGACATCTTTTGCACGGCGAACGAAGGAAGCAGCGATGAAATCAACTCCTTGTTCAATACCGAACAGGATATCTTTTGTATCCTTCTCAGTGATTCCTGGAAGGTTCACTGACACTCCAGGAACGTTTACACCCTTTTTATTTTTCAATGTACCGCTGTTTAAAATCTTTGTATGGATCTCATTTGCGGCTTTATTCACTTCCGTTACTTCAAGACCGATTAAGCCATCATCCAAGAGAATCTTTGAACCAACATGTACATCTTCAATTAAACCTTGATATGTAACAGAGAACTTTTCAGCTGTTCCTTCGACTTCTGTCATAGAAACAATCACATTTTCTCCAGCCTTTAGCTCAATTGCACCGTTTACCATATTGTTTGTACGGATTTCCGGACCCTTTGTATCAAGTAGAATCGCTACTGTTTTACCCGTTGCTTTTGCTGCTTCACGAATATTTCTGATTCGAGCACCATGCTCTTCAAAATCACCGTGAGAAAAGTTTAAACGAGCAACGTTCATCCCCGAATTTATTAATTGAGTTAACTTTTCAACACTTTCACTAGCAGGACCAATCGTACAAACGATTTTTGTTTTTCGTAGCATGCTATATTTCCTCCCATTTTAGAAAAGACAAACGCTATTCTTTAAATTGATAATTCTTTGGACAACTTGAAGAGTTCAAGATCTAATGTATGTTTTCTTCCTAAAGCTTCAATGATGTCATAATCAACAAGTTGATTCTTTTCTATACCTACTGCACGGCCGCCTTTTCCTTCGATTAATAGTTCTACTGCCCTTGCACCTAAGCGACTAGCAAGTACTCGGTCAGCTGCAGTTGGAGAACCCCCACGTTGGATATGACCTAACACAGAAACTCTTGTATCAAAGTTAGTTGCTTCTGACAGCTGCTTAGCAAATTCAACTCCACTGCATACTCCTTCAGCCACAATGATGATACTATGCTTTTTACCACGCTCTTGCCCTTTGCGAAGTCTTTCGGCAATTTCATTCATATCATAGTTTTCTTCAGGAATTAAGATGGTTTCTGCTCCACCAGCCAGACCCGCCCATAAAGCAATATCACCCGCATCGCGTCCCATTACTTCGATTACAAACGTTCTTTCATGTGAGGTAGCGGTATCACGAATTTTGTCTACTGCGTCGATTACTGTATTTAACGCGGTATCAAAGCCTATCGTAAGCTCTGTACCTGGAATATCGTTATCAATCGTGCCAGGTACACCAACACAAGGAAAACCTTGTTCTGTTAATGCCTTTGCTCCACGATAGGAACCATCCCCACCGATAACTACAAGCCCTTCAATTCCAAGAGCTTTCATTTGTTCAATTCCTTGTTGCTGTCCTTCTTTTGTTTTAAATTCTAAACAGCGCGCTGAATGTAACATGGTACCGCCACGGTGAATGATGTCACCAACAGAACCTAGCTCAAGCTTCTTTATATTACCAGAAATTAATCCTGCATAACCGCCATAAATACCGTAAACCTCTACATTATGATAAATTGCTTTCCGCACAACAGCACGAATGGCCGGATTCATTCCTGGTGAATCTCCACCGCTCGTTAGTACCCCAATTCTTTTCACACCTATCACCTCAATCATTGATTAAGAAACCCTCTGTATACGAATGTTAATAACATTAAATTATCTCAGGATGTACTTCCTTTATTATTAACATAAAACCTACGAATATTTATAAAATAACACGAAGAAATCACCATAACAACCGATTCATAGTAGTAAATAAAATAGACGGAATAATTAGTGAACTGGAAGCGTTTTATTCGCAATTGAAAGCGTCATCATTGGAATTTCCTTGAACAATATGTGAACGTGAAAAAATCGTGCCCCCTAGGAGCACGATTTTTTATTTAGCACCAATGTAATCATTAACTATTGTGTATTCGCCAATTGTCCTAAAACGGTTATATCGGTCGGCAATTAATTCATCCTCTGATAGCTTAAGAAGTTGTTTAAGCGAAGACATCAGACATTTTTCAATTTCTTCTGATTGCTGTTTAACATCCTTATGTGCGCCACCTTTAATTTCAGGGATAATTTCATCGATTACTCCCAGTTCCTTCAAATCGGGAGCTGTGATTTTCATTGTTTCTGCAGCATTTTTAGCTAAGGATGCATCCTTCCATAGAATTGCTGCCGCTCCTTCTGGGGAGATAACTGAGTAGGTAGAGTTTTCCAGCATATGAATTCGGTTACCCACTCCAAGTGCAAGAGCACCGCCACTTCCGCCTTCTCCAATAACAATACAAATCACAGGAACTCTAAGTCCCGCCATTTCAAATAAATTTCGTGCAATGGCTTCACTTTGGCCACGTTCTTCTGCAGCCTTACCTGGATATGCTCCCTTCGTATCAATAAAACAGATAATTGGCCGTTTAAATTTATCAGCCTGTTTCATGAGACGAAGTGCTTTTCGATATCCTTCAGGATGCGGCATTCCAAAGTTTCTGCGGATATTTTCTTTCGTGTCTTTTCCTCGCTGATGACCAATAACTGTTACAGGCAATCCCTTAAACTTGGCAACTCCTCCTACGATGGCTTCGTCATCCGCAAAGGTCCGGTCGCCATGTAACTCAAAGAAATCCTCAAATAGATAAGAAATATAATCAAGAGTTGTGGGTCTATTTGGATGACGGGCAATTTGTACACGATCCCATGGTTTAATATTCTCATATATATCCTGCTCAAGCTTTTCAAGTCGAGCTTCTAACTTAATAATTTCAGAACTTAAATCGACATCTGCTGTTTTAGTGAACTCTTTTAGTTCGGTAATTTTTCTTCTTAACTCCACTATTGGGCGTTCAAATTCTAATTCGCCTACCATTCGAGCTCACCTCCAGGTTGATGAATTTCTAATATGTTTGTGATTTTCTCTACTAGGTCCTCACGTGAAATAATGGCATCCAGCTGCCCGTGCTTTAATAGGAACTCCGCCGTTTGAAAATCTTCAGGTAATTCTTCTCTAATCGATTGTTCAATAACGCGTCGTCCCGCAAAGGCAATAAGGGCTCCTGGTTCAGCAAAGTTGAAATCACCTAATGATGCAAAGCTTGCTGATACCCCGCCAGTCGTTGGATGTGTCATTATAGAAATAATGAGACCGCCATTTTCACTAAACCGCTTTAACGCGACACTTGTTTTTGCCATTTGCATTAAACTCAATGCACCCTCCTGCATTCTGGCACCACCCGAAGCGGTAAAAATAATAAAAGGCAGGGAGAGTTCATCTGCTTTCTCAATTGCACGTGTAATTTTTTCACCCACGACAGATCCCATACTTCCCATGCGGAAAGAGGCATCCATTATCGCCAAAACTATTTTTTTGCCGTTTACGGCTCCTACACCTGTTACAACAGCCTCGTTCAATTTACTTTTTTGTCGGTCTTTTTCTAGCTTCTCCAGATAATCTGGGAAACCAAGTGGGTTTTCAGAAATCATGTCCTCATTAATTTCCTCAAAACTTCCTTCATCTAAAAAGCTGTCAATCCGCTCATATGAATTCATTTGAAAATGAAAACCACAATGTAAACAAACCTTATAGTTTTTTACTAGTTCCTTTGTGTACATGATTTTTTTACATGAAGTACACTTTGTCATAATCCCTTCAGGTACGTCATTTTTAGCTGTTTCTGTTGGAATTGTTGCATATTTCTTCTTCTTTGTGTGATTTTTTGAAAAAAGATCTTTAAGCGCCAAAATGAAACCTCCCTTGTGAACGCTCCTGCCATTTAGCAAGATTCTCCATCTAATGCTACCCTAGAAGTCTTTCTATACTACTTCAACTTCATACCTATCTACTAAAAGTGGTCAGACCACCATCCAGTAAAAAATACCCTTGATAAGAGGGCTTGTATTACTTTCACTATAAAATAAAAAGAATTCAAAATCTGTTAGTTTTTGTCGTTAAAACATGACAAATTTCGAAGCTCATAATAAGCAGCAACTGTTTTTGCTTCATCTTTTGTAGCTAATGCTTCAAGTATTAATAAATAGTTTTCTTTCTTATAGTCCCTATGTGGAAAATCTAAAGAATAATAATATTCCTTTAATATTCCCCACAATCTTAAAAATAGATGGTTATCAGCCATTTCTATGATTCGATAAAAAAACTCATCATCCTGTACACGATTTGATTTTTTTACCCATTCTCTCAAATGATCAATCGTTTGAATGTCCATTCGCTGAATTGCTAATCGGAGACAGTCCATCTCAATATAATTTTTTGTCTCATAAACATCTCGTATCGCTTTCTCATCCTGCAGAATGAATGTGCTGAGGAGCTGTACTAGCTGATGTCCGCGAAAATCTCGAATAAAAGTCCCTTCGCCTCTACGTGTTTCAATTAATCCAAGTAATTCCAATGCACGAAGGGCTTCTCGAACGGAAGAGCGCCCGAAATTCAGGCGCTCAGACAATTCACGTTCAGAAGGTATTTTATCTCCAGTCTTTAGACCATCCATTGTAATCATTTCTCTAAGATGCTTTACAATCTCTATATATACTTTTGTATTCGTCACTTACTTGATCACTCACTTTTACCGATAATAGCGAGCCTCTGTGTTTTTTCTTTTACATCTTCTGGGTCAACCTTTAGGCGGGCAACACCTGTTTCCATTGCCGCTTTCGCTACCGCAGCTGCTACATCAGGGGCAACTCTTGGGTCGAAAGGTGCTGGAATCACATAATCTGCATTTAGCTCGTCCTCATTGATTAAGTTCGCAATCGCTTCAACAGCAGCCACTTTCATTTTTTCATTTATATGTGTAGCACGAACATCAAGGGCTCCACGGAAAATACCAGGGAAAGCAAGTACATTGTTTACTTGGTTTGGAAAATCAGAACGGCCTGTCCCAACTACTTTTGCTCCGGCTTCTTTTGCTTCATCCGGCATAATTTCTGGTACTGGATTAGCCATGGCAAAAATAATGGAATCAGGGTTCATGGAAGCGACCATATCCTTGGTTAAAGCGCCTGCTACAGATACACCAATAAATACATCCGCGCCTTTAATAACATCTGCAAGGCTGCCTGATAAGCTATCCCGGTTGGTATACTTTGCTACTTCTGCTTTTACTACATTCATTCCCTGTGGGCGTCCTTCGTAAATGGCTCCCTTTGTATCACACATGATAATGTCTCTTACACCATAGCTATATAGTAGTTTAATAATCGCAATCCCTGCAGCACCAGCACCGTTTGCGACTACTTTAATTTCAGTCATCTTCTTGCCAACTAATTTTAGTGCATTAACGAGGCCAGCCACAGTAACAATGGCTGTACCATGCTGATCATCATGGAAAATAGGAATATTGGCTTCTTTTTTTAGTCTTTCTTCGATAACAAAACAATTTGGCGCAGCGATATCTTCAAGATTTACGCCCCCAAAGGTCGGTTCAAGCAGCTTAACCGTTTCAACAATCTTATCCACATCCGTTGTATTTAAACAGATTGGAAAGGCATCTACACCAGCAAAGCTTTTAAACAATACTGCTTTCCCTTCCATTACAGGCAAGGCTGCTTCAGGTCCAATATTTCCAAGACCTAACACTGCAGTACCATCGGAAACAACAGCAACCATGTTTCCTTTCATGGTATATTCGTAAACCATCTCTGGTTTTTCATAAATATCTTTACATGGCTCTGCCACACCTGGAGAATAAGCTAAACTTAAATCATGAGCATTCCGCACAGGAACTTTGGACTTCGACTCTAATTTACCTTTATTAATTCGATGCATATGCAATGCTTCTTCACGTAAAGTCAAGATATGTCACCCCTTAAATGATTACAATAGAATAATAACTTTGCTAAATTTAAGTCCAACAATAGTGGTCAGACCACACTCGTCTCATTATCACTATAACATATCTACCATAGTTGTAAAGATTAATCTCTCAGTACTACATTTTTTTCCCCAAGGATCATTCTTAATTTTTGCTGTAATTCTGGGGTTGGCTGAACCTGATTTTCTGCACCTAATTTAACGGTTTTACGAGTCGTTTCATCATGTAAAATAACGGAAGCTTCCCCTTTATATTCCGTCAAAAGCAGTTTTATTTTATTTAAAATGTTCTCATCTTGTAATTCTGCAGAAATTTTCAAATATAATATTGGCTGCTTTACCGACTGTGTTTGTAACCATTGATCTAGATCAAACACTTGTTGAATAATAAATTGCAACTTCCCTTCTCGTTCCTCCATTTTCCCTTCAATTAATACAAAATTCCCTTGTCCTAAAAAGGCTTGGTACTTTTTATATACATTTGGGAATATAACGGCTTCCATTTCACCGCTTCCATCACTAACAGTTAAAAAGGCCATCGAATCTCCTTTTTTCGTCCGAATCGCCTTCATTGCTGAAATATACACGCCAGATGAAACCTTTTTATCATCATTTCTTAAATGAAATAATACCGTGGCTCCTCGTCGCTTAAGCTCTTTTTCATAAAGCGAGATTGGATGATCAGAAAGGTAAAAGCCAAGTGCCTCTTTCTCAAAGGACAATTTATGCTCCAGATTAATAGAATCAACTAGAACATATTTTGGCTTAAGCATGAACTCATCTTCAAACAAGTCAAATTGGCTTGAATCATCAGGTTTAAAAATTTGCGCATGTTCGATTGCTACATCTAAACTAGCGAGAAGAACTGCACGGTCCTCACCAAACTCATCAAAGCAGCCTGAGTGAACAAGATATTCTAGTGTTTTTCGATTAATGACTTTTGAAGAAACTCGTATACAAAAATCGAAAAGGTCATCAAATTTTTTCTTCTTTCTTGCTTGAAAGATTTCCTTTAAGGCGGCTGCTCCTACACCTTTAATAGCTGCCAGACTATAACGAATTCCCCCTTTTTCTACTTGGAAGGAGAAGACGCTATAATTAATGGAGGGAGGCAGAATGGTCATTTCTTTTTGTTTTGTCTCCATAATGTATTGGGCTATTTTTGATTCATTACCAATAGCAGAAGTAAGCAGACCTGCCATAAAAAACAATGGATAGTTTGCTTTTAAATAGGCTAACTGGTAGGCAATCATACTGTAGGCAACCGCATGGCTTCTGTTAAATCCATAATTGGCAAATCGAACAATCAAATCGTATATCTCATTTGCAAGGGACTGATTATATCCCTTTTGAAGTGCTCCTTGAACAAAATGATTTCTCTCTTCGTCTAGGACCTCTTTTTGCTTTTTCCCAACTGCTCTTCTTAAAAGATCTGCTTCCCCTAGCGAGAATCCCGCCATTATGGAGGCAATCTGCATGATTTGTTCTTGGTACACAATGACACCATACGTATTCTCAAGGATCGGCTTCAAATTTGGATGGGGATATTCTACGGTTTTATCGCCATGTTTACGTTCAATAAATAGTGGAATATTTTCCATTGGACCAGGACGGTATAATGCATTAACCGCAACAATATCTTCAAACCTGGATGGCTTTAGACGAGTTAATACCTTCCTCATCCCTTCTGATTCTAGTTGAAAAATCCCAGTTGTCTCACCCCTTGCTAATAATTGAAAGGTCTCGGGGTCATGTAGCGGAATGGAACCTATATTGATTCTTCGTTTGGTGCTGCGATAGATAGAGGACAAAATTGATTCAATTAAAGTTAAATTTCGTAAACCTAGAAAGTCCATCTTAAGCAGGCCGATTTCCTCAAGGTATTCCATTGAGTATTGTGTTAAATAAACATCAGACGAGCCTTGTTGAATAGGAACCAAATCTATTAGCGGTTTCTCGCTAATGACCACACCTGCCGCATGTGTGGATGTGTGGCGAGGAAGCCCCTCAAGCTTCACAGCAACATGAAAAAGCTTTTGGTTCATTGGGCTTTCATTGATAAACCTTCTAAATGGTTCAGATTCTTTATAGGCAGATTTTAAGTCTATTCCTAACCGGGATGGAATAAATCTGGACAACTGCTCTAATTCTTTTGAATTCAACCCAAAAACCCTGCCTACATCTCGCAGCGCCGCTTTTGCAGCGAGCGTTCCAAAGGTAACAATCTGAGCAACATGCAGCTTTCCATACTTCTCGGCAACATATTCAATGACTTCGTCACGACGATGATCGGGAAAATCGATATCAATATCAGGCATGGAAATTCGTTCAGGGTTTAAGAACCGTTCAAAAAGAAGCTTATGTTCGATTGGATCCACATCGGTAATGTACAAGACATAAGCAACAAGTGAACCAGCAGCTGAGCCCCTTCCCGGGCCTGTTAGAATTCCATTTTCCCGGGCATACCTCATAAAATCCCAAACAATTAAAAAGTAATTGCTAAAATTCATCCGTTTAATAACGGAAAGTTCATAGGCTAGCCGTTCAAAATAACCCTTTTCAGGTGAAGAGAACCGCTCGCTTAATCCTTTCTTACATAACATTTCTAAATATTCATCTGCTGGCAGATTGTTTTCTGTTGGAAATGAAGGTAGGTAGGTTTTGTTTAGTTCAATGTTTACATTACACCGATTGGCAATGTGCAGTGTATTCTCCAAAGCTTCAGGTATTTCAGAAAAGGTATTGACCATTTCCGCTGCCGTTTTCAAATAATATTGGTCACCTTCTAATTTATCCCGATGATCGTCTTGTAGCTTATCTCCGTTTTTAATAGCTAACAGGCATTCGTGGGCAAACATATCCTCTTTTTCTAAGTAATGTACATGATTGGTCGCAACAAGAGGAATGTTTAACTCGTTACTTATTTGTCTCAATTGGTTGTTAACTACAGCTTCTTGCTCTAGCTCATGATTCTGGATGGAGAGAAAAAAGTTCCCATTACCAAAGATGGCAGCTAATTTTTTAGTTAGATTCCTAGCCGATTCAACGTTCCCATTAATGATTGATTGTTCAATTTCACCCTCTGTTCCAGGTGTTAAGGCAATAATCCCTTCCGCATAATGTTTTAGCCATTTTTGCGGGATTCCGTGATTGGATTTTGTTTGAACCGCACTGGATATTTTCAAGAGATTTTTAAAGCCTATCTCATTTTCTGCAAGTAAAACGAGAGGATAGGATTCGTTCGTTGTGATTTCACTTTCCACATCTACAGTTAATCCCATTATTGGTTTTACATTTTTCTTCTTACATATTTTATAAAACTCAATAGCACCGTACATCACATTTCGATCGGTTAAAGCTAGCGCAGTAAACCCTTTTTTATGTGCAGTGTTAATTAACTCTGGGACAGAAGCTGTACTCGTCAACAAACTATAGGCACTATATACGTGAAGGTGAATAAAAGACATAATACTACACCGTTCCTTAACTTAATCTATTAATTATTATAAAACTTAATCTTAAAAAAAGAAAATATGTTCTCATTGTTATCATTAAAGTAATCAAAAAACATAAATGCACATACTTGTCCATATAAATGAAATATAGGTCTTTATAATGTAAAGAGGCGGTTGAAGGGATGAAAGAAATTGGGTTTTTTCCTACATTTATTGAAAGCTACTTTATTGCTTTAGGAGTTGTACTTGGGGGGGCACTTATTGGCGGAATTGCTTCTTTTTTAACGGGTCAACCTCCATTAACAACCGTCTATCGATTATCTGCAGCACTCAGAATTTGGGCAATCGTAGCAGCAATAGGAGGTACATTCGATACGGTTTATACTTTCGAAAGAGGTTTGTTTAATGCAGATACTAAAGATATTTTTAAACAATTTTTATTAATTCTCTCCGCATTAGGTGGTGCGCAAACAGGTGCCCTAATTATCAATTGGTTAACACAGGAGCATATTTCATCATGAGGATTCCACCCTATTATCGAAGACCCTCCTGGCAGCGTTTTTTTGCAGGTGCCGCAGTAGGCGGTGCAATAAGCTGGTGTATCTTTTTATATATTTACGGGGTATGGCAGGAAGAAAACACAGAATTATTACGGATACAGCAACAAAAGATTATAGACTTAAACGAAGAAAAAAAAATTTGGCAGGAAGAATATAAGGAAATGAATAAACGGAATATCGAACAGCTGACTGTCCAAAAAATAAATATAAAGATTACAAACTGGGAAAAATATAAGCTAGATTTACTCAGTGTTTCCGAGACAGAAGACTCCGTCAAAGATGATATCAGTATGATGCTTGCAAAGGATTTAGATACTGTCTATAAAAGTAAGGATCTCCTGAAAAAAATAATTGAAAATAAACCGATTAAAATCAATGATAAACGATACAAACTTAAAGTAAAAGAAATGGTGATTTACACAAACCTATCTATACAACTTGAGATTCAATTTGAGTAAGAGAAGCGGCCCCGCACACATTGGGGCCGTTTTTCATTCTATTTGGTATAATTCCGACATACCTCATCTAGTTCTTTTAAGACATGTTCTACTTCATCCCAAGAATATATGGAAGCGCCTGATGCAAGTGGATGGCCTCCACCTTTAAACTTTCTAGCCACACCATTTATGACCGGCCCCTTTGAACGAAGACGAACCCGAATTTGATCCTCTTCCTCAATGAAAAAGACCCATGCTTTAATGCCTTTTACATTCCCTAAAATGCCGACTAGTAAGGAAGCCTCTGCAGGTCTTGCTCCATATTCCTTTAACAATTCCTTCGTAAGCATCACGGATGCAACTCCGTTTTCCTGAAGTTCAAAGTTCTGAAGGATATACCCGTTCAACTTGATGATATGAGCATCCAATTCATACATCTTATCAAATACTTCTGTACGAGAGAAATGATAATGGATCAGTTCACCTGCGTAAGCAAAGGTTTTCTCTGTAGTGCTAGGAAAAAGGAATCTTCCTGTATCACCGACAATACCAGCGAATAGCAGTCTTGCTGCTTCATCATTCATCTTCAACCCTTTTTCTTTACCGGTTAAATAAAACTCATAAATCATCTCGCTACACGAACTGGCACTGGTGTCTACCCATAATAAATCACCATATGGATCTTCATTTGGATGATGATCAATTTTAATAAGCTTTTCACCTAATGAATATCGGTCATCACAAATTCTTGCTGCATTTGCTGTATCACAAACAATGACCAAGGCACCTTTGTACATCTCATCCTCAATAACATCCAGTCTGCGCATAAAATGAAGAGTTGGTTCTTCTTGACCAACTGCGTAAATTTTTTTATCCGGATACGACTCTTGTAAAATGGCTACCAGTCCACCCTGTGAACCATAAGCATCCGGGTCAGGTCGGACATGTCGATGAACAATGATGGTTTCATATTGTTCTATTGTTGCTAAAATTTGCTCAATCATAAACACTGCTCCTTAGAACCAATCATGGCTTTTTTATAAAAAAAAAGGTAAAATAATAATGATTTTCAAAACTTGGAGGATCCAATCATGTTTGTATTTGCTGTTTTAGTTTTCATATTATTCGCTTTCTATTTATTTTATAAGACAAAATACTTTAGAAGCAACCGTGAAGTAGAAAAGAAATGGCTTTCCGCAAAATCAAATATAGCACTCGGTCTTTTTGTTTGTTTCTTTGGTTTAAATTATTTACTATTTATTTCTGAATCTACATCCACTCTTATCGTTTCCGCTATTTTTATCATCTATGGTGCATTTTTTAGTTGGATAGGATTTAAAAAGTATAAACATTACCTTCCATTCGCGGTAGAGGAAGCTAAGCTTTACGAAGCGCAGAAATAATAATTAAGAGGTTGACTCGAGAGTCAACCTCTTTTATTATTGTCTAGCTCCATCGCATTTCTTATTGTCGATCAATTAATTGGCACATCATCATCGCTTTTCCGACCAAAATTCCATCGTTGAAAACCTCGACATCTACCTTACCGAATTTCCGTCCCACTTCAAGAATTCTCGGATATACTTCTAAAGTACTCTCCATTTGAACGGGCTTGATAAAGTAGATGGTCATATTCTCAACTACTAGGTCTCCCTTTTTATAGCTTCGAAGGACCCGGTTAGCTGCTTCAGACACGATGGTTGTAAATACACCATATGAAATGGTTCCAAGATGGTTGGTCATTTGAGGGGTTACTTCACAGGAATATACTTCTTCTCCTTTACCCTTACCCTGAATGAGGGCCATTTGATTTGTGACAATATCATCGATTGTTTCTCCGACTTGTGGCTGTCTTTGATTCATTTGTAATGCCTTTAATACATCCTGTCTGCTTATGATCCCTTCTAATCGATTGGAGTCGTCCGCAACTGGAAGTACTTCTATTCCCTCCCATACCATCGTATGGGCAGTCGAAGCAACACTCGTTTTTCCATTCACCGTCATTGGCTGCTTCGTCATAATCTTATCAATCGACGTGTCTAAATCCTGTCCTAAAATATCCTTGCTTGTCACCATACCTTGAATTTTCATATTTTGATCGACTACAGGATATCTACTGTGTCTTGTTTCCTGATTAAACTCATGCCATTTAGAAACCTTATCTATTGTTTTTAAATAATAGGTCTCAGATAAGGGAGTCAAAATATCTTCAACTAAAATAATTTCCTTCTTGATTAATTGGTCATATATTGCTCTGTTAATCATTGTAGCCACAGTGAAGGTGTCATAGCTAGTTGAAATGACAGGCAACTCAAGACTATCAGCAAGCTTTTTCACATGTTCTTCAGAATCAAATCCACCTGTAATCAGCACAGCAGCCCCTGCTTTTAATGCTAGCTCATGTGCTTGCGTGCGGTTACCGACAATTAACAGGTTTCCTGCCTCCGTATAGCGCATCATAGCTTCAAGCTTCATGGCACCAATGACAAATTTATTCAGTGTTTTGTGCAAGCCCGTTCTTCCGCCTACGACCTGCCCATCAACGATATTTACTACTTCCGCAAATGTCAGCTTTTCAATATTTTCTTTCTTCTTCCGTTCAATTCTAATCGTTCCTACTCTTTCAATAGTGCTGACGTATCCTTTATTTTCAGCTTCCTTAATCGCTCGATAGGCTGTACCTTCACTTACGGTCATCGCCTTGGCGATTTGGCGAACTGAAATTTTCTCCCCCACAGGGAGTCCATCAATATATTGTAAAATTTGTTCGTGCTTAGTAGCCAAGACCTTCACCCTTTATATTTGAATTCCCATTATCTGGTGACAACACGACCAGATTAGTCTAGATTTTATTATAAAGTGTTAAAAGCCTTGATTCAATGCGGTTTCTCACATTGTTGTCTAAATCTCAGTGAAAAGACCTGGACTTTTTCTTTAATCGGCCAGCTTGAGGCTTTTGTATTTGCCTTTTTGGACTATACAGCAACCCTGTTAAGTTACCAGCAATGACCATCAATGCAAAGGCCAACCAAGCTAATGTGAATATGCCTTGAAGACCCTCTGCATGAATCGATAATCTAGGAACAGCAAAATAAAGCATAAGGCCACAAAGGAGCAGGCAAAGTAAGTATCGGTTCTTTTTCATCTTTCATTTCCTCCCTATAAAAAAGACTGCTTGTTCCATCTTTATGCAAGAGAGGGAAAAAAAAGTCTGTGATTCCATAAGAAGATCATTAAAATTCGATGTATTCTCCAGGTTGAAGCACTTTACCGTTTTTATCCTCAAGCAATTCTAAAAACTTGTTTGGATCCTGCTTAATTGGTGGGAATGTATTGTAATGAATCGGTACAACCGTTTTGGCTGCTAACAGTTTTGCTGCATAGGCCGCGTCTTCAGGTCCCATAGTAAAATTATCTCCTATTGGCAAGAAAGCCAAGTCAATCGGATGACGTTCACCTATTAGTTTCATATCTGAAAAAAGCCCTGTATCACCCGCATGATAAATGGTTTTGCCTTCATTCATAAAAAGAATACCGGCGGGGCATTCCGCAGTAAATAATCTCCTGGCTGCCAGCAATGACATAGCCCGAGCCATGGAAAGCTTGTGTCAGTTTTACCTTACCAAATTCAAATTGATAGGCCCCTCCAATATGCATGGCATGGGTCTTTACCCCTTGAAAACTTAAAAATGCGCATAGGTCCGCATTCGCTATGACAAGGGCATTGTTTCTTTTTGCTAGTTCCACCGTATCACCTACGTGATCTCCGTGACCATGTGTGAGAATAATAACATCCGGTTTCACATCGTCTATTGTTAAATCTGTTAAACTGTTGCCAGTAATAAACGGGTCAATGATAATTGTTTTTCCATTGGTTTGAATTTGTACAACTGAATGACCATGATAAGATACTTTCATTTTTGTAACCCTCCCAAAGTTCTTTTAATAGTACTTCCATAAATAATATAGAAATTCCTTCCTCATTTATACCCATAAACCACCCGTTTTAGCACATGATAATCTCAGATAGTTTACATTTCAAATTAATATTGTTACTCTCAAATTGGATTTGAAATTAGGGGGAGAAATGATGAATCAAAGATTGAACAAACTGCAAGCATGGATGAAGGAGAATGACATTGAAGTCAGTTTTGTTACTTCTTCCGAAAATGTATTTTATTTAAGCGGCTACTATACCAATCCACATGAACGCTTACTCGCCCTCGCTGTGTTCCAAGAGGAAGAGCCGTTCCTAGTTTGTCCAGGGATGGAAGTACATGATGCTAAACGATCTGGATGGGATCATGAATTAATCGGCTATAGTGACATTGATAATCCATGGGAAATGATTTTGAATTCTATCAATAAAAGAATGGATCGCGTGTCAAAGGTTGCTATCGAGAAAGAGCATATGAATGTAGAACGGTATGAACAGCTCTTACGATTATTCCCTCATTCCACTTTTGTTTCAGGTGAGGAAAAATTAAGACTCCTTCGAATGGTCAAAGATGCTTCCGAATTAAAAATTATCGAAGAGGCTTGTGCACTTGCTGATTATGCGGTTGAATTCGGAGTAAATGAAATCAAGGAAGGGAAAACAGAGCTAGAAATTCTTAATGCATTAGAGTTTGCCTTAAAGCAAAAAGGCGTGACTGAGATGTCCTTTTCAACAATGGTTCTAACTGGTGCGAATGCTGCTTCTCCTCATGGTAATCCAGGCAATACTAAGATTCAAAAAGGTGATTTAGTTTTATTTGATTTGGGTGTAGTTGTAGATCGCTATTGTTCAGATATCACAAGAACCGTTGCATATGGTGACATTAACGACAAGCAAAAAGAAATATATGATACAGTGTTAAAAGCCCAATTGGCAGCGATTGAAGCAAGTAAACCTGGTGTGAGTGCAGCAGACGTTGACCTTACTGCCCGTCGAATTATCGCTGAAGCAGGATACAGTGAGTATTTTCCACACCGTCTTGGACACGGCCTAGGAATTAGTGTTCATGAATATCCATCTTTAACCGAGACAAATCAGCTGATTATTGAAGAAGGAATGGTTTATACCATTGAACCGGGAATCTATGTCCCTGATGTTGCCGGAGTGCGTATCGAGGATGATGTGTTTATTACTGCTGATGGAGCAAAGATCTTGACCAAATTCCCAAAAGAACTGCAAATTGTGAAGTAGGCAGATTTGGATGATTTTAGCATTGTATTTTCGTTTTAATTGAGGTAATATACTAATACAAGCTGCGTTGTACGTAATCATAATAAAGTTTTAACCTTTAAGCTGTAACAGGGAGTTTAACCATTGAAGCTGGAATGACAAGCCTCTGTCTATAAGACATGGAGGACACGCAGAAAAGCTTCTGAAAACACCCACTTTGAGGAGTGGTGGTTTAAAACTTTCTTATATTTCTTACGGCAATGGCGGCTACATACTTAGCACTCAAAACCAGTTTCTCACTAGAAGCTGGTTTTTTTGTTTACTACAATTTATTACAAAAAAAAGAGGAGAGCTCCTCGCCCACCTCTTACGCTACATAACTTATTACTGTTTCTCTAACAATGTTTTTGTATCTGAGAATTCAAGGCCGTGTGCTTCTGCGACTGCTTCGTAAGTCACATAGCCGTTTAATGTGTTAATTCCTTTTAGCAAGGCCTCATTATCTAAACATGCCTTACGATAGCCCTTGTTAGCAATTTGAACCGCATATGGAACGGTTACATTTGTTAATGCAATAGTCGATGTTCTCGGTACTGCTCCAGGCATATTGGCCACTGCATAATGGACGACACCGTGCTTTACATATGTTGGATTATCGTGAGTAGTTATACGATCTGTTGTTTCAAAAATACCACCTTGATCAATGGCGATATCAACAACAACACTCCCCGATTTCATGGTCTTAATCATTTCTTCAGAAACAAGTTTTGGTGCCTTTGCACCTGGAATCAAAACTGCTCCAATGACTAGATCAGATTCTTTCACTGCTTCTGCAATATTATAAGGATTCGACATTAATGTTGTCACATCAGATCCGAAAATATCATCCAATTGACGAAGGCGATCTGGATTTAAATCAATAATGGTCACTTTTGCCCCTAATCCAATCGCCATTTTGGCTGCATTGGTACCAGCTACTCCACCGCCAATAATCGTAACAGTCCCTCTTTGTACACCGGGAACACCGGATAGTAGAATCCCCATCCCTCCGTGAACTTTTTCAAGGAATTGGGCACCAATTTGTGCCGCCATTCTCCCAGCCACTTCACTCATTGGCGTTAATAATGGTAGGCTTCGATTAGGAAGCTGAACTGTCTCGTAAGCAATCCCTACAACCTTTTTATCAATTAATGCTTTAGTCAGTTCAGGTTCCGGCGCTAAATGTAAATATGTAAATAAGATTAATCCCTCGCGAAAATATTGATATTCGATAGGAAGTGGTTCCTTAACTTTCATGACCATTTCCATGGACCATGCTTCGGCTGGTGTTTCTACTAACTTTGCTCCTGCATCTCTATAGTCTTCATCTGAAAAACCAGAGCCTAAACCTGCTCCATTTTCAATAAAGACCTCATGGCCAAATTTCACAAGATTGACCACTCCAGCAGGTGTCATTGCTACACGGTTTTCATTATTTTTTATCTCTTTAGGTATTCCGATTCGCATGTCCATACCTCCAATTAATATAAGCAGTAGAAAATAGTTCGAATAATTCCGACAGTAAAAGCAATTTTATTTTACCAAAAAAATAGGAGTTACCCAAACTTATTCTAGTATAAGTTCTTGAAATAACCACAAATTACCTTAATCTTAAAAAAGCTTTGACGCTAAATTAACGACAAAGCTTTTTTCTAGCAATTTAATAATAAGGGTAATATGGGTCTCCATAATAAGGATAACCATAATAAGGGTATCCATATCCATAACCATAACCATAAGGAGCTGATAATAACGCCCCTGCAGCTAATCCACCCAGGAACGGTAATCCAAATCCACCAAAGCCCCAGCCCCATGGACGTCCAAAACCGAATCCAAATCCAGGACGGCCAAAGCCTCCAAAGCCAAATCCTGGACGACCGAAACCACCAAACCCAAATCCAGGACGGCCAAAGCCTCCAAAGCCAAATCCAGGGCGACCAAATCCACCACCAAAATGTCCAAATCCACCAAAACCAGGGCGGATCCGTTCATCCGCTTGGTTCATCGCAGGCATTCCATAAATTTCAGTACTCAATGTTTATTCCTCCTCAATTTATCTACCTCACACACTAAAGAATATGCATTTCTAAAGGTAAACTCTTGGGTAAATGCCCCTCATAAAGGAAAATTCCTAGATATATGTCTACTAAATACCTTTTGGAACAAAGAAAAGGCCATCCTATTATGGACAGCCTTCCTTCAAACCGCTTAATTCCTAGCTTTCTGTGTACCCGTCACTATCTACTGATGCAGTGGCAGCGTTAAAATCAGCTTGGTCGGCTACTGCCGATCCCTCTCCTATAAAACCGCTATTATAGGAATTCATTATCTGTTGACTTACTTCATTCGTACCTTGTTCATCGAATTCAAATGAATATTGGTTATTCGGATCCCTTTTTTCCATCACGCAAATCTCCTTTCATTCTAAGCTACTACTCCATTATTGTTCGAAAAATTGCAACAGTTATTCGTTGTTAAATAATGTATAATTTAGGTAAGGAGATGATAATCATGGGACTCAAATATAAAAATATTTTAGTCGCTATTGATGGGTCGAAAGAAGCAGATTGGGCCTTAAGAAAGGGTATTGAAATCGCGAAAAGAAATGATGCTGCCTTACTTTTAGTTCATGTAATAGATACTCGGTCATTCGCGTTAATCGAAGCCTATGACACCGTTATTGGCGATCGAGCAGAAAAGCTGGCAAAAGACATGCTAGATAACTATCAAAAGCAAGCTGTTGATGCAGGTGTAAAAGAGGTTCAGTATGAAATTGAATTCGGTTCTCCTAAGGTTCGAATTCCTAGAGATGTGGCAAAAAAACATAATGTTGACTTAATTATTTGTGGTGCCACAGGAATGAATGTAGTAGAAAGATTCTTTATCGGTAGTGTATCAGAACATATTACACGATATGCACCATGTGATGTTCTTGTAGTCCGAACTGAAAAAGAATAAACAATAAATAACAGGGGCATGCAGCATTTACTGCATGTCCTTTTTTCACTTTTCCCATTGGAAAAGAGTTATGATAGGAAGGAAACTACAATTTGTAGTAAAATAAAAATTATTACACAGCTTGGAGGCAGCCAAATGAAGGATCACTTTTTTTTCAATCAGCGACTAGGTATCTTTCTTCCTGACTTAACAGTAGATTGGGATCAACATAGCAAAGATACTCAACAAGATATTCTTTTTCATTGGGAACAAATACGCGGCTCAATTCCTGATCGAATTGTAGACCTTGAAGATCAAATTAATCATAAACAAGCACAGCTTTCCGATGAAAGTGACTTCATTCGTTCTTGTCAACTGAACAAAGAAATTGCTGAACTTGCCTCCATCATCAATGACTTATGGCTTTGGTATAGAGCAAACCAAACACTTTCCACAAAAGCCCATCATTAAAAAGAGGATGACACTAAACGTCATCCTCTTTCTCTCTATTACAAATCTTTCTTTATTTCTCTTACTACATGCCCTAATTCGGGCAAAATTAATTTATTCATCGCAAGCTTTACCGCACCAGTGGAACCAGGGGTAGAAAATACCGCCTTATTATTCACTACACCAGCAATCGCTCTTGAAAGGATTGCAGCAGAACCGATATCTTCTTGATAACTTAACATCCTAAACAATTCTCCGAAGCCAACAATCTCTTTATCAAGCAGGCTTTTTACTGTTTCAATTGTGACATCTCGCTTGGCTATCCCCGTCCCGCCATTAATAAGAATAGCGTCAATATCTTCCCGGTTACATCCTTTTAAAATTTCATCTTGAATTGGGATCGCTTCATCCTTTACAATCACGTAATCAGTAATTTGATGTCCGGACTGCTCAAGCAATTCAATCATCAGCTTACCACTTTTGTCTGTGTCCTTATTTCTTGTATCACTAACTGTGATTATCTTACAATAAATACTCTTAGGGGCTTCCCGTTTATGTTCCTGCGTGCTCATATTTGAAACTCCTCTTTTTCTTTTAGATAGCGGTATTGATAATATTTATGTGCTAATTCCGTTACTTTCCTCGTTAACTGATAATTTGCTCCGGCACCAATGGCCATGCTGACGAGCGGCATCCCTTGAATCATTTTTCTCCGAAACAAAGCAATAACCAACGCTTTAAATACTTGTTGCAAGGGTTGTTCAAGCCAGGTGATATTGGAAATCTCTTCTGTCCCCTCATAAAAATACGGATTTTCGTACTTTTCTAATTCCTCTTTTAACATAATCCAGCCTTCTTTTTGTATTCTTGGAGGCAAGGTACCTATATGAAATACCTTAAGGGATGTCATCATTTCATAAGGAGTGTTAACTTCATATCCATAAGTCATGGCGATTAATTGGACAACCCTCAAATTAATAACGGCCATTGCAGGAATATCCATCCCCAAAAGCAAGGAACTCCCCGTTCCCGCTAAACCTCCTTGAGCTAAGGAATAAAGGCGATGCTTAGCGATGTGCTGTTCTGCTATGTATTGTAATTGATTAATGTCCAAATTTTTTAAGTCTGATATATTTTGTAAATTGGGGATAAAAACCCTTCCAGATGAAAGAATTCTTTCTTTTGCATCCATTTGAAGCTGAGAGCCTTGAATCATACCATGTAAATGGAAGAGCCATGTATCAACAAGGGAAAAAAATTGTTTCTGAACCGTTTCAGGCAATAAGGCAAAAGAGCGCTCCAAATATTTTTCATATGTTAATTGAAAGTCATTTGGTTCGTAATTGAATAGATTCTTTTCCCATTCGCTTATTTCATTCCATACTTTTGTTTCCCGGTCTGTAAATGGCATCGTATGAACCTCCTCCAACATGCTTCTCCTTTCAGTATAGCATAAAGCGAGAGAACGATAAAAAGGCAAAAGCCATTTATTGTTAGCTTTTGCCTCTTTGGAGATTTAAGTTGAAGTGAGTTATTATGCTAAGCGAACAACGTCGCGCGCGATCATTACTTCTTCATTAGTTGGGATAATTATAACTTTCACTGGGGAGTGAGGATAGTTGATGAAAGCTTCTTCTCCTCTTACTTTGTTAAGAGCAGGATCCCAATATACCCCCATAAATTCTAGACCTTTTAGTACATTTTCACGAATGGTATCACTATTTTCACCAATACCTGCAGTAAAGATAATCGCATCTACACCATACATACGGGACGCGTATGAACCAATATATTTATGAATTCGGTTTGCAAATACATCTAATGCTAGTTGTGCACGCTCATTGCCTTTCTTGGCTTCAATCTCAATGTCCCTTAGGTCACTTGAGAATCCAGAAACAGCTAACATACCGCTCTTCTTATTTAAGACATCTAAAACTTCATCAGCAGTCTGGTTCGTTTTTTCCATGATATATGGAATTAACGCAGGATCAATATTACCTGAACGTGTACCCATGGTTACACCTGCAAGTGGTGTAAAGCCCATAGATGTATCAATTGATTTTCCACCTTCAATTGCAGCGATACTAGCACCATTACCTAAGTGACAAGAAATTAATCGAAGCTGTTCAACTGGACGACCTAGTAATTCTGCTGCACGTTGTGAAACATATTTATGTGATGTTCCATGGAATCCGTACTTACGAATACCGTATTCTTTGTAGTATTCATATGGAAGACTATAAAGGAAAGAACTTTCCGGCATGGTTTGATGGAAAGCTGTATCAAACACAGCAATTGCTGGTACATTAGGAAGAACGCTTTGAAATGCACGGATTCCTGTTAAGTTTGCAGGATTATGCAGTGGAGCAAGCTCCGAGAGTTCTTCGATTTTATTTAAAACTTCATCTGTAATCATTACAGAGTCATTAAATGCTTCTCCACCGTGTACAACACGATGACCAATTCCTTCAATTTCATCAAGTGATTGAATGATACCTAGTGTAGTTAATTTATCTAATAACATTTTTACTGCTATTTCATGATCAGGTATATCTGTTACTTCTTGGACTTTTTCACCGTTAACTGTAATATTAAAAATTGAATCGGTTAATCCAATTCTTTCGATAAGTCCTTTTGTAATTACTTCTTCACTTGGCATTTCAAATAATTGAAACTTTAAGGAAGAACTCCCCGCATTGATTGCAATAATTTTTGCCATTTAGCTAACCGCTCCTTTTATATAACAACGTCGTGAATTTGCAATTTTATTTAGTACACCTTTATTTTGCGCAAACCGACCTTGTTTATTTCCCTCAATTCCTCATTTAATCACTGAATATAGGACATTTCAAGGAATAAATCGCCTGACAACGGTTACAGAGCAAATGTAATTATATTCAAATTTTTCTCTATTTTTAACTAAAAAGAACAAAAGGCGGAAGCGCCTCGTTCAGCCCCGACAGGCAAATGTTCTTCGGCGGGAAAAGTCCGCCTTTTGACTTTTCTTGCCGAAGGTTATTTGACCCGAGGGGCTAGGCGCTGGAGCTAGATTCAGACAAATAGTTCAGTTATCAACACTGGACCTTTTTATAATTTCTCAAACAACAAAAAAGGATAAAACCGGGAATTTCCACCGATTTTATCCTTTATTTTCTTGGAACCATTTTTCTACTTGTGATAGGATCCGATCCATTTCATGCTGCTTTGACAGACTCGGTAAGTTCACGAGCAAGGCCTGCTTTGGAGGATGGACCCCCTCGCCCTTTTTTTGCAAAATGAAAATACTCTTTGCCGCATTTTTATTTTTAAACATCGTTTCAGGCAATTGCAGAAGCCCCTGAATAATTACATGTTCCTTTAAGAATTCACGAAGCTGTGCTGTTTGTTCACTTTCAAAAAGACCACTTGGAACAAGGAAGAACAAATATCCACCTGGTACTGTATGTCGCACACTTTGCTCAATAAATAAGTGATGTGAATACGAATGTCCAGTATTTGCCTTTAATTGATAATCTGCTGCCCGTACATCATTTGGATAATATCCAACAGGTAAATCAGCTATTACAGCCTCTACTGGATCAATAAATAAAGGCTCTAAGGCGTCCTGATTAAACAACTGAATTGGATGTTCCTGTAAATTTGCGTTTACATAGGCAAGTTTAAGGAGGATATCATCGACATCTACTCCTATTGAGGTTATTTCTTTAGGCACATGATTTAAAACAGTCGTTAGTAAATTCCCTGTTCCGACCGCCGGATCGAGAAGCCTAAACGTGGATTGTTTGACAAATCGGTCAAGTAAGTATCCTACAAGTAATCCAATCGTATCAGGAGTCATTTGGTGATTGGGTTGAACATTTTCCTTCATCCCTTTTAAAATAACGAGCTGGTAGGCTTTACGTATATCCTCCTTGGAATACTTGTCCAAATGGATTTCTACGTACTGCTTTTTTAACCTTTTTGTAGTTAGTTCACTTAACTCGTCCTGGAGAATTGTACCTTGGAACATGTTTTCTCCTGTTTCGGCTAATGCCTCCAGATAACTACAAGACAATTCTTCTTGTAAAACAAGTGCCGTTTCATTAAATACTGTAAATAGTTGTTCTATTGGAGAAATTTTCATCTATTCCCCTCCGTTACTAAATTTCCTTATTCATTTTATACGAGTATGTATTTTTTAAACAAGTATAAAGGCCTCGCCATAATGCCGAGGCCTTGTTATTCATATTTTATTTTGCATTTCTAGCAGCTTCAAGTGCTGCTTCATAGTTAGGATGATTCGTTGCTTCACTCACATATTCTACGTATGTCACTGTATCTGTAGAATCTACTACGAACACAGCGCGAGTTAATAGTCTTAATTCTTGAATCGCAACGCCATATGCCTCTCCGAATGAAAGATCACGGTGATCAGATAAGGTTTGAACGTTTTCAATTCCTGCTGCTGCACACCAACGTTTTTGAGCAAATGGTAGGTCCACGCTTACAGTTAAAATTTTAACATTCCCTAAACCATTAGCTTCTTCGTTGAAACGGCGTGTTTCCGCATCACATACACCAGTATCTAGAGAAGGTACTGCACTGATTAAACGAACCTGTCCCTTCGTATCGTCTAAAGTCACTTGTGATAAGTCATTAGCTAATACTGTGAAATTTGGAGCCTTATCTCCTACCTTCACTTCATTGCCTAATAATGTTACTGCATTACCCTTAAAAGTTACATTTGCCATCCCTTACATCCTCCTTTGTCGTTTTAAAGCAAATACTCTCAAAAAAGAATCCACTTTAATATGTACAGTGTAAATATATCTTTTCATTCCCTGTTTTGCAATTATTGAGCATCAAGAAAAAAGTTAACCTTCCCTTAAGAGAAGATTAACCCATTCATTTAAAACTCAAGCTCTTGTTTATGCTGCTGTGACTGTTGGCTCTGTTGATGATTTTGTTGCTGTTGTTTGTTCTCATCTTTCTTTGAGAACATTTGCTGAATCTTATCAACTGCTTGTGGAGCAAGCTCCAATATTTTCTCGTATAAATGAGTGCTTTCATCCAGGTGAAGCATCTTAACCCCATGTGAGTTAACAATTAAAAAGGCGATTGGAGTAATGGATACACCACCCCCACTTCCTCCACCAAACGGAAGCTTCGGCTGGCCTTGACCCTGACCTTGGCCTTGGCTCTGCCCTTGAGACTGGCCGCTGTCTAATTTAAACTCACTACCACCAGCAGCAAATCCAAACCCTACCTTAGAAACTGTTAAAATAACACTACCATCAGGGGTTTCAACCGGATCCCCAATAATGGTATTTACATCAATCATTTCTTTTAAACTTTCCATTGCAGTTGTCATCAAACCTTGAATTGGATGGTCGGACATGGATCTTTCCTCCTATTTCAAACAGAATTAGTTTTTTCATTTGCATACTTTTCTTTACTTTTTAAGTGCGGTTTACCGCCCTGCCAGAATTTAATCAGCTTTAATCCTGCGAGAATAGCATGCCCGATTCGGAACTGAAAAATACCTGTAAATCGTGTTTGAATGACAGCAGCTTGGAAATGAGGGGTAACCGATAACTCCGGAATTTGTTTCATGGCAAGGTAGTGACTGAGAAGTCCTATTATACTTCCTTTAATCGCCCATAGCCCTCCAGTTATGATACCCGTATACGCTGCATCACCAACTCCAATCATCGTATGCCATTCAAGCTTTTTAATAGATACCTTTTTAAAAAACTTCCTAACAATCAGGTGCAACTTAAACACATGCTCGAGCAGTTCTTTTGTATTATTGAAACTTGTCATAATATCACTTTTATCAATTTGGTTCACTGACACATTGTCTTTTTTCGTTTTTTCATTCCCCTTTTTCTTCTTCCTCTTAACAATAATGCTAGGGGAATTATCATCAATCTTTATTAAGGGAACATCTATTTTGTATTTAATTAAAACCGAACCATAAGCGAAACTCTACCTTCAAATCATCATTGTCATTAAAATGGAAGTAATTTAAAAGAATCGTTAATTTAGAAAAAATAAGTAGGACGAATAAGAGCATTAGTATTGATACAATGATCAGAACCCAAACCAAACTCCTTCACCACCTTTCAGCCTATTATTATTCGCTTATCATAAAAAAATAAACCTGCCAACTTGTTGTTGACAGGTCATTTATTTGCTTCATACATGGTGATTAACGCTCTATGGTTTACCATTCAATGCTCTTTCCCCCTCTTTCTTTTATTTAATAGGATGTAACTGCTTTCATAATGTCTATAAAAAATGCTAAACTAATTTCAGACTAACCTAATTTTATAAAGTTTAATTTTTTCAATAAATATTTTCACTAATATTTCACAGGAGGAACAATTTATTATGGAATTAAGACGCAACATTTATTTTTATCATAAGCGTGATGCGGACATGCTTGCGAAAGCGGCTCCGCTTTTTGAATTGGCTGACCGCTACGGTTTTACCATGGTAAATGATTATCGGAAAGCGAATATTATTGCCAGTATTGGCGATGATGGAACCTTTCTGCAAGCTGTTAGAAAGACAGGCTTTCGTGATGATTGTCTTTATATGGGAATCTCCACTAAAAATAGTTTAAGTATGTATTGTGATTTTCGAATCAGTGATACCTCAAGAATGATAGAAGCAATTACAACTAATGAACATATTGAGGTCCGTCGTTATCCAACCATTGAAGTAACTGTTGATGGCCAAGGGACGTTCCCATGTTTGAATGAATTCAGCATTCGATCTTCTATCATTAAAACACTTGTTTTGGATGTATTTGTCGACCAACTACATTTCGAAACCTTTCGCGGAGATGGTTTAATCGTTGCAACACCAACTGGAAGTACGGCCTATAATAAATCAGTAAATGGTTCAGTTGTCGATCCTCTATTATCTTGTATGCAAGTAAGCGAGGTTGCGTCAGTGAATACCAATCGTTACCGGACACTCGGCGCTTCCTTTATTTTAGGAAGTGAGCGTACCCTGACACTTAAAGTCATTTCTGAAGGAAATGATCATCCAACCATGGGCATGGATAACGAAGCCTTAAGCATCCGCCATGTCGATAAAATCCAAGTAAAAATTAGTGATAAAAAGCTAAAAACATTAAAACTAAAAGACAACTCCTTCTGGGAAAAAGTAAAGAGAACCTATCTATAAAAAAAGGGGCAGACTCGTTTAGTTGAGTCTGCCCCTTATATTACACACTTGTTCTCTTTGCTCTTCGCCATTTCAAACCCTTTTCCGAAATCAGCTTTGTTTTTGAAAGCGAATAAATAGTTAACGCTGACCAAATAAACATAAATGACAAAAGCTGAACCTTAGAGAAATGTTCATTATACACAAAAACACCTAAAATCAAAGTAAGTGTAGGTGCAATATATTGTAAAAACCCTAATAGGGATAATGGGATTTTCTGAGCTCCTTTTGCAAAATAAAGCAAAGGCACAGCGGTTGCTACTCCTGCCCCAATTAAAAGTAAATCCGTTCTCAAAGTTGAAGAGAAAAGAGTATTCGCACCACGACTAAATAAGATCATCATATAAATAGCAGCAATCGGGGCAACCACCATGGTTTCTAAAGTCAATCCTACTGCAGATTCAACATTAATCAGCTTCTTTGCTAAACCATACAAGCCAAACGATACAGCTAATGTAATGGCAATCCAAGGAAATGCACCATGTGCTACTGTTAAAATAACAACCCCAACGGCAGCCAGCACAAAGGAGATATATTGATAGATCGTTAATTTCTCCTTTAAAACCACCATCCCTAATAAGATGCTAACAAGTGGATTAATATAATACCCTAAACTCGCTTCAATCATATGCCCACTATTGACTGCCCAGATATAAACAAACCAATTGACACTTATGAGTAGTGAAGCAATCGTTAATGCATACAGCTGTTTTTTGTTCTGAGCAAACCCTCTAAACGTTTGAACAAACAAATCCCACTTTTTCGTAAAAATCAACACTACAACCATAAAAATAAAAGACCAAAATACTCGGTTCGCCAGTATTTCCTGTGCATTAACCTGGTCTAAAAACTTCCAATAAATCGGCAATAATCCCCAAAGTAAATAGGAAAAGCCGGCATGGATGGCTCCCTGCTGAAGTTCCGTCCTTTTCATATATTCTCGAGCCCCTATTCTTTCTAGTATCGAAATAATCTTTATTATAACCTGAATAACTTAAAATAGGGGATTAATTTGCTTTGAAAATAATAAAGCAGACGGTAGCCACCGCCTGCTTTATTTTCATTAAACCTGTTTAGCCGCTGCAAATTCTTTTTGCCTAAGCTCAATACGACGAATTTTTCCTGAAGTCGTTTTCGGAAGCTCAGGTAAATACTCGATTTTTCTAGGATATTTATATGGTGCGGTTAATGTTTTAACATGCTCCTGCAGGTTCTTTGTTAATTCTGGGTCAGCAGGATCTACATCCTCTTTTAAGACAACAAATGCTTTAACAATGAAGCCCCGAATTTCATCTGGGCTAGCCACCACTGCACATTCCTTAACAAATGGGTGCTTAACTAGAGCATCCTCTACTTCGAATGGTCCTATGGTATAGCCAGAGCTGATAATAATATCATCCCCGCGTCCTTCAAACCAGAAATAACCATCTTCATCCATTTTAGCTTTATCTCCGGTTACATAATAATCCCCACGGAATTGCATAGCGGTTCTTTCAGGATCTTTATAATAATTTTTAAATAATGCAGGTGTTTCTACGTGGACAGCAATATCTCCAACTTCCCCAACGGCACACACCTGACCTTCTTCGTTAATAATTTCCACCCTATTTCCAGGCGTTGGTTTTCCCATTGATCCTGGTTTCAATTCCATTCCTTTTGTTACACCTACAAGCAACGTGTTTTCCGTTTGACCATAACCATCACGAACTTCAACATTAAAATATTTTCTAAACGTATCAATAACCTCACGATTTAATGGCTCCCCTGCAGATACCGCGCTATGAAGGTTTGGTAGCTGATAGTCCGTTAAATTATCTACCTTCGCCATTAAGCGGTACTCAGTTGGTGTACAGCATAATACATTAACTGCATATTTTTGCAAAAGGCTTAAATATTTTTTGGGCTCGAATTTTCCGTTATACACTAACCCCGTTGCCCCTGAACCAAGTACTGATAAAAACGGACTCCATATCCACTTTTGCCAGCCAGGACCTGCTGTCGCCCAAACGGTATCCCCTTCTTCAATAGCAAGCCATTTTGGTGCTGCGGTCTTTAAATGAGCAAATGCCCAACCGTGGGTATGGACAACACCTTTCGGATTTCCCGTTGTACCAGAAGTATAAGATAAAAACGCCATATCATCTCTTAATGTATCAGCAAGTAGGAAATCATCATTTGCCTGTTTCATTTCTGCATCTAGATGAATCCAGCCCTCTTCCTCTGCCCCAATTGTAAACTTTACAATTGGTTGTGTTTCGGTTATGTGCTTAAATTGGTCTACATATGGATAATAGCTGACCACCGCCTTCACATCACCGTGTGTAATTCGGTATTGCAAATCTTTTTCCCTTAACATTTCAGAACTTGGAATAACAACCATTCCTGCTTTTAATGCAGCTAAATAGACTACGTAGGCTTCAATGAGACGCGGTACAATAATAAGAACAACATCGCCTTTTTTCAAGCCATTTTCGATAAAAACATTGCCTGCTTGATTTACTTGCTTCAATAAATTCTCGTATGTAACCTGCCTTGTCTCCCCAGACTCACTTTCCCATTTCAATGCTACTTTGTTTGGATCTTTTGCAAAACGTTCTACTTCAGAAACAAGATTATACTTTTCAGGTGCAATCAAATCTTCCCTTTTCATCGTTCTCCCCCTTTACAAATATCCCACAAACCTTATTATACAAAATTATTAAAAAATTTTAAATTATTATCCATTTAAAAGAAATTTCCCACAAAAAAGAGAGCGGGATAAATCCCACTCTCTGTAGCCATTGTATTTTGTTTTGGATTAACGAGAAAATCCGCCGCCTAATTGTTGTTCAGCCATAGCGACTAAACGCTTAGTGATTTCACCACCAACAGATCCGTTAGCACGTGAAGTAGTATCAGCACCAAGTTGAACACCAAATTCAGTAGCAATTTCATACTTCATTTGATCAAGAGCTTGTTGTACACCAGGTACTAGCAATTGATTTGAGCTATTGTTGTTTGCCATGTGATATTCACCTCCTTGTGAGTATAGAATGTGTAGAAGTGAGGTTCTTCATTCTATCTTACAAATGGTAAATGTTCACAAAAAATTCTTAATTTCCTTTATTAGAATAACGCATTAAACTCTGAGTGTAAATCATGATCATCATTCGTAGTTATATTATGAGTTTCAATTTTTTGTACAGCTTTCTTAATCAGTTCTTCAAAATCAACAAAGCTTTCATAACGCTGGACCTTTTCTCTTCTTGGCTTCGTTTTTGGTGAAGCTGGCACAAAAATGGTACAGCAATCTTCAAACGGCCGATTAGAAATCTCAAGAGTATCTATTTCTTGCGCGATTTTTATAATATCGGTTTTGTCCATCGAAATCAAGGGACGTAAAATAGGGGTATTCGTCACTTCATTTATGGCAAACATACTTTCTAACGTCTGACTAGCTACCTGACCTAGGCTTTCTCCGGTAATAATCGCTAAACCTTCTCGTTGCTTTCGAATTTCATCCGTAATACGCAACATCATTCTTCTCATCGTAGTCATAGTATAGTTTTCAGGAACTTGCTCTTTAATGACCTGCTGAATTTCTGTAAACGGGACAATATGAAGTGTTAGCGATCCATAAATTTCCGCTAGTTTTTTAGTTAGGTCTATTACTTTCTCTTTTGATCTCTCACTTGTAAACGGAGGACTAAAAAAGTGGACAGCTTCAATTTCTAATCCCCGTTTCATCGATAAATAACCTGCAACTGGGCTATCAATCCCACCAGATAACATCAGCATTGCTTTGCCAGCTGATTTAACCGGCAATCCCGCCGCACCTTGTATGGTTTCACAAGATAAATAAACGGCTTCTTGTCTAACTTCGATCCTCACATTGATATCAGGTTCTTTCACCTTCACTTTGAGACCTGGAATATTCTTTAGCAGATGTGTCCCTATGACTCGATTAATTCCGTCAGTATCCAATTCAAAGGTCTTGTCAGAACGCTTAGGAGTAACCTTAAAGGTCTGCCCTGCACGGTATATTGAACTTACTAGCTCCAAAGTGGCTTGTTTGATGTTCTCTACATCTCTTTCTACCTTAATCGCAGGACTAAAGGATTGAATTCCAAATATCCCCTTTAGCTTTTCAATTATTTCCTTTCCGTCTTCACCATTTAAAATGACATACATCCGGTCGCGACTTGCTTCAACTTTAATATTTGGAAAGGAAGTAAGTGCATTTACAACACTTCTTCTAAGTTTTTCTACAAATTTATGACGATTCCGCCCTTTGGTTGAGATTTCTCCATAACGTATGAGTATACGATCATATTTCATTATTTCATAACCTTTCGTATATGTTTTGCAGCTTTCTCAATAGCTTCAATCGCTGCCTGCGCCTCTTCAGGCGTATTTTCAAAGGATAAGCTAATCCTAATCGAACTGTTTGCCTTCTCTTCTGGTACACCCATAGCAAGCAATGTACCACTTGGTGATTTCTTCTTTGACGAACACGCACTCGTTGTTGAAACAAATATTTCTTCCTGCTCAAGGGCATGAATTAATACTTCAGCCTTCAATCCCCTTAACGATATATTTAAAATATGTGGAGCTGCATTCTCTACAGGAGTATGAATAGTTACACGCTCTATATTAGTTAACCCTGTTCTTAGCATGCTCTGGATGGTCTTCATTTTTGCTATACCTAGGTCGCTTTTCATCAAGGTCATCCGAAGTGCTTTTGCCATCGCTACAGCACCTGCCACATTTTCTGTCCCGCTTCGAATGGTCCTTTCCTGATTCCCACCCGAAAATAAAGGGGCAAGCTTGGCCCCTTCTCGAATAAAAAGAGCACCTGTCCCTTTAAGACCATGAAATTTATGAGCAGAAAAGGAACAAAGATCGATTCTGTTTTGGTGAATAGCCAGAGGAACCTTTCCCACACCTTGGACCGCGTCAACATGAAAAAGGATGGTTGGGTATTTTTTCAACATTTCGCCTACCTCTTTAATCGGTTGAATAGTACCCACTTCATTGTTAACATGCATGATCGAAATTAAGATGGTGTCCTTGCGAATGGCCTTTTCAACATCTTCAACACTCACCCTCCCCTGATGATTGACAGGGAGATAGGTAATATCGAATCCATTCTGTTCCAACTGCTCCATAACTGCACGAACGGAGGCGTGCTCCACACTTGTAGTAATAAGGTGACGACCTCTTTTTTTATTTAATAATGCCGCACCTTTTATCGCTATATTGTTACTTTCTGTTCCACCTGAGGTAAAGTAAATTTCATTAGATTCTACAGTTAAAAGCTTTGCCACTTGCTCCCTCGCTTGAGTTAAAAGCTTCTCTGCCTGTATTCCCAATCCATGCAATGAAGAGGGATTTCCAAAATATTCACTTGAAACAGCTACATAAGATTCAAGTACTTCTTTATATGGCTTTGTCGTTGCACTATTATCTAAATAAATCACTAACTTTCCCCTCCATAAGAAGACGAACTTACAAAATAAAATCTTAACATAAAAACAGAAACAATTAAAAAATATTATACAAAAAACCGACCTAGCTATTGCTAAATCGGTTTATCATTTTATTCCATTTCAATTGTAGCCTTTATCTTCTTTAACGCATCTGGGTCAACCCCATCCAAAGATGCCGCAACCTGTTCTAAAGCTTCTTGAAAATCATACTGTCTGAATGCCGTTTCAGCATCAGCTAATCCTTTAGCAACTGATGGATGGTAGCTACGATATCGATTTCCATATTGAATTGCTTTTTCAGCTAAAGTGACATTCTCAATAAGCTCAATCGTTGAATTTACAAGTTTTTCAACTGTCAGTACAGCAATTTCTAGATACTGATTCAGAGCAGATATATTTAGAGGCTTTTCTTCAAGCTGGTATCGGACATTATTGATACTTTCGTTTGTATCTTCTATTAGATATTTATAATCCTCAGGCAAACCAGGAACGTTACTCTTTGAAACAAGACGAACAGTTTCTGCTACTTTCTTGGTAAGTTCCTTAATTTTTTCCCTTGCTTCAAGTTCGTCCTTTCTCAAGGCTTGAAGTTTTTGGGCAAAAGCTTGCTGCCCTTCACATATCATATCCAGTTGGTCTTTTAACTCACTTAATTCTTCACTAATCGCTGATTGAGCCGTTTCATTCATCTTTAACTTTTCAACCAAAATCTCATAATGCTTATACACCGTTGAAAGTTCTTTTTCTAGATTATTTTGGACCTCTAAATCACTATCTGATAATTGATAGCTCGCTTGAACATGAATCAATTCATTTGAAAGATTCTTATTTTCCTCTTGAGCAGTAGCAAGTTGTTCAGCAGCCACCTTATTATTTTTCATTACATAATGCTTAGCGTGTACTTCCTTTTCCAAGAGGTCAAAAAGAATATCAATTCGATCCTTTACTTCCTTAATTCCCTCTTCGGCTTTGTCAATTTCGGTAGTTTCAATCAAGCGAATATTCTCAGCAATTTTCTCTTCAAGGCGTTGTATTTCAGTGGTTACATTTAAATGCTCTAAGTGATAATCTTGCTCTGTCATTTCTCGGTAGCCCTCTAGACAATCTGCTAGCTGATTCGGAAGAAGGGATTGACTTTCAATTAAAAGCTGAGGAATTAAATCCATATGGTTCTTGATTGTTCCAAGCTGACTATGAATAAGTAAAACTACTTCTCGAGCTTCAAGATAATTACCGAGCTCCGTTTTTTCATCAAATTCCTGGAATTTCTGTGCCACTTCATTTAGTTTTGCTTCTAAGTGCTTTTCAGACTTACCAAAACTATGACGATGAGCAAGTAACATTTTTTTTGATTCTCTATAAAGTTCCTTAAGCTCCTCAATTTCCACTCTGTTCTTTTCTTCACTGCCCACTAGTTCATGCAGCTCTTCTAGTACCTTTTTAATTTGTTCCTCTGTTTCCATTAGATTTGTATTAATCGCCTGCTGGGCTTCTTTTGCTTTTTTAAATCTATAGCGATCTATATATTCTTCTGCATCAAAAAGCATTTCTTCTAAATCAGGAAGCTGAACTGTTACCACATCATCCCACTGACTACGCCAACGCTCAAAAAGCTCCTCGGTCTGACCCGTCATATTTAACTGTTTAACCTTTGACATTTCATCTAGTATGGGACGATTCATGATATCGATTTTCCACGCTTCCAATCGATCCATTTCTTTAAAATACTTTTTCTTTATTAAATATCCCACTATAAATAAGGCTAATAATAGGATGAAAAATCCAATGATAAATTTCACAAGTAAGCCCCCTATTTCAAACAACATTGATTCCACTATGTATTCAGATCATCTATTTTAGAAAAACTCATTAAGTTCAATTCAATGCTTTTATGATACCATGTAAACGACATTTTTTGACTATTATTTTCAATTTTTTTGTAAAATAAAAAAAAAATAGCGATTGCCGCTATTTTAGTGCTGCTCCCTTTTTCATAGGTATGTCTGAACAAAGTGTTTTATCAATCCATAAGTGAAGATCCTTAAGATATTTCTGCTCGAAAAATGGCTCATTCGGAAACACATATAGTACTTCTCTCATATAATTGCTATTCATAAAAGGCATCATGATTAATCCTTTTAGCTGTATAATTAAATAAGGAATGGAATGCGGTCTGAATTCATGCCATTCAAAACCCCGTTCAAATATTTTTTGAAAATAATATTTTTCCTTTAAAGAATAGGTAGACATGATTTCCCTTACTACTTGGGAATCCATCGACATCTCCCTGTAAATGAAACTGGCAAGCTGGTAGTTCTCACATTGGTAATGGAGCAAATCAGATACCACACGTTTTAAGCACTCTTTTGCCCCTCTATCAATAGATGCATAAGCAGCTTCCATCTTTCGGGTGTACTGTTCAAAAAAATGCATAAAGCAATATTCTAAGAGACCTGTTTTATTATTAAAATGATAGGCAATCGTTGCGGTGTTTACATTAGCTGCATGAGCAATTTCCCTAATTGACGTTCCTGAGTACCCATTGGAATTAAATAACGTGATAGCGGCCTTAACAATTGCTTCTTTTGCATTTTTCTTCATCCATTCTCCCCCTTCAGGTAATTTCCATAATCCCCTTATCATAATGATTCTTGGTGTCACAATTGATTCCTTTAAGAAAATATCGACAAAGTATGCTCATTTTCTCTCATTTTTGATAAAATAAAATATAAATCATAAGAGAAAAAGGTGAAATACCGTGTTTAACGTCGAAATGTACACCGGAAATCGAGAAGAAAATTATGAACTTGTTAAAAAACAATTACAGGCTCTCCTTCACGATGAGAAAAATCAAGTTGCCAATCTTAGCAATGCCTCTGCCTTATTGAACCAATTTCTAGACCGTGTTAATTGGGTAGGATTTTATCTACTAGATACGAATGACGAACTAGTGTTAGGTCCCTTCCAAGGACTCCCAGCATGCATTCGCATCCCTCTTGGCAAGGGTGTTTGCGGTACTGCTGCATTAAAAAAGGAAACCCTGCTTGTTGAAGACGTGAATCAGTTCCCAGGTCATATTGCATGTGATGCTGCTTCACAATCAGAAATAGTTGTTCCACTTCTAAAAGGAGAGCAATTAATCGGCGTTTTAGATATTGATTCTCCTGAATTAAACCGGTTTGATAAGCTCGACCAACAAAAACTCGAAGAATTCGTGGAAGTTCTCGTTACTTATCTTTAAAAACAAAAACTCGCTAAGGCGAGTTTTTTTAGATTTTATCAAATGCCTGCTCTAAATCTTCTTTAATATCCTCCCAGGCTTCAAGACCCACTGAAAGACGAAGCAAGGTTTGATTAATCCCCATTTTTAGCCGTTCCTCGTCCGGAACAACGGCATGTGTCATGGTAGCCGGGTGTTGAATTAATGTCTCTGCATCCCCAAGACTGACCGCAATTTTGATTAAGTTGAGCTGATTCATAAACCTTTGAGCCGTTTCTTTCGTTCCCTTAATCGAAAATGATATAAGTCCTCCTGGTTTTTTCATTTGTTTTTTCATTATTGCGTAATCGGGGTGCTCTGAATCCCCGGGATAATAAATAGCATCCACCTTCGGATGTTGTTTAAGAAAATCAAATAGGAAAGTTGTATTTTCACAATGGCGGTCCATCCGTACCGGAAGCGATTTTAATCCCCGTAACAAAAGCCACGCATCGAATGGCGAAATAATTCCCCCTATATCCTTTTGAGTTGTCCTTGAAATTTGGTCAATAGTCTCTCTTCCTCCAACCACGATTCCAGCAATGACATCGCCATGTCCACAAATATATTTTGTTGCACTGTGTATGACAATATCGCAGCCATTTATAATTGGATTTTGTAAATAAGGAGAACAAAATGTATTGTCCACTACTACTGGAATGCCCTTTTCTTTCGCCACATCTGCAACTATTTGAAGATCAACAAGCTTCATTGTTGGATTAATGGGAGTCTCAATATAGATACAGGCTGTATTTGGTTTGATTTGTTTTTCAACGGTCTCCCTTGTATCCATTAGTGAAAAATCATGTTCAATATGATATTTCTCCTGTAATAATTCTAGCAATCCAAATGTACAACCATAAACACCCTGAGAGCATAGAATGTGGTCACCTGATTTTGTTAATGCAATTAACACTGCACTCACGGCAGCCATACCTGACGAAAAAGCTAAAGCGGCTTCCCCCTTTTCAAGGGTAGCCATTCTGTCTTCCAGAATTTTTACGGTGGGATTTCCTAATCTTGAATAAATATATCCCTCCTCTTTCCCAGCAAACCTTCTTTCCCCTTGCTCCGCACTCTCAAAGGTAAATGTGGATGTTTGATATAACGGGGGAACTAAGCTTCCTTGATGATTTTCCGCATGATAGCCAAAATGAATGACTTCTGTTTCAAACCGCGGTTTTTTATCTTTCAATGTAGACTCCTCCTAATTGTAAGCGCTGTCATTTGTTCTTATAGAATATGATGAATATGGCAAAATCGTTAAGAGACTGAATCTGCCATGATGCAGCCCCTAACTTACCTTACTATTTGCACCTTGTGTAACTACTTTGTTTTTCCCTGTCCCTTTTGCATGATATAAAGCTTCATCTGCTCTTTTGAACAGATTTTGATCCGTATCAGGCTTTTCCCTATTCCAATGAGAGACACCACATGACACGGTAATATGGGGATCGGAGTTTTCAGACACTTTCGCCCCTATTCTTTGAGCAATAGCCACTCCCGCGTCTAAAGGAACATTAGGAAGATAGATGGCTAGTTCTTCCCCACCCCAACGGGCTCCTACATCCTTCTCCCGGATATTTCCTTTAATGAAATTTGCGACTTGTATGAGCACTTCATCGCCTATTTGATGACCGTAGGAATCATTGATTTCCTTGAAATTATCAATATCAATAAGAATAAAGGTCCCTTCGTTATCTTTTTTCATTGAAGACTGGATTTTTTCATCCAAATAATTACGTGAATGGAGCTTTGTCAGATGGTCTGTGGTAACTAATTTTTTAAGTTCCTCTCTTAACATGGAGTTGGTTAAAGAAAGTGATAAATGATGTACTAATGTCTGTAGAAGTTGAAATGTCTCAAAAGAAAAGAAATAAGGTTTTTCGTGCATGATCATCGAAAACCCTTTTAAATTCTTACCAAGTACTACTGGTACTACCATAATAGAATGATAGCGTTTACTTTGATTGGTAAGGGGTAAGCTAATATCCCCAAATAATAGAGGATCATTTTCTTTCTTTAATTTTCCTTTTATGTAATCAATATAGGTTTGAGCAGTTGTTGAAAAAAAGAAGGGTGTGGAACCAGGGAGTATTTTGACTCTTTCTTTCGAGTCTAAAAAGAAACCAACCTCTTGTGCATAAAAGGAAGATTTAATCTGTTCTGCCATAAATGACAATGTATCAGCTAACGGCAGGTCAGAATTTAAACGGTAGGCGGTTTCATTAATTAATTGAAGTTCTAAGATGGTCTTTCTTGACTTCTGATAGAGCTGGGCATTTTCAAGAGCCGATCCTGCACTTTCTGCCAGCAAAGTCATAAACTCAACTTCTTTAGTCTGAACATCCAAAGAATGAGGTGCAATAATCTGTAATACCCCATAAATCCCCTGTTTTCCTTTTAAAGGTGTATATAGAATCTTACTCTTATCCGTATGAGAAAACTCATATTGAATTTCCCCAGTTAGGTACGCATTGGTTGCCGCAATATTTTCACTATCATATTCCAGGGCAATGCCAAGGACGTCGCTATGCTTGTAGGTAGACTGCGACAATAATAGGTCATATGAAAAGTTTGGATATTCTTCTTTAAGAATAACGAATAATTCGCTCAATAGACTTTCCACGTCTAAGAACGAATGGAGCTTTTCACCTATTTTAAATAATTTTTTAAAATCAACTATATCCAAAATATTAGATCTCCTCATTATCAAAAATCCCAAATATATACATCGCATCCTAATTATAGTTAAAATATGTAAGCAAATGATATACTTTTTTTGAATAATTTATTAATTTTTTTTTACAAACATGTTTGAATGTCCTTCCTCGAACTCGGAGTTAACAAAAATATACTTGACTTTAGAGGAATAAAAATAATATAATACTCTTTGTGTAAAATATTGCAGCCTATTGAGTTCACTTGAATAGTCTCATTTTGTTCCTCATGAGAGTTTTTTCTTTCATTTGATGGTGTATCTTGTAACCCTTAGCTGCTAGGGCGAAGGTGCATGAAAACAAAATGGCTGTCAAAGAGTCTCATACCGGTTTTTATTTTACCAAAATAAAAACACTAAGGAGGAGTCATTCATGGCTCGATATACTGGCCCAAGCTGGAAATTATCTCGTCGTCTTGGAATCTCTCTAAGCGGCACAGGTAAAGAATTAGAAAAGCGTCCTTACGCTCCTGGACAACACGGTCCAAACCAACGCAAAAAGCTTTCTGAATACGGATTACAATTACAAGAGAAGCAAAAGCTTCGTCACATGTATGGTGTTAACGAGCGCCAATTCCGTACTCTTTTCGATAGAGCTGGCAAATTGTCTGGTATCCACGGTGAAAACTTCATGGCGTTACTTGAGTCACGTCTTGATAACGTTGTTTACCGTTTAGGTCTTGCTCGCACTCGTCGTGCAGCTCGCCAATTAGTTAACCACGGTCACATCCTAGTTAATGGATCACGCGTAGATATCCCATCTTACCGTGTAACTGCTGGTCAAACAATCAGCGTTCGTGAAAAGTCACGCAACCTAGATGTTATTAAAGAAGCAATCGAAGTGACAAACTTCGTACCTGATTTCTTAACATTTGATGCTGACAAATTAGAAGGTACTTTCACTCGCTTACCTGAGCGTTCTGAGTTACCTGCTGAAATTAACGAATCTCTTATCGTTGAGTTCTACTCTCGTTAATAGTAAAAAAAATCCTCATACCATTGGTATGGGGATTTTTTTATATTTCTCTTCAAGAAAAAGAGCTCTGATTCCTCAAAGCCCTTTACCTATTAATATTTAATTAATGTGTATTTCTTTTTCCCTCTTCTAATAATTGTAAACTGGCCTTCGATTCGGTCAGTTTCCTGAAGGACGTACGCTGTGTCAGTTACCTTTTCACCGTTTACCGTAACAGCCCCATTAGTGATATCCTCACGCGCTTGACGCTTGGAAGGAGAAATTTTTGCAGCAACAAGTAATTCCACTAGATTCCCATCTGATTTACTTGCATCAAAGGAAGGAACATCTTTAAAGCCCTGCTTAATTTCAGCAGCAGAAAGATTTTTCACATCCCCACTGAATAAGGCTTGGGAAATCTTAATGGCCTGCTGTAATGATTCTTCTCCGTGAACCAGACGAGTCATTTCTTCTGCTAGTGCCTTTTGCGCTTTACGAAGGTGTGGCTCTTCTTGAACACTTTGCTCTAATTGTTCAATTTCTTCATGTGATAGGAAGGTAAAGTATTTCAGGTATTTTACCACATCCGCATCAGCTGTGTTGATCCAGAACTGGTAGAATTCGTATGGAGTCGTCTTTTCTGGATCTAGCCAGATAGAGCCGCCTTCTGTTTTCCCGAACTTTGTACCGTCTGCTTTTGTTACAAGCGGAATAGTTAAACCGAATGCTTTTGAATCTTCGGTGTGCATTTTACGTATTAATTCTAGGCCTGAGGTAATGTTCCCCCACTGGTCACTACCACCAATTTGTAATTTACAATTATGATGATCATACAAATGATTAAAATCCATTGCCTGCAAAATGGTATAGGTAAATTCGGTAAATGAAATACCTGTTTCAAGGCGTGAAGCGATGGTATCCTTCGCAAGCATGTAGTTAACCCCAATATGCTTACCGATATCTCGTAAAAACGTGACAATATCCATAGAGCCAGCCCAATCATAGTTATTCACCATGACAGCTCCGTTTTCACCTTCAAATTCAAAAATAGCAGCAAGCTGTTTCTGAATACCCGCAACATTTTCTTGAACCGTTTCTAAAGTTAATAATTTTCGTTCTTCACTCTTCCCACTTGGATCACCAATCAAACCTGTTGCTCCGCCAACCAAAACAATCGGACGGTGACCATGCTGCTGAAACCTTCTTAATGTTAAGAATGGAACCAAGTGCCCGATATGCAAGCTATCTGCTGTTGGGTCAGCACCACAATATAACGAAATACTTTCCTTATTCAATAAAGCTTTTAATCCTTCTTCATCCGTTTGCTGATAGATGATGCCTCTCCAGGCCAAATCCTGTAATAAATCCATTTTAATCCCCTCCATAATAAAATAAAAACGCCCCTGCAAATATGCAGGGGCGTAAATTTACGCGGTACCACCCAGCTTGAGGAACTTTCCTCCAACTCGAAAAAAATAACGGTTTTGACCGTTCTCCATTACTAAGCAATGTGTTCATAGAGAAAGCTCGAGGAGGTAATTCATTCTTCTATTTGTGTCAGCTTGCACCACCGCTGACTCTCTAGAAACAGGGATAGAAGAACTACAGTTGGTTCCTGTCAAAGCTTTTTTATTAAAATTAACTATAGCTTTTTTTATCACATTTCAAGGAACATGTCAAACATCCACTGGAAATTTCAGAAAAATGTAGAAGGTTGTCAGTTTTTATACCTTCTATATGCTATAATGTATGTGATTTTAGATGAGGTGATGCTATTGATGAATGAAAAAATGCAAGCCTGGATGGAAAAAGCAAAATCCATACTCAACTTGTTTACCCATAAAAAAACGGTAAAAAGTGCACGAATTACCTATCAAGTAGTTTGGAACCTTTTTCTCCTTGTCATGACGGTTGTCATTCTTGGAGGTTCATTTGCAACAGGTGTAGGAGCTGGGTATTTTGCCTCCCTTGTGAAAGAGGAACCGGTCCGTTCTTACGAGAGTATGAAAAAAGATATTTATAATTACACGGAGACATCTGATTTATACTATGCTGATAATGTTTACCTCGGCAGACTTCGCAGTGACCTTATACGCGAAGAAGTAAAGTTGGATCAAGTTTCAGAAAATTTAATTAATGCCGTAGTGGCGACAGAAGATGAGTACTTCTATCAGCATAAAGGGGTGGTTCCAAAGGCAGTTTTCCGGGCACTTTTCCAAGAAGTAACGAATTCTTCTGTCCAATCAGGTGGAAGTACCTTAACACAGCAATTAATTAAGAATCAACTTTTAACCAATGAGGTATCCTTCCAACGGAAAGCGAATGAAATTCTACTTGCACTCCGTTTAGAGAAATTTTTCGACAAAAAGGAAATCCTCGAAGCCTATCTTAATGTTTCTACATTTGGAAGAAATGCTTCCGCACAAAACATAGCTGGTGTTCAGGCTGCAGCAAAAGGAATTTTTGGCGTAAAGGCTAGTGAGTTAACACTCCCACAAGCAGCGTTCATTGCAGGCTTGCCTCAAAGTCCGTTTGGTTATACTCCTTTTACAAGGGATGACAATGGAAAACCAATTTTAAAGAATAATCTTGAACCAGGTCTCACACGGATGAAAACGGTTTTAAAAAGAATGTATGACGGTGGTTACATAAATGGAAAACAGTATGCTGAGGCATCATCCTATGATATTAGAAAAGATTTTCTAAAACCTACTGTTTATTCTCATACAAATACTTTCCTTACAGACGAAATTGAAAAACGCTCCGTCGAGGTCCTTACTAACGTACTTGCAAAGAAAGACGGGTACACCGAGAAAGAATTAAAAAATGATGACCAACTTTTTTACAAATATAAAACTTTAGCAACCCGTGACTTACACCAAAATGGTTATGAAATTCACACAACCATCAACAAAGATATTTACGATGCGATGCAAAAGATAAAAGATAGCTATAAGAACTACGGCCCTGCTAAAGCACAGGAAAAAAAGAATCCTGAAACGGGTGAAATAAAAACCGTGATGGAGCCTGTAGAAGTCGGCGCCGAGTTAATTGAAAATAAAACGGGTAGGATTATCAGTTTTGTTGGCGGAAGAAACTATGAAAACCAACAAATGAATCATGCCACAACTGCACTTCGACCTAATGCCTCTACCATGAAACCGCTGCTCGTCTATGGTCCAGCGATTGAATTGGGAAAAGCAGCACCTGGAACTCCAATACCAAATGTTGCGTTGAATTTTATTCCAGGTAGAAGTAAGCCTTGGCCACAAAACTACGACTACCGCTACAGCGGGATTGTGTCTGCACGGTATGCACTTGCGAAATCGTATAACGTTCCAGCGGTTAAGGTATATTCCGAAATTGTTAATCAAAACCCAGCAAAATATTTGGAAAAGATGGGCTTTACATCACTAACGAAGGATGATCATACAAACCTTTCGGCTGCCATTGGTTCTATTGGCGGAGTTACGGTTGAAGAAAATACAAATGCATTCAGTACCTTTGCCAACGGTGGGAAATTCATCGATGCCTATATGATCGATAAAATCGTAGATAAAAGCGGCAAAGTGATTTATCAGCACGAAGTAACCCCTGTCGATGTCTTCAAACCACAAACAGCTTATTTAACACTTGATATGATGCGCGATGTTATCAAAATGGGGACTGCAGCTGGAATTAATAGCAAATTAAATTTCAGAGCAGATTGGGCTGGTAAAACAGGAACAGGTAATGAATATAAGGATTCATGGTTCGTTGCCACCAACCCTAATATTACATTTGGTATATGGACAGGGTACGATACGCCAAAATCATTAAAGATCTCAGGCATGTCGTATAGTCAACGAACAAATAATCTTTGGGCTGAATTAATCAATGCAGCTTATAAAATTAAACCTGATTTGGTTGATCCTAAGGAATCATTCCAAATGCCTAGCGGAATTGTTAAGCGTTCTTATTGTGCTGTTTCCGGTATGCTTCCTTCAAGTGCTTGCTCGAAGGCCGGCTTGATCGAAAGTGATTATTTTAATGTGAATGATGTACCAACGAAAGTGGACGATAGCTTGATTGAAGGAAATTTCGTTACTATTAGCGGTAAAAAGTATTTAGCATTGGATTCTACTCCAAAGGAATTTTCTCAATATGGCTTAATATTAAACCCAGACTTTATTACACGTATGGTTGGTAAAACCTTTAAAGACTACAGTCAGCTCATTCCACAAAAGGATCGATGGGGTAAAATTCTTGTACCTACAGCAAAAATGGTGGATAACGGAAAAAGACCTAATGCTGTTAACTTAAGTATTACCGGTAATACATTATCTTGGTCTTCCTCAGGGGACAATGATGTGGTCGGTTACCGAGTATATCAAGGCGGGCTGATATCGACCAAAGTAGCTAGTATTATTAACGGCTCAAAGCTTTCCTACACAGTAGGAAATGGTTCATTTTATGTAACAGCAGTAGATATAGCCGGTAAAGAATCCGCTCCGTCTAATCTAGTTGAGGTAGGAGTAGCAGTACCACCTCCATCTGAAACAACCGCACCGTAAAGAACAAAAGGCGGAAGCGCCTCGTTCAGCCCCGACAGGCAAATGTTCTTCGGCGGGAAAAGTCCGCCTTTTGACTTTTCTTGCCGAAGGTTATTTGACCCGAGGGGCTAGGCGCTGGAGCTAGATTCAGACAACTAGTTTAGTTATCCACACTCGGACCATTTTTTAATTTCCTAAACAATAGTAAAAACCGCACCGAAATGTCGGTGCGGTTTTTGTTTCAATTAATCTTCCATAGTTGAAAGATCACCTGTCGGCAAATTAAGCTCCCACGCCTTTAAAACGCGTCGCATAATCTTACCACTTCTTGTTTTTGGCAGTTTATCTCGGAAATCAATTTCTCTTGGTGCAGCATGGGCTGCTAGTCCTTTTTTGACAAATTGTCTGATTTCCTCTTTCAGCTCTTCAGAAGCCTCAAAGCCTTCACGTAGCGCAACAAACGCTTTAATGATTTCACCACGTACAGGGTCTGGTTTACCAATTACGCCTGCTTCTGCTACTGCTGGGTGTTCCACAAGCTTACTTTCCACCTCAAATGGTCCTACACGCTCTCCTGATGTCATAATAACATCATCCACCCTACCTTGGAACCAGAAATAGCCATCCTCATCCATATAAGCCGAATCCCCGGATACGTACCAGTCACCTGGCATAAAGTAGGATTCAAATTTCTCAGGATTATTCCAAATAGTGTGCATCATGGAAGGCCAGCCCTTTTTAATGGCCAGATTCCCCATCCGATATGGCGGCAATTCGTTTCCTTGATTATCGACAATTGCAGCCTGCACGCCTGGAATCGGCTTACCCATCGAACCAGGTTTAATTTTCATACATGGATAGTTACTGATCAGTTGTGCACCTGTTTCCGTCATCCACCAGTTATCATGAATACGATGATTAAATACTTTTACACCCCATTTGACCACTTCTGGGTTCAATGGTTCACCCACACTTAGAATATGACGAAGACTGCTTAAATCAAATTTCTTTACAAGTTCATCTCCCGCACCCATTAACATCCGGAAGGCAGTAGGAGCACTATACCAAACGGTAACCCCAAAGTCCTCAATCATCTGATACCAGGTTTCAGGGCTAAAACGTCCTCCTACAATGACATTAGACGTTCCCGTTAACCACGGTCCAAAAATACCATACGACGTTCCTGTTACCCAGCCTGGATCTGCTGTACACCAATACACATCATCCTCTTTTAAATCTAGGACCCACTTTGCCGTTTGATAATGCTGAATCATTGCATTATGTACATGCAATACCCCTTTTAGGCTTGCCGGTTGAACCTGATGTGTAATGCAAAATTAAGCCATCTGTCCTGTCTACCCATTCAATCTTAAGTTCCTTACTGGCCTTCTCAAACTTCCCAAGGAAGTCAATGTATTGACCTTGTTCCTCCACATTTTTTCCAACAAGGAAAATATGCTTTAAGGCAGGTAAATCTTCCACAGGTACACGATCCAATAATTCAGGTGTAGTTACTAGAACTTTAGCTTCACTATCCTGGAGGCGGTCACGAACCGCGCCTTCCATAAAGGCTTCAAATAAAGGACCAACGATGGCTCCAAGCTTAATAGCACCAAGAACAGTAAAGTAAAGCTCTGGAGAACGAGGCATAAAAATAAATACGCGGTCTCCTTTTTCTACATCTCCATAACTCTTTAACACATTACCAGCTTTACTTGAGAGATCCTTCATTTCCTTAAATGTGTACTTTTCATTGCGAAAACCGTCTCGATAGTAAAGAGCAATTTTATTTTTTCGGAAGGTCTTTGCATGGCGGTCAATGGCCTCATATGCCAAGTTAACAAGCCCTGTTTCACTCCAAGAGAATGCCTTTTCTGTTTCTTTCCAGTCAAATTGTTTGTACATCTCATCATAATTACCTAGATTATGGTCTCCTTGTACAACTGGTAGCGCTTCCACTTTCATTACTATCTCCCCCTCTTACTTTATAGAGATTATTATAGTACAAATAGGAACTATTCACAATTTTTTAAATATTATTATTCATAAATAATAGATTTATTGCTATGTTGATTGGAGCAGAAGGCGAGAAGGTCCTATATAAAACAGAAAATTTTGTGAAATCGCTTTCTCTTACTAGATTTTATGTATAATAGAATTAATGTACTAACGATTTTTTAAGGCAGGTGACCTTATGGAACACAAGAAAACATACAATGCAAAAGAATTGAAAACACCTCATGGGAATTTAATAATCGAAGGACCTATTCCATCTGATAAATTAGCAGGTTATGAATTTCACGAAGACCTTGTTGCTTTTCGTCCTCCTTTACAACAGCATAAAGCTTTAGTGGGTATCGCCAATCTTCCAGAAGGTAGAATTATTATTGCCAGACATAGGAACACCATTGTTGGTTACGTTACTTATTTATATCCAGACCCCCTTGAAAGATGGTCTGAAGGGAAAATGGATAATTTAATTGAATTGGGTGCCATCGAGGTAATTCCACAATTTAGAGGCTGCTCTGTAGGTAAAAACCTGTTAATTGTTTCCATGATGGATGATGCAATGGAAGATTATATTACGATCACAACAGAGTACTATTGGCATTGGGATCTAAAAGGTACCAAGCTAAATGTGTGGGATTATCGAAAAGTAATGGAAAAAATGATGAATGCCGGTGGGCTTGAATGGTATGCGACGGATGATCCGGAAATTTGTTCCCATCCAGCTAACTGCCTGATGGCTCGAATGGGCAAGAGAGTCGATATGGAATCCATCCAAAAGTTTGACCGTCTTCGGTTTATGAACCGGTTTATGTATTAAATATTTAGCTGAAATTCACTTGAGACCTGAGGTGATTTTATGATAGTGGAAGAAATTATGAAAACAGATGTGGCCACACTTTTACCAACAGACACCATTGCTGATGCGATGAAATTAATGGAAACAAAAAAAATCCGTCATATACCCGTCATTGATAATCAAAGACATCTTATGGGGTTAGTCACTGTCGCTAAAATAAGGGAAGCAACGCCCTCCATTTTTCATGCAAATGAGCATCCCGAAGATCTGAAAAAGCCACTTGAGACGATTATGGAAAGAGATATGATTACAGGGCATCCACTGGATTTCGTGGAAGAAGTGGCTGGCCTATTTTATGAACATAAAATCAGTTGTATTCCCATCATTAATGACCGTAAACTAGTGGGAATCGTCACAGAAACGGATTTACTCCGAACCTTGGTTGAATTAACAGGGGCCCATCAGCCGGGGTCTCAGATCGAAATAAAGGTTCCAAATCTTGCTGGTATTCTTAGCGACATTACAAATGTGATTAAAAATCGAAAGGCTAACATTTTGAGTGTTCTCGTTTATCCAGATAAGACAGATGAACATTTTAAAATCCTGGTCATTAGAGTTCAGACAATGAATCCAACAGCCCTTATTCAGGATCTTAAGCAAGCCGGGCATCATGTCCTATGGCCGAACCTCCCGGGGATTTCCATATGAGTGATCGGTGTTCCTTTGTATTCTCAGAAGAACTGTTGAATTATAAATTCAGCAGTCATCATCCTTTTAACCAATTTAGGCTTAAACTAACTGTTGACTTGTTGGAGAAGATGAATGCGTTAGATCCTGCGGATATCATCTCCCCTAGGATGGCAACAGATGAAGAGTTAGCCCTTATACATGATCGCAGTTACATAGAAGCGGTTAAGAAAGCAGGACACGGAGAACTTTCAAAAGAAATCGCTGAAAATTATGGATTAGGTACAGAAGACACACCCATATTCCCGAACATGCACGAAGCCAGTGCCTTATTAGTAGGCGGTACCATAGCCGCAGTTGACCAGGTTATGACAGGTAAGTCTCTCCATGCCCTTCACCTTGGAGGCGGTTTACACCATGGGTTCCGCGGAAAAGCGTCTGGATTTTGTGTATATAATGATAGTTCGGTTGCTATTAAGTACCTTCAGGAAAAATACCATGCACGTGTGTTATATGTAGATACTGATGCCCACCATGGGGATGGTGTCCAATGGTCCTTTTACGACGACCCCAATGTTTGCACCCTTTCCATTCATGAAACCGGACGATATTTATTTCCAGGTACCGGAAATATCAATGAAAGAGGCCAGGGCCCTGGTTACGGGTATTCTTTTAACATACCTGTAGATGCTTTTACAGAAGATGATTCCTGGCTCCAAGCCTATACAAACTCCATAAAAGAGGTAGCTGAATTTTTTAAGCCTGATGTGATACTTACTCAAAATGGAGCTGATTCCCATTATTTTGATCCGTTAACACACTTATCAGCAACGATGAAAATTTATCGTGAAATCCCAAAGATTGCGCATGAAATTGCTCATCAATACTGTAATGGAAAATGGATTGCAGTTGGTGGCGGTGGTTATGACATTTGGCGAGTGGTTCCAAGAGCATGGGCACTCATCTGGCTTGAGATGACAGAAAACTCAAATTGTTCAGGGAATCTACCTGATGCATGGATTGAACAGTGGCAAAATGAGTCTCCCGTTACTTTACCGAAAGAATGGGACGACCCTGACAACTTATATACACCTATCCCAAGAAAAGCTGAGATCACAGAGAAGAATGAAATTACGTTAGAAAAAGCTCTATACCCAATTCGTAATCAACAAAAAAGCCAAAAGGGCCTGCCATCTTAATGGCAAGCCCTTTTATTTTTCATCTTTAAGTTATTTAGTAGAGTCACGATGCTCAATTCGGTGAGGAAGTACGACAATTTGTTCTTCAACGCCTTCTTTATTCATTAATTTCGTTAAGAGTCGCATTGCAACAGCGCCAATATCATATAACGGCTGCACAATCGTTGTAAGCTGTGGACGAACCATTAGTGATAATCTGGTATTATCTGATGTTATTACTTCAAAATCCTCAGGAATTTTATAACCTTTATCCTCGGCCCCATGAACGACTCCCAGTGCCATTTCATCCGCTCCAACTAAAATGGCTGTTGGTCTTGCTGATGCCTCAAGTAATTTTTCAAAGGCTTCAATACCTGAATCGTACGTATAATCTCCTTCAACTATAAGCTCTTCATTATAAGGAAGTCCGGCTTCTTGAAGCGCCCTTTGATACCCTTTAAGTTTTTTCTGGGCATTTTTCGGTTCATGAAGCGGTCCCACCACAATGGCGATATTCTTATGGCCCTTTTCAATGAATTCCTTTACGGAATCATATACTGCTTCTTCATAATCAATGTTTACAGATGGAATCTTATTTGACTCTTCAATAGAACCCGCAAGAACAATCGGTACTGGAGATTTCTCAAATTCCTCTACGTGATCTGCGGTAATATTCCCGCCCATGAACACAATTCCATCTACTTGTTTCCCAAGCATCGTATTAAGTAAGTGTAATTCCTTGTCCATGTTTTGGTCAGAATTGCTCAAAATGATATTGTACTTGTACATAGTGGCAATATCTTCTATGCCTCGAGCTAACTCTGCAAAAAAGATATTAGATATATCTGGGATAATTACTCCAACTGTTGTTGTTTTTTTACTAGCTAATCCTCTTGCTACGGCATTCGGGCGGTACCCTAATCTTTCAATAACTTCTAACACCTTTTTCCGGGTTACTGGTTTAACATTTGGATTTCCATTTACTACACGGGAAACTGTCGCCATTGATACATTTGCTTCCCTAGCCACATCATAAATAGTTATATTCACTTATAACACTCTCCTGTAACGTACATTGTTTTCTTTATTTTACATCTGTTATTAAAAACCTAGTCATAATATTGATTGTGAGATAATAAACAATCTTAGTATGTATTTAATGATACGATAAGAATATTAAAGCCGCAATTGCATTTGTCAACATTTTTCGTATATTTTTCTAAAAGTCCTCAAAAAAACCTCCTGCAAGCATGTGCAGGAGGTTTTTTTACCAAAATTAAATCCTTACAAAGTTTGATGCTAGTAATTCATTATAAAATTTGTCAAATTGGTCAAGGTCCATTTGTTGCTTTTGGTCGGATAAGGCAACTGCCGGGTCTGGATGAACTTCAGCCATGACTCCGTCTGCACCAATGGCAATCGCTGCTTTTGCAGCAGGTAATAACAAGTCTCTTCTACCAGTAGAATGAGTAACATCTACCATTACTGGTAAATGGGTTTCTTGTTTAAGAATTGGTACTGCTGAAATATCAAGTGTGTTTCTAGTAGCACGCTCGTATGTCCGAATACCTCTTTCACAAAGGATAATTTGGCCATTCCCTTGTGCCATAATGTATTCTGCTGCATTGATAAACTCTTCAATCGTTGCAGCAATCCCTCTTTTTAACAATACAGGTTTATTTACTGCCCCTGCCGCTTTTAATAGTTCAAAGTTCTGCATGTTCCGTGCACCAATTTGGATCACGTCAATATAATCTAAAGCCATTTCAATATCGGCTGGGTTTACGATTTCGCTAATTACTGCCATATCGTATTCATCTGCTACACGCTTTAAGATTTTTAGCCCTTCCACACCTAATCCTTGGAAATCATAAGGAGAAGTCCTTGGTTTATATGCACCACCACGGAGAAGCTTTAAGCCCTTTTCCTTCATCGCCTTGGCAACCGTAGCTACCTGCTCATAGGATTCAACCGCACATGGACCAAACACAAAATGTGGCTTACCATCACCTATAGTTTCTCCCTTTAGGTTTACAATCGTATTTTCAGGCTTCTTCTTTCTTGATACAAGCAGGGCTTTCTCATGATCATCCTTTTGAAGATCTAAACCTGCTTTAAAAATTTCTTTGAAAATATGGTCGATTGTAGAATTTTCAAATGGTCCATCGTTATGCTCTTTAATGATATCAAGCATTTTTCTTTCACGGACTGGATCGTAACGGTACACACCTTGATTTTCTTTTACCCGTCCAATCTCTTGGACGAGATGAGCTCTTTCATTAATTAGCCTCAATAATTCCAAGTTTAACTCATCGACACGTGCTCTTAATTGATCCAATTCAACCTTTTTGCCCATATTCGTCCCCGTCCTTTCATTTGCAAATCAGTTACTAAACTCATAATGATTTACATCTAAAATTTTAAATTTTATAATATTTCAATAATTAGGCTTTATTATAGCGGAAATATATTTCTTTGTCACTCATTTTTTCTTTATTAATTAAACGCTTTTAAGCGTTAAAGTGTCATTAGGTATATAAAAGTATTGTATGTTACCTACTTAACATACGTGTCTAAACTTTTTATAAAGAAGAGGATGAACATTCATCCCCTTTTAGTATTGCTTATTGAGTGACATTACTTGCAGTTAGTAGTGCCTTGTTGGTAATTTTCCAATGTGAAGCATTCCAAGTTGCTTCTCCATTCGAAATTAGGATTGCTTGTGGTGATTCATGCTTAATTTGAAATCTTTCTGCAACCTCGTTAGAAAGTGGCCGTGAATCTTGTACAGCTAAAAAGTATGTCGGCATATTCTGATTTTCATTTGCATATTTTTCGTACTCCTTGTACGCAGCATGACTGATCGGGCATGTTAAACTGTGCTTTAACAAATAAAATCTACTTTCTTTTTTTACTATTTCATCAAACTGTTCAATTGAATCAATTTTTTCTAGCATCTTTACATTCCTCCATTAAAAAAAGCATACTGTCAGCTATGAACCCGACCTACTTTAAATAAAAATAAACGGTGAAGTCATTTTATCACTTCACCGTTTGTATCACAAATAATATAACTATTAAAGTTTTACTTTGCTCTCTTCTTCATCAAAAGCTTTTTGAGCTTCTTCTAATTTTTTACGAATTTCTTCACTGTCATTCGGCCCTGAATCATTCGCCTTTTTTACAGTTCCCTTTTCCTTTCCATGCTGGATTGGAATATAAGTTAACTCAGATTCTTCTTTGGGAGATTGCTTTCCCTTTACCTTATTTACTAGTTCGGAGGATTGAAGCACAATCCCCTGGGAAAGGGATGCCGTTTTAGATGCTAATTCACTACTCTTACTAACTACATTCTCCCGTAATGAACCACTCTTGTCCATAATTGAACCTGCTTGATTCGTTAACGTTGAACGGAGCTCTTTCCCTGTCTTAGGTGCAAAAAGTAAAGCCGCTGCAGCTCCAACTACCCCGCCAATAAAAGCTCCTAGGATAAAGTTGCTGGAAGATTCGTCGTTACGATTTTGATTCGCTTCCCTTGACTCATATTCTCTATTAGACATCTTCGTTCCTCCTTAATTCTAATGAGATCTTACCCTTTTAGTCATTTGTTCTGATTCTTTTTCTTGTTTTATTTGCTTTCTAGCTTGCCATTTATCCTTCAATTCAAGGATTACATTACTCCATTGAACTATTTGTGAGATTTTTTCTTTACTATCTTCTACTTGCTGATCAACAGTATTGGTTAAGTTCAGTAACGTTCCATTGAATTTGGAAACGGTCACCCCAACGTCCTTTACAGCATCCACCACACTATTTAAACTTTCGGATTTTTGCTGAATATCTTCAGCTAGTGCATTGGTCTTTTGTAAAAGTAATGTAGTTTCGCTTGTAACCCCATCCAACTGTTTTTCTAATCCTGACAGCGTTTTTGAAACGCTTGTAAGTGTGCCCTGAAGTGATTTAAGCGTTTTTGATAAGTAGATAACTAGCACAAAAAACGCAATGGCTATCAAGGCTACGCTTAAGTATAAAATAATTTGCATCGTGCACCTCCGCCTTAACTATATCAATATGTATTACCCATCCATCATGGATATAAACCTCGCTAATATCTTATACTACTTCCATTCATTTGTCTTGTTTTCCTGCTATTCCTTTAAAAAATTCACTATTCATACGTAAGAAATTACTTTATTTTTCAACTTTCAATCATTATTCGGTTACAATAGTATTGTACTTACATAATTGTTTGGAGGCGTTACCATGAAAGATCCTCGTATCGAGAAACTGGCAAAGAATTTAATAAATTATTCTGTGCAGCTCCAAAAAGGTGAAAAGGTGTTAATTGAAAATTTTGGGTTGCAACGTGAACTTGTAACTGCGCTCGTGAAGGAAGCCTATGCTGCAGGTGGATATCCATTTGTTCTGTTAAAAGATCATCAGGTTGACCGTGCGCTATTATTCGGTGCCGAAGAAGAGCAATATAATATGATGGCTGATTTTGAAGCAAATGTTATGAGTAAGATGGATGCATACATAGGGCTGCGTTCTGGAGATAACATCAATGAACAAGCTGATGTTCCTGATGAAAAGATGAAAATTCACGGCTCTACAATCGGAAAAAAGGTACACCGTGATATTCGTGTACCAAAAACAAAATGGGTTGTTCTTCGCTATCCAACATCATCAATGGCGCAATTGGCCAAGATGAGTACAGAAGCATTTGAAGACTTTTATTTTAATGTTTGTAACTTGGATTACGGTAAAATGGATCAAGCCATGGACAGCTTGGTTGAACTGATGAACCGAACAGACAAGGTGCGCATCACTGGACCTGGAACAGATTTAAGCTTCTCTATAAAAGATATACCGGCTATTAAATGTGCAGGAAGATTAAATATTCCTGATGGTGAAGTATACACAGCTCCTGTTCGTGATTCAGTAAATGGAGTCATCACGTATAACACACCGTCACCTTACCAAGGCTTTACCTTTGAAAATGTTAAGCTCACTTTTAGAGATGGTAAAATTGTTGAGGCTGAGTCTAACGATTCTAGTCGTATTAACAAGATCTTTGATACAGATGAGGGAGCACGCTACGTGGGAGAGTTTGCAATCGGAGTCAACCCTTTCATCTTAAATCCGATGCAGGATATTTTATTTGATGAAAAGATTGCCGGCAGCTTCCACTTCACTCCTGGACAATGCTATGATGATGCGTTTAATGGAAACCACTCTAATATTCATTGGGATATGGTTAACATTCAGCGTCCGGAGTATGGCGGAGGGGAAATCTATTTTGACGATGTACTCATTCGAAAAGATGGTCTTTTCGTGCTACCAGAATTAGAAGTATTAAATCCTGACAATTTAAAATAAACAGTAAAGGCTGACACTTATTTGTGTCAGCCTTTCTTTTATTTATTTAGTGATCAGTTTTTCATAAGATTCCTGGAACTTCTGAATATCCCCTGCACCCATAAATATGATTACACTATTGTCGTAGTCATTTAATACTGAAGTATTTTCTTCTGATAGAATCTCAGAACCATCAATTTTTTCCTGTAAATCCTTAATTGTCAGCTTTCCATGATTTTCTCGAGCTGACCCAAAAATTTCACACAAGTACGCTTTATCAGCTAGACGCAGACTCTCTGCAAAATCTTCTAAAAAGGCTTGGGTACGTGTAAAAGTATGTGGTTGGAATACAGCGACAATTTTTTTATCAGGATATTTCTGCTTTGCAGCATCAATGGTTGCTTTGATTTCAGTCGGATGATGGGCATAATCATCGATTAAGATTTGCGTTCCAATTTTCTTTTCGGAAAATCTTCTTTTCACACCTTGGAATGTTAGCAAGTGTTCTTTCACGATAGTAACATCAATCTCTTCATAGTGGCATAAACCGATGACTGAAAGCGCATTTAACACGCTGTGATCCCCAAATGTAGGGATTGAGAATGTGTCATAAAAAGTATTACGAATAAATACATCAAAGGTTGTTCCATTGGTGGATTTGACAAGATTTTTTGCCTGATAATCATTTTCGTCGCCAAATCCATAAAACAATACAGGAACCTTTGCCTGAATTCTCTGAAGCTGCTCATCATCACCATAAGCAAATATTCCTTTTTTCACTTGAACAGCCATCTCTTGGAAGGCTGAGAATACATCTTCAATATTGGCAAAGTAATCTGGATGATCAAAATCAATGTTTGTCATAATGGCATAATCAGGGAAATACGATAAGAAGTGCCTTCTGTATTCACACGCCTCAAATACAAAATATTCTGCCCCTTCTTGTCCTTTTCCGGTTCCATCGCCAATTAAAAAGCTTGTAGGTTTAGCTCCTTTAATCACATGAGCCAGTAAACCAGTCGTAGAGGTTTTTCCGTGTGCACCAGTAATCGCAACACTTGTAAAATTCTGCATAAAATCGCCTAAGAAACGATGGTACCTTATTACTGGAAGTCCAAGTTTCATTGCCTCTTGAATCTCCTCATGCGTATCTGGATAGGCATTTCCTGCAATAATCGTCATTCCTGGCTTGATATTTTCCTTTTGAAAGGGAAATATCTTTATTCCGGATTGTTCAAGGGCAAGTTGAGTAAAAAAGCGCTTTTCGACATCGGAGCCTTGAACCTCAAATTTCATATCATGCAGAACTTGTGCCAATGCACTCATCCCAGACCCCTTAATACCTACAAAATGGTAAATAGTCATAGAAGAACCTCCAACCAACGTCTATCTGTAAAACAGTATATGACATCTGTCTGTATTTGACATTGTTTATAGAATTACTGAACAAGTAGCTTACTTATTTAAAATCATTTAATTATTATAACATTGTTTTCGCGTAAAAACTATTAGTGTCAATTATCTTTGCTATCCAGAATTGGCATTCATTATTATTCGTTCGTACCTAGAAAGAATACGGTGGATTATTGATTTATATTATTCTTGAATGGCCTCTAAATCAGCTCCTGTTATTAAGACCTCACGAGGCTTACTCCCATTTGCACTTGTAATATATCCATTTTGTTCAAGTATATCCATTAATCTTGCTGCTCTATTATAGCCAATTTTAAAACGCCGTTGCAGGCTTGAAGTGGATGCTCCCCCTTGCTCAATAATAAATTCACAAGCTTCATAAAAGAGTTCATCTTCTTCCTCTGTTACTTGGGCCTTTTTCAGCAGCTCTTCTTGTTCGAATAAATAGTCTGGTTCGCGTTGATCCCTTACATGGGCAACCACAAGATCAATTTCTTCATCCGATACAAACGTTCCCTGCAATCTTACTGGTTTTGATGAACCATTTTCTAAGAACAGCATATCGCCACGACCAAGTAATTTTTCCGCCCCACTAATGTCAATAATGGTACGTGAATCCACTTGGGAAGAAACAGAAAAAGCGATTCGGGTTGGAATATTGGCTTTTATTAATCCAGTTATAACATCCACCGATGGTCTTTGTGTGGCTACAATAAGATGAATACCGCATGCCCTGGCTTTTTGAGCTATTCTACAAATTGCTTCTTCCACATCTGCTGGTGACATCATCATTAAATCGGCTAACTCGTCGATGATTATCACAATAAAAGGCAGCTTATCAGAATAGCGCTTATGCTTTATTGCGAGTTCATTAAATCGGTTTATATCACGAACACCCGCATGAGCGAAGAGCTCATATCGCCTTTCCATTTCATCCACAGCCCACTTTAATGCAGCTGTTGCTGCTTTTACATCGGTAATGACAGGGCTAACAAGGTGTGGAATTCGGTTATACGGTGCAAGTTCTACCACTTTTGGGTCAATCAGTAATAGCTTTAGATCTTCTGGACTGGCTTTACATAATAGGCTAACTAAAATTGTATTAATACATACGCTTTTACCTGAACCTGTTGCCCCAGCAATTAGCCCGTGTGGCATTTTCTTTAAGTCAGTTACAATCGGTTTCCCTGCAATATCCAGCCCCATTACTGCTGTTAAAGGAGAAGTAGATTCTTGAAACACACTACTTTGAATGATTTCATTTATTAAAACGGGTCTTGACTTTTGATTTGGCACTTCAATACCAATAGTATGTTTTCCCGGTATAGGTGCTTCAATCCGAATATCCCTTGCTGCTAGACTTAATTTAATATCATCACTTAAATTAGTAATTTTGTTTACTTTTACTCCTGGTTCGGGTTGTACCTCAAAGCGGGTAACAGATGGACCTTGGGTCACGTTGACCACACTTGCACCAACATTAAAGTTTTTCAATGTAATATTTAGGAGTTCTTCTTGCTCTAACAACCAACCAATATCTTTGTCTTCTTTAACGGGTGGATGTAATAGACTTGATGGAGGGAGCATATAAGTTCCATTGGACGTTACCTGTTCAACTTTCTCCGCCACGGTTGGAGAGGAAACAACCGTCTGAATAATTGGCTTATCAGTTGGTTTTTCAATGGACTTTTCTACTGGTTTTTCTCTCGTCCTATCTTTTGGCTCCACCATTGTCCTTTCTAGTAGTCTTTCTAATGAAGTATCACCTGTTTTTTCTACTAAAGTGTTCTTACGCGCCTGAATAGGCTGCTCACGTTCGCTTCTTTGTAATTTTTCTTCCCATTTTAGTTTATCCTGCTTTAACATCATTACATTAAATGGCAAACGAGAACGCTTAGTTTCAGGCTGCTCGGGTTGGGTTTCGGTTACATCCTCAAGTTCAGCTTGTAGCTCGACAGAAGTTTCAACCGGTAATTCCGGTTCAACCTCCATTGGTTCAGGCTCATATTCAATCGCCTCTATCACATTTTCTTGCAAGGATTCAATACTAGATTCCTCATTCGTTATAAGGGACGCTTCAGCAATTATCTCTTCAAATACTGCTGAATGGTTAAGCTGATCCTTATCCTCTTCGTTTAAAAAGTGGCTCAACTCATGCTCGACAATCATCTCTGTTTTCTTAGGCCTGTTAAACCCGAAAATTGGAGAAGGAATTTCTGTTGGGTGAAATGGGCCCCTCATTCTCGGTTGTTGCTTCGGCTCATTGATTGGTTTTGGGACTTCCGTTTTTACAGGTTGGGTTTCTTTTTGTTCCCTTCTACTTCTCTTTTCAGGCTGTTTCTCTAAAATCCTTTTCTGTCGGACATTCTCCTTAGCTTTGGGCTTGACCTCATGTAAAGGTGTTGTGGAAGAACGCAGGCCACCTTTTGGATATTGATAGGAAATTCTCGTATCTAAATCCTTTAAACTTTCGTATTGGTTTTGATGTGGAAGTTCATTGTTTCTAGGGTTATGTATAACAAATTCGTTTAATTCCTCTTCCTCATCTTTTTTAAACTTTTGAAAAAAGTTTTGGATCCAGCTCAAAACTATCACTCTTTCTACTTTCATCTATCATTCTATTTTATCAGTATTTGATATTTTTTCGAGATAATTTCTCAGAATAAGTCGAAATATATTCGAATTGGATATATCCTCCAAAGAAGTAATGAAAAAAGACCACTTGATGTGATCCTTCTTTCATTCATTTTATTTATTTTTTCCCAAAATGAAAATGGGTTCTAATTCCCCATTTTCATAGATGAATGACAAAGCTGTAATTGGAACACGACCATTCGCAAAAAAGCTCATAGCCATCTGGGCCATAACATCATATCCTCTGTCGTTACGAATATCTGCCATGATTAATACATCTTGGTGGGGAACGGCTAAAACCATCGTCCCAACCATTCGTTTCTGCATTTCATTGAGGAAGCCTTTATTTAGTATTCGGCTTGCATCATATCCATCATTGGTGTTGAGAAAATAAAAACTATTCCCAGCGACCTGATCTTCCTTAAGAGGAGTTGACAGGGATCTTGCGTTGAATAAGGCAATTTCCTTAATTCTATTCGCTTCCCAGCCTTCCTTTTCCATGATTCGACGGTCAATTAACCGGTACGTCTTCCCCATGTCATAGGCGTAATAGATCTTCGTCTCGGCCGTATGTTCGTCGCTCATGAACGGGTTTCCCTCTTCTGATTCATTAGGAAAAGACGTAGACCGAATAACCGGAAAAATATTCTTTTCATGATCGGTTAACTGAACGGTATCCTCCATTGCTTGCAGACCTTCATTTACATAATAAACGACTTCATCAATCGCCTTTTCTTTTTCGGTATGCCATTTGGCTATAATTCCAGGTATTGTGACGGTAATCCCCTTACCTGTTGCTTTGTTTTCAAATCTGAGAGTGTCTTTCTCTCGGTCATAGGAAATGACTCGTTCCTCATTTGCTAAACGAGTTTCTAATTCTCTTCTCATTTTTTTACTGTCCATTTTCATGTTTGTTCCTCCCTTCAAGGGCTGCTAATCCATTGTACAATAAAAATGAGGCTGACTCAAAAGCAAAGAGTCAGCCCCGGAACCTATTATTTTAAACCATTGATGAATTGTTCGATTTCTTCTTGTGTTTTCCTGTCTTTACTTACGAAGCGGCCGAGTTCCTTTCCGTTTTCGAAAGCAATAAAGCTTGGAATGCCGAATACATCTAATTGCTGGCACAAATCAATGTAGTCGTCACGGTCTATATGAACAAAGGTGTATTCATTAAATTTTGCTTCGATCTCTGGAAGGATTGGTTCAATTACCCGACAATCTGGACACCAGCCTGCAGAAAACATAAAAATGGTTTTCCCTTGGTCCCGAAGTTGTTCAAATTGCTCCATTGATTCTAAATTTCTCATAATTAACGCCTCCAATTATTCTGTGAGATTGACTGAATTAACTATTTGCATCATAGTTTTCGTATTTTGTACCAAATCACTTGTTTCAGATTGCGTCGTTATTTTTGCCCCGCCCACTCCGATTGTTAATTCATTTAAACCATCGTCCTTAAGTTGATCAATGGTTATAAACCCAAGCTTGTTGTCGGTAGAAGTAAATTTCTCATTTGTATATAATTCCTTATATTGATCGACAGTTGCTTTGTACACAACATCACTTGTTGTGCTTTCCTTTGGGTTAAAGAAAAGAATATACGTATCTGAACCGTTTCTTAAAATAATATTATTAGCTGATTCACTTTTTATAACATATCCTGCAGGTAAGAAAAAGTGAATCTTCCCACTCTTTTTATTTGGCTGTTTCTCTTTTTCAGTAAACGTTGCTTTCGCTGTTTTTATTGCAGCTTTACTTTCTTCTTTGATCGAAGCATTGTCGCTACATGCACTTAGTAAAAGCAGCGATAGTATGAAAATAGTAATGGCTTTTAAAAATTTCAGCTTTTTCGCCTCCCGTTCATACGAACAAAGTCCTATAAATATATCATACCTGCCAGAATATTCAAAAGACAAGACTTTTGTCGAATGCGGTTGTCGAAAAAAAGCTATTCTGTTCTGTTAATTGCTTTTTCGGTAGTAATATTGACCCACTAAAAGATTTGTGAGGTGTGAAAACATATCTACCCGATTAATTACACCATTAGTGAATATCCCTACTGCTCCCTCGTGTTTCCTTACGTTCTTCATTTTAGCATAATCATCCATGACTGGACCAAGCTCTTCTCCTGCTCTAAGCCTTACAGCAATTTCTTCAGGAAGAAGAAATCTTGCCCCTCCAGCAATAATAGGCTCCCCAGTTCGAGAGGCTAGTGCTCCCCAGTTACAAAGCATCAGACCGTGGGATGTTTCTTGTACACCACCTTCTAGACCTATACCAATATCACCATTACCCTGCCTTAATGCCCCTATAGCTCGATTGATTGCTCCTTGGATCGTTTCATCATCAGAAAAAGGCTGATCGCTCACATTCGATGGAATATCTAACGCTACAAATTCAGCTACCTCATGATTGAATCCATTTTTTACTGCTAAAATTTTTGCTGGATTGTTCGAACCAATAATAATTTTCATCTCTTATTGTCTCCTTTATCTGCATAAAAAGGAGGCATGAACCATGCCTCCCGAAAAATTAGCTGTTTGATCGAATGGTATCAACCGTAGTTTGGTCACATGCTTTAACAAGTTTAACAATTAATTCTTTCGCTGCGGCATAGTCATCAATATGGATGATTGATGCATGGGTATGGATGTAGCGTGAACAAATTCCCACTACAGCACTTGGAACGCCCTCATTGGATTGATGAACACGTCCTGCATCTGTTCCACCCTGTGAAACGAAATATTGATATGGAATCTGATGTGTTTCCGCAGTATCAAGAACAAACTCTCTCATCCCACGATGCGTAACCATGGATCTATCAAGGATTCGAAGCAATGCACCCTTGCCTAATTGACCGAATTCTAGTTTGTCTCCACTCATGTCATTGGCAGGGCTTGCATCAAGTGCAAAGAAGATGTCAGGCTTAATCATATTTGCGGCTGTCTGAGCACCGCGTAAACCTACTTCCTCTTGGACCGTAGCACCCGAATAAAGAATATTTGGTAATGTTTCATCCTTTAATTCTTGAAGAAGTTCAATCGCTAAACCGCAGCCATACCGGTTATCCCATGCCTTTGCCATGATTTTTTTCTTATTTGCCATCGGAGTGAATGGACAAATCGGCAAAATAGCCTGACCGGGTTTAATTCCGATTTTCTCAGCATCTTCAAGGTTATCTGCACCAATGTCAACCAACATATTCTTGATTTCCATTGGTTTGTTTCGTTTTGACTCATCTAAAAGATGAGGCGGAATCGAACCTACTACCCCAATGACAGGACCATTATTTGTCATAATCTGAACCCGTTGGGCGAGTAGCACTTGACTCCACCAACCTCCAAGCGGCTGAAAACGAACCATTCCGTTTTCAGTAATGGAAGTTACCATGAAACCAACTTCATCCATATGGCCCGCAACCATCACTGTTGGTCCCTGTCCATGTCCTTTTTTCAGGCCAAAAACACTACCTAAATGATCTTGAACAATTTCATCTGAGTATTGAGCTAATTGCTCCTTCATAAACTTTCTTACTAAATGCTCATTTCCAGGTGCACCTGGAAGCTCCGTTAAGGTTTGAAAAAGCTTTAATGTTTGTTCATTCATTTTGAGACTCCTTCAGGAATAGATTCTTTGGTCTTATGTATAGTTTCATTTTACAGAAATTTCGTGTCTCTTACCAATATTTCATCCGATATAAGTAATATTACCTTCTTACTGCTAAATACGATATACTGAGAGGAGAATCCTTATACGTAATCTTTTCCAATTTATTTTTTGGAGGTCCTTGACTATGAACTGGAAATCTTTCATCGTTGGAGCTGCGGTCGGTTTAATTGGCGGTTATGTGGTAAAAGAAGTAATTGATCAAAAAACAAATGTGTCACCCGAAAAGGTACTGGAACAAGTAAAAAGACAGTTTAAACAAAATGGACCCATCAGCGGCTCTTGGATACATATGGAAACCGAACCATATGAAAAGCAGCATATACACTATCGTGTATACAAAGGCGGTATTTCAAAAAATAATGAAGGCTCTACTGAGCAATATGAATTTATTGCTGATGCACAGACCGGTACTCTTATAGACGTTACACACTTATAAAAGAAACAAAAAAGCCGTATCCACAATGGGTACGACTTTTTTGTTTCTATTTTCTTTTTATCACTTCAGTTAATTTACCTTCGTTGTCCCATTTTACTGCTCTGTAGAAGGCATCATGGTAAAAGGTAAACCAGGCATTTTTCTTTAACCCAAAAGGGAGCCACTTCTCTTTCGCAAATATGGAGTCCATAGGGTAGTCATCATATGCCATTACCCATAATACATTTTGATGGGCGTGTGTCGCCATCAAATCTGCCATGTGAATAGCGATGTCTCCACCATCTTCAACCATAACAATAGAATGACCGTTGCTATGCCCGCCGGTATGAATCATCCTAATAGCTCCTAAAGACCATTCACCTTCAAAAGGTACAACTTGGGTTTCAACAGCTTCCCAGTTTTCTTTCCAATATGTATTTTTTGAACGTATATTAGGATTTCGCATTTCATCCCATTCCACTTGTGACGTGATGATTTTCGCATTGGGAAATGTTGAAACATAACGGCCATCCACAAACTTCGTCAATCCTCCTGCATGGTCAAAATGCAGATGGGTCATTAGAACATAATCAATATCCTCTGTACTCAATCCTAACTCTTTCAAAGATGAATCAAGCTCAGATTCCTGTGTGACACCAAAGTTTCTTAATTGTTTTTCGGATAATTTTCCTTTTCCCAATCCTGATTCGACCAGTATATTCTTCCCATCCACTTGAATGAGAATGGGATCGGTAGGAAGCTCTATTTGATTTTTATCGTTACACGGATACTTTCTCGACCATAATCCTTTTGGGACAACGCCAAACATGGCCCCACCATCCAAATTTGTAACGCCTCCTGATAACCATGTGAATGAAACACGACCAATCTTTAATGTTTCCATTTACCATTCCTCCTCTTCCTCATTTTTCTATATTTTAACATTAGCAAGGTAAATACGAGAAACAAAAAGGCAGTTCATGGAATGAACTGCCCTAAAAGACCTACTTTTCATTTTGATATTTAACTTCACTACGATAAATTCGCTGTCCCATTTCAGAAAACTTCTGTTCATATTCGGTCATGATGTTTCCTTCATACCCACTGTTATGAAAATCAAGGCTTACATATTTTAGTAATAATCCATAAGCAGAAAAGCTCGTTAAGGAATATTCAAATAATCCTTGATTGTCTGTTTTAAAGTGAATTTCCCCACCATCGACCAAAATATCCTCATACAGCTTCAAAAAATCTTTATAGGTCAACCTTCTCTTTTCATGACGGGATTTCGGCCATGGATCAGAGAAATTTAAATACACTCTGTCTACGTCATTTTTCGTAAAATATTTACCTAAATCAGCTGCATTCACATTTAAAAGCTTTAGATTTGGTAAATCTGCTTCAATTAAACGATCCAAGGCTGCAACAATGACGCTGTCATATAATTCAATACCAATATAATTTATATCAGGGTTAGCCTTTGCCATTCCTGTAATGAATTGCCCTTTACCTGTACCAACTTCAATATGAAGTGGCTGGTTTTTTTCAAACACATTATGCCAATTACCCTTGTGCATTTCGGGATTTGCTACAACAAATTGTGGATGTTGATCTAATTTATCCTTTGCCCAAGGCTTATGTCTAAGTCTCATTCCGACACTCCTAAAAAAATAATTTCGTTCAAACCATATCATGCAAGACCTTCGCATGCAAGCGGTTCTTGTTGGAAAATAAGATAACGCATAAACAGAAAAAGAATTCACAACCTAACTGTGTGAATTCTTTTTAAATACCACTTGAGAGGGTGTCCATTTATGCCATTAAGTCATGGTGACCAAGTAACATTATTAAAAGATATATTGAACAACCATCAGTCCGATTGCTGTGGTTCCGTAGCGGAATGTGAACAGCTAGAACGCTTAGTGAAATCTCTAATGGTCAACACACAAGTTGATCAAAATGTTAAAAACATTTTACAGGAAGTGTACCAGTATAGCCAAAATGGTGCACAAACGGCTGATTTAGATCAACATATTCTATCTAATCAAAATAACTTATCACAATGGGTTAACGATATTGATCAATTTTCATAATTTAAAGGATTTCATGTAAAAAATGGATCCATTTGTTCATCTCTTCCAGGCGGTTTTTATTTTTATGCCACTGAATGGAAGATAAGGTTTGCACGGTCACATACCACTTCATTCTTAACTTTAGATAATCTGTTAGTTCTTTTCCGTACATGCTTAGCCAATCCTGCCAATTTTCTTGTGGGATATACCAATATAGGAGTAATCCAAGATCAATAGCAGGGTCCGCAATCCTGGCTCCATCCCAATCAATCAAATACAACTGGTTGTCTTCTGCTAACAGCCAGTTGTTATGGTTGACATCTCCATGACAAACCACTTTTTCATCACAATAGACATGTAATGCTTCATCTTTTAAAAAGTTTATTGCTTTTTGTGTTGCTTCTAAGGATCGAACTTGATCGTCTAACTCATTGACCACTGATTGAAAAATGGTTTCCGGGTGTAATGGCGAGTTCTCTATCCTGCTTAACATTCCAAGCATTGGCTCTGAGCAGTGAATTTTCTTGAGAAGCCTGGCAACAAGCTCTTGATTCATTTCCGCCGGTGTTAATTCTCTGCCTGGAAGCCATTGTTGTGCTGTTATTACATCTCCATTTTCCAACCGTTTGGTCCAAACAAGCTTTGGGACAATGCCTTCTGCTGAAAGAACCGCAAGGAATGGAGAGGAATTACGCTTTAAAAAAAGCCTTTGATCCTCATATTCTGCATAAAAGGCTTCACCAGTAGCGCCTCCGGCAGGGGTAATTTCCCACTCTTGTCCTAGTATATGTTCCAAAATCGTTCACCTTCAATTTATGCCGTTCTATTGGGCTTATTCCCCCAAATCATTCGGAGGTAAAACCTGTGCTGCTGGAAGGTTTAATATAACCAGAGTTCATTCAACAGCTTTTATTTTCTATAAAACAAAAAAAAAGCTATTGAAACCATTGCACACAATAGCCATCTTAATAAATTTTATCTCCAATTGCCTTTTTTCGTCAAGTAATCTCGAGAAACTATTTTTTTAGTAAAACATTTAAAGATATAGGTTGTATCTTGACATCGCCGCCATGTAGCACTCCTTTGGAATAAATTCCCGCCTGATTTTTATCCACCAAAATGGACCAATCTCCCTTTGGAAGAGTATATCCTTGTTCCCTAGTTGACGGATTAATGATTAGAATGACCTCATCATGAACCATTTGATAGGTGCACGCTAAGATAGGAGATGAAGATGGGAGAGAACGAATATTGCTTCGAATTTCATCAGATGTTCTCATTCGAAAACAAGGGATGGCTTGGCGGATCTCAATCAAACCTTTAATGTAATTTACATTATCTATAAACTGACTCTTTCTCTCCCAATCAAGTTGGTTAATCTTATCAGGAGCACAGTAGCTATTTCCTTCGCCTTGCTTGGTTCGGAAAAATTCCTGCCCACTATGGAGAAATGGAATTCCTTGTGACAACAAAACCATTCCGGTTGCCAGACGATGAAATTGTGCTCGTATGGTATCATCAACGTGTGGAAGGCAGGATTGAAGTTTATCCCAAAGGGTATGATTATCATGACATTCAACATAATTTACTGATTGGGTGGGTTCATTAAAAAGTCGCAAATTTCTCTTCTTAAACCCAATGCTCCCCGTTATCACCTCTAATGCTGCATCCAAGTAATGCTCATTCCCAAGTGCATACCCCTTATCCAATATATTAAAGGTACTTCCCTTAATCGCATCACGAAATTTATCATTAAATTGAGCAATCTGGGGTATTTTTGCTTGATTAGCAATGGTCGCTTTTTGTTCCGTGGGAAGGGGGGTGTTCAGATTCCATCCCTCTCCAAGGACCAGTATGCCTTCTTCCATACTGTCACACGTCTTTCGCACTTCTCTCATCGTTTCCACATCTAAAATCCCCATTAAATCGAAGCGAAATCCATCAATATGGTACTCTTCCATCCAATAGCGAATAGAGTCAATGATGAATTTCCTAACCATTTTTCGCTCGGATGCGATATCATTTCCTACACCTGTTCCATTTGAAGGCAATCCTAATTCGTTATGACGAAAATAATAACCTGGAACGATTTTTTCAAAAGGGGAATCTTCACGAATAAATACATGATTATACACTACATCCATAATGACCCTTAGACCACTTTCATGGACTCGATTAATTAGTTCTTTTAACTCTTTAATTCTAGTGTAAGGGTCGGAAGGATTGGTCGAATAGCTACCTTCTGGTGCATTGAAGTGGAGAGGATTGTATCCCCAGTTATAATCCTTATTGGAAGTCATCTCATCTACGCCTGCATAGTCATGAAAGGGCAGAAACTCAAGATGCGTAATCCCTAGGTCTTTTACATACGATAACCCTGTGGGTTCATCGTCTTTCCCTTTTGTATGCAATTCCCCCGCTCCTAGGTATAATCCCTTATTCTTTATCCCACTATGAGGGTGGATACTAAAGTCCCTTATATGGGTTTCATAAATAACGGCATCGACAGGGTTTTCTAATGGAGGCAAATTGGGCCTAGGTCGTGGAGGGCTGTCTGGCTTTACGACTACACCCAATTCTCCATTTACCGTTACCGCTTTCACATATGGATCAACGGCCTCGCGCCATTCCTGATTGATTAAGACCAGGAAACTATAATGATAGAGCTCTAAATTACGCGCAACCATAACGGACCATATGCCTCTATCCCCCCGCTTTAGTTTGATAATTTCTGAAAAACTGCTCTCTGGAGGAGTCATTTTTAATTTGACCTGGATAGCCGTTGGTGCCCAAAGTTTAAAGAGAGTTTCGTCTGCAAAAAGGGTCACACCGAGGTCGTTACCCTCATAGTAAAATTTCTCGTCAAAACTCTCTGTCCGGATCACTGCACCAATTTGGAGGTCTGTTTTCCCTTCCTTTTCATCTACTACCCAATATTGCTTTTCAAAGAAATAATCCCCTGAAAACCTACAAATATATTTATGATGACCACCTATTTCACTCTTCGCAATAATGTCCAATGGACACTTTTCCGACTCATTAACAAGATAGAAAGAGGAAGACACTCCTCCATGATAGGAAAGTGGCAGAAGAATCGTAATGATATGGAGCTCATCTAAATAGGCAAGAAATTTTCTGTCAGTACCATTCATTCCTGTCCCTCTCTTTCAGCTCAACTTGCTTTGTAGAACGTATCCGCGTTAACACTTCAACAGCTTTATCTTGAAGCTGAATAGTCAGTGGTGTATGCCCCACATGTTCCCCATCTGCATGAACAAATAGTGAATCAGTAGAATGAATAGAAACGGCTTTTCCTTTATACGTTTTCACTTCTTTAAAATGAATGTGCTTTCCCCAAAAAACACTAACGAATACAAGCAGCAATTTTAGCCTTGATAACTGGTGAACGACAGTAATATCAAACAGCCCGTCATCAGGCTCTGCAATGGGAGCTATTTTCATCCCACCGCCATATTAGGGCTGATTGGAAACAGTTACAAACCATGTTTGTTCAAATATATGCTTTTGACCGTCAATTGATAAATCAATTGTTGTGGTTTTATAAGTAAATAGCTTTTTGAGGAGAAAATAAACATAAACAAGCCTGCCTAACGAAAGCTTATTTAACAGTGCCTTCATCCGTGATTGATTGACTTCGTATGAAATGACAGCATCAAATCCTGCACCCATATTATTAATAAAATTATATTCCTGTTGATTGGCCATTTTAATTTTACCAATATCAATGGCTAGCGCCTCCTGCTTCATCAAGCGAAGAATAACCGTTAAGGCTTCCACCGGCTCTGAAGGGATTTGGAACCCTCTTGAAAAGTCATTTCCTGACCCTCCTGGGATAAAGCCAAGGGTAATATTACTTTTTTTTACTACACCATTCATTACTTCATGAATGGTCCCATCTCCACCTACCGCAATGATGATTTTTTCTTCGCAATTTTTATCAGCGATTTGGCTGGCCAGTTTTTTTGCATGTCCTTGATACTCTGTAAAAACAGCAAGATAACTAACTTGCTTTTCTTTAAGTTGATTTTCAATTCTCTCCCATATCTTAAGGCAATAACCATTTTTTGCTTTTGGATTGACAATAAAATAAATTTCTTTCATAATACCAACCTTTTTTATTTGTTTTCATTCCGTTAGTGGAAATACATGGATCGCTTTATATTTTGGTGTTTGATGGAGGTGTGTTTGATATAAAACCACCTCATTCGCTTGAAAAGCGAGCGGCTCTGATTGGAGCTCGTTCCAAATTTCGAGAAGTTTCTGTTGAAATGCTTCTTCGCCAATCCACTTTCTTGCTAAGGTAATATGTGGACGGAAGGGCCTTGTCTCCAGTTCAAACCCCGCTTCTTCACAAGCCGAAAACACCTTATTTCTTAAAAGATTTAGTTCATTACTTTCCTCTGTATCTGCCCAAAAAACACGGGGAGAGTGACTACTTCCGAAAAAACCAAGTCTATTGATTTTTAATTGGAATGGCTTAGCATTATTTAAAGCTTCTTTCACATTGCTAACAGCTGTTTTTAGTTTTTCTGGGGATGCTGCACCCAAAAAAGCCAATGTGATATGTAAATCTTGAAAATGTACCCAGCGGCTAAAAGGAATCACATCTTTTATTTTTTCAATATGTTCCTTCATCATTAGTTTTGTTTCTTCGGGCATCCTAACAGCAAAGAAAAAATGCGTATTCTGTTCCATTATTTATTCAGTCCTTTACTCAATTTTAGTTTATTTTCCCCAGATTGTATCTATTTGCGGCAGAAGAATAATCGATATTTTTTACAAGCCGCCTTTTTTTATTTATGATTATAGAGTGTATAAGAAAATTGTAGTTGATACAGAAGTTAGAAAGGATGGGTCCCCATGAAAGTAGTCAACAATATTGCTGAATTAATTGGTGAAACACCACTGGTAAAACTTAATCGCTTAGCTCCTAAAGACGGGGCCTCTGTTTATTTGAAGCTTGAGTTTTATAACCCAAGCAAAAGTGTAAAAGACCGCGCTGCATTTAATATGATTGTAGAGGCAGAAAAAGCTGGTTTATTAAAAGAGGGCTCTACCATTATTGAACCAACTAGCGGAAACACAGGAATTGGCCTAGCCATGAATGCGGCTGCACGAGGGTATAAATCCATTATTATTATGCCTGATACAATGACACAGGAACGGATTAATATTTTAAAAGCCTACGGGGCAGAGGTTGTCCTTACTCCCGGGGATGAAAAAATGCCTGGTGCCATAAGAAAGGCACAGGAATTAGCTAGTGAGATACCAAATAGCTTCGTTCCGATGCAATTTGAAAATGAAGCCAATCCCGATGCGCATCGGTACACTACTGCTGTGGAAATTATTGAGGCAATGAAAGAAATCGGTAAACCATTATCCGCATTTGTTGCTACAGCAGGAACAGGAGGTACCATCACGGGTACTGGTGAAACCTTGAAAGAGCATTTTGAGGGATTAACTGTACATGTTGTGGAGCCTAAAGGTTCGCCAGTTCTATCAGGTGGTAAGCCTGGTAAACATAAGCTTGTAGGGACAAGCCCTGGGTTTATTCCTGAAATTCTAAATCAAGATGTGTATGATGAAATTCATGCGATTGAAGATGAAGATGCATATGATATTGCTCGCAGGTTAGCGAAAGAAGAAGGAATTCTTGTTGGCCCATCCTCTGGTGGAGCGTGCTACGCTGCTTTGGAGGTTGCCAAGCGTCTGTCTCCTGATGATGTAGTGGTTTGTATTGCCTGTGATACAGGGGAAAGATACCTATCGAGCGATTTGTTTCAATATTAGTAAGTAAGTAGAGAGGCTGACTCGTTAAGTGTCAGCCTCTCATTTTGGTTATGAAGAAATCTTTTCTTTTAAATCACCACACTGCTTCTCTATTTCTTCAGTAAATAAGCCTTGTAGCTTTCTTGTGATAGGGCCAGGTAAACCCTCCTTAACCTGATCTTTGTCAATTTCAACAATTGGCATAACCTCTGAAGTCGTACTAGACAGGAATACTTCATCAGCCGCAGCCAGTTCAGCCAAGGTAAAGGAGCGTTCTTCAAATGGAATGTTGTTTTGGGAGCATATCTGTAAGATTACATCTTTAGTAATCCCCTTCAAAATAAGATGATTTGATTCATGCGTAATAACCACACCGTTTTTCACAATAAAAATATTAGAGCTGCTACCCTCTGTGACTTGATCCCCACGGTATTGAATCGCTTCAAAGCATCCCTGCTCCGCAGCCTTTTGTTTGGCTAGTAGGTTACCCAATAAATTTAAACTCTTGATATCACAACGAAGCCAGCGAATATCCTGTGTACGAATGGTTTTCACACCATTCATCAGGCTTTCAACTGGTCGTGCCACTTCTTTCGTATAAGCAACAAGTGTAGGAACGACATCCTTTGCTGGAAAAACATGATTACGCGGAGCAGTTCCCCTCGTAATTTGCATATAAATGGTTCCCTCAACCAAATTATTTTTTGTAACTAGTTCTTCTAACAAAGCTGTACATTCATCTATGGAATAAGGTAACGTAATCCCAATACTGTCAGCGCTTTTCACAAACCGCTCCAAATGTTCTTTTACCGTGAACATTTTTCCATTATAGACACGGATGACTTCATATACTCCATCCCCAAACTGATAGCCGCGGTCTTCTATATCTACCTTTGCTTCCGATCGATTGACCAATTTTCCATTTATAATTGCAAAGTTCATTCTCCCTGTCCCCTTTGGTTTATCTATTCACTCTTTGCCAACTCATAAATTGCTTGTGCATAAATGGCTGTGGCCTTCAGTAAATCTTCAATATACATATATTCATCCTTTTGATGGGCAATGTCGGGGCGTCCTGGAAATAATGGTCCAAAGGCAACACCGGACTTTAACGAACGGGCATACGTTCCTCCACCAATGGCAATTAATTCAGCTTTTTCACCGGTTTGCTCTTCATACACCTTTTTCAACGTTTGGATTAGGAACTCTTTTTCATCGACATGATGTGGTTTAGAGTCTGAGAAGTTATCAAGAACAAATCCTTCCGTTTGTAAAAGCGCCTCTAATTTCGCCTTTGTTTCTTCCATGTTATTTGTGACAGGATATCTGCACGTCATTCCAATTCTTCCATTTGTATCTTTTGAGTAAGAAAGCTTACCAGGATTAATGGTTAATTCTCCTGAAATGTCATCCGAATAAGCAACACCAAGATTCACCCCACGTGAATCTTCAAAGAAATAGCGGGATACAAATTGGAAATAATGTAAAGCTTTTGCATCTACATTCAATTTAGACAGAAACTCCGCTAAAAACAAACCTGCATTCTTCCCATTTCTAGGCTCCATTCCATGGGCTGAAATACCTTTTACTTCTAAGTGAAGCACCCCGTCTTCTAGTTGTTGACTGTGCTCTAACTCGTACTTTGTCATGAAATCAGTAAACTGACGGACAATTTCTTCTTCGTTTTCCTCAACTAGGATCGTCGCTTTTGCTAAATCAGGAACCATGTTGTATCTTTTCCCAGAAACAAAGCTCTCCACTTCAATCATGGCTTCATTCGTATCAACGGAAGATTGCTCTTGAACCATATCGAAATCGGAAATGCCCTTCTCCGCATTGATAATCGGAAAATCTGCATCAGGCGCAAACCCAAGTGTCGGCATTTCTTCATGCTTGAAATAATGGTCTACACAGCGCCAGTTGCTTTCTTCATCTGTTCCAATAATCATTCGCACACGTTTACTCAATGGCAAACCTAATTCTTTTACAATTTTCATTGCATAGTAGGCTGCCATGGTCGGCCCCTTATCATCAAGTGCACCACGAGCAAAAATTTTACCATCTCTGATTTCCGCTCCAAATGGATCACTTGTCCAGCCGTCTCCTTCTGGAACTACATCCACATGGCAAAGAATGCCTAACAATTCTTCTCCTGAGCCAAATTCCAGATGTCCTGCTAAATTGCCCACGTTTTTCGGACTGAAACCATCCTTTTCCCCAAGGTTTAGCATGAAGTCTAATGCTTCCTTCACACCTTTTCCAAGTGGTGCTTCAGGTGATGTATTTTCTTCATCTAACAGGCTTTTAATATGTAATAATCCCTGTGTGTCTTTTATTAGTTCTTCTTTTCTTTTTTCTACTTCGTTCATCCAATTAATCTGTGTCAATATTCTTTCCCCCCTCTATACTATTTCTTTTACAATATCATTTTTTCAAATATCTTAGCAATTTTGCTTTTTAAAAAGAAGTAAGTTTCTGCTTAACGCGTTATGTTAGAATAAATAAATATATTTTAACTAAAAATTCAAAAAACTTAGCATAAACCCAGCCATACTCCCCATACCTTAGAGTATAAAATAAATTAGGAGGTAGGAAAAAAAGACGATTTTTGTAAATTTTTGATGATATTTTTGTAAACTTTACTATAGTGGTGGAAATTTTCAGAAATTATGGGTACAATAAACTTAGATGTATGACATCTAAGTCTCACTACTACCTAAAAAAGGAGATGTCTGCGCGGAAAAGAAACTACATATGATTGAAGAGCAATCTTCAAAGAGGCTGTCGGTAGCAGGGTATTGCCATAGGTTTGAAAAAAGGATAGGGAGTGGTTCTTTGAAACCTTCAACTAACCGGATGTTAAACCGCATCAAATGTATCTACATGTTTATTCGCAATAAAGGCACTGTTTCAACGCAGGAACTTGTAGAGGAATTTGGTATCACTCCTCGCACCATACAACGAGATTTAAATGTCTTAGCCTATAATGACTTGGTAATTAGCCCAAGCCGCGGAAAATGGACAACAACAGAGAAGAAAGTGAAGATGTCATCTTAACCTCAGTGAAACCATAGAAAATTAATCTAGGAAGCACACGAGAACATCGTGTGCTTTTATTTATTTAGAATACAATTTTTCTTATCATACTTATAGAGAATACCTATGAAATTCGCTAAATTTAATTGACTGTTTTAATAAATATGATATATTAATATAAAATTCTTTAGTACTTAAAAGCGTTTATGCAAAAAAGAAGATTGGTAGGTTCATCATGGAGAATAATCAGCAGAACTTAAAGAAAGGTCTCTTACCGAGGCATGTTCAATTTATTGCCTTGGCAGGGATGATTGGAACAGGGATTTTTAAAGGCAGCTCTGACACCTTAAATATTGCTGGACCTAGTGTTGTGTTTACCTATTTAATTGGCGGCTTACTATTATTTATTGTTATGGCAGCCTTGGGGGAAATGGCTCTTGCGTTTCCTAATTTCAATGTTCAACATTTAGTTAATAAAGCATTTGGTTTTCGCGTTTCCTTTATCGTGGGCTGGCTTTATTGGATTAACTGGATCCTGGTTACAGTAGTAGAACTACTTGCTGCAGGAAGTTTCCTCCAATTTTGGTTTCCAGATACCCCATTATGGCTTTTAAGCTTAATTTGTGCATTTGTCATTATTGGAATAAACTTATTTCAAGTAAAATATTATGGAGAAATGGAATTCTGGTTCGCTGGAATTAAGATTCTTGCATTAGTGGCCTTTATCGTTTTAGGATTCTTACTAATACTTGGTTTCATTCCTAGTGATGTCGAAAACCCTATTTCAAACTACACTGGGCACGGAGGATTTTTCCCTCATGGAGTCAGCGGAATGCTGAGTGCCTTTTTGGTCGTAATGTTTTCATACGGCGGAGCAGAATTAATTGGGGTCGCTGTTACTGAGACAAAGGATGCTGACAAAGTATTGCCTAAAATTATTAAAGGGGCAGTATGGCGGGTTATTATTTTTTACGTTTTACCGATCCTTATTATTTGTGGGATTATGCCTTGGAATAAGGTATCTAGCGTCGATAGTCCATTTGTACAAGTTTTCAGTACTACTGGGTTACCAGGGGCTGCACACATCATGAATTTTGTGCTCATGACAGCTGTACTTTCAGCAGCCAATTCAGGGATTTATGCTACATCTAGAACACTATTTTCAATGGCTCAAAGTGGCGTTGCACCAAAAGGATTGGCAAAGACATCTAAAAAAGGCATTCCGTTAGTAGGAATCATGATCACAACTGTGTGTATTTTGGCTGGAGTTTATTTAGCCTATATTACTCCAGGTAAAATTATTAATTACCTTATGACGATTCCTGGTTTTACCATTATGTTAATTTGGATTTGTATTTGTGCAGCACAATTGAAGTTACGTCCTACTTACAAAGAAAAACCACATTTTCAGGTAAAAGGGTTTCCGTATACAACGATTTTCGCTATTGTTAGCTTAAGTGTTATTTTTATTGGGTTCTTAACAAGCCCAAGCAACCTGATTGGTTCGTCCGTAGCACTTGTGACAGTTGGTGTGCTAGTTGTTCTTTCTCTACTTGTTAGGAAAACAGGTTCCAAATAACAAAAAAGTGATACCCGAAAAATTTGGGTATCACTTTTTTGTATTACAGATTTACTTTGTCTCATCCGACTCAACAAAGAGTCTAAGTGCAGTTAGCTTATTTTCCCAGAATAATTCAAAAAACTGCAGCCAATCTTTTAATTCCATTAAAGGTTCAGGCTCGAGCTTGTACCGAGTTTCTCTGCCGACTTTCCGTTCTTTAACCAATCCTGCATCTGCTAATACGCGTAAATGCTTAGATACTGCCGTACGGCTAATCGGAAATTGTTCACTGATTGCTGTGACAGGCATCTCTTGGTTACTCAGAAGCTTTAATAAACTACGTCGGGTTGGGTCAGCAATCGCTTGGAAAACATCATGCTTAGCAGAAGCAGCGACCATCTAAGCCTCAACATATCCTTGTAATTTTTTAACAAGCCCTGCCCAGCCTTGATTCATGTTGTCTCTAATTGGTGTATGTGGAGCACCAAACTCAGTAACCTTATTAACATCCCAACCACCATGGATTAGTGTTAATTCTGTTTTATCCTCTAGAGCCTTTAATTCAAACGTTAGTGTCCAATCCTTCCCCCAATTAAAAGAGAGGCGGTTTGGCGGATCCACTTGTGTCACCTTACATGGAGACATACCAAATTGGCCTGCGTTAATATGAAATTCATGACCTTCAACAGCCTTCAGATCATTTGGCATGAACCAGCCGGAAAGCCCTTCTGCGGTAGCTACTGCATTCCAAACTTTATCAATTGGTGCATTGTATACTTCCGTGTATTTGATATCTTCTAATTTTGGTTGTGCTTCATTTGTCATTAGACTTCCTCCTAAAATTGAGCTATGTTTAATGTTTCATTTATTGGTCATTTTAATACGAAACCATTTGGTTACATATCAAATAATATAACACCTTTTGGTTTCGCGTCAAGTTCTATTAAAATAAATATGGTGACTCTACTTTTTGTAAAGACACCAAGTTAAATTATTGGTTATAAAGGAGCGCTTGAGCAATTCCAACGAAGTATTCTGATTCACGAATGATATGGTTTAATACCACCTTTGCAGTTGGGTTACTGCTGACGGCTGCACTGTGTGTTTTAATTTGCTCGCATAGTTTTATAAATGATAGACTCTGATCTAAACAATAAGAAACCAACTGAAGCACATGCTGATACAATTGGTCTGAAACCTGATAGCCCGAACGGATGACTGACTCTATATAACGGACCACCTGCTGATGCGTTTCTCCAAGAGCAGCTTCCCATTTTTTAAGTGCATCAACAAATTCCTGTTCCAGTCCAGAAACTAGCTCACGAATCACAACCGTATGCTCCTCTTCCTGGTGCTTCCAAAATTCTGCTTCATCCAAGATACGTAAAGGCATTTGTTGCCCATAATAAAATTGCATAGACATCCCCCCATACTTAATTCACTTCAATGTATGGGATAAGCTGTTAAAATATGCCAAATGATTTACTACCTATTTTCTTTAAGCTATGAAAGATACAATATTCTTCAAATAGAGTACTTTCGAGGTAGTAATATGTTAAATTTCCAATACTTACGAAGGATCCATTTAAAAAGGGAGGAAATTCCCTCTTTTAACAAATATCCTTTTAATCTGACAGCTATTAAGACTCTAGATGAGCTCGTGTTTCATCCTAATGTTACGTTCCTTATTGGTGAAAATGGAATGGGTAAATCCACTTTATTGGAGGCAATTGCAGTTGCATTAGGGTTTAATCCAGAGGTGGATCCTTTAATTTTAATTTCTCCACCTATGATTCTCACTCTTCGTTAGCTGAGCATTTGAAGGTAATCAAAGGTGTAGAGAAACCTCAAGATGGATTTTTCCTTAGAGCGGAAAGTTTTTATAATGTAGCTTCAAACATTGAAGAGCTTGATAAGGGAGGCGGCGGTCGTAAAGTCATTGATTCTTTCGGCGGCGTTTCCCTACATGAGCAATCACATGGTGAGGCCTTCTTTGCCACGTTTCTTCATCGTTTTAGGGGAAATGGCATCTATATTTTAGATGAACCTGAAGCGGCCCTCTCCCCTTTGCGGCAGATGTCGATGTTAACGAGGATCCATGATTTAGTCAATGAACATTCCCAGTTTATCATTGCTACCCATTCACCGATCATCATGGCCTATCCCCATGCAAAAATTTTTGAATTTACAGATGAGGGTTTAATAGAAAGTAAGCTTGAAGAAACCAACCATTACAGGATTATGAAGCAGTTCTTTGACGATAAAAATCGTATGTTGCATCATTTACTAGATAATTAAAACGCAAAAAGCTCGGTAAACCCGAGCTTTTTTGTTATACCATGTTTTTCCCATAAAAAATCTCATCCATTTCCAGCTTAAGTCTTTCAGTGATTTCAATATGTTCATCAGGGGATAACTTTTCTTTTGTATAGCCGAACAAATAATTATTTAAATCAAATTCCCTCAGCTTACATTTGGTATGGAAGATGTTTTCTTGATAAACGTTGACATCAATCATATCGAATAACTCACCGACATCTTCAGGAATGTAATTTTGAATCGAGTTGATTTCATGGTCAATAAACAGCTTATGCCCAGTTTTATCCCGAGTAAATCCACGTACACGGTAATCAATGGTCATAACATCCGTTTCGAATGCACGGATTAAATAGTGAAGCGCCTTAAGCGGTGAGATCTCCCCACACGTGGAAACATCAATATCCGCTCTAAAGGTACTAATTCCTTCATCTGGATGGAATTCCGGGTATGTATGAACCGTAATATGACTCTTATCTAGCTGCATCACTACCGATTCTGGAAGAGGCCCCGGTGATTCCTCGAATGATTCAGAAGGTGCATTCGTAACCGGTCCCTCTGAAACCAGTAACGTTACACTCGCTCCTGCAGGTTCAAAATCCTGGCTGGCTACATTTAATACGTGGGCACCAATGATATCGGAAACATGCTTTAAAATAGACTCTAGCCTCTCTCCACTATATTGTTCATCAATATATTTCAAATAGGCTTCACGCTCATCCTTTGTTCTTGTATAACAAATATCATACATATTAAAGCTTAGTGACTTCGTCAAATTATTAAAGCCGTGTAATTCAATTGCCTGCTCGTGCGTAAGTCTCATGGCAATTCCCCCTTGTAAGAATAACATTCGCAAGTAAATATTATTAAGATACCCATTGTTATACCCAGTTACTTATTTTTTAAAAACTTTTTGAATTTGATAATTCTTCCCATCTTGTGAACAATAATTGAAGGACTTTCTTAAGAGGTGAAGGGATGAAGAAAAAGTTTTGTCTTATATTAATTTTCCTATTATTACTTCCTAATCTAGCAATAGCGAAACCTGAACCTGAAAAGGTAAAAGTGGCATTTGTTAGAGATGGCTTTCTTTGGACGAAAATGAATGGCAGGGAAGAAAAAATCACAAACAAGCCTACCAAGTTTAACGAGCCACCCCAGTGGTCGCACGATGGAAAGTGGATTGTTTATGGTGTAGAACCAAAAGAGAAACTTAGTCCGAACTTAGAGTCACAAACTGAGATTTGGGTGTATAGTTTAGAGACAAGAAAACACAAACGGATTACTTATGACGGTTCAAACCCAAAATGGTCACCGGTTGAGGATATCCTAGCCTTCAAAAGTGGTGGTGTCTTAAATATCTCCAACCTGGATCAGTTTTATAATATTGCGTTAGGTGTAGGAGATTATAATTGGTTCCCCGATGGAAGGGCCTTTATCACCGCCTCAGGCGCTTCACTAAGACCCGATGGCTGGACAAATCCTGTTCTTTACAAAATCGGACTTGATCAAGATTTTACAAAAATCACGAGTCTAACAAAAAATGTGAAAAAATTGTACACCATTCCAAGTGAATTAAAAAAAGGGAATATTAGCTTGCTTGCCATTGATGCAACTAGTTTTCAGTTTTCCCCTGATGGAAAGTGGATTTCTTTTATGGTCAGCCCTACTGCATCCTGGTCAATGGACAGCAATATGATGTGTGTGATCTCATCTGATGGACAAACCTTCGAGGTTTTAGATGAAATTATTTGGGAAGTAAATTCCCCTAAGTGGGCCTTCCATCAAAATCGGTTAGGTTATATTGCGGGTGGGGGAAGAATTGTTATGGGTTTTAAGAATAAAAAAATGAAGGTCACGGAACTTCCGGCTTTCAAGTCAATCAGCTTAACTCCCCCTCACTTTGCAGAGTTAGGTTTTACATGGAGAGATGATCAGTCAGTAGTTGTCTCAAGGGTTAAAGAGAGCGAGTGGTCAAACGACCCTAAGCAGAGGCCCGACCCTTCTTTATTTTTAATAAAAATGGGTGATGAAACACAGTTGCAATTGACCTTACCACCAAAGGGGTTTGGTGATTACCACCCTATTTATCTTCCTTCTGCCCGTAAATTAACCTGGGTCAGGAAAAAGGATTTGGCTGAAACACAAAGAGATTTATGGATTGCCGATCAAAATGGGGAAAACGCTCGGGTATGGATTAAAAATGTGGATGGTTATGATTTTTATCAAGGGAAATAGATGATGGCAGGCCTCCTTTTCTTGTGAAGGGGGGCCTATTTTTTGTGTGAATTTCATTTATCGACCACTTTTCAGGATTTATCAACCACTCAGCGTCTCCAATCTTCCATTATTTACAAATAAACATTGACAAATAGAATATTCAGAATATATATTACTCTTAAGAGTAATTATTTTTCTTCAGAGAGTAATTCTATCTAAAGGAGGATTACCATGGATCACTTAAGACTGAATGTTGAGTTATTACGAAAGCGTGTACCTAATCTTACAGTTGCAGCTGCTTCGGTTGGATTACGCCCCGCCACCGTTTCTAACCTTTGCACTGGGAAAATTCCTTTAGCACGTGCTGAAGTCCGGACCCTTGTCACTCTTGCCGACCTTGCAGAATGCACCGTGGATGATTTAATCATCAGGGGATTAGATGCGGAAATGCTGGAAACCGGGATTAAAGTCATCGATCTTTTTGCTCCGTTAACACTTGGGGGTACCATCGGATTTGTTGCTCGACCGGGCATGGGTCAGCTTGTCGTTTTAGCAGAGATGTTCCATCGCATGAACATCAATGGTCTTGAAACCTTCTTCTTGAAACCTAATGAAGATGCTGTGGGTTTAAGTGATGTCATCAACGAAACGAAACACGTCTGTCACTCTGTTGAGGAAGCCTTTGATAAAATGGTGAACATGTCCAAACAAACCATCTTTCTCGCTGCGGATCGGCAAATGGTTTTAACCGGGGAAATTTACGACCTCGTTGAAAAATTAAAGGATGCAGGAGTCACTCCCACTACTTTTTTAGTCGACTTACGAGGCGAAGCTGTCGATGAACAAGACCCATTTGGACCATTAGATACCCTGTTGCAATTTGATGCAGAGCTGGTTTCTCGAAAAATTTACCCAGCAATCAATCCGCTCCATTCTACTTCGGTACTAATTGAAGGAGCAACTCTTTCCAAAGTACATTTGCACACACAGCAGCAGGCAAAAAAAGTCCTCCGCCGTTATCGTGAATTACGTTTTCTAGGAACGGAGCGAATCCCTGCATCTGAGCGAGAGACTTATCACAAAGGCCTTCGTCTCGAGGCGTATTTTACACAACCATTTTTAATAACAGAGCCTTTTACAAAGAAAAAAGGAGTTTCGGTTTCGTCTCAAACGACGGTCACAGATGTCCAACGAATCTTAAAAGGGGAAATGGATGATGTGGAAGTGGAGGCTCTTTTCTATATAGGTCAACTCAAAAAGTAGGAGGAATGAACAATGTCAACCTATCAATCTGGATTTGCTGAGATTAATGGAGCTACAATTTTTTATGAGGTAAAAGGAGAAGGTCGCCCAGTGTTACTATTGCATGGATTTCCTCTAGACTCAAGAATGTGGGATGATCAATTCGAGGAGTTCTCCAATTACTATCAAGTTATTCGCTTTGATTATGCGGGTTGTGGAAAGTCTAGTCATCACGATGAAGATTATTCTCTAGTAGAAGATGCTAAAAATTTATTGTTATACCTAGGTGTGGTAAAAGTGAATCTTGTGGGCCTCTCAGTTGGTGGGAATCTAGCAATGGACTTTACCTTAACTTATCCGGAAATGGTCAATCAACTGATTGTGGCTTCCTCAGGTTTGTTAGGGTGGACTGATTACTCTCCTGAAAGACAAAAATATAATAAAGAAGTGAATGAACTATTTCAGAAGGAGTCCCTTGAAGAGGCAGTTGAGTTAATGTGCAAGGCATGGGTTGCAGGACCTCTTCGGTCAATAGACGATATCCAGCCAGCTATTGTAGAAAAATACGCAGCTATGCTGTCTGCGAATTTAACTAGAGTTAGTGGAAAAGGTAAAATGATTTTACCAGAAACGAAAACAATTGAATTGGTTGGGAACATATCGGTTCCAACGTTAATCATTTCCCCTGATATTGATTTCCCAGATTTCAGTGCAATTTCAGAGTTCCTTCATGAAAAGATTACGGATTCACAGTTAGTTGTAATTCCTGGCACTGCCCACATGATAAATATGGAAAAACCATTGGAATTCAACCAGCTTGTTTTAGAATTCTTAAATATTGGTAGATAAAAAAAAGAAAAGCAGCTCATGCAAAGCTGCTTTTCCTCTATTTCACTTGATAATTCATCAAGAGCTCGATTTCTTCTTCGGTTAATTCACGGTATTCTCCCAACTCAAGGGTTTCGTCTAATGCAAGTGGTCCCATGGAAATACGTTGGAGGTATACGACTCTTTTTCCTACCGCTTCGAACATTCTTTTTACTTGATGAAATTTCCCTTCAGTAATTGTTAACTCTATATCGGAACGAATTCCAGATTTCAATATTTTTAATTCACCAGGCTTTGTTTCGTAGCCGTCATCCAATGTTACACCATTAGCAAAGGCTGTAATATCTGCTTCTGTTACTTCCCCTTCAATCACAGCAAAATAGGTCTTTGGAACATGTTTTTTCGGTGCCAGCAATCGATGAGCCAATTGACCGTCATTGGTGATTAACAATAAGCCCTCTGTATCCTTGTCCAATCTTCCAACAGGAAACGGCTCATACACTTGGTCTTCAAGTTCCAATAGATCAATGACTGTTTCTGTATTATTATCCTCAGTTGCCGATAAAACCCCTTGAGGCTTGTTCATCATTAGATAGATAAATTCTCTGTATTCGATGACCTCACCATTTAAAGTGACGGTTTGCTTTTCAGGATCAACATGCTGTTTCGCATCTTTAACCACTACATCGTCTACTTTAACAGAACCGCTTTTTAGAAGCTGCTTTACTTCTTTTCGGCTTCCGTAGCCAAGATTAGCTAGCATTTTATCAATTCTCAAGCAGTACCCCTCCTTCTTGGCAATTTTAACTTTGTCATTAAGCGGTCAAGCCTAGTACCAAACAAGCGGTCGGCAAGCCCTGATTTTAAGCCTAAGTAAAAATAGATGGATGCCCCAACTCCTGCACTGACCAAGATGATCAATATTGATTCACCCTTTGATGCTGGGGAGAGGAATAATAACATTAACTTATAAATTAACTCCGTACCAACCCACATGAGCCCAGCAAATATCATAATCAGTAAACTCCTTCGCCAAACAAGACGGAATGGGTAACGAGAATACGTTTTTATAACGATGATATTGATAATAATGGCCGCTAGGTACCCAAGTGTGGTAGCGAGTACAGCCCCTTTTGTTTCCATCATTTTTATTAAAGGAATGTTTAACGATAATTTTATTAATAATCCTACAAGTAGACTTAAGATCGTAAATCGTTGTTCATTAATACCTTGTAAAATGGCAGCTGTAACTGAGTAAAGTGAAAATAAAATCGCAACCGGTGCATAGGCTCTTAATACTTCTGCTCCAATCAAGTCATGCTGATAAAAGACGGTGTAAATAGGCTCAGCTAGCAAGGAAAGACCAATTGAAGCTGGGAGAGTTAAGAATAATAAGACCTGAAAGGTTTGATTTAATTGCCGATTCATACTTTTCCTGTCGTTCTCAACAAAAGCCTTCGTGATACTAGGAACAAGCGTCAACGAAAAAGCTGTCGCGAGTGATACTGGGATGATGACAATCTTATGCGACTCGAAATTCAACATGGAGAAGAAAGATTCAGCAACTTTCGTCGATTTTCCGATTTCTGCCATTGCCTTTGTAAAGGTAAATTGATCAATCGCCTGGAATAATGGATTCGCAATGCCCACTAAGACGAATGGAAAGGCAGAGATAAAGATTTCTTTATAAATTTCTTTTAGCGAGATATCCATCGTACCCTTATCATGTTCAAGGAGTTCGTCTAAATACGGCTTTCTTTTATACCAGTACCAAAATAAAACGGCAAGGCCTCCAATAGCTCCAATAAAAGCAGCAAAGGTAGCTACACTAACAGCCGTTACCATTTTGCCATGGAAAATATTTAAAACTGCATAAGCACCTAGTAGTGTAAATAGAATTCGGACAATTTGTTCTACTACTTGAGAGAGTGCCGATGGCCCCATTGATTGATGGCCCTGAAAATAACCTCTGATCAAACTCATGAACGGAACAACGATTAGAGCAAAACTAACCGCTCTCATAACGGTTGTGACATCTTTCAGGTTCGCTTTTTCACCTTGTGTACTCATTTCAGCTAATGTAGGTGAGGCAAGATACATGGCTAAAAAGGCAACAAATCCAGTGATGAGCATAATCATTAATCCAGATTTAAAAAGCTTTCTGCCAACAGCATATTCTTCAAGTGCATTATATTTAGAAATGAATTTGGAGACCGCCAACGGTACACCCGCTGTCGCGACACTAATAAAAATGGTATAAGGAACGTAAGAAAATTGATAAAGGACCGTCCCTTGACGACCAACGATTTGAAAGAATGGAATAACGTAAATTAAGCCGAGAATTTTGGAAAGTATCGTTCCAAAAGTTAATATAAATGTTCCTCTTAAAAGCTTAGACTGCATAAAATCCCTTCCTACCCGAAGAAATACGTGCGTGTTTTCACAAAGTACCTGTCGACTTTTTTTGCACACTATTAGTAGTTTACAACTTCTTTCCCTTCGATGCTACTAACAAATCAAGTTAATTTTATTAAAATCCCGCCTATTTGTTTTAATTCGGCAAGAAATGTTTATAATGAAGTGACATGAAATCTTTGAATGAATATAAAGTTGGTGTAATTATGGAATATGATGTGATTGTCATCGGCGGGGGGCCATCCGGTTTAATGGCTGCCATTGCCGCTGGTGAAAAAGGCGCGAAAGTACTTTTAATAGATAAAGGCGACAAGCTTGGGCGAAAGCTTGCTATTTCTGGGGGCGGACGCTGTAATGTGACGAATCGCCTGCCAGTTGAAGAAATCATTAAGCACTTGCCAGGAAATGGCAAGTTTTTATACAGTGCTTTTTCCATCTTCAGTAATGAAGATATCATTAGATTTTTTGAAAAGCTAGGAATCGAATTAAAAGAAGAAGATCATGGGCGTATGTTCCCTGTTTCCGACAAAGCACAATCGGTCGTGGACGCACTTTTACATCAATTGGAAAATCTTAATGTGAAAGTGTTCAAAAATAGTCCTGTAAAGGATCTCATGTATGAAAATGGTCAGGTATCCGCAGTCATGTTAAAGGATGGCCAACGTCTATCAGCCAAATCCATTGTGATTGCTGTCGGTGGAAAGTCTGTTCCCCATACAGGGTCCACAGGCGATGGGTATGCATGGGCGGAAAAAGCAGGTCATACCATTACCGAACTGTTTCCTACTGAGGTACCTGTCACGTCCAACGAACCTTTTATCAAAAATAAATCGCTGCAGGGTTTATCTTTACGGGACATTGACTTAAGCGTCTTAAATCCAAAAGGGAAACCGATCATCTCTCATCGAATGGACATGCTGTTCACTCACTTTGGCGTTAGCGGCCCCGCTGTATTACGTTGCAGTCAATTTGTTGTAAAAGCGATGAAGAAATGGAACTTGAAAGAGGTTACCATGAGTCTAGATGCTCTACCCGATAAAAAGGAAGAAGAGATTTTTCAAGAAATCATTAACCTAGTAAAAAACGAACCTAAAAAGAGTATTAAAAATACACTAAAAGGTTTGCTCCCTGAACGGTATTTACTATTTCTCTTTGAACAAAATAGCATCGACCCATCTGAGCAGGGTGGTACTATTTCGAATGAAAAAATCAGAAGTTTTTCTAAAAGCTGTAAGCAATTTCTCATTAAGGTAAATGGCACTCTTCCACTTGAAAAAGCCTTTGTAACCGGTGGTGGGGTCTCAGTTAAGGAAATTGAACCGCAAACCATGGGGTCAAAGCTAATGAACGGCTTATATTTTTGCGGGGAAATTCTTGATATTCACGGGTATACAGGTGGCTATAATATAACCTCTGCGCTCGTAACCGGAAGACTTGCTGGGACTAACGCCGCACTTTTTGCCAAATCGAATTATCAGTCTATCTGGTAAAAGAAAAAGAATCCTTTAGTGAAACCTACTTTCTTTCACTAAAGGGTTCTTTTATTATGATCGATAGATAATCATCGCTGAAAAACAATAGATTTGTTCTTCCTCTTCATCTTCTGTCATCGCAGCAACGTTATATTTAATATCAAGCAGACTCTGCTCATCAATTCCTCTTAAGAAGCGATTCATTTCTTTTTCTAAATCTTTCTCATGCTCCCGGTCAAATAACTTTACCTGAATCACTGTACTCTCCCTCTCCTTTTTTACTATCATTATTACCATTTTTCTGAATTTTAAAAATTAAAGTTCGTGAAAATTTAAGTTTATATTAAGGTTTAACTTGTAAACTCCTAAATGTAAGACATTTGAAAGAGGAAAGGAGCACTACAATTGGATAAAAAACAAAAAATCTCATGGGGTGTTAGCTTTGGTAGTTTAGCTTTAGTGGCAGGAATGGTGTCCTATCTGGGATTATCAAATGGAGATCAAGCAAACAATTCACTAGCATTAAATCAGGGGCAACCTTCTAACAATAATTCCAATCAGCAGTCACAAGATAATTTTAATTTTCAAGCCCCTGAGGAATCAAATCAAGGGTTTAATCATTCTTTTCACGGGGATCGTTCCTCTCAATTTAATCAACATGACCAAAGTTCAGATAATAGTGATCAATTTTCGGGTAATAATGATCAATCCTTTGACAATAGTAATCAGCAAGATCAATTCTCAAATGGTGGGAGTGCTGAGATGGGGCGTCATGGCGGATTTGATACAACAACAGGTGGTACCTGATGTACAACTATCAGTTTAATTCGATGAGCACCCTAGTCCGAATCTCTATTAATCAAGAGCTATTTGCAAATGATATGATGCCGGTCTATAAACTGTTTGAATTAATAGAGTCGACGTGCAGCCGGTTTCGTGAAGATAGTGAACTTTGTCGGCTAAATCAGCAGGTAGGAACAGAAGTCACGATTTCTAGTGAAATGTTGTCCATTCTTACCGATGCCTTTCGTTTCTATGAGGAAACAAAAGGCATCTTTAATCCTTGTGTATTAACGTCACTAGAGGACAATGGTTATGCTAGATCGATTGAATATATTAAGGGGCAGGTAGTCGTACCAATCCCCTCAGCTGTTGTAACTACACCTCGATCACCCTTTACTCTAAACAAAGAACAGCAGATGGTCACACTTCATGCCAAAATTGACTTAGGTGGAATTGCCAAAGGCTGGGTCATCGATCGTGCCGCTGAACACTTGGGAAAAATGGGCTATGGTTTTATTAATGTAGGTGGAGACATTCGAATCTTTGGAGAATTACCTCGTTCATTAAACATAGGAATTGAAAGTCCTTTTGATGAAAAACAAATGATTTCCTCTATTCAGGTGACCAGCGGTGCAGTTGCAACCTCCACTTCTATGAAGAGAAAGTGGATCGTGAATGGCGAGTGGAAGCATCACCTAATTGATACACGAACCGGTCAGCCATCTGAGAGTGAGATTTTATCTGCGACTATTTCTGCTCCAACCGCTGTAGAAGCTGATGTATGGGCAAAAACCGTCCTCCTTTTAGGAGAAGAGCAAGGTAAAGCGTGGATTAAAGATAAAGGCACGCAAGCAGTTTTAATAAATAGGAAAAAAGAAATTTGGAAAGGAGGAAACTAGTCATATGGAAATGTTTGAGTGGTATATGATTCGTGCAACAGGAATGGTGTCCTATTTATTACTATACCTCTCTGTAATGATCGGCCTGTATTCTCAGGTTCAAAAAAAGCGAAAACAAAAAGTAACCATTTCCTTGTTTTTGCATGAGGCTCTTTCGAACTGGGCACTTATTCTTGTTTTGGGGCATATAGGATTTTTACTCATTGACTCGTATATTTCTTTTCAGTGGGTTGAGGTGCTAGTACCTTTTAAAACGGACTATAAGCCCCTGCCAATGGCTATGGGTATCGTTTCATTGTATTTTTTAATAATGACAGTGGTTACCTCCAAGGCACGGAAAAAGATTGGCTATCAAAAGTGGCGCAAACTTCACGCCTTGAATCCTATTCTTTATCTATTAGTCACCCTTCATGGACTGTTCATAGGTACAGACTTTCAAGGTGTAATCATTTTAGTCATCAATATCCTTCCGTTCCTCTTATTAAGTGGAATGCTGACATGGAATAAACCTAGCCTTGATGCAGTTAAGTGAAATCAAAAAACCGATTCTTAAAGGAAGAATCGGTTTTTTGATTATTTCTTTGTTTCACCTGTCCAATTAAGCATGCCGCCAATCATATTACGGACTTTGTAGCCTTGTTCTTGTAGGTAGTAGCATACATTTTCACTTCTTCTGCTGGAGCGGCAAATCATAATATATTCTTTATCCTTATCAAAGTAATCAAGGTTTGCAGGAATATCGCCCATACGAATATGCTTAGCGCCATGGATCATCCCTTCTGCTACTTCCTCATCTTCCCTTACATCCACAAGCTCAAGCTTTTCTCCCGCTTCAAGCTTTTTCTGTAATTCTTCAGGTGTAATAATTTTAATTTCTTCCATGAAATCCATCCCCTTTTTAAGAGTAAAGAGGCTTACCCCCTGTGGCTTTTAAGGCAGCCTCTTTATTTAATTTAGTTTGCTACAATGTTTACAAGTTTACCCGGAACGGTAATCACCTTGCGAATGGTTTTTCCTTCGATTTGTTCTTTCACTCGATCATCTTCCATTGCAATTCCTTCCAACGCTTCCTTACTTGCATCAGTTGGTACCATAAGCTTTGTTTTTACCTTACCATTTACCTGGATGACAATTTCCACTTCGTTATCTACTAACTTCGCTTCATCATAGGCTGGCCATGCTTCATAAGAAATAGTTCCGCCGCTATGACCAAGCTTTTCCCAAAGCTCTTCCGCGATATGTGGAGCAACCGGTGATAACATTTTAACAAAGCCTTCCATATAATCTTTTGGAAGCACAGTTGCTTTGTAGGCTTCATTGATGAATACCATCATTTGAGAAATAGCCGTATTGAAACGTAAGCCCTCGTAATCCTCAGTTACCTTTTTCACTGTCTGATGATACACTTTTTCCAAATTAGATGCTTCTTCATTTGGCTGGATTTTTGGATTTAACACTCCATTTTCTTCTACCATCAAACGCCAAATCCGGTCAAGGAAACGACGTGATCCGTCTAAACCATTCGTTGACCACGCAATCGATGCATCAAGTGGTCCCATAAACATTTCATATAAGCGAAGTGTATCAGCACCATGGCTGCTTACAATATCATCCGGATTCACAACATTTCCTTTTGATTTACTCATTTTTTCATTGTTTTCGCCTAAAATCATTCCTTGGTTAAATAGCTTTTGGAATGGTTCTTTTGTTGGTACGACTCCGATATCATACAAGAACTTATGCCAGAAGCGCGCATAAAGCAAGTGAAGTACAGCATGTTCGGCACCACCAATATAGATATCAACAGGAAGCCAGTGGTTTAACTTCTCTTGGGAAGCTAGTGCCTGATCATTTTTCGGATCAATATAACGTAAGTAATACCAGCAGCTGCCTGCCCATTGTGGCATGGTATTTGTTTCGCGGCGGCCTTTTTTACCTGTTTCAGGATCAACCACATTTACCCAATCCTCAATATTGGCTAATGGAGATTCTCCAGTACCAGATGGTTTGATATCTGTTGTTTTTGGTAATGTCAATGGAAGCTGTTCTTCCGGAACAGCAGACATTGTACCATCTTCCCAGTGGATAATTGGAATCGGCTCACCCCAATAACGCTGACGGCTGAATAACCAATCGCGTAAACGGAAGGTTACCTTCTTTGTACCAATTCCCTTTTCTTCTAACCAAGCAATCATTTGAGAAATGGCTTCTTCTTTGTTTAAACCATTTAAGAACTCAGAATTGATGTGTTCACCGTCACCCGTATAGGCTTCTTTCTCCACATCGCCGCCTGCAACTACTGGCTTAATTGTTAAATTGAATTCCTTCGCGAATTCAAAATCACGCTCGTCATGTGCAGGGACTGCCATGATCGCACCTGTTCCATAGCTTACTAATACATAATCAGCAATCCAGATAGGCATTTTTTCACCATTCGCTGGGTTGATGGCATAGGCACCAGTGAAGACACCCGTTTTTTCCTTCGCAAGGTCTGTACGCTCAAGGTCACTTTTCGTTTTCACCTTATCTAAGTATGCATCCACTGCTGCACGCTGTTCTGCTGTTGTAATTTTATCAACAAAGGAATGCTCTGGAGCCAGAACCGCGTAGGTTGCACCGAATAAAGTATCTGGACGAGTGGTGAATACAGTAAACGTTTCGTCGTGTCCGTCAATTTGGAAGTTTACTTCAGCGCCTTCTGAACGTCCGATCCAGTTGCGTTGCATTTCTTTTAAGCTTTCAGGCCAATCAAGTTCTTCAAGATCTTCTAATAAGCGGTCACCGTAAGCGGTGATTTTTAACATCCACTGCTTCATTGGGCGGCGCTCTACTGGATGACCACCACGTTCACTCTTACCATCGATGACTTCTTCGTTAGCCAAGACGGTTCCAAGTGCAGGACACCAGTTTACGGCTACTTCATCAATATAGGCTAAGCCTTTTTCGTAAAGCTTTAAGAAAATCCATTGTGTCCATTTATAGTATTCAGGGTCAGTCGTATTCACTTCACGATCCCAATCATAGGAGAATCCTAATGCTTTGATTTGTCTGCGGAAGGTATCGATATTTTTTGTCGTAAACTCGGCTGGATCGTTCCCCGTATCCAATGCATATTGTTCTGCCGGAAGACCGAATGCATCCCAGCCCATTGGGTGAAGGACATTATAGCCTTGCATACGCTTTAAGCGTGAAAGAATATCGGTTGCTGTGTAACCTTCAGGGTGTCCAACGTGTAGGCCAGCACCTGATGGATATGGAAACATATCTAACGCATAGAATTTGCGTTTATCATACTCTTCACTTGTTTTAAATGTTTTTTCAGTTTCCCATTTCTTTTGCCATTTCTTTTCGATTTGTTGATGATCGAAACTCATGTCTGTTTCCTCCTAGATAAAAATAAAAAAATCCCCTCATCCCAAAAGGGACGAGAGGATTGTATGTATCTTCCCGCGGTACCACCCACATTAGTGCTTATGCACTCACTTCATTCATCCTTAACGCGGAATACGGCAAACATTACTGTTCCTTCATGTTTGCAACTCAAAGGCGAGTTCATGATGTACCCGGTTGACTTTCACCAGCCGTCAACTCTCTTCGTACGGGTATGGACCACTACTACTCCTAGTCACTGTCTTTTCAATATAAAGTATTACGGTTATTGTATTAAATTTATCATAAGTATGCAAGTAAACATAGCCTAATTTCAGAATTGACCAAACTCCAAAGCTTTAAACCTCTATAAAAACACAAAAGACAAAGGAAAATTGGTCCTTTGTCTCACTGTCCACTTGGAATGGACAAACCCCTACATTTGTCCACGAATGGTGCCTGACACCATTTTTGTTTTTAAAGTGCGGTCATAGATTAAAGTGGTTACGATTGCGATGATGAATAGTCCTATAAGGACGATAAATAGGGCTGAGATATTGTACACATCTACGATTATTCCTCCAAGCAGAGGACCGATCATCCTTCCACCGGTGGCAGTGCTGTTGACGATTCCTTGGTAGAAGCCTTCGCGTCCTTTAGGTGCAAGGTTAAAGGCAACTGTCGGTACAGCAGGCCAAATAAACATTTCTCCGATTGTTAAGATAATCATCGCAACTAAAAGTCCAGAAAAGGCATTTGCCTTTCCAGCAACAATAAACGAAACGATAAAAATACCAATCCCGATAAGCATTTGAAGCTTCAGTGAGGATGATAGTCGCTTCAATACTCCATTTAAGAGCGGCTGCCCTAAAACAATAATGGCACCATTTATTGTCCATAACAAGCTATATTGGCTTAACGAAATGTTGATTTCCTGTGTATAAGAAGAAATCGTTGTTGACCACTGAACGTATGCAACCCAGCAAAGTAAGTACCCTATGCATAGGATTAACAATGCTTGCAAATTATTTGTGTTTTTTACAACTGGTCTATCTGTGTCACTTGTTATTGGCTTAGCAGATGCTGTTGAGATTCCTTTATATCCAAACACAGCAATGAGAAGAAAAATGATATACATGATAGTATTAGCAAGGAAGATGAGCTGGAAAGAATAATCTGCCACAATCCCTCCAAGGGCTGCTCCAACTGCTACACCCAGGTTTTGCGCCACATATATGGCGTTAAAGGCTTTGCGGCCACCTTCTACCCATACTGTTCCCGCCATCGCATACATCGCTGGAAAGACAACTCCAGAACCAAAGCCAATGATGGTTAAAAACACAATGTATGCTGGCCAGCCATGCCAAAACGTCAGGCCTATCAGCGCAGCGAGCGTAATACCAATTCCCAAAATGATAGATTTATAGCCGCCTATTTTGTCAAATAGACTGCCGCCATAAAGGTTTCCGATGACACTGGCTGCCGAGTTCAGCATCAAGACAACACCAGCAACGGATAATGATTTACCTAAATGATCGTGAATATAGATTGTATTTAAAGGCCATAAAAAAGAAGAGCCTGTTACATTCACTGCCATCCCGATGATTAAGAGCCATAAGGCACGTGGCATGAAAACGCTCCTTTACAATTAGCTATAATTTCAATTCCCAAATAAATATATTATTCCTTTTTCGGAGGAAGTGCAATTATTTTTCATTGCCAGCTTCGGGTAAATGTTCGCTGGATTTCTATTAAAGCCACTGAACTTAGAGGATTTCCGCCAAGTTATAGGTTTATTCCGCAACCTTTGCGATTTATTCCGCCAACTTTGCAGTTTATTCCGCCAACTTCGAATGGAATTCCGCCAACTTTGCAGTTTATTCCGCCGACCTATATATTAGAATTCTAAAATTGACACGCCTCAATTATTTTGTCAAAATAAACGCAAGAAAACACTGTTTCTCACGAAGAAACAGTGTTTTCTACAACGTTACCTAAGGCTCTTTCCATTCTTATTCCTTCTTGGCGGGACGAATAAGATGATTAATGGAAGGAGTCTATTTTTTTACAGGCGGTACAACAGGTGCTTGGGCAGGGAAATAACTATTTACTGCCTTATCTTTTTTCTTCTCATTTACCTTTTCATCCAGGACTGCATTTTTCACTTTTTCAATTTCCTTATCCAGTTCATCCATGTTAACGCCTTTTTTCACAAGTTCTTCAGTAGCTAAGCGGATGGCTTTATTAGACTGCTCAATAGAGATTCGTAATGAATCCATGGACCCTTGTGGATTATGGAAGCCTGCAGAGTTTTCAGCTGCAATAATATCCCAGTACCACTGTCCCTTCCGTACAAATTCCTGTGCTTGTTTAATTTTCTCTTGGCTTACACCAGAAGTAATCATTTTGTTTACATAATAATGAGAGGTCGTTGAAACGTCCTGTGCTTCGTGTAATGCACTGACGTTTGCCTCTTGAATTTCAAGGACACGATCCTTTAATTTGTCTAAATCACGGTCGCCGTGGCACTGGCCGCAAGAGGTTTGCATCGTTTTAAGTGGAGAAGTCCACCAGTGTGATGTAATCTTTCTTTTTCCATCGACGCGTTCATACGGCATGTGGCAATCTGCACAGGAAACATTAGCTTTACCATGTGTACCGGATGAGTGCGTTTCATATTCAGGATGTTGTGCTTTTAACATAGGAGTACCAGAAATATTACTTACCCAATCCTTCTCAAAACCGTTTTCTTTTGCAATCGTATTATAGTATTCATACATTTCTTCCGGTTTAAAGCCTTTTGTCCAAGGGAAGGTTACTTCACTATTCTTTGATGCAAAGTAGTACTCCACATGACATTGTCCACAAACATAACTGCGCATATCATTTTTCGTTGGTTTGGATACATCTACTCCCTTAGCTTCTAAAGCTTTATAAAAGCTAGGACGTGTCACTCGCAAATCCATCGTTTTTGGGTCATGGCAATCAGAGCAGCCAATTGGAGAGTGGCCCATCGCTTCACCCTTTGGCCAAATATCCTTGTTAAAGTTGGCCCCCCAGTAGCTGTCGCCCATTTCCTCAATCATTTTTGGAACGGCCGTTGATTTACATGTATAACAAGAACCAACAGATTTGTCAGTAATTCGTTTAATACTGCGAATATCTTCTAATGCATACGTGTGCCCACGCTCTTCATTATACTCGGTTGCAAATCCATAACCATTGAACAGAATCGGCAGCAACGGCTCTTTATCTTCATCATATTTACTGCGTTTAACAGAACCGCCGTATGTTGTATCTTCCATCTTTTCATTTTTCTTATAACTGTTGTACTGAAGCGGAAATAAGTCTTTGAATGCTTCATTACTAATTTCATCGGCTGAGAGGCCTGTTGTCTTTTTACCTGTAGCGGATGCTGTTTTATCACCAGACTCATTGCCACAGCCAGTGATCAATAGTACAAATGCTAGCAGGAAAACATATGCCCCATATCGGAACTTTCCCATTCTTAAAATCCTCCCTTATTTTCTAATAATTCTCCTGATTTAGGTGGCTTATTATAGTGATCATCTTTAAAGCCTTTCCCGTGTGGTACTGTTTTGTGACAGGAGACACAACTGTCCTTCGCATCATGAGACACATTGGTAATCGTACTCTTGTGGCAGGAAACACAGTTTTCATTGATTACCTTCATTGTTCGGTCTGTGGCTTCAATTACATTTGGGATATCATCAGTTCCTAATGAGTTGTAATACACATGAGTCATCCCAGCACGACCTTTAAAAAATAACTTTCCTACCTCACTCTTGTGTGGTAAATGGCAATCATTACACTGCAGTTCTGCATGAGTGGAATCCATGAACGATGTGTAAACATTCTTCATCGTATGACAGTTTTGGCAGAAACCAGGTGAATCCAGATACGCCATGGTCTTTACTGTTGTGAGTGATAGAAGGACACCGATTAGAAGTACGGCTACAAATAAAAATTTTTTGTTGATTTTTAATAGCTTCTTGAACATCTCTTCACCTCCCATAGAATGCTTTTTTCTCTTTTTTATTTATTAAAGTACTTAAGTACCTTAATTCCCGGTAGATTGTTTTCTATTTCTTTTCTTTAAAAGAATGGTCAGGATCCCTGCTGAAAGGACACTTATTCCACCAAATGCGCCAATGGCAAGGTGTGTGGCATTATTCGTCTCTTTCTTTTCAGCTATGTTTACTGCATTATTCAGTTCTGTTGTAGGTTTCGTTTCTATGCGGTCATACTTCATTTTGAATTCTTTCTCGTCCCCTGCTCTCACATCTTGGAAAAGATAAGAGTATACCTTATCTCCTGCAGCATGATTCTGATCCTCTTCTGGAGCTGGCGTAAGCTTCATATTCTTTGCTTTTTCGGGCTGGGTAAAGGAAATGTTAAGAAGTCCAATATCAGCAAAACTTTTAAAGTCATACGCTAATGACTTCTTTTCTTTTTTAACCATTAAGCTATCCGTAAAAAATTCAATGACGAATTTATATCGTTCATTTGGACCTATTTCTTCACTTGTAGTCCAGGAAATGGTTCCTTTTTCACGATCTAGTACATATTCAATCTCATACGCCTTGCTTAAATTACTTGAGTAATCTGCCACGTAGCCAATTAGAAAATTCTTCTCCTTAGTTGGCAGCGGAATTTCGATTTGACCTTTTTGGGGCACTTTTGAGTTGTTTACCATAGTCCCTTGATAGCCGATTAAAAGTGGAGCATGGTCCTTTTTTTGATCATTTGGGTGATACGCATACTCTGGCATGATATGTATCGACAGTTCTTCCATGCTTAAAACACCTTGATTTTCTGCATAGCCATTCATTGGAAACATTAAGACGAAGAACATAATTAGGAAAAATAGATACTTTTTCATTGTTTCTCCTTTCAGGATCGGTTGGTAAAAAATATGGATAATTTGTGAACATGTTCACATGGTATGTTTGAAAAATTGTTAGGTGACCGTCCTCAAACTCTTTGGTCTCCTAACAGAAAGTGGAGGTTTTGGAATGGAAACTTATAATCCATATCTTATTTAAACCATGTTAAACACACCCAATCTGTGACCTACATCACACATCAAAACCCAGTTGTTTCTAATGTGTGAACGGGATTTTTCTTCTATTTTCAAGGTGTTTTCGTTGAAAAATTTAGATAGAAGGGGTTTAAGGGGCTTTTTTAACGAAAAGAAGAGGCAGACTTTTTTGTCGGCCTCTTCTTATTTTTTTAGGAGGATTGATTTTTTTCTTGGTGGAATTTAGATTTCACTGGCTGGCCGCCAGTTTTTTCGTACTTCTTTTTGGATTGTTTAACCACATCGAAATCCTGACCAAGCTCTACGTCTTGATTATTTACTCCATTTCGAGTTTTTTGCTCAGGGTTTTGTTGTTTTGAACGTTTTTTCAAGATTTCTCCTCCTCTTAATGACTTTCAAGGATCATTGAGTTTTGAATCTGCTGTAGCTGCAATCTCATTCGATGGAGTTGTTCACGCTGTTGTGAATTCGCACTATGTGCCATTTTTGCAATGTCCTGATAGGTTTCTTCTAGCTGTTGTAATGCTTTTGTGTAATCATCGTCATTATAATGCTCTTGAAGGCTGCTTTGCTTATATTGATCCTCAGCATATCGAAGCGCATCCTCACACTGCTGCATTAGATTATCCATTGATTCACGAGTAGCCATGTAAAAGAACCCCCTTTATTTTGAAGCAAGCACACTGCTTCATTTCTTATTTTGTTCTTGTTTCTTTTTCCTATAACACAACCAGTTTGATAAATGCTGGCAATTTTGCATGAAAGAATTTCAATTGGATATGCTCTTGAGTTCATGATAAAATTTTTCTATCTTATTCAATTTATTGAGTGGAAATTCTTTAACAAGGAGGTTTACTGAAATGATTCAGACTAAACCTTTTCCCTATGCTGTTGATGATAAGCGATACCATACATGGAATTACCACCTGCGAAACCAATTCGGGCACAAGGTATTTAAAGTGGCACTAGACGGCGGCTTTGACTGCCCAAACCGTGATGGTACCGTTGCTCATGGCGGTTGTACTTTTTGTAGTGCTTCTGGATCTGGTGATTTCGCTGGAAACCGTGCGGATGACCTTGAGAAACAGTTCATTGATATCAAAGAGAAAATGCACACTAAATGGAAAGACGGCAAGTATATGGCCTATTTTCAGGCTTACACTAACACCCACGCACCCGTTGCCGTTCTCCGTGAAAAATTTGAACGAGTTCTACAGCAGGAGGGTGTCGTTGGCTTGTCAATCGCCACTCGTCCAGATTGTCTACCGGATGATGTCGTGGAATATTTAGCGGAATTAAATCAAAGAACCTATTTGTGGGTGGAGCTTGGTTTACAAACAGTCCATGAACGAACAGCCGCTCTTATTAATCGAGCCCATGATTTCCAATGTTATATCGATGGCGTTAATAAATTAAGGAAGCACGGGATTCGTATTTGCTCTCATATTATTAATGGACTGCCGCTTGAATCGTATGACATGATGATGGAAACGGCACGTGAAGTTGCAAAACTTGATGTACAAGGGATTAAGATCCATTTGCTTCACCTTTTAAAAGGCACACCAATGGTTAAGCAGTACGAAAAAGGAATGCTCGAGTTTCTTTCCAAGGAAGATTATATAAAATTAGTATGTGACCAATTGGAGATTTTACCGCCGGAAATGATTGTCCACCGTATCACAGGTGACGGTCCGATTGATTTAATGGTGGGTCCAATGTGGAGCGTGAATAAGTGGGAAGTGTTAAATAGCATTGATGCGGAGTTAAAAAAGAGAGACAGCTGGCAAGGAAAGTATTATCACCGGCAGGCGGAGGAATAAAATATGAAGATGGATCGTATTTTACCTTTTGCCAGAAACTTACTTGAAAAAGCTGTAAAACCTGGAGATATCGTGATAGACGCCACATTAGGTAATGGCCATGATACCGTTTTTTTAGCAGGTCTAGTTGGAGATAGTGGAAAAGTGTACGGGTTTGATGTACAGGAAGAGGCGATTGCTGCGAGTAAAGATCGTATACAACAGCATGGTCTTTCCGAACGAGTAGAGCTTTTTCACGAAGGTCATGAGAATCTTTCCCGACTCATCCCAACCAACCATCATGGTAAGGTTACTGGAGCTATTTTTAACCTAGGTTATTTACCAGGAAGCGATAAATCCATTGTAACCCGTCCTATAACAACCATTTCAGCGATTGAGCAATTATTAGAAATGATGACTTCAGAAGGCATCATTGTACTTGTTATTTACCATGGCCATGTGGAAGGAGCAATAGAACGGGATTCCTTGCTCCATTACTGCCAGCAATTAGATCAAAAAATGGCGCATGTCCTCCAATACCAATTTATCAATCAGCAAAATAACCCGCCATTTATTGTGGCTATTGAAAAACGCTAGAGAGGCTGACTGCAAAAGTCGCCTCTTTATTTTGTCATCAATCTCATCACAAAAGAAGGTACAGATTTTTGAATCGACCTATAGGCAAGTCCATTAAAATAAAAGAAATAACTTATCCATCCCCCAGATTTTATGATTCCTTTCGCCAGCTTACGGACATTCTTTTGTTTTCGAACCTTGGCATCTGATAAATAAATCCCTAGTAAGCCGCGATTGATTAGCTGGTGAAACTTTTTATGAGGGAGAAACTCTGTGTGCCTATCTGCTTCCACAACAAAATGGTTTAAACGATTAAAGAGAGTTTCCTGGTTTTCATAGTAAGCACAAAAATTCAAGTCCCCCCCGGCAATATCCTCTTCTTGGTCAATAAAATAATCCAACAAGATATGTAAACCTTGAATATAAGGGAAATACCCCTTGCGAATGTTCTCAGCATCACTGGTCTTAAAATCGTCGCGCACGGCATAGGAGACTAAACAAAAGATCCCCAATGTAGAGCCTGAACATGCCGAGAATTCATACCATTCCATTTCAGGCAGCTGTTGTTGGTAGTGATGAAACCATTTTTCCAGACGAGGGACACGTTCATCGTGAACCACATGTTTATTTATTTGCAGGTCGCAATAATACTGGCATAGTTCAAGTAAATAATCCTTGATCTTGTCGTAATGTTTTAATTCCCGTAATACTGATCGGCAGGTTTCCGATAAATCATGCAAATAATTATCGTCGTTTTGGTCCTCACGGAACCGGTAATAGTTTTTCTCTTCAGCGTGTAAAACCAGCGCATCTGACATGGACTCATGAAGGGTAGCAAAATCGATAGGATCAAGAGATGTACTTCGGTCACAAAGATTATCTAAATAATCACTAATCGTTTGGTAGGCCACAATGAATTTTATTGCTTTTCTATATTCTCCTTTGGCAGTTAGCGCAAGGATGGCTCCTCCTTCACAGTGGAAGGTTTTATGCTCTATACTCGCCAGGGCCTGTGCCCTTAGTTCAGGATTCGGGATTTTCTCAGCTCGGCTTTTCCAATAGGCCAATTCTTGATGGACTGCTGGAAGTACTTTGCGATAAACCCTGGACATGAGGGTGATTGGCATCATGGAAAATCAACTACCTTTCTATACAATATAACCAATAGCTTTTAATTGACTATTTACAAAATCCTTAGCATATTCAAATACTTCTTCACGCTCGGGCTCATTAAAGATTTCATGATAGCATTTTGGCCATTCTTTAAATCTTTTTTCTGATAATGGGGCGTGATTAAACCATTCCTTAACGGTTGCTTTATTGACAATCAAGTCATCCCCACCCTGCATCACCAGCATGGGAATATCCTGAGTTTGATCCATATTTACAAAGGCCTGCTTCATGGCAGCAGCTAACTCTCTGTACCATCTGACAGAGACTTTTGTAACGTATAGGGTATCATTGGAATCCGCTTCTCGCACATCTTCATTTCTAGTCGCCATTTGAACCGTTAAGCCTGAATTCATCCGTAAAGATGGAAATACCACATTCAAACCATAAGATAGAATGTCTAAAACTTTAGATGGGGATTTAACCAAGCCCAAACATGGTGATGACAAAATGACACCAGCAATGTTTAACTTTTCTTCCTGTAATAAACGGAGCGAAATTAATCCCCCCATGCTATGTCCTAATAAAAATACAGGTAAATCATATCGGTAAGCCGCCTGAATCCAATCCTTTACCTCATAAATGTATTCGTCGAAGGAATCGATATGGCCACGGTTCGCCCTCGTTGTCATACCCTGACCTGGAAGATCGGCCATAATTACATGAAAGCCCGATGAACGCCACATTTCAATCAGCCAGCCATAACGCCCGTGATGTTCCATTGCACCATGAACCATCACAATGACTGCTTTTGCCTCCCCTTCCGCTTCCCACTTCCACATATTTTTTCCCCCTAGAAAAATGTAATTGCTATTTGTTGAAAAGTTTATTTTACTATATTCATTGAAAAAAGATGAATTTTTTGAATTTCTGTTCGAGCATTCGCTACAATAGAGATATCATTGTAAAAGGAGCGAACAGAATGATTTACCCATATAAAGATAAGTATCCATTAATCGCTGAGTCAGCGTTTATTGCCGATTATGTAACGATAACTGGTGATGTTGAAATTGGTGAGCAGTCCAGTGTTTGGTTTAACTCAGTGATTAGAGGGGATGTTGCCCCCACCCGAATTGGTAATAAGGTAAATATCCAAGATAACTCTATCTTACACCAAAGCCCTAATAACCCGCTAATTTTAGAAGATGAGGTAACCATCGGTCATCAGGTCATCCTTCACAGCTGTATCATTAGAAAACGAGCATTAATTGGTATGGGCTCCATTATCCTCGATCAAGCTGAAATTGGTGAAGGGGCCTTTATAGGTGCAGGCAGCCTTGTTCCTCAAGGTAAAAAAATTCCACCTAATACCTTAGCATTTGGCAGACCAGCAAAAGTTATTAGAGAATTAACCGAAGAAGATATAAAAGATATGACAAGAATCTATACAGAATATGCAGAAAAGGCCCAATATTATAAGTCACTTCAATCATAAATCTTAAAAATAAAAAGAGGCTGACTCAATGCTCAAGAGTCAGCCTCTAAATATTAATATTTTAGTGATTCTAATACTTTTTTCTGTGCAAAATCACGTTGAAAAGAATAAACATCTTCAACATACACTTGATGCCACACCATAAACATAAGAACCGTCCAAATCTTACGGCTGTTGTCTGCCTTACCTTGACAGTGGTCTTCAAGCAATTGCAATACATACGTTTTATTGATTAAATGATCCGTATTACTTTCACGGATTATTTTTTTCGCCCAATCGTTCATCTCATTTTTTAGCCAATGACGAATTGGAACAGGGAATCCAAGCTTCTTACGGTTAAGAACATGCTCCGGAACAACACCTTCAGCTGCCTTGCGCAAGATATACTTCGTTGTGCCATTAGCGGTTTTCAAGCTTGTCGGAATTTTAGAAGCCACTTCAAAAACGTCCTTGTCTAAGAAAGGGACACGAAGCTCTAACGAATGAGCCATAGTCATTTTATCCGCTTTTAGAAGAATATCGCCGCGCATCCATGTATGGATATCAATATACTGCATTCGATCCACTGGATCATAGCCTCTTGATTCCGCATAAAGAGGATTAGTAATGTCTGTATACTTGAGTCCTTCATGGTAAACATTCAATAAATCACGTTTTTCTTCTTCTGTGAACATCTTGGCATTTCCGATGTAACGCTCTTCCATAGGAGTTACCCCACGCTCAATGAAGCTCTTTCCTTTAGTTCCTTCTGGCATCATATTGGCAATTCCTTTGAGAAGGACTTTCCCTACTCGAGGAATTTTGTTAAAAATCTCTAAATCTTGTGGCTCACGGTAGATGTTATAGCCGCCAAATAATTCATCAGCGCCCTCACCTGAGAGAACAACGGTTACGTGTTTTCTAGCTTCGCGTGCGACAAAATAAAGTGGTACGCAGGCAGGATCGGCTAGGGGGTCATCCATATGCCACATAATCTTTGGAATTTCGTTCATATATTCCTCAGGTGTAATCACATAGCTGATATTTTCCACACCCAGTTTCTCCGCTGTTTCTTTTGCTACATCAATTTCACTGAAGCCATTGTGTTCAAAACCAACAGAGAAGGTTTTGATGGCAGGATGAAACTCTTTCGCAATAGAAGCAATTATAGACGAATCGATTCCACCAGATAGGAAGGAACCTACCGGTACATCACTGCGCATATGCTTTTCGACTGAATCGAATAAAATATCACGAATTTCTTTTGTAAAATCACTTTCAGATTTTTGAACAGGACTAAAATGTGCCTTCCAATAGCGCTTGATTTCCATTGGTGAGCCAATTTTTTTTGTGAAATAATGACCAGGCTCAAGCTTTTTAATCCCTTCTGATAAGGTATTGGGTTCAGGAACAAATTGATACGTTAAATAATGCTGCAGAGAATCATAGTCTAAAACATCATTTTCAAGTGCAAGCAAGATACTTTTCTTTTCTGAAGCAAAGAAGGTTTTCTCACCGTCTTCTAAATAAAAGAATGGTTTGATACCGAACGGATCACGGGCACCAAATAATCTTTGCTCTTGTTTATCCCAAATGACAAAAGCAAACATTCCACGCAGCTTTTCCACTGCTTTCTCTTTTAAATGACTGTATAAGGCAATAATAACCTCAGTATCAGAGCTCGTTGCAAACGAAAGGCCTTCTTTTACCAATTCCTCACGAAGCTCGACATAGTTATAGACTTCACCATTAAAAATAATCCAGTAACGTTCGTTTTCATATGTTAATGGCTGATGTCCACTCTCAATATCAATAATACTTAACCGGCGAAATCCAAATTGAATATGTTCATCATAATAAAAACCATCATCATCTGGTCCACGATGGGTAATGATATCGTTCATATTTTTAAATTGTTGTTTTTGTTCATCACTATAGTTTTGTGTTTTGTTGTGTACACAACCGATAAAACCACACATTATGTACCTCACCTACTCCAATCTAAATTAAACATTCTCTAAAAAACATCCCTCTAATACTACCACTTTTTTATTAAAATAACACTGTGAACTTATAGGTAATTTTCGTACTATCATTTTTCACTTCTTTAGACCTACTTAAACATTTTATTCCAATAATCAATTACGTACCAACCATTTAGACGAAAAAAGAAAAAGAGAGTTACATTTAAAATGCAACTCCCTTCTATTAGGGTATTCGCTTGAGGGCGAATGATTTTTAGCGATTTGCTGCTTGTTCTTTTAATGCGTCTGCTTTGTCTGTACGCTCCCAAGGAAGATCCACATCTGTACGGCCAAAATGTCCGTAAGCTGCTGTCTGCTTGTAGATAGGACGGCGAAGGTTCAACATGTTAATGATACCAGCTGGGCGTAGATCAAAGTTTTGTTCTACTAAATCAACTAGTACATCTTCACTTACTTTGCCAGTGCCAAACGTATCAACAGAAATGGAAACCGGTCTTGCTACACCGATTGCGTAAGCAAGTTGTACTTCACACTTCTCAGCAAGTCCTGCAGCAACGATATTCTTTGCTACATAACGTGCTGCATAAGCTGCAGAACGGTCAACCTTTGTAGGATCCTTACCAGAGAATGCGCCACCGCCGTGACGTGCATAGCCACCGTAAGTATCAACAATGATTTTACGGCCAGTTAAACCTGCATCCCCTTGTGGTCCGCCGATTACGAAACGGCCTGTTGGGTTAATGAAGTATTTTGTATTTTCATCGATTAATTCTTGTGGAACAACCGGATTGATCACATACTCTTTCAGATTACGTTGAATCTGTTCTAATGTAACTTCAGGGTGGTGTTGAGTAGAAATAACGATTGTATCAATACGAACTGGTTTATCGTTCTCATCATATTCAACTGTTACTTGTGTCTTTCCATCCGGACGTAGGTAAGGAAGGAGCTCTTCTTTACGAACTTCTGTTAAACGGCGTGCAAGCTTGTGCGCAAGTGAAATTGGAAGTGGCATAAGCTCCTTTGTTTCATTACATGCGAAACCAAACATTAAACCTTGGTCTCCTGCACCAATTGCTTCAATTTGCTCATCTGACATTTGGCCTTCACGAGCTTCAAGCGCTTGGTCAACCCCCATCGCGATGTCAGGAGACTGTTCATCGATAGAAGTTAAAACTGCACATGTTTCGGAGTCAAATCCGTATTTTGCACGATTGTAACCAATGCTTTTAATTGTTTCACGAACAATTTTTGGAATGTCCACGTAAGTTGAAGTAGTAATCTCGCCAGCAACCAAAACTAAACCAGTTGTAACTGAAGTTTCAGCAGCAACACGTGCATTAGCATCTTTTGCTAAGATAGCATCTAAAATGGAATCAGAAATTTGGTCACAGATCTTATCGGGATGACCTTCAGTTACTGATTCAGAAGTGAACAAACGACGTTTTGTTGACATCTGAATTCCTCCTATATAGTGAGATAAGTGAGGTTATCTGTGTGGGTATGTAATGACCTTGCCGTTTAACCTCAGGTTGATACGGAACTCATTCCCTTAGTAGTATGAAATAAATACAGGGTTTTTATTAATTAAACAAAATTCTGCACTAACCCCATAGAAAATTCTAACAATGGAATAAAAAGAAGCGATAATGTAGCACGAATTCCGTTGCAAACAAAAAACCTTTCCATCTCTGAGGAAAGGTTGATAGCAAAAGTTTTGCGCGCCTTTCACTCTTATCGTTCAAGGCTAGGCCTTGCTTCAGGTTTAGCACCTTTGCCCGAAAAAATAATAATAGAAGAAAACCTACTACTATCTTGCTTTCGTTTGCAGGTTGCTGGGTTTCATTGGGCCTGTCCCTCCACCAGCTCGGGATAAGAGAGTATCCGTTCAAGGGTAAATAATAACCTACACTGTCGAACAATGTCAATGCATTTTTCAAGAAATTTAAATTTAATCCAAACAACCTATTTTTCATTAATTAGTATAGATTATTTGAATAAATGTGTTATACTTTTTAATAAATTATTACCATTAAAAACATGGAAAAAGGAAGGTTGCAGTAGATGAATTCTGTTCATATTCCCAATGACTTAAAACAAATGTTATCAGAAAGTAATGTCCACGTGCAATTATCAGTTCCCCAGTTAGTAGAAAAAATCTTATGTCGTAATGAAGGTTCTTTAACTTCGACTGGCGCTGTAAGCGTTTCAACTGGTAAATATACAGGCCGCTCACCTCAAGATAAATTCATTGTGATGGAAGAGTCCACAAAGGATAAGATTGCTTGGGGTTCGTTGAATCAACCTATATCTGAAGAAGTATTTACGAAACTTTACCAAAAAGTCCTAAATTATTTAAAACAACAAGAAGATATTTTTGTTTTTAAAGGATTTGCTGGAGCAGATAAAAAATCCCGCTTACCTATTCAAGTAGTGAATGAATTTGCCTGGCACAATCTCTTTGTTCATCAACTTTTTATACGTCCATCAGAGGATGAACTGCTATCACATGACCCAGGATTTACGGTTATTTCTGCACCTAATTTTAAGGCAAATCCTGCTGTAGATGGAACCAATTCAGAAACATTTATCATCATTTCATTCGAACGCCGCATTGTTCTCATCGGTGGGACGGAGTATGCAGGTGAAATGAAAAAGTCCATTTTTTCCGTAATGAATTATTTATTACCGGAAAACAATATTTTCTCCATGCACTGTTCTGCAAATGTAGGAATTGAAGGAGATGTCGCTCTATTCTTTGGTCTATCAGGAACAGGGAAAACTACCTTATCCGCTGATCCAAATCGCCGTTTGATTGGTGATGATGAGCACGGCTGGTCCTCTAACGGTGTCTTTAATATCGAGGGAGGTTGCTATGCGAAATGCATCAATCTTTCCAGGGAGAAAGAGCCACAAATATTTGATGCCATTCGTTTTGGAACCGTTCTTGAAAATGTAACGCTTAACCTAGAATCGCGGATCCCTGATTATGATGATGGAACGTTAACAGAGAATACAAGGGCAGCATATCCAATCGATGCCATTGATAATATTGCCAAGCCAAGTATTGCAGGACACCCGAATACGATTGTCTTCTTAACTGCAGACGCGTTTGGGGTATTACCTCCTATCTCAAAATTAACAAAAGAACAAGCTATGTATCACTTTTTAAGTGGGTATACGTCTAAGCTTGCCGGCACGGAACGTGGTGTAACTTCTCCTGAGGCAACGTTCTCAACCTGCTTTGGTGCACCATTTTTACCGCTCCCTGCTACTCGTTATGCTGATATGCTCGGTGAAAAAATACTTGAACATAATGCAAATGTGTTTCTTGTCAACACGGGGTGGACTGGCGGCGAGTATGGTGCCGGCAGCCGAATGAAGCTTTCCTATACAAGAGCAATGGTTCAAGCAGCACTTGAAGGGGAATTAAACCATGTAGAGACAGCGAAAGATGAAATTTTCGGTCTAAATATTCCACTTCATATTGCGGGTGTTCCGGATGAAGTGTTACAGCCAAGTAAAACATGGGCAGACCCAGATGCATATGAAAAGAAAGCCAAAGAACTAGCAACAAAGTTCCGCGAAAACTTCAAAAAATTCACGGATGTTTCAGAAGAGATCGAACTAAAAGGCGGACCGATTGCTTAAACATGAAAAGCCCATATCATTCATTTGATATGGGCTTTCTAACTTCTACAGCCTCCGAATGTTTTAACACGCTAAATCGGTATTTGCCGCTCTTTTTAATTTGAAAATCACCTGTATATAAAGAAACCTTTCTACCGTCAGTTGTTGTGTAGTCTGTTTTGTCTTTAAATGTAAAGGTAGTCACTTCAGCATTTTCTAATTGAAATAACTCTAGTTCAATCTCAGTTGGAAGATTGTCACCTTCAGCTTCAATCACAGCATCCTCATAAAAACCTGCGTATAAATCTTCTTGGGAGATCATTAAAGTAGAATTCCCTATTTTAATATAAGGTTCTTTCACATAGATGGAAAATGTACCTACCTTTTTATTACCAGCAGTAAAGGTAAGGTTGTATTTTCCAGAAAAAGCAAATGGCTCAAAACCCGTCATGGCATGGCCATCAGACCCATACATGCCACCAGATATCACGGTTGTCGCTAGATGTTCCTTTACACCTGTTTTCACATGGACAGCATCCACTTTGAGCGGCTTATTGGCAAAATCCTTCTCGTAATCTCCCCATAAATAAATCATGATTTTTGACACTGAGCGCTTATCTTTCGCAATCCATTCCGTTGGTGCCAACAAACTGACTTTATTAGGAATGCCGTAATTGCTGTCTACATAATGTGCACCGTTCTCATCCATCAGCGCAAAGTAATCCCCCTGCTCTACATGATTACTCGTTTCCCCTTTCGATCCTGTTCGAATAGCATCGTTTTCCTTACTGCTTGAAAAATAAAGAATCGGGGCAATTAGAATCAAGACAAACACAGCAGCCCATGCAGCAAATCTTTGAAAATTAATAGGGTTGCGCTGTTTACGACTGCCGGACTCACCAAGAACTTTTAACATTTCTGTTCTCTGCTTAGTGGTTAACTCATGTTTAGGGAAATCCGCCATCACTTTAGGTAGCTCTTTATCCGATAATTGACTCAAACTGCTCCCCCTCCTTAAGTCGCTCATTTAGTTTTTTGACAGCTCGGTAAAAAGTTACGTTCACTTTATTTTCTGACCACCCAAGAACCTGCCCCGCTTCCTGTGAAGACAACTCACTAATTCCCCTAAGGAGGATGACATCCCGATAGTTGGGTTTTAGAGCATTAATCGCCTCATATAAATGGGTATATTCCATTTTTTTTACTACTTTCTCTTCAGTCCCTTGTTCCCAAAGTTTGGGTGATTCGAGATTTATCAATTGTTTCAATCTGTTCCAGCCAGATTTCTTTCGGTAAAAATCAATAGCCGTATTGCGCGCTATGGAGATCAGCCATGTTTTGGGGCTGGATTCATTTTTAAAACGGTTTATAGCTCTTAGCGCCCGCAAGAAGGTCTCTTGGACCAAGTCCTCGACATCGGTGGTACCGGTATAATAAACAAGATAATTTGTGACATCCTTTTCGTAATCGATAAACCACTTCTCTATTTGATGGGCCCGTTCCAACCAAATTCCCCCTTTCTCTGTCTACCATTTGTTGTTAACTACTTATAAGACGTATCTTTCAATCTTTTCTTACACTTTTTTCAAAAAAAAAAAAGCAGGCAACTTTTACCCGCTTAATTCGTTGAGTTTAACGAAACTAATTGATATGTAATAGTGGTATTGCCTTGCTGCCACTCCACTTTTTTGATTATAGCTGTCCCGCTTGAATCGCTGTCCATCGTTTTTCTCACATCAATGGGAATGTCTATCGGATAGAGTCTGTAGCCTTCTTTTTCCATTACGAAAAGATTTTCCTCCACCCTTTTCTCTCTGCCTTTTGTTACAATCATCGTATTTAACTCAAGGGGCATACCCATAGCAATTCGCTCCTCTGCTTGTATTAATTATATTTTATCATCTTTTGCCTTGCCTTTTCATCCACTTTGTGGCATCTTCTACGACTTTTCTATTTACTACCGGTGGAAAATAGTGTGTAAACTCATCAAAATACCAACATTCGACTGCTTTGTTTAAGCCCCTAAGCCGCCTCTCTAATCGATAGGAGTGCTCAACGGAGACGTTGTGATCGTTCACACCGTGAATGATTAATACTGGAGCTGTAAGTTGTTCTAATTGGTAAAGTGGGGTCCTTTCCTGATATCGTTCAGGATATTTTTCAGGCGTCCCACCAATAACCCGTTTCATCATTTTTCGTAAATCCAGCCGCTCCATATAGGTTAATGACATATCACTGACCCCACCCCAGGTGACTACAGATGCTGCCTCTGGAAAATTTATGCCTGTCAGAAGGGCCATTACACCGCCGCGTGAAAAACCAAAAATATGGATTTGATGGACTCTAGGTAGTGATTTTAACAGTGAAAAAGCAGAAAAACCGTCTTCCCTGTCTTCCCCTGCAAAATCCTCATTCCCTTCACCGCCTTGATTCCCGCGATAAAAAGGAGCAAAAACGATAAAACCTTCAGCTGCAAACTGAGCAATCCGGGCCGGCCTTACTTTACCCACATTTTTTATTCCGCCACGTAAATAAAGCATGCCATCATATACTCCTTCTTCAATCGGCTCAGCAAGCATCCCTTTTACGCGTAAACCTCCAGAAAGGTAGGTAATCACCCTTACTTCCACTTTTGGATTTGGAGATGGAAAGCGGTAGCTCTCAAGGATTTTTCCATTATTGTCATTGTTCATCATCATACTTCCCTTGCACATTTAAAAATAATTTGTTCCTAGGCATTCACACATTTTTCTCAACTTCATACGATATCTTAGGCAATTAGCCCAGATTCTTTTACGGAAATTAGGAGGTTCTTTTGTATGAAAAAATGGTTAAGGTTCAGGTTCTCCTTTCTTCTTATCGGTATACTTATGATTTCATTAGCGGCTTGTAATAATGATTCCACGAATGAACCAAAGAAACTAGAAAAGGTCCGAATTGCAGAAGTGACCCGTTCGATTTTCTATGCTCCTCAGTATGTGGCCTTAGCAAAAGGATTTTTCAAAGAGGAAGGTTTAGACGTGACCCTGGCAACGACAGCTGGCGGTGACAAGACGATGACGGCCTTACTTTCTGGAGGGGCAGATATTGCACTAGTCGGCTCGGAAACATCCATTTATGTCTACGCTCAAGGGGCTAATGACCCAGTAATCAATTTTGCCCAGCTTACCCAGACAGATGGAACTTTCCTTGTTTCAAGAGACAAAATTGACAATTTCTCTTGGGATCTACTAAAAGGAAAAACCTTCTTAGGCCAGCGCAAAGGCGGTATGCCTCAAATGGTTGGCGAGTTCGTTCTTAAAAAACATGGAATTGATCCGCAAAAAGATTTAAATCTCATCCAAAACATCGATTTTGCCAATATTGCGAATGCCTTTGCCTCTGGCACAGGTGAGTTTGTTCAACTATTCGAACCAACGGCAAGCATTTTTGAAAAAGAGGGTAAAGGTCACATTGTCGCTTCCTTCGGTAAAGAATCCGGCCATGTCCCTTATACAACATTCATGACCAAAGAAAGCTACTTGAAAGAACATAAGAGTACGGTTGAAAAATTCACGAGAGCCATTTACAAAGCACAGCAATGGGTAGAATCCCACAGTGCCGAAGAAATTGCTAAGGCTGTCGAACCATACTTCCCTGACACAGATTTTGAGATTATGAAAACCGTTGTCGACCGTTATAAGAGCCAAGGCTCCTTTGCTACTGATCCTATCCTAGACGAAGAAGAATGGAACAATCTTCAAAACATCATGAAAGAAGCTGGCGAACTTCCAAAAGAAGTGGATCATAAAACACTGGTAAATACGCAAATCGCTTCAAAAGTAATCAAAAAATAAAAGGAAAGGGAGGCCGTCCACATGAGTTTCTTAACCGTTCAAGATGTTCAGCACATTTATTTTACCAAAGCCACTGCCACCACGGCCCTCTCCGATATTTCACTTACAGTTGAGGAAGGAGAATTTATCTCCCTCCTCGGCCCTAGTGGCTGTGGAAAAAACCACCTTGCTATCGATTATATCCAGCTTACTTAAACCGACAAAAGGAACGATATTGTTAGAAGGTCAGCCCGTTTCTAGATCTAAAAATGAGATTGGATACATGCTACAGCAGGATTACCTTTTTCCTTGGAAAACGATAGAAGAAAATATCTTAATTGGATTGAAATTATCCAATCAATTAAGTAAAGAAACTAGAGAAAATGCCCTAGACTTACTCAACCAAATTGGCTTAAGCGGAGTAGAAAAACAACTTCCTAAGCAATTATCTGGCGGTATGCGTCAAAGGGTCGCTCTTGTACGGACACTAGCGACACAACCCAAATTGCTTATGCTTGATGAACCCTTTTCTGCCCTAGATTATCAAACCAAACTCAAACTTGAGGATCTTGTGTCCCAAACTTTAGAAACCTTTGGTAAAACAGCCATTCTTGTTACCCATGATATTGGTGAAGCCATTGCGATGAGTGATCGTGTGTATTTGCTCTCACCAAGTCCTGGAAGGATTTACAAGACGTTTGAAATGCCTGAGGAGTTAAAGAGGCTGTCACCCTTTGAAGCAAGGAATCATGAATTGTATCCAGATGTCTTTCAAATGATATGGAAGGAGTTGGAATCTCTTGAACCAGAACAAGAATAAGGTAGCACTCCTCCATAAAAAGTACATTCATACTTTAAAAATTGAACAAAGATGGATCCGATTTTATCAGGCTGTTATTTTTATCGCCTTTTTCTCTAGTTGGGAACTATCCAGTCAAAAGCAATGGATTGATCCATTGATCTTTAGTTCCCCATCTAAAATATGGAAGTTATTTTTAGATAAAATCCAAGATGGTTCATTACTATCCAATTTAGGTGTCACCTTAACGGAGACCATTTGTGGATTTATTCTTGGAACCTTATTAGGAACCATACTGGCTGCCGTCCTTTGGTGGTCACCTAGGATACAAAAGATCCTCGATCCCTATTTGGTCATTTTAAATGCTATGCCCAAAGTAGCACTAGGACCGATATTAATTGTAGCCTTGAGCCCTGGGTACCCTTCTATCATTGCCATGGGTGCAATCATTTCTATCATCATTACCACTATTGTTGTGTATACGTCCTTTAAGGAGGTGGACCCCAACTACTTAAAAGTATTGCAAACTTTCGGGGCATCACGCCTTCAGTGCTTTAAGGAAGCTATTTTACCTGCAAGCTTTCCGACGATGATTTCCACTTTAAAAGTAAATGTCGGTCTATCCTGGGTAGGTGTTATTGTTGGTGAGTTTCTTGTTTCTTCCCGTGGACTTGGATACATGATTATCTACGGTTTCCAAGTATTTAATTTTACACTCGTATTCTTATCACTTTTAGTTATAGCTGTAGTTGCCACGATTATGTATCAGCTGGTTGAATTGCTGGAAAAGAAACTAATTAAAGAGTAGTGGGTTGCGTAGAAGCTTCCACTATTCTTTTAATTTTTGCTTAATATGATGGATACATTCTTCAATGACTTGATCCTTCATGATAAAACTAAACTGATTTCCCATTCTTAATTTCAATACATCACCCTTGAGCATGACAGGCCCATTTGTTTCATGATAGTTGTTCGTTTTATCCATTTCTTTTACTTGTCCCCAAAAAACCGCTTTAATAAATGAACTGTTTTGATCGCTCACTTTGTACTCTGCAACAAATTGTAGTTGTCCCAGAATAGCTCCAGTTTCTTCAAATGTCTCTCTTCTTGCTGCTTCTTCAAGGGTCTCAAAGGGTTCTACTTTACCACCAGGAAATTCGAAGCCCCTTGTCTTATGATTCGTTAAAAGCCACTTGTCCCCTTGTTGGCAAATAACGAGTACATGTTTGGCCTCTTCTTTAAAGGCCTTTTGTTTGAAATCAAGTTCTACTTTATTTCTATTCTGATCAAAAAACTGTATCATTAAAAAACCGCCCTATTTTTTCAATATACTTTTATTATAAGCGAAAAAAGAGACTGACTCAAAAACTAAGGAGTCAGCCTGTTACTTGCCATTATTCTTGTTTAGGTAAGATATTCATACTATCAATATGATTTCTTGCCTCGTCATCGCCTAATTTGTGGAGCATTCCATATACTCTCTGAATAGTTTGATCATAAGCATCGTTTTCTCTGTCATAATGATACTGAACATAAGGAACATGGGCTCTAAAAAAGTTCTGCCACTCAGTGGAGTAATTTTCATCAAACAGTTCGCGCAGCTGGGTTATTTCTTCATCGTCAGCTTGAATTTTATAACTCCATGTCGAGCTAGTGGCACTTTGTGAAATTTCACCCGTCCCAACATCTATATAATACGTTTTCTTTTGCTCACTCATCAATTTCATCCCCTTTTACCTATAGTAGTCCACAAATGAGAAAAATTTATTCTTTTTCAAATTTCGACTTTTTTTTAGAAATGAATACGCTATAATGAGCATACAATCAAGAAAACAGATTTTTCAGTCAATTTTTTCCAAGGGTTTATTTTATCTTAATATGGGAATTCAATAAGTAAGAAGCAAATGATTATTCTAAGGAGGTGTGGCAATTGAAATTGGTCGATGAGTTATATGAAATGTACCGAAACAAGCTAACTGGTGACGAAGAGGATATTGATATGCTTACATTTGCCTTTTTAGAAGAAATGACACATGAAGATCTTCTAGCCTTAATTCAAGAAATGGATAAACAAGAACTATATGATTTAATGGGGCTTTACCTAATAGAAAGTCTTAAAGGGAAATTTGCACAGGAAGAATATGGTCAACTTCGCACAAATACTTATTATCCTAGAAATATTCATTGATTGTACATACCATTGGAAAATCAGATTAAGGAGGCTGCCCAATCAGCTTCCTTTTTAATTGTTTTTTAATCAATGAAGGTCTATTCATGATACAATGGGAGGAGATCAGGAAGTCAAGGAGGCCATAGCTTTGTATACGGTATTTGTCGTTTGTATTGTCATTGTCATTGTTGTTTTACTATTAGCTGTAGTAACTACTTCCAAGGCCTATTCCTATAAACATACAATCGATTCTTTAGAAGAAAATGCTCATATTGACCACATGAATAAACAAGAGAGTAATCAGGAAAATAAGCCAAAATAAAGAGGTTGACCCGAGTCAACCTCTTTATTTTTTATGCAAATACCTGTTTTAAATCCTCTTTACTTTGCTCAAGCCAGAAACGCATTAGACGTTTGGCACCTTCTAGGTCATGAAGCTTTGCTTGGCCGCATTGTCTTTCATTTGCAGCAGGGATATCAACGATTTCAACTGCATCCTTCATAGTATCCTCAAGAAGATCGATAATCTCCTCTACCGTTGGTTCACCGCTTACCACTAGATAATAACCTGTTTGGCAGCCCATTGGTGAGATGTCAATAATATCAAAGTGATTGTACTTCTCTGAATGCTTACGAATATTAAACGCAAGCAAGTGTTCCAGTGTATGAATTGCATCTGGTTTCATAGCTTGCTTGTTTGGCTGGCAAAAACGAATATCATATTTATTAACAATCCCGTCACTACCTACCTTATGAACACCACAGTGTCTTACATAAGGGGCTTTAACAGCATTATGATCTAAATCAAAGCTTTCAACTGAAGGCATTAAGAATCACTCCTTTTATAATCTACCTACTACTATACCGCAGAAACCAAGTTTTTTCATCTACTTAGGACAGTTAAGCATTTAGACGTCCATAATAAAATATGGTATGTTTACATTAATCGTAACTAGGGAGTGAAACACGTGTTGAAAAAAGTTTTTATTTCATTCATTCGTTTTTACCAAATTGTTATTTCACCCATCAAACCACCAACCTGCCGCTTCTATCCCACATGTTCCCATTACGGTTTAGAGGCTATACAACGGTTTGGTGCCTTCAAGGGAGGCTGGCTTACCCTAAAACGAATTTTAAAATGTCATCCCTTTCATCCAGGAGGCTTAGATCCTGTTCCTGATAAAGAGAAGCATTAATTTTTATAGCCATCGACAACTAAATCCAGCTTTCCAGTTTTAGGGTCAATAATTAAACCATGAACTGGCACATCCTTCGGCATTAAAGGATGGTTTTTAACTATCCCTACACTGTGTATTACGCTCTCAGTCACATTATCAAAACCATGCAGCCACTGTTCAATATTGATCCCAGAGTATGTAAGGGTATTAAATGTTTCTTCTGAAATTCCCCGCTCTATCATACTTTCAATTACAGGCTCTGCTTTTAGGCCGCTCATTCCACAATCATGGTGAGCGATGATAAGAACCTCTTGTGCCTTCAATTGATAAAGTGCAATCAGAATACTTCTCATAACACTTCCAAAGGGATGTGAGACAATAGCACCAGCATCCTTAATAATTTTTGCATCCCCATTTCCTAAGTTTAAAGCCTTCGGCAATAACTCTAATAAACGAGTATCCATACAAGTGAGGATCACCATTTTTTTATTTGGAAATTTGGTTGTTTCATATTTCTCATACTCGTGTTTCTCTACAAATTGGTGATTGAATTCCAAGATTTCATTTAACAATGTTGATTTTTCCATTTCTTAATCCCACCTTTCTATATAAGCATACATAATATGCCTTGTTTGAAACAAATATTATACTTGCATTTATGGTATTTTTTTTGTAAGATACTAGAGGAAATCGGAATCGTTCCGTATTATACTCTTTTATTTTCTTTTTCTATTCTAAAATTTTTTTGATAAATAAATCGTAATAAATCCGATTTAAATATAGGATGAGGAGTTCTTATGAAAAAAATCATTCAATTACTTTCTTTGTTGTTGCCATTAGCACTTGTTTTATCAGCATGTTCAGACGGTGCCGAACAGTCACAACCAAAAAAAGACAAATTAACTATTTATACGACGGTGTTTCCCTTGCAATATTTCACAGAACGGATTGGTGGTAACTTGGTCGATGTAAAGACCATTTATCCACCCGGTGCAGATGAACATACTTTTGAACCATCCCAAAAGGATATGATGAATTTAGCTGATTCAGACTTATTTTTCTATATTGGTCTTGGACTAGAAGGTTTTGTAGAAAAAGCAAAAGGTACATTAAAAAATGAAAATGTAAAGCTGGTGTCTGTTGCGGACCAACTTCAACTACCAAAGGAAGATAGCACTCTTCACGAAGAAGAGGACGACGACCATGAGCACCACAGTGATGTAAATCCACATGTATGGCTCGATCCTATTTATTCAAAGGAAATGGCAGCCGTGATTCGTGATAGATTAACTAAAGAAATGCCGAAAAATAAAGACCTATTCGAAGCCAATTATCAGAAGCTAGCAACGGAACTAGATGAGCTCAATACTCAGTATCAGCAGACGATTTCAACAGCAAAGCATAAAAAAATAATCGTTACCCATGCTGCATTTGGTTACTGGGAAAAACGGTATGGAATTGAACAAATTAGTATTTCCGGACTTTCAACAACGAATGAACCTACACAAAAAGAACTTGAAAAAATAATATCAGTTGCAGATCATGACGGCTTACACTATATTCTTTTCGAACAAAACGTCCAATCCAAGCTAGGAAAAGTCGTTCAAAAGGAAATTGGAGCAAGAGCATTGCCCATTCACAACCTTGGCATATTATCAAAAAATGACATTAAAAACAAGGAAACATACTTTACATTAATGGCTAAAAATCTTGATTCATTAAAAACAGCATTAAATAATTAATATCTTCCTCCCGAGTCATCGGGAGGTTTTTTTTATGAATAGAAAAAATTACATAATCCTCCTTAACATGTAAACAATACATTTATACATGTTTAACTAGAGAGGGAGATCCACATGGAAGATTTATTAATTGCAAGGAGTCTATTCGGAACAACCATGGGCTTTCATATTATCTTTGCTACTATAGGGGTTGGATTACCGTTTATGATATTGACTGCAGAGCTCATTTATCAAAAAACGAAGGATATCGAGTATGTGGTCATGGCTAAAAGATGGACAAAAGCATTTGCCGTTCTTCTCGGAGTAGGCATTCCTACCGGTACAATCGCCGGGGTACAGTTGTCCTTGCTATGGCCCGGGTTCATGGAAGTGATTGGAAAGGTAATGGCATTACCTTTTCAAATTGAGATTTATGCTTTCTTCATAGAGGCCTTATTTATGTCCATCTATGTCTATGCCGCAGAACGCATTGCACCATGGATGAGAATTACAAGTTTACTCCTCGTTGCCATTGGAGCAATGGGTTCAGCTGTATTGATTACCAATGTCCATGCCTTCGAAGGGACACCTGCTGGTTTTAGTATCGTCAATGGAAAGATTGTAGATGTAGACCCATGGGCAGCTTTCTTTAATCCAAGCTTTTTCGTAACCGCTGGTCATGTAGCACTATCTGCTTATACAACAGGGGCCTTTATTGTAGCCACCGTCTCAGCCTATAAAATGCTAAAAGCAGATCGTCCTTCAAGAATTTATCAATTCCATCAAAAAGCCTTGTTGCTGAGTCTTATTGTAGGCGGTCTATTTTCTTTATTAACTGCTCTTAATGGGCATGAATCTGCCCAACTACTTCATGAATACCAACCAGAGAAGCTAGCAGCTGCTGAAGGGCTATTTGAAACTCAGTCCCACGCTCCACTCGCGATTGGTGGATTTACGGACCGGGAAACAGAGACCATAAAATGGGCGATTGAAATACCATGGGCATTAAGTTTTTTAGCTGGAAATAGTTTTGATACCGTTGTTAAAGGGTTACACGATTTCCCTAAAGAACACTGGCCGCCTCTGTTTGTCCATACGCTGTTTAATGGAATGGTTGGTATCGGTTCCCTACTCATACTGATTTCCTTTCTTGGACTTGCATGGAAACGAGTATTGAAAAAAGATCACTTTCCGAAATGGTTAATGTGGCTCTACGTCCTTTCTGGTCCTTTGGCGGTTTTAGGAATTGAATTCGGTTGGGTCTTTGCCTGCACCGGTAGGCAACCATGGACCATTTATCATGTACTTTCTACGAAGGACTCCGTTACTACGGCAACAAATTTAGGGATATTATTCATCCTGTTTGCAATTGTCTATGCGATTTTAGCCTTTTCAGTTCTTTTTGTCCTTCGGTATTATTTCAAGAAAAATACCGTTATTGATGACCTAAACCGTGCGGACCAAAAAGGAGTACCACTGTTTAGTTCAAATTCATAAGAAGGTGGAACAATCATGTTGGATGTCTATCTTGCGATAACAGTATTATGGGGATTTGTGTTTATCTATGCTGTTATGGCCACAATGGATTTTGGAGCAGGATTTTGGTCGATGTTCTACATTAACCGTAGAAAAGCAACGGCTACAAGCATTGCTAACCGCTACCTATCCCCTACATGGGAGGTAACCAATACGTTTATTGTGGCACTTGTTGTTGCCGTCTACAGTCTTTTTCCGAGGGGTGCCTACACGCTGGGTACAATTTTATTAGTCCCAGGGAGTCTAATCTTATTACTACTGTCCATCCGTAGCGCGTTTCTGGTCTTTTCTAATATAGCCGAGGAATACAAAAAACCACTTACATACATTTCTGGCATATCAGGTATACTCATACCAGGATTACTAATTAGTGTACTCCCCATTACACATGGGAACTATGTGGATTTCTCAGGGAACCGGCAAACCTTAGATTTAGCTGGATTGTTTACGAGCCCCAATGAATATGCTTTTTTCGGATTTGCCCTAACAAGTACTCTATTCCTTTCCTCTCTTCTATTAGCGGACTATTCTAAAGCCTCAGAGGAATTCGAGGCTTACCGTGTCTATCGGAGAGATGCATTGTTTATTGGGCCCATTTCTTTAATAATGGCATTTCTTATTATGTTTACATTAAAAAATGAGGCAGCTTGGATTTATGGAAAAATGATGAAAGACCTTCCACTACTTTACCTATCACTTGGTTGCTTTTTAGTAGGTGGGCTTGGCTTATTGTTGCCATCTCAAAAGACAAAGACACCCGGCTGGCCTCGACTATCTGTTATTGCCGTAACCGCACAATATTTAGTAGCCAGTTATGTGTATGGGAAGGCGCATTTGCCTTATATCGTCTATCCTGAAGTGACAATCCATTCTGCTTTTACAGACCCTAATTCTTTTCGAGCAATTTTTATTACTTATATTGTTGGTTTTGCCATTTTGTTTCCTGGCTTTATTTACTTTTGGAGCTTATTTATGAATGATAAACGCTATTTAAGACAAAGCAAATCAAGCATTCCCAAAAAGTAATATCCCTTTTCTGGCAGGCATGTTTTCCTTGAAATCATCAAATGCTATTCCTGTATCTTAAAATCCAATAAGGAGTGATACTTTCAATGGCTAAAGATGTATTATGTGAAGTAAATAACTGTTCGTTTTGGGCGAAGGGAAATAGATGTAGTGCAGATCAAATTTATGTAGTCAGCCATACTGGTGATACAGCTGATAGTAATAAGGAAACGGATTGTAAAACATTTGAACCAAGCGGATTATCGTAATCGAGGATAAAAGAAGAACCAGCCGACACACGTAGGCTGGTTCTTTCGTATTAGAATTGAAAAGTCTCTTTGGTTAAAAGAATCTCATTAAGTCTCTTCTCATTTACATTAAAACCAATACCTAGTTGATTCGGTACTGTAATAAATCCATTTTCCACGACAACTTCCGGCGTGATGATATCTTCCTCCCAAAAACGGCTCGATGCACTGATATCTCCTGGTATGGTGAATCCAGGAAGGGAAGCAAGCGCAATATTGTGAGCACGAGATACACCAAATTCAATCATGCCGCCACACCAAACAGGGATATCTCTTTCAAAACAATAGTCATGGATTCGTTTGGCCTCATACAGTCCTCCCACACGTCCCACTTTGATGTTGATCACCTTACAGCTGCCGAACTCGATTGCCTTTTTTGCATCAGCAAAACTGACAATGCTTTCATCCAAGCAAATAGGAGTCTTCAGTTCTTTTTGAAGCAAGGAGTGTTCTATAATATCATCTTGTGCAAGCGGCTGCTCAATCATCAATAGATTAAAATCATCTAGAGCTTTTAAGCGGTCAATATCCTCTAATGTATACGCAGAATTGGCATCCGCCATAATGGGGATGTCTGGGTAATAGCGACGGATTTCTGAAAGGAAGGAATAATCCTGGTTCGGATGAATCTTAACTTTAATACGCTGATATCCCTCATCAAGATATTGTTCAATTTGATGTAATGCTTTTGAAGTTGAATCTGTTGCTACTACCACACCTGAGGCAATCTGTGAGCGGGTCCCGCCAAGGACGTTTGATAAAGGCTTTGAATGAATTTTCGCATATAAGTCCCATAAGGCCATTTCTAATGATGCCTTCGCCATATGGTTTCTTCTAATAGAACGAAAAAGGGTGTGAATATCCTCAGGGTGGGTAATTGGATGTTTTTGCAATATTGGAATGAGAAAATCCGTTAACATATGTAAGCTGGTTGAAACTGTTTCTTCAGTGTACCATGGGGATGAAAAAGCCACTCCTTCCCCATACCCTGATATCCCCTCTTTATTTGTTACCTTTACGATGATTCCCTCTCGAGTGTCAACGGTACTTAAATGAGTTAAAAAAGGGGATTTTAAGGGCATCTGAATGACAAAAAGTTCAACTGACGCAAACTTCATCATATGTCCTTTCCTTCTTTCAGCCATTCTCTGAGATTTCTTCGCAGTAATTTTTTTGCAGCATTTCTTGGGAGACTTTCTGTAAAATAAAATGCTTTTGGAACCTTATATTTTGCTAGGTGCTGTAAACAAAACTGTCTGAGCACATCCGCCTCTAATTCTCTGCCTTCCCTACATACTATAAATGCAACGGGTACCTGTCCCCATTTCATATCCTCTACCCCAGTTACACCAGCTTCGGCCACATCCGAATGGGCGAGCAAGACCGATTCAATTTCAGCTGGGTAAATATTTTCTCCCCCTGAAATAATTAAATCAGAACGTCGGTCGATTACAAATAAAAACCCTTCCTCATCCTGATAGCCAATATCTCCGGTATAAAACCAACCATTGCGTACTTTCTCTTCTGTGGCATCCGGTCTATTTAAATAGCCAGGAGTAACATTGGGTCCTTTTACAACAATTTCACCAGCTTCATTTACCTCTGCCATACGTTCATCTTCCAGCCTGATTTGAAGCTGTGCAGGGAACAAAGGCTTACCTGCCGAACCAAGCTTAGTTAAGCTATATTCGGGGGAAAGTGTCACGATTTGTGAGGAGGATTCCGTCATTCCATATGTTTGGAATACAGGTATATCCTTCTCCAAACATGCTTTCAATAAAGGTAACGGTGCAGGTCCTCCGCCCAGTAGCATACAGCGAAAAAGAGGAGGTAGACGCCTCTCCTGTAGTGTATCAACAATCCTGGTTAGCATGGTTCCTACCACAGACATGATGGTGACATTTTTAGTAGTCATATCTTCAATCGTTCGTTCCACATCAAAGCTTTCATGTAATACAATAGGCATGCCATAGATGACACTCCGCATCAAAATGGAGAATCCGCTGATATGGAACAATGGTACCGCACATAACCAGCAATCACTATCCATAAATCCTAAATTTAACGCAGATCCGACCGAACTCCACCAGTGGTTCCCATAGGTCTGTATAACCCCTTTTGGATGGCCTGTTGTTCCTGAAGTATACATGATCGTACAGGTATCTGATAAGTTGATTTCCTCTTGTATTACCGGAGTTTTTGCTTCCACGTTAAACAAGCCACTTTTTGTCATTGTAGCTAGAGATGGTATTTCGGTTCTTATGGCTTGTTCTATATCTGAAAACGAGTCTTCCACAAGGAGAAAGGCTGCTTTAGAATCATTCAATTGCCATACTAATTCTGCTGGTGTTAAACGGTTATTCAAAATAACTGCTTTTACCCCTAACAACTGAAGGGCAAACAAGATTACAATGGTGTCTAGATGATTTTTTAATAAAACAGCTAGGTAATCATCTTTTTGAACTCCTAGTGCCTGAAGCTGCCCTGCCGTCTTAAAGGAACGTTGATAAAGTTCTTTAAAGGTTAAGGTCTGCTCGTTAAAATAGACTGCCGTCCGATCCGGCGTTAAAAAAACTCGTTTCTTTATGAAGTTAGGAATAGTCTCGTATTGCATTAAATCATCGCCTTCGTTTTTTCTATTAAAAACAGCCTGATGGGGAACCATCAAGCTGTAAGCAATTTTTGATCAAGGAAAACGTGGGAATTGGCCAAAATCAGGTTTACGTTTTTCCTTGAAGGAATCACGGCCTTCTTTTGCTTCATCCGTTGTATAGTAAAGTAATGTTGCGTCACCAGCGAACTGCTGTAGACCAGCTAAACCGTCAGTATCAGCATTCATCGCTGCCTTCAAGAAACGAAGGGCAGTTGGGCTCTTCTCAAGTATTTCATTACACCATTGAATGGTTTCTTCTTCGACTTTCTCAAGCGGAACTACTGTATTTACAAGTCCCATATCAAGTGCTTCTTGTGCATTGTATTGACGGCATAAGTACCAAATTTCACGAGCCTTCTTATGTCCAATAATTCTTGCAAGATACCCTGAACCATATCCAGCATCAAAGCTACCCACTTTAGGACCAGTTTGTCCAAATCTAGCATTATCAGCAGCAATCGTTAAATCACATACCACATGAAGAACATGTCCGCCACCAATTGCGTATCCCTTAACCATCGCAATGACTGGCTTAGGAATGACACGAATTAAGCGTTGAAGATCAAGAACATTTAAGCGTGGAATTTGGTCCTCTCCTACATATCCACCATGTCCACGAACCGATTGGTCTCCACCTGAACAAAATGCCTTATCTCCAGCACCCGTTAATACAATAACCCCAATGCTTGAATCATCACGTGCAAATGCAAACGCATCGATTAACTCAGAGACTGTTTTCGGTGTGAAGGCATTATGTACGTGAGGACGGTTGATGGTGATTTTTGCAATCCCATTATAAGTTTCATATAAAATCTCATCATATTTACGTCCTGCAATCCATTCTACTGTCAAAATGATTTCCTCCTTTATTATGTATTAAGAAAGTCACTTACTATTGTACCAAACTTTTCTTTTTCTTCCACATGAATTGCATGTCCACTGTTTTCAAAAATCGTCCAAGTTCCGTTTTTCAACTCTTTGAGCATTTTTTCCGCTAGTAAACAAAACTTATTATCTTTTTTACCAGTAAGCAGCAGGACATCCATTTCAAGTTCATTCAATCTTCCCCACCAGGAAGGCTGTGCCCCAGTGCCCATGCCTAACAAGCTATTGGCAAGTCCTATCGGCGAATTGTTTAAACGCTGACTCCTTATTGATTCATTGATTGACTTAGGCAAGCTCTTCATGGTCGAAAATAAGGGAATCTCCTCCCAGTAATCGACAAATGCTTGAATTCCACGGTCTTTTATAAACTTTGCAAGTTCAGCATCTTTCATTCGGCGAAGTTCTCTTTCAGTCTCTGTTAATAGTCCTGGAGAGGCACTTTCTAAAATCAACTTACGAACTCTTTCAGGAAAGAGTATAGCAAAAGTAAGGGCAAGTCTGCCACCCATTGAATAACCAAGAAGATCCACTTGGTGCACCTCAAGATGATCGAGGAGCTTATTTAAATCATGAGCAGCAGATTCTATATGATACCGCTCTATTTCTTCAGGGGACTCCGTTTTCCCATGTCCAATAATGTCAGGAAGGATTAACTTAGAACGCTTAAACCAATCCTCAACAAAAGGAGTCCAGGTTGTTACATCTCCCGTGAATCCATGTAAACAAACTAAAGGAAACCCATTCCCATAAACATCGACATGATAGTTAAGCCCTTCCACCACTACATCCATTAACGAGCTCCTTTGACAAATTCTGATATTTCCTGGGAAACAGAACGCCAAATTTCGCGGTGCTCATCACGATTTTTTCCTCTGTTCGTTGCCACCTCGTATACATTAATACCAGACTGGTGAACTGATTTTTTCATTTCCAATTCAAACTGATCCCAATTTTGGATTTTTGAAAAGTTTCCATTAAACATGCGAACGGCGTGCTCAAATTCTATGTTTAACGGTGTACCAAACAATAGTTCAAAATTCTTAGGGTGTTCTGACTGTGGAAGGAAGGAAAAGATTCCGCCCCCATTATTGTTCACTAGGATAATATGGATATCAATATTGTAAAGCTTGGCTGCAATAAGACCATTTAAATCATGGAAAAAGGTTAAATCGCCTAACACGAGATATAATGAATCAGCATACAAGGAGGCCCCTAGTGCTGTGGACACAGTACCATCGATTCCGTTAGCACCTCTGTTAGCCATGATCTTAATGGATTTACCATTATTATGAAAGAAACTGTCTAAGTCGCGAATCGGCATGCTATTTCCAACAAAAAGAGTTGAACCTTCCGGCAATAAATCTGCTAATTGGTAAAACAGACGCCCCTCACTTAATTCTGTGATATCTCGTATTTGTGTCATATTCGATTTCGTCAGCTCGTTAATCTTACGCCATTCTTTTAAAAATGAAGAAGATCCATTGCTTTCATTAAAGCTAAGCAACTTCTCACAAAATAAAGTTTCATTACAAAAAACCATTTCAGTAGATAACGATGCAGGGTCACGCCAGCCTCCACCACCATCGATTACATATTGCTCCGCTTCATGATTTTCTTTTAAGAAAATCGTTAATGCTTTCGAGATCGGCATTGCCCCGAATCGAATCACCACTTCCGGCTTCAGAAAGGTTTTGGCATCATCATTTCGTAAAAACGTATCATACGTCTCAATTATGTTTTCATGACTATGTTCCCCGCTTCTTAATTGAGATAACGGGTCCGCCAATATTGGATAGTTTAACGAGGTGGAAAGTTTGGTCACAGCATCAGCAAAATTTGAGTCTTCGAGATTCCCACAAACAATGATGCCTCTCTCTTTTCCCATTAACTTTTCTGCCATTTCTTTAAAATACTCATCATCTATAGTTAATTCGCCGTTATGAACCTTCACATATCCTTTTGGCCGCTCTGTTAATTGGAACAGATTTTCATCCAACTTAGGGATAAGCGGTTCCCTAAATGGAAAATTCAAATGGACTGGTCCAGATGGTGCCCCTGTTGCTATAGCCGTTGCGCGAGCACAGACTGTCCGGGCGTAACGAATCATTTCGTCACTATTCTCTGGTAAGGCCATTTCCGCAAACCACTTAACATGTTTTCCATATAAATGAATTTGGTCAATTGCCTGTGGGGCACCCACTTCTCTTAACTCATGAGGTCTATCTGCAGTCAGCACAATTAACGGCACCCTAGAGTAGCGAGCCTCAACAATAGCTGGAAAATAATTAGCTGCAGCAGTGCCCGAGGTACAAAGAATGGCTACCGGTCTGTTTGTTGCTTTTGCTATTCCTAAGGCAAAAAAAGCCGCTGAGCGCTCATCCACATGGATATGAACCTTCAAATCAGGGTGTTCCGCCATCACCATCGCCATGGGGGTAGACCTTGAGCCCGGGCTTACGACAACATCTGTTATCCCTGAAGAAAATAGTTCTGCAACAAAGGCAGCGATATATGCGGTTAAAGCTTCTTGATGATTCATATTATTGTCCTCCAAGAGCTCGAAGCATGGGTCTAAACTTCAATCTCGTCTCTAAAAATTCACTTTCTGCATTCGAGTCTGCAACCACACCACATCCAGCAAACACCGAAGCCTCTTTACCCTGGATTAGACCAGAACGGATCGAAACTGCAAATTCACCATTCTGCCTATAATCAACCCAACCTAAAGGAGCAGCATAAAAACCACGGTCTAAATCCTCTACCTGTCTAATTTTTTCAACTGCCGCCTCTTTCGGTAACCCTCCGAGTGCAGGAGTAGGATGAAGCCGTTCAACTAATAACAATAAGGAAGCAGCGCGATTGCATTTTCCTATTACTGGTGTGTACAAGTGTTGAATATCTCTAATCTTCATTAACTGCGGCTTAGCTGGGAGAATAATTTCTTCACATGATTCTTCCAGGGCTTCCTTAATCATTTCCACCACATAACTATGCTCGATTAAGTTCTTCTGATCGTTTAATAAGGTGTCACCTAAAATTCGATCTTCCTCTTCGGTCTTACCCCTTGAAATAGAACCAGCAAGACATGTAGAGTACACTTCTGTCCCTTGTTTTTTAACAAGCCTCTCTGGTGAAGCACCGATAAAGCAATCCCCATTCGACTCAAAAGCAAAAATAAAGCTTTCATGCTGCTGGTTGTACAAATTATTCAGTACATCCTCAGCCTCTACTAAGTCGTTAAAAACAAGTCTCAATTCACGAGCAAGAACAACTTTTTTTAACGGACCATTTGTTAACTCATTCACAACTCCATCAACAGTGCTTTTCCATTTTTCAGGTAGTATCTCTCTTTTTTCAACTAATGCACTAGGTAGTGGTTTATATTTTTGTTCTAAGGAACGTAATAGTTGATTTCTTTCTTCGAGAATCTTGCTGAATAATGACAAATCATCATGCGGGGTACAAACTGTGTTGATGGTCAAAAAGGCCTTTCCATGCACAATACTTAATAAGTATTTAGGAATATGAAATAAGGAATCCGCAAATTTAGACCACAGCTCTGTTTTTTCTTTATAAGGGTCAAATGAAAAACCACCGAACATGACAGGACCAGTACCGATCTCGTTAAAGTCGTTAAAAATAAGGCTATCCTTTAAGAAGTTTTTCCACTCCTTCTCAACAAGAAAAAAGCGGTCAGTAGCCTGATCCGACTGAATTTGTTTAGAAATCCCAATCCCAATAAGTATGACCTCATTTGTAGGATCCTTCCAGAAAAAACGTTCCCCTTGATAGCGGTCTTTTCCTGCATTAAAAAATTGTAGTGGGTGAACCATGTCCATTTGATGAACTTCACAAATTAAAATGGGCCGACCAAGTTCTTTCGCACGATTAACAGCCGAAAGACCCCTTTCCATTATTTCCGTTTCTTGAATGGTAACCAAACAAATCCCTCCAAAACAGCCGAAATGACTGTTATCCATTCATTTTAAGCTTTATATAAGATACTATTCCCATTGTAAAGAAGTCAATATTACTTGTCACTACTAAAACTGCCTTCATTCCTTATTATATATCAAATTGTCACCTTTTTGGTGAAATCGGATTTATCATTACTTTCATTGTCCCACGAACCAACTAATAATAATCGAACAGGTATTATCTTCTAGTTTTGATAGCAAAAATTAATTGACACTATTACTGGAATTCCATACACTTAGTTTTGGGCATAAGCCCATACAACACTACTAATTGAACTTCATATAGAGAATAAATTTTAGAAAAGGGAGAGAATTATATGCAGCCAAATATACAGCAGAATTCGAAACCTGCCGTAGAATCAAATCGCGGCTTTCAAGTTTGGTGGCAAATGACCCGTCCGCATACATTAACTGCTGCTTTCGTACCGGTTTTACTAGGTACTGCACTTGCATTAAAGTTAGGCAACATTCACTTCGGGCTATTTTTAGCCATGTTAATTGCTAGTTTATTAATTCAAGCAGCTACTAATATGTTTAATGAGTATTTTGATTTTAAACGCGGCCTTGATAATGAACATTCAGTCGGAATTGGCGGATCTATTGTCCGTGACGGAATCAAGCCAAAAACAGTTATGCAAATTGCTTTAAGCTTATATGGAATAGCCCTTTTATTAGGCGTATATATTTGTTTGAACAGCAGCTGGTGGCTGGCTGCTGTCGGCCTCGTTTGTATGGCAGTTGGCTATCTATATAGCGGTGGTCCATTACCGATAGCTTACACACCATTTGGTGAATTATTTTCAGGCTTTTTCATGGGAATGTTAATTATTCTAATTACTTTCTTTATCCAAACAGGGACTGTTTCCAAGACAAGTATCCTTATCTCCATTCCCATATTAGTGTTGGTTGGCGCGATTAATTTTTCAAATAACATTCGTGACCTTGACGGTGATAAAGAAAATGGTCGTAAAACATTAGCCATTCTTATTGGGAAACAGAAAGCCATCCGCTTATTAGCTGTCATGTTTATCTTTTCTTACGTTTGGATTCTTGGGCTTATCATTAGCAATGAAGCACCAATTTGGACAGCAGTTGTTATACTAAGTGCACCGAAAGCAATAAAAGCAATCAAAGGCTTTATCGAAGGTACGCTGCCAATTCAGATGGCACCAGCAATGAAGGCAACTGCCCAAACCAATACGATTTTTGGATTTTTATTAGCGATTGGAATTTTCATCGGACATTATATTTAAATAAAACAAAAAGCTTCTGCCATTTTAGCAGAAGCTTTTTTGTTAGATTGATTTAATCCCCCAAATTCCATCCGCGTACTCTTGAATGGTTCGGTCACTCGAAAAATAACCTGCATGAGCAATGTTCGTTAAACTCATTCTTTGCCATCTTAAAGGATCAATAAATGCTTCTCCAACAGAACGCTGAATATCAGCGTAGGAAGCAAAGTCCTTCAAGACAAAATATTGATCGTTTTCCTCAAGTAACGAATCAAAAATAGGCTCAAATTCGTTGTAGACTCCAGGAAAAAATCCGTTTACCAGTTGATCGACTGCCTGGCGAATTCTAACATCATGGTGATAATAGTCAACGGATTGGTATCCCCCATGTTGATAATAATGGAGAACTTCTTCTGCACTTAGACCAAATGTAAAAATATTTGAGTCGCCCACTAATTCCTTTATTTCAATATTTGCACCATCTAATGTCCCTACAGTTAATGCGCCATTGATCATAAATTTCATATTTCCCGTACCTGACGCTTCTTTGCTTGCCGTTGAGATTTGTTCACTTACATCTGCAGCAGGGAAGATTTTTTCAGCTAAAGAAACACGATAATTCTCAAGGAAAACGACTCTCAAGCGGTCATTCACTTTTGGGTCATTATTTATTTTTTCAGCCACCGTATTAATTAATTTGATAATTTTCTTTGCATAATAATACCCCGGAGATGCTTTTGCACCAAAAATAAACACTCTTGGTACAAGCGAGAAACTAGAATCCTCTCTAATCTTATTATAAAGGTGCATAATATGTAACACATTTAACAGTTGACGCTTGTAGGCATGAAGCCGTTTTACTTGAACATCGAAGATTGCCTGTGTATCCACGGCGACTCCCGTTTTATCAAGGATAATATCTGCCAGTACCTGCTTATTTTCATTTTTTATTTTAAGGAGCTGCTCTAAAAATGCGGTATCATGTTGAAAATTAAGTAAGCTCGAGAGTTCTGTTCCTGAATAGGTCCAGGATTCTCCAATCGACTCAGTGATAAGGGTTGATAATTTCGGGTTGGCTTTGAGCAGCCAGCGGCGGTGTGCAATTCCGTTTGTCTTGTTATTAAACTTTTCAGGATATAGCTGATAGAACTGATTCATCTCCCGCTGCTTTAAGATCTCCGTATGCAGCTTCGCCACACCATTGACACTAAAGCTTCCGACAATCGCTAAATGGGCCATTTTTACAAAATCATCAGCGAGGATTGCAAGTCCCCTTATTCGCTCCCAATCACCTGGCGTTTGATTCCATAATTCCCTGCAGAACCGTTCATTAATTTCTTCAATAATCATATAAATTCTAGGTAGTAATGGCTGAAAAATATGGATTGGCCATTTTTCCAAGGCTTCTGATAAGGTTGTATGATTGGTATATGAGATGGTATTTTGTGTAATTTCCCATGCCTGTTCCCAGTCGAATCCTTCTTCATCAATAAGGATTCTCATTAACTCAGGAATAGCAAGTACTGGGTGAGTATCATTGATATGAATACAAATATGTTCATGGAGCTGATTTAAGCTCGTATGTTGTTTTCTGTAGCTTTTAGTAATGGATTGGATACTAGCTGAAACAAGAAAATATTGCTGTTTTAATCTTAAAATTTTCCCTTCATCATGCGTATCGTCCGGATATAAAAACTCAGAAATCGATTCGGTTTCTCGCTTATATTTTAAAATATCCTTATGAAAAGGAAATTGCGATGGTTCCGCATTCCAAAGCCTTAAAGTATTAATGGTATTTGATTTATATCCTATGACTGGCATATCATGAGGCACAGCTGTAACGGTTTCCGCATTTAGATGTTGAAAGACCAGACGTCCATTTTCCATTTTGGCTTCCACCTTACCCCAAAATGGAATTTTTACCGCATAGTCTACTTTCCTAATTTCCCAAACATTTCCGCTCCGCAACCATTGCTCAGGCAATTCCACTTGATAGCCATCCACAATTTTTTGTTCAAATAACCCATGTTTATACCGAATTCCGTGACCATGTCCCGGAAGGTTAAGGGATGCTAGGGAGTCTAAAAAGCAGGCGGCTAATCTACCTAAGCCGCCATTTCCTAGACCCGCATCCGCTTCTAATTCTTCTAACTCCCCCAGGTCAATCTCCAGTTCTTTGAGACCTTCTTGGACAGTTTCTTCAATTCCTAGATTGATTAAATTTTGCCTTAGTAACTTTCCTAATAAATATTCAATGGAAAGATAATATACCTGCTTACCTTGGGCAGCATGATACCGTTCGTTTGTAGCAATCCAGTCATTACTCACATATTCACGAATCATATTCCCTAGTGTTTGATAGTGGTCTCTATTCGAGCTTTCTGAGAAACTCTTCCCACACAGCATCTCAAGCCTTTTTAAAAAGGTCTTCTTAAACTCAGTGGTACTAGAAAACATGGGTTTCACTCCTTGAGATGAGCTCCGCGTAGAGCTGGTTATATCGGAATGCGGACTGTGCCCAGCTATAATCCATTTTCATTGCTTGTGTGACAATGGTTTCCCATACATCACGGTCATGATAAAAGCTAATCGCTCTTTGAATGGTATAGAGCATGTCATGAGCATTAAAGTTTTTAAAGGAGAATCCATTTCCTTCACCAGTAAATTCATTCCAGGCATGGACTGTATCGTTTAAGCCCCCCGTTTCACGGACAATTGGTACCGCACCATATTTCATTGCGATCAACTGGCCGAGTCCGCATGGTTCGAACAAGGATGGCATTAAAAATAAGTCTGCAGCTGCATACAGCTTATGGGCAAGCTCTTCATTAAAACCAATATGAACTTTTAATTTTTCAGGATAAATACGGGCAACCTGTCTCAAATGATCTTCGTATTCGTAATCTCCAGTGCCAAGAAAGATGATTTGGATATCTTCTTGTAAAAGATCACGTAGCACACATTTCACTAAATCAAGTCCCTTTTGCTTCGTTAGCCTTGAAATCATTACGAGTAAAGGAGTTCTTGAGCTTTGTGGCAGATTAAACCTTTTTTGAATCTCACTCTTATTGATTGATTTTTTTGGGTGAGTATTCGCTGTATATGTTTGGTAAATCAATTCATCTTTCGCTGGATTGTAAAAGTCCTCGTCTATTCCATTTAGAATACCAAGGAGATCTTCGTTTCTCTCTCTTAGAAGTCCATCCAGTTTCTCACCAAAGACTGGCGTTTGAATCTCCTCTTTATAGGTAGGGCTGACAGTGGTGATTTTATCTGCTGCAACCAATGCACCCTTCATAAAGTTAACATTGCCAAAAAACTCTAAGGTGTTGGGACGAAAGACTTGATTGTCGAGTCCAAGTAAATCACTTAGCACCTCTTTAGGAAATATACCCTGAAATTGAAGATTATGAATCGTAAACATCGTCTTAATAAGACCGTATCCTTTTCTCTTATAATATTCCGTTCGTAATAGAAAAGGAATCATAGCCGTATGCCAATCATGACAATGCATGACATCTGGAAAAAAATTCAATTGAGCGATGGTTTCAAGAACCGCCCGATTAAAATAGGCAAATCTCTCGCCATCATCGTAATAGCCATAGAGATTTTCCCGCTTAAAATAGTATTCATTATCTACAAAATAATAGGTAACACCTTGATGAGTAAGCTCTTCAATGCCACAATATTGATTTCTCCAACCAACAGGAACAGTAAATTCTTTTATCTTTTTCATTTCCATTTTATACTCTTCAGAAATGGTTCCATACTTAGGTAATATTACTCTTACATCTGTTCCTAGATTTTTTAGTTCTTTAGGAAGTGACCCAGCAACATCTGCTAGACCTCCAGATTTGGCAAATGGACCACATTCCGAAACAGCAAATAATACTTTCACGAGTTCATCAACGCTCCTTGTTTCGTCCCTTTTCGAATCACATAAGGGGAACGAACAGTCCCGACTAAGTGGGTTCCTGCCTCTACTCTCACATCTTTATCTAGAATAACTGAATCTAGATAACAATTATCTTCTATATGGCATTTCTGCATGATAATACAGTTCTTAATCACTGCCCCTTTACCGATCTTAACTCCACGGGAAACGATACTATTTTCAACATGACCATTAATTAAACAGCCATTTGCAATCATTGCGTTTTTCACTTCTGAGCCTTTTACATATTTGGTCGGAGGTTCATCCTTTACCTTTGTAATAATCGGCTGTTCTTTGATAAAGAGTTTTTTCCATATATCAGGTTGCAACAGGTTCATGCTGGTTGAAAAGTAGGTTTCAATGGAATCAATCATTACCGCATGACCCTCATAATTATAACGGCAGATTGTGTAGTCATTATGTAGATCATTTACTACATCCTTCATACACGTATATCCTGTTTCATTTCTTGTTTCAATTAGCTTTATTAACAAAGAGGTCTTAATTAAATACATCTCCATTGGACGGCCGTCTTTATGATGGATTTCAGTGATATCACATCCATTTTCACTGTGCCAATTAAGAACAGAATGAAAGGTCATGTTGAAAACGGTATAACAATTAGAAATAATTGCATATTCTTGGGTGCTTCGATAAAAGAAGTCCAAATTCGCAGCAAAATGCTCAAAGGATCCAATTTTATTTCCATCATTATCAACAATCGGAGACGGAAAAAAGAAAAGTCCATCCCGCTTTCGATTTAAGTCCCAGTTTTTCCCTGAACCAAGATGATCCATAAGCGAGCGATATTGCATTTTTGGAAAAATGGCTACACTTCGGATCCCTGAATTCACCATATTTGATAAGACAAAATCTATAATTCGATATCTACCCGCAAAAGGTAGTGCAGCTAGTGAGCGGTGGGTTAATAAATCTTCTAAATCCTCATGGTAAGTAGTGGCATCAATGACGCCTAAAAGCTTTCTTTTCACTCCGAAACCCTCCAATTAATAAAATGGGAAACGCTTTTTCAAGGGGGCTACTTAGCCCCTTGAGATTAATTAAAAAGCAGGATACAGTCCGCTTATCATTTCGCTTGTAACTAAAACAATCTCACCATCAAAAGAACGAATTACTGTTCCGTCTGGTACATGAACATCGCATGGAACAATCGCTTTTTCAATCAAGCAATTATTTCCGATTGTGGCATCTGGCATAATGACAGACTCTTTAATAATAGAGCCGCTTCCCACCGTCACCCCTTGGAATAATACAGATTGCTCGATTTCACCTTCAATCGTACATCCCTCATTGATTAGTGATTCCTTCACCACTGCATTTGGTGATATATATTGTGGAGGTTGGTTCGGATTGACAGAGTATATTCTCCAGTCATGATCAAATAAATCTAGGTCACAGTCCTCTCCTAACAAATCCATGTTTGCTTCCCAAAGACTTTGAACCGTTCCAACGTCCTTCCAATACCCTTTAAATGGATAGGCAAACAATTTCTTATTTTCCTCTAATAGCATCGGAATGACATCTTTACCAAAATCATGGCTTGAATCAGGATTTCTTTCGTCCATTTCTAAAAATTCCTTTAGAACATTCCAACTGAAAATATAAACCCCCATCGAAGCAAGATTGTTCTTTGGATTCGCTGGTTTTTCCTCAAACTCTACTATTCTCATATCCTCTGTTGTATTCATGATGCCAAATCGACTTGCTTCGACCCACGGCACCTCGATTAAGGAAATCGTTACATCTGCCCTTTTTTGAATATGATAATCAAGCATACTTTCATAGTTCATTTTGTAGATGTGGTCCCCGGAGAGGATTAATACATATTCCGGCTGATATTGCTTCAAATAATTTAAGTTTTGATAGATGGCACTTGCAGTACCTGTATACCACTTTACTTCTGAAGACTCACTGTAGGGAGGTAAAACAGTAACTCCGCCATCTTTACGATCGAGGTCCCATGCACTGCCAATTCCAATATAAGAATTTAACAGCAAGGGTTGGTATTGAGTAAGAACACCGACCGTATCTATCCCAGAATTAGCACAGTTGCTTAGAGTAAAATCTATAATACGGTATTTACCACCAAATGGTACCGCTGGTTTTGCTAAATCCTTTGTTAGTGAATTAAGTCTGCTCCCTTTCCCTCCTGCTAATAACATGGCTACGCACTTTTTCTTTGCCATTTCCTTTTCGCTCCTTCCGTTTTTTAACCGGTCTAATTATTTGAAAACCGAATGCGGGAATGCTGATGTCAATTGAGTATGTTTGACCATGGAATGGTTCTTCTAACGCGAAAATGATCTTTTTGTTAACCATTCCCGTTCCACCGTATTCTTTTTGATCACTAGTAAAGATTTCTCGATACTCTCCTGGTAGAGGAACACCGACTTTATACACCGGGTATCTGGCACCAGTAAAGTTGCAAATAATGATTAAATGATCCTCTTCTTTTTTACCCTTTCGAATAAAGGAAAAGATTGATTGATGACTGTTATTCGCGTCAATCCATTGAAACCCTTCCTGTAGATGATCCAGTTCATAAAGGGCTTTTGAGCGCTTATACACCTTTGTTAGCACTTTGACATAGTCATTTATGCTTCGGTGCATGTCATAGTCCATTAAGTGCCAATCAAGTTGTTCTTTATTCTTCCATTCGGCAAACTGTCCAAATTCAAATCCCATAAATAAAAGTTTTTTTCCTGGATGTGCAAACATATAGCCGAGGAGAAGCCTTAATTGAGCAAATTTTTCCCAGTATTCGCCTGGCATCTTATCTAGCAACGATTTCTTGCCATGTACCACCTCATCATGCGAGAAAGGGAGCATAAAGTTTTCTGAAAAAGCATATAAAAGGGAAAAAGTGACTTTTGAATGGGCCTGCTGCCTTGAATATGGAGGGGTTTCCATATATTCCAGCATGTCATTCATCCAACCCATATTCCATTTGTAATCAAAGCCAAGACCGCCATAATGGACGGGTGCTGTTACTTGTGGAAAATCAGTTGAATCCTCACCGATCATTAAAAAATGTGGATCGTATTCATGAATTTCTTGATTTAATTTCTTTAAAAAATTTATTCCAAATGGATTCTCACTCTTGCCGTTTGAAGCATTCGGCCAATAAATGATATTTGCCACCGCATCCATTCGGAAACCATCAATATGGAAATATTCCATCCAATATCGAGCATTTGAGATGAGGAAACTTTGTACTTCTCCCTTCCCAAGGTCAAAGTTTGCTGTACCCCATACAAGATTTTCTCTATCACATTCATACTTATAGGAATAGATATGAGTACCATCAAAACGATAAAGTCCATGAGCATCTTTACAAAAATGCCCTGGTACCCAATCAAGAATGACACCAATACCATGCTGATGACATTGGTCTACAAAATGTCGAAAGTCATCTGGTGTTCCATACCTTGAAGTGACTGAGAAATAACCTGTACCTTGATAACCCCATGAATCGTCGAGCGGGTGCTCGACAATTGGCAACAGCTCTATATGTGTAAAGCCATGCTCTATAACGTACGGTATTAGCTCTGAAGCTAGTTCTTGATAAGTTAAGTATTCATTGTTGGCTTGCTTCCTCCAGGAACCAATGTGGACCTCATAAATGATGGCTGGTTCAGATAGGAAGTTCTTTTTTCCTCTACGATTCATCCAATGATTATCTTGCCACTTATAGTTATTTAGTGAATAAACGACAGAAGCCGTCATTGGTCTTATTTCAGAATAAAACGCGAATGGATCTGCCTTTAACAGTCTTTCTCCTGTTTGTGAGAAAATTTCATACTTATAAAGACTTCCTGTCATGTCTTGCTTCAAGATTAGAATCCAAACGCCTTCATTGTTAACCCTTTGTAATTCATACCCTTCACCATTCCAGTTGTTAAAATCCCCTGCAAGTCTTACCTGACGGGCATTAGGGGCCCATACGCAAAATCGGGTGTATACCTGATCGGAATTCTTGAAGATATGAGCGCCAAAGAGCTGATGACTTTGAAAGAAGTTTCCTTCATGAAATAAGTGCAACTGATAATCAGTAGGAAATAACGTGTTCACTGTCATGGCTATCCTCATCCCCATTGAAAATATGTATTACAAAGACCAATTATAATTCCAAATGGTTGATATGCCTTCAAAAACTTTTTTATCTTTTCTGACAATTGATGCTGTAAACCGCTATAAAGAGGCATTTCCCGACAATATTCAACACCAAACGACAAATAATCTATCGTGAATCGACAGGAATCTTTAAAGTTTTTTTGATTTTTTTTATAAAAAACCTTTAAAAAAATTATTTGATTTATATCACTTTAAAGGAGTGAATTTTTAGAAAATCTAGTGTTATGTAAGCGTTAACAATTTTAACTCGGAGTGAAAATACATTAAATTGTTATTTTAATATATTGTTTTTCAAGCTTGATTAGGAGTGTGGTTCTTAAAATGGAGTAAGGGACTTTTTAGCTAGTGTATGAGGAAATAGTCACGAAAATGGTGAGATGAACTTTTAAAGCTGCTCACGTAAAATGTGGGGGATCTACACGTTATTTGATAATGTCTAGAATGTAGCATTTGGTAACGTACATATTGTCTACGTAACCCATATGGTCTTTTAAGCTTTGTTCGCTACCGTAAAAAATCCACCTTAAACAATCAATAATCGTAATCGAAGCTTCCTCTACAAAAGAACACAAAAAAACTGATGATAATGTATCATCAGTTTTTTGTATGACCCCTACGGGATTCGAACCCGTGTTACCGCCGTGAAAGGGCGGTGTCTTAACCGCTTGACCAAGGGGCCGATAATTAAATTATATGGCAGAGAAGAAGGGATTCGAACCCTCGCGCCGGTTACCCGACCTACACCCTTAGCAGGGGCGCCCCTTGAGCCACTTGGGTACTTCTCTACATGGCTCCGCAGGTAGGACTCGAACCTACGACCGATCGGTTAACAGCCGATAGCTCTACCACTGAGCTACTGCGGAATAATATATGGTGGGCCTAAATGGACTCGAACCATCGACCTCACGCTTATCAGGCGTGCGCTCTAACCAGCTGAGCTATAGGCCCATATTATGGAGCGGGTGATGGGAATCGAACCCACTACATCAGCTTGGAAGGCTGAGGTTTTACCAGTAAACTACACCCGCAAAATAAATGGGGCGACTGATGGGAATCGAACCCACGAATGCCTGAACCACAATCAGGTGCGTTAACCACTTCGCCACAATCGCCACAATAAAAACTCTAAAACTTACTATAATTAAAATGGTGGCTCAGGACGGAATCGAACCGCCGACACAAGGATTTTCAGTCCTTTGCTCTACCGACTGAGCTACTGAGCCAACAAATGGCGGTCTGGACGGGACTCGAACCCGCGACCTCCTGCGTGACAGGCAGGCATTCTAACCAACTGAACTACCAGACCATATTGCGGGGACAGGATTTGAACCTGCGACCTTCGGGTTATGAGCCCGACGAGCTACCAGACTGCTCCACCCCGCGACGGTAAAAAATATTAAGTTTGGAGTATGCTCCATGTTTTGTTACTGACTGTCCCCATCTCAGAATGCTTATTCAAGTAGCAGCTCGATGGTGACAACTCGCAGACTATTCATTGAAGCAACGCTCGTTGCTCCACCCCGCGACGGTAAAAATTAAGTTTTTAAAAAATAATATGGAGGAGGAAGAGGGATTCGAACCCCCGCGCGGTATGACCCGCCTGTCGGTTTTCAAGACCGATCCCTTCAGCCAAACTTGGGTATTCCTCCGTGTTAACAATGAAACTAATGGTGGACCTTGTAGGACTCGAACCTACGACCGGACGGTTATGAGCCGTCTGCTCTAACCAGCTGAGCTAAAGGTCCAAGTTGAAATTTATTAACCATAATGTTAAAAGCGTCTGTCCCGATCTCAGAAAGCTTACTCAAGTAGCAGCTCGATGGTGACAACTCGTAGCATTTTCATTGGAGCTTTGCTCGTTGCTCTAACCAGCTGAGCTAAAGGTCCAAGTTTTAAAAATATATCTGGTAGCGGCGGAGGGGATCGAACCCCCGACCTTACGGGTATGAACCGTACGCTCTAGCCAGCTGAGCTACACCGCCAAATAGTTATTAAAATTAAAGTGGAGCCTAGCGGGATCGAACCGCTGACCTCCTGCGTGCAAAGCAGGCGCTCTCCCAGCTGAGCTAAGGCCCCATAATTAAAGTAAGGATGGTCGGGAAGACAGGATTCGAACCTGCGACCCCTTGGTCCCAAACCAAGTGCTCTACCAAGCTGAGCTACTTCCCGTTAAAGTGCGCCCTGAGAGATTCGAACTCCCGACCTTTTGATTCGTAGTCAAACACTCTATCCAGCTGAGCTAAGGGCGCATATGAATTTAATAAACTTATATGGTGCCGAGGACCGGAATCGAACCGGTACGGTAGTCACCTACCGCAGGATTTTAAGTCCTGTGCGTCTGCCAGTTCCGCCACCCCGGCAATATGAGAGCGGAAGACGGGATTCGAACCCGCGACCCCCACCTTGGCAAGGTGGTGTTCTACCACTGAACTACTTCCGCATATGAAATTAAATGGTGCGGGTGAAGGGAGTCGAACCCCCACGCCTTGCGGCGCCAGATCCTAAGTCTGGTGCGTCTGCCAATTCCGCCACACCCGCATATTCATTTAAAATGGTGAGCCATGAAGGACTCGAACCTTCGACCCTCTGATTAAAAGTCAGATGCTCTACCAACTGAGCTAATGGCTCATACTAAGATACTTTCCTACAAATAAATTGTGGTAAGTCAGATGCTCAAAAGAACTCACGTTCTTTCTCACAGATTGCCCGCAGAAGCTGATTCGAAGAAGTTCGCAATCTGCTCTACCAACTGAGCTAATGGCTCGAAAAAGGTGCCGGCGAGAGGACTTGAACCCCCAACCTACTGATTACAAGTCAGTTGCTCTACCAATTGAGCTACCCCGGCATAGGTTTAAAATATATATGGTGGAGGATGACGGGATCGAACCGCCGACCCTCTGCTTGTAAGGCAGATGCTCTCCCAGCTGAGCTAATCCTCCATATTACAGCCTGGCAATGTCCTACTCTCACAGGGACTTTCGTCCCAACTACCATCGGCGCTGAGAAGCTTAACTTCCGTGTTCGGTATGGGAACGGGTGTGACCTTCTCGCCATAATTACCAGACCATTTATTCGACACTATTTTATTATAATGTCTTTTTCATATTTTGCAAGAGGAAATTTTAATTTTTTCATTCCCTCAAAACTAGATAATGTAGAAGAAGTGTTTGTAAAAAACGAGTTCGCTTTAAAACTTGGTTAAGTCCTCGAACGATTAGTATCAGTCAGCTCCACATGTTACCACGCTTCCACCTCTGACCTATCAACCTGATCATCTTTCAGGGTTCTTACTAGCTTGACGCTATGGGAAATCTCATCTTGAGGGGGGCTTCATGCTTAGATGCTTTCAGCACTTATCCCGTCCGCACATAGCTACCCAGCGATGCCTTTGGCAAGACAACTGGTACACCAGCGGTGCGTCCATCCCGGTCCTCTCGTACTAAGGACAGCTCCTCTCAAATTTCCTGCGCCCACGACGGATAGGGACCGAACTGTCTCACGACGTTCTGAACCCAGCTCGCGTACCGCTTTAATGGGCGAACAGCCCAACCCTTGGGACCGACTACAGCCCCAGGATGCGATGAGCCGACATCGAGGTGCCAAACCTCCCCGTCGATGTGGACTCTTGGGGGAGATAAGCCTGTTATCCCCGGGGTAGCTTTTATCCGTTGAGCGATGGCCCTTCCATGCGGAACCACCGGATCACTAAGCCCGACTTTCGTCCCTGCTCGACTTGTAGGTCTCGCAGTCAAGCTCCCTTGTGCCTTTACACTCTACGAATGATTTCCAACCATTCTGAGGGAACCTTTGGGCGCCTCCGTTACTCTTTAGGAGGCGACCGCCCCAGTCAAACTGCCCACCTGACACTGTCTCCCACCCCGATAAGGGGTGCGGGTTAGAATTTCAATACAGCCAGGGTAGTATCCCACCGACGCCTCCACCGAAGCTAGCGCTCCGGTTTCTCAGGCTCCTACCTATCCTGTACAAGCTGTACCAAAATTCAATATCAGGCTACAGTAAAGCTCCACGGGGTCTTTCCGTCCTGTCGCGGGTAACCTGCATCTTCACAGGTACTATAATTTCACCGAGTCTCTCGTTGAGACAGTGCCCAGATCGTTACGCCTTTCGTGCGGGTCGGAACTTACCCGACAAGGAATTTCGCTACCTTAGGACCGTTATAGTTACGGCCGCCGTTTACTGGGGCTTCGATTCAGAGCTTCGCTTTTAAGGCTAACCCCTCCTCTTAACCTTCCAGCACCGGGCAGGCGTCAGCCCCTATACTTCGCCTTGCGGCTTCGCAGAGACCTGTGTTTTTGCTAAACAGTCGCCTGGGCCTATTCACTGCGGCTCTTCGAGGCTATTCACCTCAAAAAGCACCCCTTCTCCCGAAGTTACGGGGTCATTTTGCCGAGTTCCTTAACGAGAGTTCTCTCGCTCACCTTAGGATTCTCTCCTCGCCTACCTGTGTCGGTTTGCGGTACGGGCACCTTTTATCTCGCTAGAGGCTTTTCTTGGCAGTGTGGAATCAGGAACTTCGGTACTAAATTTCCCTCGCTATCACAGCTCAGCCTTCACGGAAAGCGGATTTTCCTACTTTCCAGCCTAACTGCTTAGACGCGCATATCCAACAGCGCGCTTACCCTATCCTCCTGCGTCCCCCCATCACTCAAACGATAAAGAGGTGGTACAGGAATATCAACCTGTTGTCCATCGCCTACGCCTTTCGGCCTCGGCTTAGGTCCCGACTAACCCTGAGCGGACGAGCCTTCCTCAGGAAACCTTAGGCATACGGTGGATGAGATTCTCACTCATCTTTCGCTACTCATACCGGCATTCTCACTTCTAAGCGCTCCACCAGTCCTTACGGTCTAGCTTCAACGCCCTTAGAACGCTCTCCTACCACTGACATCTAAGATGTCAATCCACAGCTTCGGTGTTACGTTTAGCCCCGGTACATTTTCGGCGCAGAGTCACTCGACCAGTGAGCTATTACGCACTCTTTAAATGGTGGCTGCTTCTAAGCCAACATCCTGGTTGTCTAAGCAACTCCACATCCTTTTCCACTTAACGTAAACTTTGGGACCTTAGCTGGTGGTCTGGGCTGTTTCCCTTTTGACTACGGATCTTATCACTCGCAGTCTGACTCCCACGGATAAGTCTTTGGCATTCGGAGTTTGTCTGAATTCGGTAACCCGATGAGGGCCCCTAGTCCAAACAGTGCTCTACCTCCAAGACTCTAACTACGTGAGGCTAGCCCTAAAGCTATTTCGGAGAGAACCAGCTATCTCCAAGTTCGATTGGAATTTCTCCGCTACCCACACCTCATCCCCGCACTTTTCAACGTGCGTGGGTTCGGGCCTCCATCCAGTGTTACCTGGACTTCACCCTGGACATGGGTAGATCACCTGGTTTCGGGTCTACGACCACATACTCAAACGCCCTATTCAGACTCGCTTTCGCTGCGGCTCCGTCTCTTCAACTTAACCTTGCATGGGATCGTAACTCGCCGGTTCATTCTACAAAAGGCACGCTATCACCCATTAACGGGCTCTAACTACTTGTAGGCACACGGTTTCAGGAACTATTTCACTCCCCTTCCGGGGTGCTTTTCACCTTTCCCTCACGGTACTGGTTCACTATCGGTCACTAGGGAGTATTTAGCCTTGGGAGATGGTCCTCCCTGCTTCCGACCGGATTTCACGTGTCCGGCCGTACTCAGGATCCACTCAGGAGGGAACGAAGTTTCGACTACAGGGTTTTTACCTTCTCTGACGGGCCTTTCCAGGCCGCTTCATCTACCCCGTTCCTTTGTAACTCCATGTTGAGTGTCCTACAACCCCAAGAGGCAAGCCTCTTGGTTTGGGCTATGTCCCGTTTCGCTCGCCGCTACTCAGGGAATCGCGTTTGCTTTCTCTTCCTCCGGGTACTTAGATGTTTCAGTTCCCCGGGTATGCCTTCAATACCCTATGTATTCAGGTAAAGATACTGTTCCATTACGAACAGTGGGTTCCCCCATTCGGAAATCTCCGGATCAAAGCTTACTTACAGCTCCCCGAAGCATATCGGTGTTAGTCCCGTCCTTCATCGGCTCCTAGTGCCAAGGCATTCACCGTGCGCCCTTTCTAACTTAACCTAAAAGGTTTGTTTCTCTTAATTAAATAAGAGAGAAAACTAAAATGGCGATTACTCGATGTGTTACTTGACTTCTTCATTACGATTATCTAGTTTTCAAAGAACGATTAAAAAAAGCTTTGAGAGATTGCACTCTCAAAACTAAACAAACAAGAAACAATCAAACAAACATGTTTTGTCTGGCTCATAGGTCCAGCTTATATCCTTAGAAAGGAGGTGATCCAGCCGCACCTTCCGATACGGCTACCTTGTTACGACTTCACCCCAATCATCTGTCCCACCTTAGGCGGCTGGCTCCTTACGGTTACCCCACCGACTTCGGGTGTTACAAACTCTCGTGGTGTGACGGGCGGTGTGTACAAGGCCCGGGAACGTATTCACCGCGGCATGCTGATCCGCGATTACTAGCGATTCCGGCTTCATGTAGGCGAGTTGCAGCCTACAATCCGAACTGAGAATGGTTTTATGGGATTGGCTAAACCTCGCGGTCTTGCAGCCCTTTGTACCATCCATTGTAGCACGTGTGTAGCCCAGGTCATAAGGGGCATGATGATTTGACGTCATCCCCACCTTCCTCCGGTTTGTCACCGGCAGTCACCTTAGAGTGCCCAACTGAATGCTGGCAACTAAGATCAAGGGTTGCGCTCGTTGCGGGACTTAACCCAACATCTCACGACACGAGCTGACGACAACCATGCACCACCTGTCACTCTGTCCCCCGAAGGGGAACGTCCTATCTCTAGGAGTGTCAGAGGATGTCAAGACCTGGTAAGGTTCTTCGCGTTGCTTCGAATTAAACCACATGCTCCACCGCTTGTGCGGGCCCCCGTCAATTCCTTTGAGTTTCAGCCTTGCGGCCGTACTCCCCAGGCGGAGTGCTTAATGCGTTAGCTGCAGCACTAAGGGGCGGAAACCCCCTAACACTTAGCACTCATCGTTTACGGCGTGGACTACCAGGGTATCTAATCCTGTTTGCTCCCCACGCTTTCGCGCCTCAGCGTCAGTTACAGACCAGAAAGCCGCCTTCGCCACTGGTGTTCCTCCACATCTCTACGCATTTCACCGCTACACGTGGAATTCCGCTTTCCTCTTCTGCACTCAAGTCCCCCAGTTTCCAATGACCCTCCACGGTTGAGCCGTGGGCTTTCACATCAGACTTAAAGGACCGCCTGCGCGCGCTTTACGCCCAATAATTCCGGACAACGCTTGCCACCTACGTATTACCGCGGCTGCTGGCACGTAGTTAGCCGTGGCTTTCTGGTTAGGTACCGTCAAGGTACCGGCAGTTACTCCGGTACTTGTTCTTCCCTAACAACAGAGCTTTACGACCCGAAGGCCTTCATCGCTCACGCGGCGTTGCTCCATCAGACTTTCGTCCATTGTGGAAGATTCCCTACTGCTGCCTCCCGTAGGAGTCTGGGCCGTGTCTCAGTCCCAGTGTGGCCGATCACCCTCTCAGGTCGGCTACGCATCGTCGCCTTGGTGAGCCGTTACCTCACCAACTAGCTAATGCGCCGCGGGCCCATCTGTAAGTGACAGCCGAAACCGTCTTTCAGCTTTCCCTCATGAGAGGAAAAGGATTATCCGGTATTAGCTCCGGTTTCCCGAAGTTATCCCAGTCTTACAGGCAGGTTGCCCACGTGTTACTCACCCGTCCGCCGCTAACCACCGAAGTGGTTCGCTCGACTTGCATGTATTAGGCACGCCGCCAGCGTTCGTCCTGAGCCAGGATCAAACTCTCCAAGAAAGTTGATTAGCTCATTTTGTTACGTTGGCTTCGTTTCATTAAAAGAAACGAAATATTTTTGTTTGTTGACGTTTTTGTTTGTTTAGTTTTCAAAGAGCAATATTTGCGCTATCGAAAGTGTTTCACTCTTACTTAGGAGCTTGTACCGTTCAAAAGCGACTTCCTTAATTTATCATATCGCTCAACTTAATGTCAACAACTTTTTTCACTTTCTTTTGTTGTTTAACTCTCTCGCTGAGGACGAGATTTAATATAACATGTTATAAAAATGATTGCAATATAATTTTAAAAGTTTTCGGATTAAAATTATTTATTATTACTATTGAACATTTACTATATCTTCTCTCTAAAAAAACTATTGGTTAATTTATTTCTTATTTATATAAATTTCTGGGTAAATAAATTAAGTCATAACTCGAACGAGGGAAGGATAAAATAATAGGAACACCTTCATATAATTCCAAATCATATAACGCATGTATCCCCTTAGGAATGCTTTCGTTCTTCCCTTACTAATCCATTATGTGTAAAATCAAAGTATGTTCCTCTTAGGTAACCTCATTCTTTATTAACTGCTTACATTCTACTAACTAATAAATTGGACGTGAATGAGTATGAACAGTATGGAGATAGATGTTCTAATTAAACTGGGTATTTCCGCAGTTTTTGGCCTGATTATTGGTCTGGAACGTGAATTGAAAAGAAAGCCTGTAGGACTGAAAACCAGTCTTGTTATATCTGTAGTAAGCTGTTTGCTCACCATTGTATCTATTCAATCTGCATATATGTTTCCTAATTCTGATGATGTGAAGATCACCATGGACCCACTTCGCTTGGCGGCGCAAATTGTTTCTGGAATCGGTTTTCTGGGGGCAGGCGTAATTTTAAGAAGAGGGAATGACAGTATTTCAGGTTTAACGACTGCTGCCATGATTTGGGGAGCAGCTGGTATTGGCATTGCAGTTGGTGCCGGATTTTATTTAGAAGCATTTGTGGGGGTAGCTCTTCTTATTATAAGTGTTGAATTAATTCCTTTTTTAATGAAACTATTTGGACCGAAACAATTACGTGAAAAAGAAATTACGCTTCAACTCTTTATAAGAGACCAATCGCAAATCGACAAAGCAATTACCTTTCTCCTCGAAAAAAGATATATCATTCGTCGACTTAGAATTAAAGATTTAGATAACGGAGATCACTTGGTGCAGATATTACTAGCAGTAGATTATCGTGATAAGACTACCGAAGTATATGCATCAGTTTCTAATATTGAAGGAGTACAAAGAGTAGAAATAGAAAGTATAAGCTAATGGCCCTGTTTCTATTAAAAAAATTACAAAATTTTCTCTTGCAAGTTATTTGTAATGCGGATATAATTTTCCTTGTACTAGTCTTATTGGGGGGCTTAGCTCAGCTGGGAGAGCGCTTGCATGGCATGCAAGAGGTCGTCGGTTCGATCCCGATAGTCTCCATATTCCAAAACCTTTGCGTAGCAAGGGTTTTTTTATTTTGTAAACCTATTTTTTTCACATTCTCTTAAAAATGATAAATATTTCCTATTTTTACAAATTAATCTTGCTTTGTTAATTGTATTTTCACTATAATAAAAACGTAAAACAACGTTTCGATAATTCAGAAAAATCTGTAATCAAATAAAGGAGGGTCACTACTTAAAACAAATATATGATATTTCCTCATGTTCTCTTTCCAGTTTGAGTTTCTTCACCATTTGACCCATCAGCATTGTCTTTTCTAAAACCTCAGATTCAGAACAAAGGTTTTTTATGAGAGGGGGAGCTTCCATTGGAGGCAAAACAAATAAAGGTTAATACTGAAAGCGATTACAGTTCCATTGTTCAATCATCATCTTTCCAGACATTACTCTCCGAAAAGAAAAAATTTATCATTCCCATTACCATTTTCTTTTTCTGTTTTTATTTTGCATTGCCCATTTTAACTTCTTATACCACGGTATTAAACCACAAGTTTATCGGCAGCATCACTTGGGCATGGGTTTTTGCTTTCTTACAATTCGTAATGACATGGGTTTTGTGCATGCTCTACTCGAAAAAGGCAGCAAGATTTGATGAATTAGCTGCTCAAGTGGTTGAAGAAGGAGGAAAAAGCTAATGAATACAGCTGCTTTTACGATGTTTCTTTGTATTGTTTTTGTCACTTTAATCATTACCTATTACGCTTCGAAACGGACGAAGAATGCTAGTGAATTTTATACGGCTGGTGGGGGATTGACAGGATGGCAAAATGGACTTGCCATTGCAGGTGATTATATGTCTGCCGCATCCTTTCTAGGGATAGCTGGTGCAGTAGCCTTAACCGGTTTTGATGGATTCTTTTACAGTATCGGTTTCCTTGTTGCATATCTAGTGGTTCTTTATATCGTAGCTGAACCTATGCGTAACCTTGGAAAATATACCTTTGCGGATATGATTGCCTCCCGTTTTGATGCGAAGAAAGTACGTGGATTTGCTGCCATGAACACTGTTACAATTTCCATTTTTTATATGATCGCTCAGCTAGTAGGAGCAGGTGCACTCATTAAATTATTATTAGGCTTAGAATACACAACCTCTGTATTAATTGTTGGTGTGTTAATGACAGTGTATGTTATTTTTGGAGGCATGCACGCAACAAGCTGGGTACAAATCATTAAAGCAGTTCTATTAATGGGTGGGACCTTCGTCATTTCTATTATTGTTTTTGCTAAGTTTAACTACAGTATTACAGATATGTTTGCTCAGATGAAAACCGCCACACCTTTAAAGGAAACATTCCTAAATCCTGGTGTGAAGTATAAAATTGGGCTTGATACAATTTCCTTAAACATGGGCCTCGTTCTCGGAACAGCAGGACTTCCTCATATTTTAGTCCGCTTTTTCACCGTTAAGGATGCTAAGACTGCTCGCAGTTCCGTTGTTTACGCTACATGGATTATTGGAATCTTTTATGTGATGACTATTTTCCTTGGCTTTGGTGCAGCTGCCTTTGTTGGTACAAGTAAAATTGTGGCCGCGAATCCTGCAGGTAATATGGCTGCTCCGCTTTTGGCCCAGGCCTTAGGTGGCAATATGTTGTTTGCATTCATCTCTGCCGTAGCATTTGCTACCATCCTAGCAGTTGTGGCTGGGCTCGTTCTAACAGCAGCCTCTGCATTTGCCCATGATTTTTACAATGAAATCCTGAAAAAGGGTAAAGCAACCGAGAAACAGCAAGTAAGCATGGCACGTTGGGCTTCTATTGGTGTTTCCGTCATTTCTATTATTCTTGCTTTAGGGGCTCAAACCCTTAATGTGGCTTTCTTAGTTTCACTCGCCTTTGCTGTTGCCGCCAGTGCAAATCTTCCTGTCATTATCTACACTATTTACTGGAAGCGATTTAATACATCTGGTGCAATCTGGGCAATGGTGGTTGGATTGATTTCGGCAATTGGGCTGGTGATTATTAGTCCGAATGTGTTCAGTCCTGAAGTAGGAAAAGCTATTTTTGTTGGGAATCCTATCTTCCCTTATACCACACCGGGAATCCTTTCTATTCCGCTTGGCTTCCTTGCAGGTTATCTTGGAACGATCTTCTCTAGCCAAAAGGCAGATGTGAAGAAATATGAAGAAGTATTAGTTAAATCAAATACAGGAATAAAAGCAGGTATTTAAAAAAGAAAGGGGCTGAAAATTTCTTCAGCCCCTTTTCCTTTTTAAAGCTATCATTTACCGCTGTTTATTTCTTGTTGATCCCGTTTTTGTTCCTTTATTTCTAGGCGAACCACTTTTTGTTCCATTTCTTCCAGACTTAAATCCTTTGGAAGGTGTGCTGGTTTTTTTTCCCTTGATCGGTCTATCCTGTCTCCCACGCTCTGGAGAGTTTTCTTTTCTTCCTCCACGTCTTTCTTTTTGGCCAACCGGACGGGGTTTTCTAGTATCCTTCTGACTCTCTTCTGTGCTATTTGTGTTTCCTATGTTTTGCTTTGGAATCGTAATGTTTAGCTCATCTTCAATTAATTCGAGAGCAGGACGGTCGTCTGAGGTGTAAAAAGTAATGGCCAAACCTGTCATTCCTGCTCTGCCTGTTCGTCCTATCCGATGAATGTAGCTTTCAGTATCCTGAGGAATATCATAATTGAATACATGAGTAACTCCTTCTACATCCAATCCTCTTGCTGCGACATCCGTTGCAATTAATAGCTGAATCTCAGCCTCTCTAAATCGCTTCATTACTTGTTCTCTTTTTGCTTGTGATAAGTCCCCGTGCAGCTCATCACATGAAAAACCGTGAGCTTTTAAGACATCATAAAGCTTACTGACTCTTCGTTTCGTTCGGCAAAAAATTAACGCTAAAAAAGGCCGATAGGTTTCAACTAATTGAATAAGTGTGCCTTGTTTTGCCCGATCGGTTGTATGAATAGCAATCTGTTTCACACTTTCAGCAGGTCCCTGTGTTTTTTCCACTTGGATGTATTCAGGTTCTCGCATATGCTTTTTGGCTAACTTGCGTATTTCAGGAGGAATGGTGGCCGAAAACAACATAGTCTGCCTTGTCTGAGGCGTTTCTCTGATAATATCCTCTACTTCTCCTAAGAATCCAATTTGCAGCATTTGATCTGCTTCATCTAAAACAAGATAGGAGATTTCTGATAATCTAATTGTTTCTCTTCTAATATGATCCAATAGACGACCAGGTGTTCCAACCACAATTTGTGGGTTTCTTTTTAATTTTTTTAACTGTTTTGCCACGTCCTGGCCACCATAGACGGCTAATACATTTACATCCGTCTTATCAGCAATCAATTTTTCCACTTCTTCTGTGATTTGCAAGGCAAGCTCCCTTGTAGGTGTCACGATCAGCGCTTGAATATGTGTTGCATCAGTATTAATCTTTTCAAGTATTGGCAGGATAAATGCAAACGTCTTTCCAGTCCCTGTTTGTGCTTGAGCGATAATATCACTGCCCTTCATTACAAAAGGAATCGCTTGTTCTTGAATGGGTGTGGGTTTTGCAATACCTATGCCTCGAAGTTGTTCTACTAACGATGGGGAAATACCCAATGATAAAAAATCTGCCAAAAATACCCCTACTTTCTTCATAACTACCTATTAATATTGATTGTTTAACACTTGAATTGCAACTATACTTTTTTATGTTTGAAACCGCAAATAATTATTTGCTTTGACTTCCGTTGCCTTTTTCAACCGAAAAGATTATAATTCTGTTAATACCAACTTATTTCATCGGAATAGTAAACAAAGAGGAGAGGGATTATTTGAGCCAATACAGTTTTTTAATTGTCCATGGATTAGGTGGAAGCGGACCAGATCACTGGCAAACCTGGCTTGCACAGGAGTTGAGACAAAAAAATTATCACGTTTGTTATCCAACATTTACTGAGTTTGACTCACCCAACAAAGAAGTGTGGCTGAAAGAATTGACTGCAGCCATCCAGACAATTCCTGAAAATCAGCAATTGATCGTTGTTACACACAGCTTAGGTTGTTTACTTTGGATGCATTACGCTGCACTAAATAATAAGCGAATAGCTAAACGAGTCATTCTAGTTGCTCCTCCATCTCCAGAAATCGTCCTTAAGGAAGCGACATCTTTTTATCCAGTACCCTTAGAGAAGAGGAATCTATCAAGAACGGGTGAAGAAACCCTTTTTGTTCATTCATCAAATGACCCGTACTGCCATCAGCAACATAGGGAAAGGTATATGAATATGGGGGTGCCTTCTATTATCTTCCCAAAGATGGGGCATATTAATGCAAAGTCAGGTCATGGGAAGTGGTCCTGGATCTTGGACCAATGTTTGGCTGTTGAAAATGCCTCCATGCTTGTTTAATAAAAGACTGCTGGGGTTTCCTCAGCAGTCTTCTGCATTATAACGGTTCTTTAATGTTGTATTTACGGAGGATGCTCTCAATTTTAAATCCGGTGCTTAAGTCACCTTTTGCTTTTACCTTACCAGTGAGTAAGGCCATCGTACCACTTTGTTTACCTAGGAGGAATTTCTTGAAGTTATCATATGACAGCGCCATCGTTACATTAGGAACTGCTTCTACACCTTGCTTAATCGTTAATGTTCCATCTTGAAAAAAATGCTGGTAGGTTGCGGGTTCCTGGTCGTAAACGTCATACTGAACCACGGCGTGAAAGCCTTTAATAGGTCCTGGATTTTCATTGAATATTTCTTCTATCCTTGTCATCAAATCTGCCAAGGAATATTCCTGAATCGCTTTTGCCATCTGTTGCCCCTCCTAGATATTTAAAATATCAAACATTTCTTATAATTCTATGATACTAATTTGAATTCAAATTTAACAATGGACGTTTTTTGAACTTTTTAAATTCAATCATCTATTTTATGGTAAAATAAACTATTCAAATTATCTGTTTTATCTATTACTATTAATCGAAAAGTCTGGGGTGATAATTCTTGGATTTACACCAGTTATATGTGTTTACTAAGGTAGTTGAACATAAAAGCTTCTCAAAAGCAGCTGAAGATATTTTCTTAAGTCAATCAACAGTCAGCTCTCATATCCAATCGTTGGAAAAGACGCTTGGTATCAAGCTTTTTGATCGCGTTGGCAGGGAAAGCATCCTAACTCCAAATGGAGAACGGTTGTATCAATGGGCACGTAAATTGTTATTATTAAAAGACCAAGCTCTACTTGATTTAAAACAGGGGATGACTGATCTTCGAGGGATGATTCGAATGGCTGTTAGTTCTGTACCTGGGCAATTTGTGATTCCAAAAATGGTGAAGCAATTTAGGCAGAACTATCCAGAGGTCTACTTTCATATCCATCAATCATCTTCAAAGACTGTGGCTGAAAAGGTGCTAAACGGATCAGTTGATTTTGGCATATTAGGGGAGAAATACGAGGATGATAAACTTCGTTATATCCCGTTATTAAAGGAAAAGCTAGTCTTAGTTACCTCGAATGAATTGAACTTAACAGGGCCAGTAAACATACATGATCTATTACCTTATCCTTTTGTAATGCGAAATTCCAATTCTGGAACGAATGCTATTTTTGAGAGGTTTTTGAAAAAAAATAATATAGCTAAAGATCAATTAAATATTGTTTCATATATTGAGGATGGACAGAGTTTATTACAGTTTGTGATACAAAATGTTGGTATCTCTGTCATGTCGGAAATAGCCGCAAGAGAATACTTCGACAAGAATATGCTGAAGATGCACGAATTATCGGATTTTGGTGATGAAAGATATTTTTATCTTGTCTATAACGTGAATAAAACACAATCTCTTCTCTCTAAGATATTTATTGAGGAAGCAGTAGATTTAGTAAAATAATAAACGAGGTTCGGAACACTCCGCCCTCGTTTTTTGACAGTTTAAGGTTTTAATATTACTTTAATACAATCTTCCATTTTTGTATCAAAGACCTCATATCCATGTTTTGCCTGTTCTAACGGAAGGACATGTGTAATAATATCGCCTGGGTCAACCTTCCCTTGATTAATCATATCGTAAAGGAATGGCATGTAAGGAATAACAGGGGCTTGTCCTGTTTTGATATCAACATTCCGATTAAAGATATCACCAAGAGGAAATGCATTATATCTGCCGCCATATACACCTGTTACTTGTATGGTTCCACCTTTTCTAACAGCTTGACTTGCAATAACCAAAGCCCCCATCGCTCCACCTTGAAGCTTCAAACCCGAAGCAAGAAATTCAAGTGGGGTCATCTTCCCGTCCATCCCAACGCAGTCTATGACGATATCCGCTCCACCTTGAGTGATTTCAAGCAAATAATCTCCTACGTTTTCATGATCTTCAAAATTGACTATTTCCACTTTATTAGTTCGTTTAGCATGTTGTAGACGGTAATTAATATAATCAACGGCTATGACTCTTTTTGCCCCTTTTAACCAAGCAAATTTTTGAGCCAGCAAGCCTACTGGCCCACACCCAAGAATAATAACTGTATCACCGTCTTTTACACCTGCATGATCGACACTCCAATAGGCAGTAGGTGCAGCATCCGCAAGTAAGGCTAACTTCTCATCCTCGACTTCACAGTTGTCAGGTATCTTAAATGGGGTAAAATTGCCGAAAGGAACACGCATATATTCAGCCTGCCCGCCTGCATATCCGCCGGTTGTTTCCGAATAACCAAAAAAACCTGACCCTTGCCCATGTGGATTTCCGTTGTCGCATTGGCTTGTTAGGTCATTTGTACAATACCAGCAATGCCCACAGGAAACGTTAAAAGGGATAATCACCCTGTCCCCTTTTTTTAATTTCGTAACCTCAGGCCCTACTTCCTCTACCACACCCATCGGTTCATGTCCAATAACAAATCCGGTAGGTAAATTAGGAATCATGGCATGGATTAAATGTAAATCAGAGCCGCAAATGGCTGAAGAAGTCACTTTTACAATGATATCATCACCATTCTTTATTTCCGGATCTTTTACTTCTCTCACTTCTATATTCTTAATGCCTTGGTATGTAACAGCTCTCATTTTTTTCCCTCCTTTTTTATTGATTTGGTGTCGCAAACATGCCAAGACGGTCTGTGTCGTTTGGATACAGGTTCAATTGGGCAATTTGAACAGCTGTTTCTGCAGCTTTTAAATCTATTGGATATTGTTCTTTTATATTATGAGGATGCAGCCATCCTTTTTTTATCATCAGATCTGAAATTTCAGTATGCAAATCAATAGCTACTTCCATTTGTTTGTGTAGTACTCTTCGAAGGTCAGGATTCGCTGTTTCTGTTATAGCAAAACCGTAATTTCGTATTCCTGTTTTTACAGCGAGTAAGAAGTCCATTGCAAAAGCGGAATCGGCTAGGTTAGGCATTCCCTCAGCATTTCTTGGATCTAAGTAATCTTGCACGTGCTCCACCTCACTTATTGTAGTAGTTGACTTTGTTTATAAAAACTAAGCAGTTCATTAATATCTTTTATTGATTGTTGTACGTCTTTTTCCATTAATCTTTTCAAATCGTTGTCAAAACAAATCCCTTGCATTAATTTGGATCGGAGTAAACATACTGTTTTAAAATTGATTATTTCGTGTGTTTCCATCGACTCATGTGGAGCAAGGTTCTTTTCCATACAAGCACCTCCCGTTTCATAACATAACTATTTTCCCTTTCGCCATGTTGCTTTATGCAAAAGGTAGAAATGAATAAATTCCTTTTTCTAAGAAAATATAATTAGGAAAAGTTTGTTTGAGTTGGAGGGTGTATGTATGACAAAGTATTTGGGACTCCATGAAACCTTAGACCTTCATGAGTTATTATCATTTAAAAATCTCTGTTTAACAAAAGCAACGACAATGAGCGTATTAGCGGTTGATGCAGAGCTAAAGGCCATTCTATCCGCTGACGTTACGACTGGGACTCAGCATATTCAACAATTACAGCAGTTTTTAACAAATCGGAGGGAAACTAGTTGAATGAATTCATCCAAAACATGATGGGCATGGGTGGTTTAACCGACCAAGTCATTGCAACAGATTTTCTCATTTCAGCCAAGGCAGGAATTAGAAATTATGCTGTAGCCATTACGGAAACAGCTACACCAGAATTAAAATCTGCTTTAAGAGCGCAATTAAATGATGCGATTGCCACTCATGAAAAAATCACAAACTTTATGGTGGAAAGAGGATTTTATCATCCACATGATTTAAGTGAGCAGCTCCAGGTTGATCTAACCGTTGCAGATACTGCCCTAAATCTCGCCCATAAAATAATGGACTAATTTACGAAAAAAAGGGAGAACGCTGACGTTCTCCCTTTACCTTTGTAGGCTGATTTCCTTTAAACTCTTTTTATCTATTTTTCCCACATGGGTTTTCGGCAATTCCTTTAAAAAGGTAAAGCGTTTTGGAATTTTATATCTCCCCAGTTTGGCTTCACAGTATGCTATCAAATCTTCCTCACTTATTTTAGAGGAGTCTTTTAGAACAATAAAAGCAGCGACCATTTCCCCCCATTTTTCATCTGGTAAGCCTACTACCGCTACTTCATCTATAGCGGAATGGCCGCCTAGCCAGTGCTCAATTTCAAGAGGATACACATTCTCTCCTCCTGTAATAATCATATCTTTTTTCCGTCCTACGATATAAAAGAAACCATCCTCATCTTTTTTCGCCAAATCCCCTGTTTGAACCCATCCATCTTTTAATGTTTCCTCTGTTGCTTGTTCATGATTCCAATAATAGGAGAAGGCATGCTTCCCCTTGATCCACAGTTCACCAATCTCATTCACCTCTGCTTCTTGCCCATCTACTTTCACAAGTTTGATAGAGTTAAACAGCATCGGTTTTCCAACTGAACCACGTTTTACTTGAGCATCCTCCGGACGAATATAAAAATTATTGGGCCCCGCTTCGGTTAACCCATATCCCTCTTTAAAAGCCAGCTTCTTTTTTTGAAAGGCCTCGTATATTTGTAAAGGACACGGTGCAGCACCTGATAAAAAAATCTTCATCGTTGGAAAATCATTCATATGAAACTCATCGGTTTGAATGAGCATATGATACATAGTTGGGACTAGGAGTATAATAGTGCAACGAAAACGATTAATAGATTCTATTGTTTTTTGAGCGAAAAACTGATTACCTACTACCACTGTTCCCCCAATCATTAAGATTGGAAGGCTTAACGCATTTAATCCCCCGGTATGAAACATGGGTAAATAATTGATGGTTACATCTTCCTCCGTTAGGCTCCAGCTGGTAATGGTGTTTATAGCATTCCACAGAATCGATTGGTGACTAAGGACTACACCTTTTGGTTTCCCTGTCGTCCCTCCAGTGTAAATCATCGCTAACGGATTCGTTTCAGTAATTTCTTCGGAAAACTTCTCACTTTTGGGATGGTTGGTGATTTTCTCATAGTGTGTCTCTCCCACACAAAAGCAGCTTACACCCAGATCAGTTAGTTGATCACAGAGAGATCCAAACTGGAGATGCATTCCTATTAAGACAGGGCTGCAATCTTTAATGATTTCACGTATCTCATGTATCGATAAACGCCAATTAAGTGGGACGAATATAGCACCGATTTTACTGCAGGCAAATAATAAATCAAAGCAACTAATATGATTGGGAGAGAGCAATGCAATGCGGTCTCCTTCTTTAACGCCGCGTTCCTTAAGCCAGCTTGCCACAGAAGCAGAACGTTCATTTAATTCTTTGTATGACCAACTTTTATTTGTATTTTCATCGATAACCGCTATTTTATTTGGCGATAATCTTGCTCTATTATCCAGCCAATCCAGTTCCCACCTCACCAAACAATCGCTCCTTCACTACTAGATGGAACCATTTTACTTTTAATTAGTTACAGATGAGTTACATGTTACATTTTACAAAAAGGCTTTGTTGCATGTCTATTGATTTCCGCTCCAGGAGCTTCGCTTTCCTTGGGAGTTTCGGCGAGCCTCTTCGTCGCTCACGCCTACGGGGTCTCCCCTGAAATGTACTCCCACAGGACATTGAATTTGCTTCCTCGAATGAACACCGCACGAAGGAAATGCGATAGCATTTTCGAGGATCGAGCGCCTTCCACTCCAATCAACAGAGTATAAAAATGAACAATATTGTTTAACACAGACTATTAGAAAAGAGCAAGCGCTTGATCAGCCCCGATCAAGAAGACTGGTCGATTGGCTAGCGAAGCGCAGACAGAGGCCTAGTCGCACTTAAGCGTACAAAAGTCCTTAGCCTTTAGCAGTCAGGCAACCTTGCCGTGGGCATTAGAAACTTCTTCTATTTACCGATCGTGAGCTTTTTCCCTTAGCTCGGGCATTAGAAACTTCCCCTATTTACCGGTCACGCACTTTTTCACTTACCATAGGCATTAGAAACTTCCCCTATTTACCGGTCGCGCACTCTATCACTTACCACGGGCATTAGAAACTTCTCCTATTTACCGGTCGCGCACTCTATCACTTACCACGGGCATTAGAAACTTCTCCTATTTACCGGTCGCGCACTCTATCACTTACCACGGGCATTAGATACTTCTCCTATTTACCGGTCGCGCACTCTATCACTTACCACGGGCATTAGAAACTTCTTCTATTACCGGTCGTGAGCTTTTTCTCTTAGCTCGGGCATTATAAACTTCTCCTATTTACCGGTCGGGCTACTTTCCATTGAATCGGGACATAAAATACCACAGTATCAAGGACTGTAGCTGTGACAAATTTTATAAATTCTTATCTTTCAAAAAAAAAGCGACCCCGTAAGGTCGATTTTTCCATTTACATCATTATTCCGCCGTCCACGTGCAACACGGTACCGTTAACATAGTTGGATTCTTCCGATGCTAAGAAAAGATAGGCATTTGCAATATCCTCCGGCTTGCCTAATCTGGCCAGCGGCACCATTTGCTTCATTTGATTTAATACTTTTTCTGGAACCTTTGCCGTCATTCCTGTTTCTATAAAGCCTGGGGCAACCGCATTGACATTGATTCCTTTTCTTCCAAGCTCCTTTGCCCACGATTTCGTCATTCCAACCACGCCAGCTTTTGTGGCCGCATAATTCGTCTGACCGACATTTCCGTAAATGCCTGATACAGAAGAAGTGTTGATAATTCTACCTCTTCCCTTTTCAACCATCGATGGTAAGACGGCTTGTGTACAATGGAACACACCTGTCAGGTTAACATCGATTACCTTTTGAAAATCTTCCACCGTCAATTTTGACAGCATGGCATCTCTTGTGATCCCCGCATTATTAATTAGGATATCGATGTTTCCATATACCTCACGTACCTTTTCAACCATTGAATCTACACTGACACGGTCCGCTACATTGACTTGAAAAAATGTCACCTCATAACCTTTTTCCCGTAACACTCTCGCCTGCTCTACACCTTGGTCCACGTTATAATCTGCCATGGCCACTTTGGCACCTTCATGCGCAAAAACTTCTGCTGCCGTTAATCCAATTCCAGCAGCAGCACCTGTTATAATGGCCACTTTATCTTTTAATCTCATACCTTTACCTCACTATCTAAAAATTGTTCCATAGCATGCAACAATTGCGGCAAGTCATCTACTAATGCTGAGTGACCGCAATTCTTTAATTCTATGACGGTTGCTTTATCTCCCAAGTCCTCAATAAGCTCGTTTGTCATTTCTTGTACAACCACCATATCCCGCTCTCCGTAAAGAACCAATACAGGTACATCGATGTCATCTACTTTTCCATTGCCCTCGACCAAGCCATTAAAATGATGGCTCATATTAAAGTTATTTAAGGCATAATACACCTCAGCAAGATTTCGCTGCGTTCTCATATCCTGAACATATTCATTATAACGTTCAGGCTCTGGTTGATTGTGGGTATAAATAACCGAATTCCATATCAACTTTAGCAACTCAGCATTATTCGTGTCATAGGCTGTTTGAATAGGAATGGTGCGAACGAGATCGCTCTTCATTTCTTCATGCATGGTCAATCTCCGCAGCTCGTCTTCATCCTTTATTTTTCCATCGTACGGATAGCCTCTTGTGGATGCAGAAGCAAGTAAAATCAGTTTGTTACAATAGCCTGGATAATCAGCAGCAAACTGCATCCCTACTGCACCACCGGTTGACCATCCAGCAATAGCAAAGTCCCTTAAGCCAAGTGCCTCAACAAACAGCTTCACATCATCTGAAAAATCTTTAATAGACATGACTAATTGGTTATACGTCGAGTTTCCGAACCCGCGTAAATCAACTGCATAGACTTTATACTTTGGATTGATATTTTCATATACAAGATCCCAATGCTTGGAGGAAGTCATGTTTCCGTGGATTAATAAAAGCTTTTTCTCCCCGCCTTCTCTTTCTCTGTAGGCAAGTGTTTCTCCATTTGGCAGCAGTACTTCTTTCATTGTTACATTTACCATACTAATCACCCTTTCCCCATTTAATTGTAGTTGCTCCCCAGGCGTACCCAATTCCAGCACTAACCAAGACGACTACATCGCCATCCTTTACCTTTTTGGACTCTAAGGCTAATTCCAGTGATAGAATTTGATCAATTTGACCAATATGCCCATAGTCTTCTAGATAAATAGACTGTTCGTTGGACAAACCTAATTCCCTTAATACATATTCATGGGCGGATTTCTTCATGTGGAGAATAGCTAAATAATCAATATCTTTCTCACTAAAGCCGCTTTTCCGGACCGATTCACGGATGACCTTTAAGAAATTATCCATCGACTTCTGTTCTAAACGCTGCTTCATCCCTTCTGGGTCAAGAACATCAAGCATATTCAGACGTTGGTCAATTGCTGCTTTTGAAATGGGGTTCTTCGTTCCTCCAGCAACAACCACGACATCCTCCGAAAAAGAACCGTCAGTAATCATTTGGGTGTCTAATACCAGGTTTTCGTTGTGGTCTTTCTTAAGAAGAATGGCTCCTCCTCCTGCCCCGAGATTATACATGAAACGGGTTCTTGGATTCTCGTAATCAATGAAATCCACGTTCCGATACCCTCCTGCCAACAAAACGGTTCGAATGTCTGGGTCAGCGAGCATCATACTTTTAGCTACTTTTAACGCCATAACAGTCGTCCCGCATCTTAAGGCCACATCAAAGGCCCAAGCATGAAAAGCACCGACTTCTTCCTGGAGTTTAATTCCTGCTGTCCAAAGGGGGTATTCCTTATGTTCCTCGCCAATATAGATAACTAGATCAATCTCTAATGGATCGATGCCTGCCTTTGCAATTGCTTGTTTAGCAGCAATAATCCCCATCTCACACGTATGATCAGTTGGACCTGGAATATGCTTTTTCTTAATTCCCATTTTCTCTTCGACAATACCTTCAGGGATACATGCCAATTCGGCAATCTCTTTTCCCGTCATATATTTCTCTGGTAAATATATCCCTGTACTGAGTATTCCTATCTGCAACCCCATCACCTACTCATCTAAGCTTCTTCCGCCATTTCCTGCATAAATTCCATGGCTTCCTCAATTGACTCAAACAACGTTTCCCTATCCTCCTGAACATGCGTCACTTTAATTCTCCAATGTTTCCTTCCAGTGTCCTTCTCGACAGTGGCCAGTTGAAAACGAACGACGAAGGAAGCTATTTGATTGATTTCCACTAGGTCCTCCTTCTACCCCACCATTTTTTGTTCTTTTTTTACAGAAGGGTGTTTTTTTCGTTTCCATGAAATTGTACTTAACGTACCCACAATTCCTCGCGGGAAGAACATAACGACTAAAATGTAAATAATCCCGAAAAAGATAATCCAACGCTCAAAAATCCAATGCTCTTTTGCCAGTTCGGTCAGCCAATCATGTGCAAATTCTATTAATCCAGCTCCGATGATTGCTCCGACTAGTGTTCCAACTCCCCCAATAATCGTCATTAATAAAGCATCTAAAGTAATATCCATTGAAAATACGCTTGTATTCACAAATCGGAGTGAAATTGCATATAAAATACCGGCTATTCCTGCTAAAACCCCAGAAACGATACTCGCTGCAATCTTATAATGCAAGACATGGAAGCCTAACGACTCTGTCCGTTGTTCATTTTCGCGAATGGCCTGAAGCACCCGCCCAAGCGGAGAGTTGGTAAAGCGTTTAAGGATCAAAAACACGGCCACCATGACAAAAAGACAAAGAAGATAAAAATGAGTCCTGTCAATAAACGGTTCTGGTACTCGAAAAGTAAAACCATCATTCCCATACGTCATGGTCCGCCATTTTTCTGCTAACACGAGAAAAAGTCCAGATAACGAAAGAGTTAGCATGGCATAAAAATGACTTTTCAATCGAAGCGTGAGTAATCCAACAACGAAACTAACAATAGCTGTAAGGGCAATCGTCGTCAAAACTGCCAAAAAGAAGTAGGACATGGTTGGCTCAAACCTCTTCATAAAAATCCCCATTGAATAGGCACCAATTCCAAAAAACATGGCATGACCAAAAGAGACAATTCCCGTAAAACCTAGTAATAGGTCATAACTCATCGCAAAAATAGAAAAAACAAACACCTGTGTTAATAAGATAAACAAGTTTCTAGATTCATAAACAAATGGCAAGAGGAGAAGAAAAGCCGCAACGATTAGCACGATGGCTGTCATCCTATTTCCCTGCATAAACCTCAATGTATTCACCCCTTTGCCCCGAATAGACCCTGAGGCCGAATAATTAACACAATCGCCATGAGGAGCATATTAACAGCTAGGGAAAGATCCGGAACATAATAAGCCATAAAAGACCCGGAAAGCCCAACTAAAATAGCGGCTAAAACGGAGCCTTTAAAATTGCCCATTCCTCCAATCACGACAACAATGAAGGCTAAAATAGCAAACTCCATCCCCATACCTGCATGAATGACCCCAGAGTAAGGTCCAAGCAAGACACCTCCAAGTGCCGCCATCCCTGCTCCAATCATGAAAACAAACATAAACACCCGTTGAATGTTGATTCCAAGTGCTTGAACCATTTCTTTATTCATGACACCTGCCCTGACAACCAAGCCGATTTTGGTTTTCTTGAGCAAATATTGCACTCCAGCAAAAATAAGAAAGCCTACTAAAATAATAAATACTCGGTATTTGATGATAATGACGCCGCCAAGCTCCCAGCTGCCCTTCAAATATTCAGGAGGTGAAGCTGTTAGTTGATTCGGCCCCCAAATGACCTTCAACATCTCAGACAATACAAGCATGAGACCCAACGTAATCAAGATTTGCTGCACATGATTTCCGTAAACTGGCTTGATAATCCACTTTTCTATTATTATTCCTAGCAAAAATCCGGTAACAATTGCTCCCAGGATTCCAATGAGAAAGCTGCCTGTTTGGGAATAAATCCAAAGACCACTATATGCGCCCCAGGCAAATAATCCGCCATGTGCAAAATTCAGAACATCCATTAAACCAAAGATTAAGGTTAAACCTGCTGCTAATAAAAAGATCAGCATCCCTGTGGCTAAACCATTCAGGGCTAAATTCATGAATAAGTCCACGAAGAACTTCCTCCTTCCTTAGGCAATTCCTAAGTACTTCCGTTTCATCTCTTCATCTTCCTTTAATTGCTTCATATTGCCATGGCTAACAGACCTGCCATCATCAATAATGTAAAAACAATCACCAATGGTACTAGCCATCATAAAATTTTGTTCTACTAATACAATGGTGGTTTGTTCCTTCATTTGTAAAATGGACTCCATCACTTTTTCTACTACGATTGGCGCTAAGCCCTTGCTCGGTTCATCAATTAATAAGAGCTCGTTTTCATTCACATACGCTCTAGCAATTGACAGCATTTGCTTTTGCCCGCCGCTTAGTAACCCACCTGGTTTTTTCCAAAATTTCTTTAAATCAGGAAACAGGTTTAAAATGTAGTCCATCCGTTTCGCTGTTTCAACGTTATCTTTTTGAATGGCTACCTTCATGTTTTCTTCAACGGTCAAACCAGCAAATATTCCCTGGTCCTCAGGCACATAGCCGATCCCCTTTTGAGCTATCGTATAGGTTGGCAGGGTCTGAATGGGTTCACCATTAAAAACAATGCTCCCCTTTGATGCTGGATTGAGGCCCATGATCGTACGTAATGTTGTTGTTTTCCCTGCACCATTTCTCCCGAGAAGCACGGTCACTTCGCCTTTTTTCACCTCTAAGGAAACGCCTTGGAGAATGTGGTATTGTCCGATAAACGTTTCCACTCCATTAAGCTTCAATAGGTCGTTCATCAAATTGACCTCCTAAATATGCGGACTGCACTGTATCGTTTTTCATGATTTCTTCAGGGGTTCCGTCAGCAAGGAGTCTGCCATTAAATAGGACCATGACCGAATCAGATAAATCGAGAATCATATCCATTTTGTGCTCAATCAAGATGATGGTTCGGTTCCCTTGTTCCTTAATTCGTTTGATCACTTCTAATATGGCTGGAACTTCTTCGAGTGACATCCCTGCGGTAGGTTCATCTAATAAGAGGACCTCCGTTTCAAGAGCCAGCAGCATGGCAATTTCTAGTTTCCGTTTTTCACCGTGTGCAAGATTACTAGCTAATGAATCCTTTTTATCATCCAAAAGCACGAGCTTTAGCCACTCTAATGCCCGCTCTTCAAAGGCTCGATACTTTTTATAATGAAACACCATTTGATACCGAATTCCCGCCTGGGATTGAACGGCTAATCGGACATTCTCTAAAACAGTTAGGCTCGGAAATACATTGGTAATTTGGAAGGAACGACCAATTCCAGCTCTCGTCCGATTTGTCGGGGAGTAACGTGTAATGTCTTTCCCGCGGAAGAGGATTTTTCCCTTTGTGGGAGTTAATTGGCCGCTTAGTAGATTAAAGAACGTTGTTTTCCCTGCCCCATTGGGACCAATGATGGATTTAAAGTGCTTTTCTGGGATGCTAATACTAACGGAATCGACAGCTGTATGACCGCCAAAGCGTATGGATAAATCACTTGTTTCTAAAAGAGTTGCCATCTGTTTCACCACCTCTATTTGCTAAAAATAAGGAAGAGGGTGACCTGTGATGATTTCGGTCAAACCCTCGTCCTGTTTATTAACTGATCACACTTACTTCTTCTGTTCGTGATGGCTTACTTATTACGAATTGGAGGTGCAGTTTCCTCTGGAGTTAATTCTCTGATTAATACTGGTACAGGATAGGAAACGCCATCTTTCTTCTCTAATTTAATGGCATACAACGTTTGTAATGCTTGGTGATCCTCTGGGCGGTACGTCATTTTTCCTTTCGGCGTATCAAAGCTCATACCTTCCATCGTTTTAATCAGCTTATCAGAATCTGCTTCCCCATTTGTTTTCTTCAATGCTTCCACAATGGAGATGGCAGCACTCATCCCACCAGGTGTAAATAGGTCTGGAACATCTCCGTTAAATCTCTTCTTATGTTCAGAAACAAGCCAATCATTGATTTTATTTTTCGGCAGATCATGGTAATAAACAGTGAAACCTTCCATACCAATTAGTGGTTCCATCGTTGATAAGGCAGCAATATCAGGTGCGCCAGTAGAAATCTTGATTCCTTTTTCTTGAACCTTCATATCGGCAATTTGCTTCCACGGGGAGTTGGCGCCAGCCCATACGACAAATAGGTAATCTGGTTTTGCGTCAACAATTTTTTGTATGTTAGAAGTGAAGTCTGTAGCAGCAGGATCTGCATACTCTTCCTTCACAATCTCTGCACCAAGCTTTTTCGCTGCTTCTTTAAAGGCAGCCACACCATCACGACCAAAGGCATAATCAGGAGCAAGTGTAGCAATTTTAACCCCCTTCTTTGCAATGGCTGCTGCACCTGCAACGGCATCTTGAGAGGAGTTACGTGCGGAATGGAAAATATACTTATTAAACTCTGAACCTGTAATACTATCAGCCGCAGCTGGTTCAACAACCATGACTTTTTGATATTCCTCTGCCAGCGGGAGCACAGCTAATGTATCAGCTGAACTTGAGGATCCAACAAGGAAGTCTACCTTATCTTCCTCTAATAGCTTTGTTGCTTTTTGAACTGCAACTTCAGGTTTCGTTTCTGTATCCTCAACAATGAATTCGATTTTCCGACCAGCAACCTCCATTTTTCCTTCCGTTGCATAATCAAGCCCTAGCTCAAAGCCTCTTAATGTTTGTTTGCCGTATGCTTCTAGTGCACCCGTCTTAGAAGCCAGAACCCCAATCTTAATTGGTTCTTTACTTTCCGTCTTTTCTCCACCCTTGTCATTTGACTCGGATGATGACTTGTCGGAGCTGCACGCACTGGCAAATACCATCATAAAAATAAGTAATCCTAATAAGGCCCATCTTCCTTTGTTCCCCTTCACTCTTTTTCCCCCTTAAAATAGTTATTCACAAACTGGCAAAGCTTTAATTTTATGATAGGTAATGAGAGTTACAGAGCAGTTACAAAAAAGAGCAGCCCTCTATTTAGGCTGCTCAATTGGATTGATGATGCTTTTTGATTCAATAATCATGTCGTACATATGTTTCGTCGGTTCTAATGGAGACACACCAAGTTCCTCCTCCAACACTTCTGTGCATTTTTGATACCACTTCATCGCTTGTGGACGATTGTTTTTTCGATAATAACAATACATTAGTAAACGATAAGCTTCTTCCCAGGTTCGGTCACGCTCTAAAATTTTTTCACACCAGTAAATGGCCGTATCATAGTTTTCTCCTCGGACCATTAACTGGGCCATTTTTTCAGCACCTCGTAAAAAATAAACGAGCATACTTTCTCTTTTATTAATACACCAATCTTCATAGCGTCGGTCAGGTAAATATTCTCCTTGATAATGGGTTAAGCCCTTATCTAAAAAATAAACAATCTTATCAAAGTTAGTCTCATTTAATCCATCCTGAATCCAGGACTGAAATTCAGTCGTATCCAATTCGATGACCGCCTGCGGGTTTAACCCATAAAACATTCCTTCTCTTATGATAAAAAAAGGAGCAGCCCTTGCTTTTCTTGTTGGTTCCAATACATGGTGAAGACTGTTCAACGCCACTTTAAAATCGCGGTCCGCACTTTTTTTATCATGGTAAGGCCAAAGAACCTGGATTATTTCATCCTTCGCCATCGGCTCACTTACAGTAATAAGTAACTGAAACAATTCTTTCGCTTTTTCTCTGGGCCAATCCTTTTCAGCTACCTCCTTCTCACCAAGCCAAACCTTAAATTGACCCAGTGTCTGAACTCTTAGTGAATACCCAGGATGCGAGTCGATTATGGCGACACCCATATTCTGAAGAATTTTCGCCACATACGGTTGATGAATTTTTTCTTTTATCGCCTCCAATAATAAGGGAACAAATACTTGTAAATCCCTCGGGCTAAAAACCGATCTTTTATGAAAGAAAAATTCATAATCGTTACTCTGCACGATATTTAGAAAATCAGTCATGCTCTTCCTAAAATCTTCCGTGCTTTTCTGTACATAATAAACATGAGACATCCAGAAATAACTTAGCATCAGTCCAAAATAATCCTCACATAGTAAAAATAATGACTGGGTTTTTTCTAGATAGTGATGTGCCTTCGGCAAACGATCATTATAAATACAGGTAATCCCAATACACAAAGTAATAAGTGCTGACAGCCATACATCATGAACCTTTTCCGTTTCCTGAAGGGCTCTTTCCCCTGCCTCCAAAGCCCGTTCCAGCTCACCTCTTGTTCCATATAAAATACAGAGACCCATAAGCGGCTCCGCTTTACCGCGATCCACATTAAGCTGCTCCATAATATCTAATGCGGTTTGGTAACAGGTTTCTGCTAGATTTAAATCATATTTATTTAACACTTGTACGGCATGCCCCATACGAATCCAGCCACAGGCTTCAACAAATGGCGCATTTAAGTTTATACCTTGCTGAATTCCTGCTTGAGCGAGCTCCTTCGCCTTTATCCCTTCTCCAGTAAAGGCTTCGATGAGGGAAAGTAATAAATCGGTTTCACGGTGCGATTGCGGCAAGGATGTAACATTTGTCCCATTCAGCTCTCCTTTTTTAAAATAAAGCGCTTTCTTCGCTTGTTCAAAACGACCGGTTCGTAGATATAATCTAGCTTCTAAATTTCCATCCAAGCTGTCCAGCATCGATTCCTTCGTCTTTTTTATCCATTTTTCTGCTTCAGACGATTTACCTGAGTTTAATAGATTCTCAGAAAGTAAGTGATAGAGTTTCCCCTTTTCCTCCGCTGAACTCATAGATTTCTCTCGATAAGTAATTGCTTCATATAAAATTTTTTCTGCGAGCTGCGGTTGTATCGTATCTAAATAGATTTTGGCTTTTCCTTCTAACGCCCTGCTCATGCCCAAGTAGTCTTGCTTTTTCTCAGCACCGGCGAAAGTTTTAGTGTAACACTCCTCGGCCTCTTGGTACTGGGATCGGTAACGATACACCTCTGCTTTTAGAAACCAAAGGAGATAATAGGCTTGCATTTCCACTTCTGGAACCATTCTTAGCTGATCAAATAAGCTATCTAATTTGCCACTTTCAAGCATACTTAAACCATTCTCCTGAAGAATAGAAGCAATCGCTTTATAGTGGTTAATTTTTTTATAGTGGTGAAGGGCTTCCTCCCATAATTCTCGTTTTTCATAAAAACGAGCGGCTCTTTCGTGAAGCATAGCATAATTAGTTGGATTGTTTTTTTGGAGGGACTCTTCTAAGAATTCTTTAAAAAGTGCATGATACCGGTAATGGCTCAACCCTACCTTTTGTATGAATAAATTTCTTTCTTTTAATTGCTCTAGCATTCCAGAGGCGGCTTGAAGCCCCATCACCTCATCACAAATTTCTTCCTCTATTTCATCAAAAATCGAGGTCTGCTCTAAAAACTGTTGGATGATTGGAGGCTGTTTTGAGAAGACTTCCATCACTAAGTATTGGAATAAATCTTGAAGTGAATGTGAGGAGTGTTCAAAAAGATCCGAAATATCGTTTGTAAGAGGAATTTGCTGTGCAATCATGCATAAAGCAATCACCCATCCCTCTGTCATCTGATAAATCGTTTGTAAATGGCTTGCCTCAATATTTAATCCATAAAGGTCAGTTAATAGCAGTTCCATTTCTTCAAGGGTAAGGACTAAATCTTCCTTCGTGATTTCTAGTAATTGCCCACATACCTTCATTTTCGTCAAATGCTTCCATCCTGGTCTACTTCGGCTGGAAATAACAATATGTAAATTGGAAGGGATGTGTTCAAGCAATTTCTCTATCCAGCTATTAATCGTATAGGAATGTTCTATTTGATGAAAGTCATCTAAGATCAATGTTAATTCAGTTGAGATGGAAAGGACTTCATTTATAAAAAGTGAACATAATACACTCAGTTCTTCTGCACGAATATAACGGTCCATCGTATCAATATAATTCGATAGCTCCATTCCGAATTCAGGGACAACTCGGCGAATGGAATGGATGACATAGGAAAGGAATGGCAGGATGTCGTCATCCATTGGCGAGATGGAGTACCAACACCCTTGTATGGCTTCGTCTCTCATAAATAAAGCAAGCGCCGTACTTTTTCCAAAACCTGCACCGGAATGAATGATGGTCAAAGGGTAGTCAGGAATCTTCTTCATTTTTTGAGTTAGTTTTGCTCTTCTAATAAACTCATCCTTCACTGCAGGGATTCGTAGTTTTGTTTCAATGATTGGCAGCTTCAATTTATGAGACCTCCTCTCTTTTTCACAATATTTACACTATTTTACCATATTGTGACTCATAAGTGTACGAGTAAGGAGAAACAAATAAGGAGCTCTAATCCATGTGAATTTATTCAGTGTAAATCATTTTCCGAGTCATTCCTCCATCAACGACTAAATTAATACCAGTAACAAAATCATTTTCGCAATCTGTTAAATAGAGACAGGCACGTGCGATATCGCTAGGTTTGCCTACACGTTTAGATAGATGCTGCTCATGATCGAGTTCCGATAGTTCTGATTCGTCTCCTGTATGAATCCAGCCTGGAGAAACGGCATTAACTGTAATTCTATCGTTACTAAATGAAGCAGCCATTGCATGGGTTATTGCGGTAATTCCACCTTTTGTTGCCGCGTATGCTTCTGAATTTGGTTCTGACATAAGGGCTCTAGTGGATGCAATGTTTACAATGGATCCTCCTCCTTCGTTCTCTCTCATATACTTAGCCGCCTCCCTCGAGCAAAGGAAAACACTTCTCAGATTGGTATTAATGATATCGTCCCACTCTTCTATAGATAACTCATAGGGGGATTTAAACACACTCTTCCCGGCATTATTAATTAATATATCAATGGTTCCATATGTATTTTTGGTCGTTTCAAATAGGTGAATGATGTCCTTTTCCGATTTAATATCTGTTTTCACAAATTGTACTTCTGCTCCATGGTTTCTTAGTTCGAGAGCAGCCATGTTCCCTGACTCAGAGTCTACATCCGCTATAACTACCTTTGCCCCTTTTTCAGCAAAGGCGGATGCCACGCCACGTCCAATTCCATTTGCCGCCCCTGTGACCACAACTACCTTATTTATAAAATCCATTTGTCAACAATCCCTTCTCTTTTTAAAAACTAAGCTTATTCCCATATGATATACGGAAATTTCAAGTAATAATATAGGGTCTGCTTGAAAAAGCTAAACAGATAATAGAGGATTATACCCTCAGTTAATTGGAGTGTTTATTATTGTCCATTAAGAAAAAGATTCCGCTACTTTTTTGCCTTTTAGTTTTCTTGATTCTACTAAGCAATAATACCTTTCATTATGTTCGTTCGAAAAGTCAGTTACTCAACTTTAACGAGAAAGAAATTGAAATGATCATTAAAGAGGTCTCCCTCCAAGTAGAGAAAACAAAAGAAGGATCGCTTTATGTGGAGGATATTCTAGGTAGAGACCTTAGAATAGCTTCACTAGCAATAAAACAAAAGCTTCCCGCAAACTACCAAGACATAAGCAATGAACAGTTAACGTCATTAGCAAAGGAAGTAGGCGTTTCTCATATTACTTTATTAGCCAAAACGACAGATGACATTATCGGCGTAAAATCTTCCGACCCTGAAGAAATAAACATGTCAACTAAGGATTGGGGTTATTGGTATGATGCCTATCAACAACTGTTCGCTTTAACACCTGTTTCCGTTGGTAAAGGGGTAACCTTGCCGCATTATTGGTCTGGTCCAATAGAAATTGCGTCCTCCGATCCCGAACATATCGATAAATGGGGCTATTATTTTGATGGGTCTACGAATTACATCATTAACCCCTATTTTCGAGACAATGAAGTGTTAGAATACGAGGAACGATTCGGACCTGGGAAGGTAATCGAAGGTTTTATAAAAGAACGAGGAGTTTTGGAATTATCCGTCATCAATCCTAAGAACTTTGGTAAAAAGAGTGAAGTGGTTCATCTAAACGGAAATAGTTATATACGAATTTCCGCTAGACCCATATGGTATGGATCCTACAAATACCGCAATGTGAAAGATGATACAAAATTTGTAAAAAAAGCGATAAAAACGAAAGAATTACAATCATATAAGGTTTGTTTGAATGGGAAAAGTATCATGAAAACCTTTGTGCCTGTTTTTCCTAAAAATGACCAAGCCTATGTGATTGGTCTTGTTTATAATTATGGCTTGATCGAGCAGGAGCTTCGTCATGAGTTAATGGTCCATGTCCTTCTGTCTATTGCCATTATGATTATTGTATTAATAATCAGCTTTATCTTTTCTCGGTCCATTACACAGCCAATTGGATATATCGTTGACCAGGTCAATGAAATCGCTCAAGGAAATTACGAAAAAAACATCCACTTAAATCGAAAAGATGAGTTAGGTTTACTTACTGAAAATGTGAATTCTCTTTCTAAACATTTACAGAGCTATGTTAAAGACTTACATCAAAGTAAAGAACTCATTGAATACCAGGCCTACCATGATCCTTTAACAGGCTTATTAAACAGAAGGTATGTTCTTGAAAAATTAACCCCTTTTATTAACCGTGCTAATAAAACGGGGGGAAAAATATCTGTTTTATTCATCGACTTGGATCGGTTTAAACAAGTCAATGACTCCTTTGGGCATAGCAAGGGAGATGAAATATTGAAAACCGTTGCTAACCGTATTAAGAATTGTCTCCCAGAAGATGACACCATTATCATTACAAGACAAGGCGGAGATGAATTTATTATTTTTCTAGTGGACTTTGATATCTCCGAAACAAAAAATGTTGCTGAAAAAATTGTCAACAACCTTAAAAAATCATATTCTCTTGATGGAAGTGAAATTTACCTTGGTGCCAGTTGTGGAATTAGCTTGTATCCTGACCAATCAAAAGAAATAGATACACTTGTTATTTATGCGGATTTGGCTATGTATGCAGCTAAAAAGATGGGCGGCAATAAAGTAGTGGTTTACTCGGAAAAAATAAATCAGTCCAATGTAAAAAGGCCAAGATTGGAATCCCGTTTACGTAAAGCTATTGAGAATGAAAAAATCGAAGTGTATTACCAGCCCAAAATCAATGCTGACTCTGGTACAATCTTTGGTGCTGAGGCATTAGTCAGATGGAATGATGAAGAATTTGGATTCGTGTCACCGGATTTGTTTATCCCGATAGCTGAAGATACGGGACTCATTCAATCTTTATGGGAGATCGTCATGAAGACAGCTTGTCAACAGATTAGCAGCTGGAACCTGAAGCGTTCGCAATCGCTATCAATTTCAGTTAATTTCTCTGCACGTCAATTTCAAGAGCCGGATAGTATGGTCAAACGTGTGAAAGAAATTCTATCCGAAAGCCGTTTAAACCCACAAAACTTTGAAATTGAAATTACCGAAAGTATACTTCTTAACAATTCGACTGAAATTGTTCATTCACTACAAACTCTTCAAAATATGGGAATTGCTATTTCAATTGATGATTTTGGTACTGGTTACTCTTCCTTAAGTTATTTAAAGGATTTACCAATCGATTCCTTGAAGATTGATAAATCCTTTATTCAGAATATCGATGAAGAGTATAGAAATACGGAGATTCCTGAGGCCATCATTAATTTTGCCCGAGCCCTTCGTCTTAGTGTCATCGCTGAAGGAGTGGAAAAAGAATTTCAAAAGGAGTTTTTACTTTCGAAAAACTGTGTGCAAATGCAAGGATATTTATTTAGTAAGCCATTGAGTAAAGAGGATTTTGAGAATTACATCAATGATTAAAAGGAGGCAGCCGTGGCTGCCTCCTTTCTTTCTACTGAACAAATTCTTCTGCGGTACATTTATTACTTCCTGTATTGCTGATGGACAACAGCTTTGCGTTCATTTCAGGAAATCCAGCTTGCATCGCATGCATAAGCTGCTTCCCCTTTCCTTTCTCGATAAAACAAATAACCGTTGGTCCAGCACCGCTTAGCGCTACCCCGAATGCGCCACTAGATTTGGCCAGTTGTTCCATTTCATGATAAGCGTGAATAAGCGGTTTACGGTAAGGCTGATGAAACAAGTCCTTCTCCATCATTTTTCCCGCTAATGACCAATTTTGGCTTAATAGAGCTGCAACTAATAGATTGGCTGTAGAAGAGGCTTGGATTGCCTCTCCTTGAGAATAGGTTGTCGGCAGAACTTCTCGGGATTCTTTAGTCAGTAATATGTCTTGTGGAATCAGGGCTACCATCTCAAAAGGAAGGTCCGTAAAGGAGAGCATATCTACTTCATCTTGGCCATAACAACCAATGACAAGTCCTCCAAAAAGAGATGCACCAACATTATCAGGATGACCCTCCCATTTAGTAGCAAGGAGAAGCTTCTCTTGCTTAGTCAAGCCCAGGTCTCCTACTGAATCAGCCAGCTCAATACCGGCCACAATGGCTGCGGCACTTGAGCCTAGTCCACGTGCTAAAGGAATCTCACTATCCACACTAATTTTACATGGGGATAGTTTTATGCCATAGTGAGCTGCTGTCTGGATCGCAACTTGGCAAATGAAATGACTCTCATCAGTTGGTAAATCCTTTAATTCCTCACATTGTGATCGGCATTCCCATTTGTCATGCTTATCAACTTCTAAGGTCAAATACAAATTAAGAGCTAGACCGATTGAATCAAATCCTGGTCCGAGATTAGCTGAACTTGCTGGTATTTTAATGATTAGTCGATCATTTAGTGTCACGTTGGACAACACCTTTGATATGACCTTTTACCGCCTCTTCATCATTTGGCAACTGAACTGGTTTAACTAGACTGCTGCCAATAGCTGTATCTGGATCTTTCAACCCATTTCCAGTGAGGACAGCCACAATTTTTGTCCCTTTTTTTACCTTTCCCTGTTGGATACTTTTATAAATACCAGCAATGGAGGCACAGGATGCAGGTTCAGCAAAGACCCCTTCCGATGAAGCTAGTTTTTTATAGGCAGCAATAATCTCTTCGTCTGTTACTTCATCAAACTGACCATCTGACTCTTGAACAGCAGAAACAGCTAAATCCCAGCTAGCGGGGTTCCCAATTCGAATGGCCGTTGCGATTGTTTCTGGATTTTCAAATACTCGGTTATGCACAAGAGCAGCCGCTCCTGCTGCTTCATAGCCAAACATTCTTGGCAACCCGGTTCTCCTTTTATCAGCAAATTCTTTAAATCCTTTCCAATAGGCACTAATGTTTCCTGCGTTTCCGACTGGGATGGCCAAAATATCTGGCGCTTCTCCTAACTGCTCACAAACCTCAAATGCAGCCGTCTTTTGCCCTTCCAGTCTGAATGGATTAACGGAATTCACAAGTGTGATTGGCTCTTCTTCGCTAATATTTCGAACCATTTGCAATGCCTGATCAAAATTCCCCTCAATAGAGATGATCTCAGCTCCATACATCATCGCTTGGGCAAGCTTGCCTAAGGCAATTTTCCCTTCTGGTATAACGATAATACACTTTAATCCTGCTCGTGCTGCGTATGCTGCTGCAGCAGCAGAAGTGTTACCCGTAGAGGCGCAGATCACCGTCTTACTTCCTTCCTCTACGGCTTTGGCCACAGCCATCACCATTCCTCTGTCTTTAAATGAACCAGTTGGGTTTGCACCTTCCATCTTTACATAGAGGTCCACATCCCACTCCTTTGAAAGCCGTTCAAGCTTGATTAAAGGCGTATTTCCTTCGTTTAATGTTAGTTTAGGAGTCTCGTTATTGATTGGTAAAAATTCTTTATATGCTTCTAATAGTCCTGGCCATCTCATAATGATTTCCTCACAACCCTATATGCACTTTTTATTTCTTTGACTGCTGTTAAATCATATAATTCTAGTAGAATTTTATCGTAATCTGTTACAGATGCTCGATGGGTCACTAAAACAATTTCTGATGTTTCATTTTTCTTAATTGGCAATTGAAGAATTTTTTCAAAGCTAACTCCGTATTTTGCAAAAATGGAGGTAATATCAGCAAACACGCCTACCTCATCCTGGACATGAATTCGCAGAAAATACTTGGAGAATTTCTCTTCATCTTCTTTTAATCGCTTAGGGTACTGCGGTGTAACCGCACTTCGGCCATTTACACCCAGTCTTAAATTTTTAATTACACCTACAAGATCAGAAACAACGGCAGTTGCGGTTGGTAAACTTCCTGCCCCTGGTCCGTAAAACATCGTTTCCCCCACTGCTTCACCATAGACATAAACCGCATTGTATTCATTTTGAACAGAAGCAAGTGGATGATTATCTGATAAGAACGTCGGGGCCACACTTACTTCTACTTTTTCTCCTTCACGGTGAGCGAAGCCAATTAGTTTCATTGTATAGCCTAATTGTTTTCCGTAGCGTAAGTCCTCTTCTGTTACATTAGAAATACCATTTACTTTTACATCATCCAAATCGATATGCATAGAGAATCCTAGTGTCGCTAAGATGGTCATTTTTCGTGCGGCGTCTAACCCTTCTACATCTGAGGTTGGATCGGCCTCCGCAAATCCCAGCTCCTGGGCTTCTTTAAGAACTTCGTCATAGGAGCGGCCTTCATTGCTCATTTTTGTTAAAATATAGTTAGTGGTCCCATTTACGATACCCATCATTTGTGTAATCCGGTCAGATGCCAGGCCGTCAACCAAGCCTCTTAAAATGGGAATGCCTCCCGCCACACTTGCTTCATAAAACAAGTCACAGCCATGTTCTGAGGCGACGGTTAACAGCTCTGAACCATGCAAGGCCATTAAATCTTTATTCGCTGTAACCACATGTTTTCCTTGGCGAAGAGCAGTAATTAAATAATCCTTTGTATCTTGTACTCCGCCCATTACTTCAATAACAACATCAATGTCATTGTCGAAAAGAATATCATCGGCGCTTGACGTTAACATTTGAGCTTCTACCTCAACAGGTCTACTTTTATGTAGGTCTTGTACAAGAATTTTTTTGATGACTACCGGACACCCCACTTGGTGAATTAACTTATCCTGATGATTTTTAATGATTTTGACTACACCTGAACCAACTGTTCCTAAGCCTAATAATCCAATAGAGATTGCTTTCATGTGTTCGCCTCCCATACATGTGTCCGTATATCACGCACAAATGTTTTTCTGTTGTAGACATTATATGACTGTCTGAATTTTTTTACAATATATTTATTTAGGTGGAAATGCATGTAATCGCTTACTACCGCGCCGTTACTGAATAACTTTTTTATGGTGAATTTCCTCACTCAAAAAGTTAAAATTTTTTCCGCTTTATCCCTTTACAATCCTGAAGGTATGGTTGTAGAATAATCCCTATATTCAATTGAATTTTGAAATTTCGTACAAATTAGTTTCTTTTATAATTGAAAAAAGTATTGATGAAGACGGCATTAAGAAAAAGCTTCAGAGAGCCGGTGGCTGCTGCGAACCGGTGCTGTTTCTTAACATGCCTAGCCCTTCTGAACTGGCTGCTGAAGACTTTTAGTAGGCTCGCCCGGTAGAAACCGTTAATTTCTTGAGGCTGCACTTCTTTTGTGCAGCAAAAGAGGGTGGCACCACGTGACCTTACGTCCCTCATAACAAGACAAATCTGTCTGTTATGAGGGACGTTTTTTATTAGAAAGCAAAAATTGAGGAGGCTTGGAGGAAAATGTACAAAGTACTTGTAACCGATGGAATTAGCAATACAGGATTAAAAAGCTTATTGGACCATCCTAATTTCGTTGTCGACCGGCAACCCACTCTTCCTGTTGAAGAGTTGAAGACCATTATTGGGAATTACGACGCACTCATTGTGAGAAGCCAAACAAAAGTAACCGGGGAGCTTCTAGAAGTGGCGGGCCGATTACGAGTCATCGCAAGAGCAGGTGTTGGCGTTGATAATATTGATGTAAATGCAGCTACTCGTAAAGGAATTATTGTTATTAATGCTCCTGGTGCCAATACAATTGCAGCAACAGAACATACCTTAGCGATGATGCTATCCTTAGCTCGAAAAATTCCCCAAGCCCACAAAAAAACATCAAATGGCGAATGGGACCGGAACTCCTTTAAAGGGGTGGAGCTTTATAAGAAAACACTAGGTGTCATTGGAATGGGTAAGATTGGTACCGAGGTAGCAAAACGCGCCAAAAGCTTTGGAATGAACATTTTAGGTTTTGACCCTTATTTGACAGAGGAACGGGCCAAAAAACTGGGGATGACAAAGGCAAGCCTTGATTTAATTGCACAGGAATCAGATTTTATTACGATCCATACCCCTCTAACTAACGATACAAGAGGACTAATTAACGATGAGTACTTAAGCAAAACAAAAAAAGGTGTCCGCTTTGTCAACTGTGCTCGCGGAGGCATTATTGATGAAAAAGCACTGGTAAGAGCCGTGCAATCCGGCCATGTTGCCGGAGCAGCGCTTGATGTGTTTGAAAAAGAGCCAGTTGCAGATCCGGAATTACTAGAAAATCCAAACATTATTGTAACGCCACATCTCGGTGCATCAACTGTTGAGGCACAGGAGAAAGTAGCCCAAGAGGTAAGCGCGGAAATTATCGAAATTTTTGAGACACAGTCGATTCAACATGCTGTTAATATGCCGCAAATGTCTGGGGAAACACAGGCAAAATTGCAGCCCTATTTACTTCTTGGCGATCAAATGGGCCAGCTTGTCATTCAATTATTAAACAAGCAAGCTCCAACCAAAATAGAAATCAATTATTATGGTGATTTAGTAAACGAAGATACAGAGTTATTAACTCGTACTTTATTAAAAGGTGTATTATCTTATCATTTAAGTGATTCCGTCAATTTGATTAACGCACTTCACCTTTTGAAGGAGCAAGGTGTGTCTCATAATGTAGTAAAGAATGCAACTAATAAAGGCTTTGCGAATTATATGGAGCTAAGCGTATCACAGGGTAATGAGACCGCGAAGATTGGAGCAACGGTCTTAAATGGATATGGCGCGAGGATTTTGAAAATTAACCAATACCGGATTGATGTGAAACCAGAGAAGTACTTGTTATATATTAAGCATCGCGACGTACCTGGTATGATTGGAAAAGTGGGTTCATTATTGGGCGATCACAGCATCAATATTGGTACGATGCAGGTAGGCCGGACGGAAGTAGGCGGCGAGGCAATCATGGTGTTAACTCTTGATAAAACATTAAGTCCAAATGTGATCCGTGTCCTAAAGATGATTGATGGATTAAATGAAGCTCAAGTCCTGGAGTTGAGTACGGTCGATTCGTTTGAGCCTGGGCGGTTGGAACCTGAGAAGGTAGAGAGCATTTAGGTTCATAGAAAGAGGGATTGCGTAGATTGCAATCCCTCTTTCTTTTTATAAAATCCCCTTAATATCTAATACGGAATCTAAAATATAGTCCGCCGCATGTTTTTCAAATTCGCTTCTTGCGTCTTTTCCAGATAAACCAGTTAAGACAGCAGCAAATTGACATCCCAATTGTCTAGCAGCAAGCAAATCTGCCAAGGAATCTCCGACAACTAAGACCTCTTCTCCATTTTCAATAGGCAGAGTAGTATTTAAACAGTCTGACACAGATGTGCCTTTCCCCTTAAGACCCATGATGTACGTAAACGGATGAGGCTTAGACAAAGATTTTGTTTCTGGAAGCTGTTGTTCTGCCTTTAGCACCTCATCAGCTGTTACAATCCTATTTTCTTCAAAATACTGTAACCAATTTAAATGGTGAAAAGGCTGAATCGTTTCTAATTCCGGTCTCCCTGTTCCTATACCAATCGTATATCCAGAGGTAGTTAGGAAATCGAACAGTTCACTAATTTCTTCCTGAGGAGCTAATGTTGTTTCATTGGCAAGGAAGCCATGTTTACCTTGTTGTACCGATGGTCTACCAGTAGAAGCTAAAACATGCTCATCCCCTACATACCACTCCTGGGAAACATGTTCACAGACAGACCACAGCTCCCCTTTTAGAAAAATGGACGTTTCCACTCCCAACTTCTCATAAGCTAACTCATTTAAATAGCCCAGTAATTCCTGCTTCGTTGCCTCAGATTGCTCAAATTCCTTCACAAACAAAGAAAAATCCATCTTTACAGGATAATTCCCAAGAACCCTTCCAATCTCTAGCAACGTTTCACGATTAATGGGTGCCTGACACCAGTTATTAATTTTTTCAAATTCATACTCTTTTATTTGTGATAACAGATGGATTAGTTGATGGCTGAAGGAAAGATAGATCATATCCCAGTTCGCGTTTAAGCCGCGTGATTTCATAAACTTAAGAATTTGGTCGTTTATAAAAACTTGTTCTCTTATTCCCTTCAATTCCTCTGCCGTATAGTCTGTTTTAAACTTATCCGGAGACAGCCCTAAGTACTTATTACTAATTAACATCTCCCAAACCGTCAATGCCGAAGCATCAAAATAGTGTTCTTCACTTAACAGGACACCATCCACGTCAAACAAAATCGTTTTAATCAATTTTCCTTCCCTCACTTCTAATTATGCTTTTATACGCTATCGTAACACAGCAATCCTACTTACTTAAAGGAATTTGTTAAAAAAAATAAGATGGTTTAATTTTGCACATAATAAAAAAAGCTAACCAATTAGGCTAGCTTTTTAGGATAACTATTATCTCGCGAAGCGGTGATTACCGATTGTCACAGTCACTTGGCGTGATGTAATCCAAGAGCTGGTAGAAGTTTTAGGATTATAGAAGAATAAGGATCCTTTCCCTTTTCCCATAAATGCGATTGCTTCATTAACGGCTCTCTTTGAAGCATAATCTGCTGGTTGATTAATTTGACCGTTTGCGACAGGTGTGAATGCATAGTGGCCATTTGAAATTTGATAGATAACGCTTTTCACCGTTGAAGGGAAATCAGGGCTCTTCACTCTATTTAAGATAACAGTTGCGACTGCAACCTTCCCTGCATATGGTTCTCCTACAGCCTCTGCATGAACTAAACGTGCCATTAATTCTTTCTCTGCAGGTGTAATTGGCGAGTTAGGAATTAACATGTTTTGACCAGTATAAAGTGGTTTCGATTGATTTGTCGCCATTAATGTATTGATTGGCACACCAAAGCCTTTTGCTATGTTCCAGTAGGTTTCTCCGGATTGAATTTTATGAGTAGTCGTCGCCGCTTCTGACTTTTCAGTTAACGTAAAGGCTGACATTGATAAAATTAATCCCGTTGCAATAACTAGTTTTTTAAGTTTTTTCATGTGTTAGTACCTCCCGTATTTTGTCTGTCGTTTCTCTACTCATAAGGCTATCAGTTGTAACATACTAATTCATCGTCCAAAAAGTGGTAACTAGTAAACTACTAAAACCGTGCCCAACCTCATGCTATTTCTCTATTAAATGGAATTTTAAACCAGTTTAATTTTTCATCCTAAAAATGGTTTTATTGGATAGTTTCGGTTGCCTTATTACAATTTATATCAGCTATGTAACATAGAATGGAGCCAAAAAGACCCAGTTTTCACGATATTGACAACAATATCCTTATTTTCATGTAAGTTGTCACCCAAAACTTGGGTAATATAAAAGAGACAAAATAATTGGGAGGCTTTGCAAATGAAAAATCAATTAGTTGACGTACTCAACAAACAAATTGCCAATTGGTCTGTCTTGTACATCAAGTTACACAACTACCATTGGTATGTGAAGGGCGAAAATTTCTTCACCTTACATGCTAAATTCGAAGAGTTCTATAATGAGGCTGGGTTACATGTAGATGAGTTAGCTGAGCGATTACTTGCAGTTGGAGGCAATCCCGTTGCAACTATGAAGGAATGTCTAGAACGATCCTCTATTGAAGAAGCATCTGGTAAGGAATCGGCATCTGAGATGGTTCAGTCTATTATAAATGATTTCTCCATCATCACAGGTGAATTAAAAGAAGGAATGAGTACTGCAGAGGAATTAGATGATGAAACAACAGGAGATATGCTACTAGCGATTCATTCTGGTTTAGAGAAACACATTTGGATGTTAACTGCTTATCTAGGTAAAAAAGTTTAAAAATAGATCAAAAGCGGATGACTCATTAAACCATTGGAGTCATCCTTCTTTTTTAAATTATAATAATTATTAAAAAGGTTTGACTTTTATTTAGTATTAATATTATTATAATAATTAGATAAATTCCTACTGGGAGGTAGAAACATGGAGAAACTAGAAGTAATTGTCTACAGTAGTACAGGCTGCCCATATTGTGAAAAGGTTAAGGCTTTCCTTAAGGAACACGGAATTGAATTTGAAGAGCGAAATGCCTCTATACATAAAGAATATTTTGATCAATTAAAGGAACGGAAAATCTTTGGAACCCCAGCAACCCTTATTAATGGAAAGCTAGTCTTAGGTTTTCAAGAGAAAAAATTCAATAAGCTTCTCGGTCTTTCAGAAACTACACCTGCGAGTGTGACACCTCCTACTCAAGCGGAAGCACCAGAAGAGACAGCAGACAACATTTTTCAATCAGTTAATCAAAGAGTACTTGATGAAGTATATGACTTCGTTACAATTGGCGGTGGTCCTGCAGGTGCCTCAGCAGCTGTTTACGCGGCCCGTGGGAAATTAAAAACGCTTGTTATAGATAAGGCTCCTAAAGCAGGTACACTAGCTATTACTCATAAAATCGCTAACTATCCTGGTGTTCGTGAAGAAGTAACCGGTCTTGAGCTCCTTACGAGGATGCAGGCCCAAGCTAAGGATTTCGGGGCAGAATTTGTTCGCTCCACCGTACTTTCTGTTAATTTTTCTGATGAAATCAAGAAGATTGAAATTGCCGAGGGAACTATTCAGGCGAAAAGTGTCTTTATTGCTGTAGGTGCAAAAGCCCCCTCCAGTAAAATTAAAGGGGAAGAAGAATTTACCGGACGTGGTGTAAGTTACTGCTCAACCTGTGACGCGGCTTTCTATCAGGACCAAGTCGTAGCTGTTGTCGGAGATAATGATGAAGCCATTCATGAGGCTGAGACACTAGCTAAGTATTGCAAAGAAGTGAAATTACTAATACCTACCGAACAGTTAAAAGGAGACGCAGATCTTTCTTCATTAGAAGCCAATCCTAAGGTTGAAATCTTTAGACGTCATCGAGTCCGTGAAATTCTAGGGACAGATAGTGTGGAAAAAATTGTCGTCCTTACTGATAAAAAAGATGAACAAGCTTGGGATGTTGACGGTATTTTCTTATACTTAGGTGGAATGAAGCCTGGGACAGACTTCTTAAACGGAGCCGTAATGCGTGACGAAGAAGGCTATGTAGTAGTAGATGAATACCTTCGAACAAATATTGATGGAGTGTTTGCCGGTGGTGACGCCCGTAGAACGCCAATTAAACAAGCCGTTATTTCTGCTGCAGATGGCGCCATTGCCGCACTTAGTGCAGAGCAGCATGTTAATAAACGTACAAAACTACGACCACAATATAGTTAATAATAAGGACGCCTATCAGGTGTCCTTTTTCTCATATTGCCTTCCGTTGTTGTCAGATTCTGTCGGAACCTGTACAATTTAATACAAGATATTAGAATGGCAATTGGGGGAATAACTATGAAAAAGTGGATTCTTTTATTACTAACGGTAATGATTCTTTCCGCCTGCACGCCAAAGGCCTATACCGAAAGTATGGAGGCTGGAAAGGCTGCACTGGAAAAAGAGAACTATACTGAAGCGAAAGACAAATTCGAAAATGCATTAGAAGAAAAAGAAACAAATGAGGCAAAGAATTACCTACATGCGGCTAAAAGCATGCAGGAAAGTGTCACTCTCTTTCATAAAGGTGATTTTGATACTGCCACTTATAAGTTAAAAAAGCTATTAAGTCAGAAAGCAACAAAAAAGCTGATCAACAAACAAGCCAATGCACTCATCAAAGAGATTCAAAAGGCAAAAGCACTTGCGGACTCAATGAAGGAACGAATCATTAAAGGTAAAGCATTAATGGAGCAAAATCAATTTGCCCAGGCATTAGACGTCTTTAAAGAAGTATCAAAAACCATTCAATATACTGATATCCCTTCTATTGAAGAAATCACAAAAGAAGCTTCTGAACTTATGATTGAGGCAACCAACAAGAAAAAAGCAGCGGACGAAGAAAAGCAGAAACTAGAGGAAGCAAAACAGAAAGCAGAAGAAGAAGAAGCAAAAGCAAAGCAAGAACAGGAAGAAGCAAACCAACCACTTACACATACACAAGCAGAGGAATTAGTGAAACAACATCTTAACCTTTCTTCTGATCAAAATGTTAAAGTGGTCTATGATCACGATGCTGATAACGGTGATTACATTATCCACGTCTATGAGTTTGTTGTCGATAATTCACAAACTGGCGAAGGACATACGACAACCTGGGGCTGGTACGGTGTGAACAAACAAACGAAGATGGTGTATGATGCAATGCAATAACAAGAAAAGGCTGGCCCGTGTTAAAAAAACACATTGGGCTCAGCCTTTTTACTTTTTCCATCAACGTTTGTCCATTTCACTATGTACAACACTTGCATACATTGTATTAGTTTAGTATGGGAGGTGTTCTTCTATGTCAGACGGCAGAAACAACAACAACAACAACGGCTTTGCTTTAATCGTTGTATTGTTCATTTTATTGATCATTGTTGGTGCATCTTATCTATACTAATTATTAAAATGCACCTAATAAACAGAAAGAGCGGTAAAACCGATTGGTTTTACCGCTCTTTTCTTTAAATTGATTACACTACTCTCTATGGCTGCGCGCAAGGACCACTAAACTTACAGTAATAATAGCAAACGCAATAAAGGCTAATAAAGGGATCGTAATAAAACCAAGCCAATTGATGTAATCTCTCGCGCAAGGCACACCCGAAGTACACATTTCAAACTGCTGTAAATAAGGAATCTTTTGCAACAGTGTATGATAGCCCGAAATCAACATGCCAATGATCGACAAGGGCAAAACGTATTTATGAATTCTTAAATCGTTACGATATACTGCCATACCTAAAATAACGGCTAATGGATACATGAAAATTCTTTGATACCAGCAAAGGGTACATGGAATGTAGTGCATCACTTCACTAAAATATAAGCTGCCAAGTGTAGCAATGAGAGCAGCAATCCATGAAAGTAATAATGATTTATTCATTTTATTTCTCCTTAGTGGCGTCCTCTACCATTTTAATTAAATCATCGATGGTTTGACCTTCAAACAGCTTCCCATTAACGAAAATAGTTGGTGTTCCCGTTACGCCTAGTTTTTCTGCGTAACTCATATCCTTGTCCCACGCCTCTTCTGATTTCTTATCACGGAAGTTTTTAACCACTTTATCCACTTCATTGCTATCAGCCACTTCTTTTAAAGTATCAGTTAAAAAGGATTCAGTGAAAATATCCATCTTTTCCTTTTCTGGCTCGGCTGGCTGCTTTTCATATAGAAGATCATGGAATTTCCAAAACTTCTCGTTTCCAAGCTCCTGATAAACTGATTCAGCAAATTTAGCCGAACGAATTGAATCGACATTGATGAAAGAATCATTCATGAAATAGAATTTAGCTTTCCCATTATCCACAAGCTCCTTTTGAATAATCGGAACAACCTGCTCAGTAAAGTTCTTACAATTTGGGCATTTGTAATCGCCAAATTCAATAATAGACACAGGTGCAGACTTGTCTCCAAGAAACGGTTGATTGCTATAATCAATCGCTTCCTTTGTTTTAGACTCTTCTTGTTTTGAGTGATTTCCTAAAAATATAAATCCTAGAACAAAGGCTGCAATAATGCCTACCATCCAAAAGACAAACTTAGAGGATGATTTTGTTTCGTTTTTCGTACTCTTCTTTTTAGTTGCCATATTCAAACTCCTTTAAATGAAATGTATGAAAAAATAGTTTATAAATAATTATAGGATATTATAATAGAGGATACTAATTTTTTTACTTAAGGAGAAAGAAAATGACAAATACCAATCATTTTAGTGGCTATATTGGGACGTACACAAAAGGAGAGAGTAAAGGAATCTATTCCTTTACCTTAAATACAGGCCATGCAAAGATAGAGAATGTTAATATTGCGGCAGAGTTAGAAAATCCTACATATGTAAACATTAGCAAAGATAACCGATACCTTTATTCGGTTGTCAAAGAAGGAGAAAACGGCGGGCTTGCAGCTTTTTCTATTGATGAAGATGGTAGCTTAACAGCCATTAATCGTGAGCTTTCAGCCGGGGCATCTCCATGTCATGTTAGTGTAGACAGCCAAAATCGATATGTGTTTGGTGCTAACTACCATAAAGGTTTGGTAGAATCTCATTTACTAAACAAAGAGGATGGTTCGATTTTACCAGCTGCTTCTACTATGATTCATGAAGGTTCTGGGCCTGACCCAAGACAGGAAAAGCCTCATACCCATTATGCAGGACTTACTCCTGATGAAAAATATCTAGCTGTTGTGGAATTAGGGATTGATGCCTTAATTACCTATGCGGTTAACAGTGACGGAACGCTGACGAAAGTAAAGCTGCTGCCATTAAAAGCAGGAAGCGGACCAAGACATTTAGTTTTTCATCCGAATGGAAAAATTGCCTATGTAATGACAGAGTTTAGCTCTGAAGTCATTGTTTTAACCTATCACGAGGAAAATGGCCATTTTACAGAAAAACAATATATCTCCTCGCTTCCTGAAGGATTCACTGAAAATAACCAAGGCAGTGCGATCCATATTTCATCTGATGGACGTTTTGTCTATGCAGGGAATCGCGGACATAACAGTATCGCCGTTTTTCATGTGACTCCTGAAACTGGAGAGTTAAGTTTTGTAGAACATGTATCTACTGAAGGGGATTGGCCGAGGGATTATTTCTCTAGATCCGAGCGAGCAGTTTGTTGTTGCTTCGAATCAGGAGTCCGGTAATCTTGTGCTTTATTCACGGGATGAAGGAACTGGAAAACTAACGTTAATTCAGTCTGACATTGCTGTGCCTTACCCGGTTTGTGTGAAGTTTTTGCATGTGAGGTAGTTTTATTAGGAATAACTGTTGAACCAGTTCCTTTCTTTTATTCGACACCTTCGATTGACAAAATTTTCAAGTTTTGTCTTTTATAATCGAATTAAGAATGATGTAGGATAGGAGTAAGGTTCATGGTTCAACGACAAATAGAGACTAGGGTTATAAGAAAAACTGTAATACTTGTTGTAGCGATTATTTTTTGGGGACTATTTTTATTATTAAATACGTGGACTGAAAGCATAGAGAAATTGATGTATTTACATACATTCGGATTTAAATGGGTATCAAATCCAGACTTTTTATCTTTCTTTTACTTTAACGATTTTACGGCGTTTCATCCTGAATTTATTAAAGTGAAGTTAGGACATTTCGTTGGTTTTGCTGTATTAGATTTCCTTTTATTTAATTTAATTAAAAGTCACAAATATTCTATTGGCATCTCGCTTGTTTTTGCCTTTATAACCGAATTTGTTCAACTTTTTTTCGGCAGGGATGGCAGATTTTACGATCTTGCTATCGATTCATTTGGTATTTTTTCGGTATTGTTCATAATAAAAATCCTGAAAGCCTAAGTGCTTCAGGATTTTTTGTTTAATGAGGTAAAAATACCTTTACCATACTAGTGATTCTCTTTTTGTATAAAGACAAATACATTTTAAACAATGGAGCTCCCTGTTGTTCCACACCAATTTGAGTTTCTAGGTCATATTTAGAAGGCCAGAACCAATAATGCAACTCAATTATACTATGCTTGAAAGTATCATAACTTAAGAACTGATAATCGAAAAAGTCTACGTATTGTTTTAGACCATTTACCCGTCGGTATTCCCATCTTGTAGTTTTCACTTCGAAAGGCAACCTTTTTACATCACTTAAATGAGGGAACTGCTCATAAACAATGGACAAGGTTCTTTTAAGTCGTCGCACTGTTTTATGCGAGGCAGCAAGTTTTAAAAGGTCATCATAATCAATTTCCTTACCTAAAGTATGAATCAATTGAATAATGTCCAAAAAATATTTCATAGATTCTAGGTTATGACGCCAACCATGTAGGCAAATCATGTAAAACAAGTGGGTGCTTGATAGCTCTTTAATATATTTGGAATGACCGACTTGTAAAGCCTGTCCCCATAGGTCATTAATATTAAACTGTGAAGTATTATGCTTCACAATACTCCAATGTAATTCCACCACTAATGGCATGGTGGAACCAGGTAATTTCTTACTAAAACTGCAATGAAAATGCCCCGGTATCATCTCTTCTTCAACCGTAAATCCTAATGATTTTATGCTTTCAATTGATTGATCCAGTTCCTTAAATGGAATTAATAAATCGATATCAGATGTGGCCCTTGCCCCAATATGCCCAAAATATCTTTCAGCAAAATAAACTCCTTTAAGTGCGATTACCTCAATTCCTTTACCCTCAAAAACTTTTAGAATTTCATCCGTTTGGTTTTTTATCAATAGGTTTTGAAAAAGCCCTTTGTCGTAGCTTTCTTTTAAGCGGTCCTGAAAAAAGGAAGGAGTTTGACTAAGCCTTCCTTGCTGCTTTAATAAAAAGAAAACTTGAGAGGAAATTCCATCCTCTTCTATAAACTGGAGGGCACGTTGATAGAACTTGTCATCCTGTGGCAAAACAGTGTTTTGATCATAGATTAACTTAACCATTTCTGTACTCATGACCCTCACCCCTGTTTATAATTTTGCAGCCAATGGGAATTCCCTATCATTTTTTACTCCAAAGGATGTTTCATTCAGATTCCGATATAAACCAATTTGCTTTATTAGTTCCTTATGCATTCCCTGCTGAACAATTTTCCCTTTGTCCATAACATAAATTACATCTGCGTGTTGGATAGTGGACAAACGATGCGCAATGATGATAGTTGTTCGACCTCTCATTAATTCCTCCAATGCCTCTTTTACGTAAAATTCGGTTTCTCCATCCAAGGCGGATGTGGCTTCATCCAATAAAAGTATTGGTGCATCTTTTAATATAGCTCTCGCGATCGCCACACGTTGCTTTTGTCCGCCGGATAACTTAACCCCGTTTTCACCAATTTCCGTATCGTAACCCTTTGGCAATGATAGGATGAAATCATGGATTTCAGCCCGAATGGTGGCTTCAACCATTTCTTTTTCGGTGATATTAGGACGGGCAATTAGTAAATTTTCTTTCACCGTTCCCGAAAAAAGAAACGTCTCTTGAGGAACCAATGCAATCGAGCTTCTTAATTCCGAAGCTGAAAACTCTTGAATTGATTTTCCTGCTATTCGGATGTCACCAGACTGAGGTCTATAAAACCCTTGAAGCAGATTAAACAACGTACTTTTTCCTGCACCGCTTGGACCGACTAAAGCTACTACCTTCCCCTCAGGGATTTCAAAATGAAATTGTTCAAATACAGGTTTATTTTTCACATAGCTGAAGGTAACATCTTGGAATTCGATGGCACCATTTACTCCAGTGTTTGGAGAGAAGGAAGGAAGTTCTGTACTGTCTGCTGGTTTTTCAAGAACATTTAGTACCCTTTCCAGGGCGGCAATCGACCGTTGAAATCCCGCCCACACATTGGCCATTCCCGTAATTGGATAGAATAAATGTGTAACTAGATTAAGAAAAGTTAACAAAGCCCCCACTGTTAAAGTGCCTTTTGAAACAAATAAAGCACCAATAGATAGATTCATAATAAAGGTGATATACCCAATGATTTGCTCACCCGTTCGATACCAATTTTGAAGCTTGGCATTCTCCATTTCTAATTGATATAATTCCTGATTTTGTTTACTAAATTTGTTGTACTGAAGTTTTTCAAGTGTAAATGACCGAATGACTTGGAAACCATGAAAGGTTTCGTTTAATAGACTATTAATATTTCCTATTAATCTGTGAATTAATCTGCCATTTTTCCTTAGGAATAAACCAAACACAATTCCCGATAGCGCAGCAATCGGAGCAATGATTAAACTTACCAAGCATAGTGTTAAATTAATATTCATTAAATAGATAAAGACGACAATATAGATGATTGGTAGTCTGATCAGACTTAGAAGACTGCTCCCAATCATTCCATCCACACCATGAATATCATTGGAAAAATGGGACATTAATTCACCTGAACGGTAATTTGCTGTCACTCCCGTAGGCAGCCTTAGAATATGATCAAACAGATGGTTTTTAAGATCCATCTTCACTGCATTGGTTGCAATTAAATTAAAGAATGTATAGGAAACATTCGAGGAGATACTCACAATAATAAGAAATGCCCCATATGGAATAAAGGATAAAATCTCCTCATACCCTCCATGTATAGCCGCATCCGTGATATCACCATAATATTTTGCGAAAGCAATAGTTAAGTAAATATCAACTCCTAATAAAAGAAGAATCATCAAATAAGCCTTCCATCTCTTGAAGATAAAAGGCAACACAAAAGAATAAGCCCGTTTAATATCTGTCATCGTAAAATATTGTTTAAATAGCGAGTTAAGCTGTTCTTTCATGGCATGGACACTCCATTAGTTTATTTAAATTGTAATTTTAACTTCCTATTCAAGTACTTTCGCAAAATGCTGGATAAGACTGGAAAGGTGAGAATCATCCCCCCCCAAAGACGCATAATAAAGTGATCTGGGGATAGATGTATGTGTTGTTTTTTCACATCTACCAATTTCCCAAGAATCTGTCCTTCTTCAATGGGCTTGTCGAACCCCAGGTTTGTGTCCCCTTTTAAAATAAAAACGTGTTGGTAATTAACTATTTGTTTCTTTACAAGACGGTGAGCAATCAATTGACCTGTTTGTAATTGGACTAAAACGACATCACCTTTTTTTAATTGTGAAGAATCACAAGGTGAAAATCTGCACACATCGTCCGATCGTATGTAAGGAAACATACTATTTCCAAATGCAGGGAGCTCGATCCAACCATCCTTGTTGATGGCTTGTTTAAGTAGTTTAAAGATAGGTTCGTCAATCAACATGGTCGATCAGTTCATATTGAACAAGATTGTTTAAAAACTCATCAATATCCTTCCTTACCTGGTGTGTATCCTCAATTGCAGAGAACTTTTCCAACAAAGATTTTGTCAGGGTTTCCGCATTCTGTGCTTCCTTTAACAATGACCAGCAATGCCCTCCAACATCATTCAATTTCGTGATAGTACATTGATTGGCATTTAGAATAATCCATTCCCCATCAAACTCTGTTGCCTCACAATTTTCTTTTTGAATATACTGATTCATGATATTAACTCCCAAAAGGTATTATTTTTTTGAAAAAAGAGGTCATAGACTGGTACCTGCATGACTAGCATGGTCATAAGTTTTAAGATTTTTTTTGTTTCTTCCTGGCTCCGAGGCCAGAAAAAAACCTTATCCATTAAATGAAGGAGTGCATCCGACTTAGTAGATTTAATTCTTTTATTTTGTAGTGATTGGTGGAGAAGTTGAATACTCGCTAGCTCTACCGAACCTTCAAATGGCTCTGCTTCCAGTTCGCTTCGGAATGGAGAATTATATACCGTTACGCCATTTGAGGTGATTTTTAATAGTGTTGCCTCATCTGATAGAAGACAACGAGGAAATGAAAGCTTTGCAGCGGTCGATTTACCAGCGCCGGACTGCCCAGCAAAAATATGTGCCTTTCCATTTTCTAGCGCGCAAGAGGAATGAAGCAGTAATCCCCAATTATGATGAACAATGAACGAGCTATATAAGTTTGTTAATGCGTGTTTCAAGGCCAATTCATCATATACTGATATAGTTGCAGACTTGTATTCTGAATCAACTTCAATTTGGTAATCGGCTCTGCGATAAGTTATTTTATCTCCTAAATTCGTAATCTCTACCTCATAGTTCAAAAAGGGGACCCCATAGCCATGATCTATTTTTATGGTCAGATTCGGCTTAATACTTTTTAACCCCATATTGCGATAAAAGTTTTTTTCAGTAGATTTATACAGGGTATCTGATTCGCAGAAAATTTGAACATAATGTTCACCAATTTTTGTTAGTAGTTTGTTCATATTGGCCTCCTATGGGAGAAAACATAATGGGTGGAAGGGAAGTAGTAGAATGTATGTATTATCCTATTGACCTTCCCATTCCATTGAAACTAAGGATTCACATTTGGATTACACTGGCCAATTCCACCACTGTTCCCACCATTTCCATTTCCATTTCCATTTCCAGGTGTTCCCGCTCCACAAGGTTGTGGATTTGGATTGTTTTCTACTGGAAAATTTATCCCACCATTCCCGTTAGATTCAGGACTCTTCCCTTTTCCAGGATTCCAGCTATGTCTAGTTTCAAAATGGATTTGTTGATGGCTTAAAATAGTTGGCTTTGTATAAACCCTTTCAGCAATCATTTGCTCACCTCCTTTGTTCACTAAAAGTTCATTATAATGAACGGACAGAGTAAAAAATTTATTGTACTTGAATTTGTAATTACAAATTGAAAATTACATCTCTATCATAGAATTATAAATCACATTACGTTCTTTAAAAAGAACATTTATTCGACAAAAAATTTATGATTTTTCTTCAGCCTTAGATACAATATATTTATTTAGTGCAATTCCAAATGGTAAAGCAATAAGTGTCAATAGCTTCTTAGGTGACTGTCTTAAAACTCCTCCTTTACTTCCTGCAAAGATACTGCAAGATACATAATGTATTGCCTGCTTAAGTCTAAATAGAAAAGGTGTTTTTGGTAATTTCATCATTTCCATTCGATAAAATCTGAAGCCTTTTGGACTGTGTTTATATTGTTTTAATATATTCATTGATGATCCATCCGGTAGATACTCCACACAACAGAGTGCTTCATTCATTAAAAGCATTTCATATTCCTGATCTAGCATGTAATATTTATAGGAAAGAGGAACTAACTTTTCATTTTGATATACCGGGTACGGATATTTCCTTGTTAGTTTCGTCCGATAGACTAGTTTCTTATCTCCCTTAACTCCATATTTATTATATAGGTTAAACAATGTGGAGGTTTTAATATTACTTGGAAGTTCTGTCCCAATAATTTTTCCTTTAGAATTACAATCAAGCCCAATGATACCACCTATATCTTCACTACTATTTTCTTTCCAAAAAGAAATAATTTTTTCAACAGCGTCATAAGGCATATAATCATCACTGTCTATACAGACATTTAATTCTGTATCAATTAAGTTATATGCAGTATTGTGTGCACCATGCATCCCTTGATTTTCCTGTCGATAATATTGAATCGAAATAATATTTTCTGCCATCCACGTATTAACTAAATCCTCGGTATTATCAGAAGACCCATCGTCAATAATTAACCAAATAAAGTCTTTACTTGATTGTCTTTTAAGACTTTCATAACATTTGTGGAGGGTATACGCCCTATTGTAGGTCGGAGTAAAAACAGTCAATATTGGCAAGAAATATCACCTCGCATTTGATAGATAAAAGTCTTGAAGCCATGTTGCGGTATTCTTAATATCATACCCACTGTCTCTTAGCATGTTTATTTTAGAGGTATGACGTTGTATTTTTTCCACGGTCATTTTTTCTAGTTCAGCAGCCCAAAGATCTTTACTTGAGAGATTTAAAAATTTCATTAAACCTAAACCTAAGTCAACCTCATCTGTGATCTCATCTGATATTAAACAAGGTATTCCAGCTGCTTGTGCTTCTATGAGCGTTACTGGTAAACCTTCATGCAGGGAAGGAAATAAAAATAGGTCAAAAGCTTGTAGTAGTTGATTAATATCACTTCTAACACCTAGAAACTTTACCTTATCTTGTATATTTAGTTCGCATACTCTTTTTTCAATATCATTCCGTAATACACCGTCACCACATAATAATAAGATCGAATTGGGCTTTCTTTTAACAAATTCAGCAAAAATCTCAACTAAGAACTTATGATTCTTTTGTTTTGTAAATCTACCAACATGACCGAAAACTATTTGATCATCAATCCCTAATTCCTGTCTTATTCTCATTCTTATATCTGAAGAAAAAGTAAACATTTCTGGTTCGATTCCATTTTTAAGTAATTTTGCTTGATTTGATTTACTGCCAAACAACCACTTAGCAGCAGCTTCGGAACATGCAAAAGTATAATCAGAATGGTAGGGAATAAATAACCCAGAATACCATTTATATGCCTTGGATAAAACTCCGCCTTCCCCACCAGTATTATGACTGTGAGAAATACAATACCGAATGCCAAATTTCTTTGCAGCTCTTACTACTACTCCACTCATTCTATTTAAATGTGAATGGACTATTGTATAGTCATTATAGGTGGAGAAGAAATTATTTAGAGCTTTTATGTAACTAAAATGCCCCACTTCATTTATATATGGAATTCGATGTATGGTCCCGCCAAGTTCTTTAATTTCTTGATCAAAAACCCCTTCTTTACACGTCAGAAAATCGAATTGAATTTTGGAACGGTCTATATTTCTATATAGATTCATAAGCAGGGTTTCAGCTCCGCCCCTGTTCATATTTACGACAACGTGCAGAACTCTAATAGGTTTACTCATATCCTACCCTCCTGGAACTTACACCGGTTCTAAGTATCCCAAATTCTCTTTATACCAATCTATTGCCGAATCGATACCTCGCTCAAAACTCCACTCTGGTTCATACCCCAGCATTTGTTGTGCTTTTGATATATCAGCATTGCTATGCTTAATATCACCTTTTCTATCAGGACCAAATACCGGTTGAATATCTTTTCCTAATGCATTCAACAAGTGATTATAGATATCTATTAAAAACTCTCTTCCACCGTAAGCAATATTATAGGCTTGCCCTGCAGCTTCACTGCTTGCATTACAGGCCTTCAAATTGGCTTCAATGACATTTTCAATATAAGTAAAATCCCTACTCTGTTTTCCATCACCATTAATCGTCGGCCTTTCATTATTCAGAAGTTGTTTAATAAATTTGGGAATAACCGCTGCATAAGCCCCATTAGGATCCTGTCTCCGGCCGAATACATTAAAATACCTTAAACCATAGGTATCGAGTCCGTATAGCTTTGTATATAGCTTCCCATATTCCTCATCTACCATTTTGGTAAGTGCGTAAGGGGATAACACATTGCCCTCTTTCCCCTCTTTTTTTGGCAGATTAGGCTCGTCACCATAGACGGATGAACTTGAGGCGTAAACAAATTTCTTCACACCATTCTGTCTAGCTGCCTCCATCATATGTAACGTGCCTTTAATGTTAATTTCTTCATATAATAATGGCATCTCTATACTTCTTGGAACACTTCCCCATGCGGCTTGATGAAGGACATAATCCACACCTTCACAAGCTTTCATACAAGTACCCAAGTCACGAATATCTCCTTCAATAAATTCATAGTTGGGATTAACTAACAATGAATCCACATTTTCTTTTTTTCCAGTTGAAAAATTATCAAGACCCCGAACTCGATAACCTAAATTCAAGATGGCTTCAACTAAATTTGATCCAATAAATCCTGCTGATCCAGTAACTAAAAAGGTAGATCCCTCTGGAAATCTGATAGTTTCATATCCCATGTTAAAGCCTCCAATACAAAAAGCCTGAATTCTCTGCTTCTGTTCGATTAAATACTCCCTTAATATCTATTAATACATGGTCATTCCTTTCAGCCTCTGTATCAAACTCAGATGCAGACGCTACTTCATTCATGGCTTCAGAATGAATATACATTTGAGCAGAATTTCTATACATCTTTTTCACATCTTCTAAACAAATAGATTTAAACTCATCATGGGCTACGGCAAAGATAATCGCATCCATCTCTTTTATTTCTTCAAGAGTACATGGATTAATTCTATATTCATTCCATAGGTCATCTTTATCTGCTAAGGGATCAACCACTTTTACTTCTACTCCATACTCTTCTAATTCTTTGATTACATCGACTACTTTTGTATTTCGAACATCCGGACAGTTCTCTTTGAAAGTAACACCAAAGATAGCTACTCTTGAGCCATTTATTTGTTTATTGGCCTTAATCATTTTCTTTACTGTACTTTCAGCAACATACTTCCCCATATCATCATTAATTTTTCTTCCCGAAAGTATAATTTGAGAATAGTAGCCCATTTGTTCCGCTTTGTATGTAAGGTAGTAGGGATCAACACCTATACAATGGCCACCTACAAGACCAGGAGAGAACTTTAGAAAGTTCCACTTCGTTCCTGCCGCCTCTAATACAGATTTTGTATCAATGCCCATCTTATTGAAGATGATAGAAAGTTCATTCATAAAAGCGATATTAATGTCTCGCTGAGAATTTTCAATTACCTTTGCTGCCTCAGCCACTTTAATGCTTTCAGCTTTATAAACCCCCACATCGACAACAAGTTCATACACTTTTGCGATAATTTCTAATGATTCTTTATCCATTCCAGAAACCACTTTAATGATTGTTTCTAGTCTATGCTCTTGATCCCCCGGATTTATTCTTTCAGGAGAATACCCAACTTTAAAGTCTACTCCACACTTTAAACCAGATTCTTTTTCTAAAATCGGAACACAGAAATCCTCTGTTACACCAGGATAGACAGTAGATTCAAAGACAACGATGGAGCCTTTGGTTAAATTTCTACCAAGAGTACGGGTGGCTGATTCAATAGGAGTTAAGTCTGGAGTTCGGTCTTCTTTAACAGGGGTAGGTACGGCAACAATATGGAATTTCGCTTCTCTTAGCCTCTTTTCATCTGAGGTAAAATCAACAGTTGTGAGTTTGATTATTTCATTTCCTACTTCTTTTGTAGGGTCCACACCATTTTTATAAAGCTCAATCTTTTCCTTATTCACATCAAAACCAATGACATCCACTTTCTTTGCAAAAGAAACAGCAATAGGCATACCCACATAACCAAGGCCGATTAATGATACTTTTTCTTCTCTTTTAACAATTTTTTCATATAAATTCATACCATTTCTCCTTATACATTGTTAATTTCCTCCAAATATGCATTAATCACAATTCTTCTATCGAATTCATTCTCCATTTTTCTACGCCCTGCGAGGCCCATTGCTTTTTTTTGTTCATACGGCAGATTTATAAATTTAGTGATGGCTTCTACTAGACTCTCAACACTTTTCACCTCAAAACCAAAACCGCTTACATCTTCATCAAACGTTTCAATACACCCAGGTACTCTTGAAGCTAAAACTGGTCGTCCTGAAGAGGCAGATTCAAGCAGTACATTCGCTGTTCCTTCATGATAGGAGGGAAGGACGGTTGCGTGAGATTCCTTAATAAATGAATGAACATCATCCTGTTGGCCGTGATAATGAATCAATCCTAATTGATTTAATTCAGCTAATTGTTGATGGTAATCTTCTTCGCAAGGACCGATTAAATCAAATTGTGTATTGGGATATTTTCCTTTCACAATCTTTACTGCTTGTAGCAGTTCTTCTATCCCCTTTGATTTCATCATTCTTCCAATAAATAAGAATTTGTTTTTCCCATCATCCTCAGGGTACTCTTCAAAAGTATGGTGGTTTAAATTCACACCAGAGCCGGGAATTAATTTTGTTTTGTTCTTTACAATGTTGTGCTTCAGAAAGAACTTCCGATTCGTTTCATTTTGGAAAAATAAACAGGAGGCTTTCTTTAAACCTACTTTATTAAGCATTAGTGTAATTTTTTGAATGATGCCCTTATTTTCAACGGATGTACCTAGACCAGTAATGTTCGTGATATATGGTGTTTTGGTGATCCTGCATGCTAGGCCGCCATAAACATTAGGCTTGATGGTATAAGTTAAAACGACGTCTGGATTAATTCGTCTAATTAGTTTTATATAATTAATTAAAAGCTGTGCATCTTGAATGGGATTGGTTCCGCGTCTATCTATCTGAGTCTCTATGAATTGACAACCAAACCTTTTTAGTTTTGGAACGTACTCATCATTTGGTAATGAAACATAAACTTCATTATTTTGTTTTATTAGTTCTGCTAATAATTCTTTTCTAAAGTTATACAGCCCCATGCCGAAGTTAGCTAACACAAGTATTTTCATTATCTAAACTCTCCCTAACTTGAAGCTAATATAATCCCTGCTTCAGTTATCTCCTAAAACAACCCCATATTTTTTGTTCTTTAAAAAGAACAAAAAGACCAGAATTAATCGAGAGGATTTACTTTTTAGATTTAGATTCCTCTGCTTTTATATAAATCAGCCGCCTCACTGTTAAATTCAGATAAGTTATCTTTTATAACGAACGAGGTGATAAGACTATCATATTATCTTAAGTAATTGGAGTCAACATTATTCTTATGGTTTAATATATGACCTTATTGCATTCTACTTTAAACATGATCTAAATAGAATGCATCTTCACGACTTCTAAACAATAATACCTGACTTCATATTTTGTATTTCTATTCTTGTTTTACTATTGCCAAATACTAAGGAGTTATATTTAGGTATTTTTTTAATAAGTAAAATTAATATTATTAAAACAACAAGATGGGATAAAAAGCCCAGCAACCAACTATACCGTAAATCAAGAACGCTAAAAACTGCACCAACGAACCAAATTGCAGCATAGTTAAATCCAATAATTGGCATAGTATTTACTCCAAAAAAATTCAAGATCTTCGACCTATGAAGAAATCGAGATATAATGAATACCGTAGCACTCCCAGAAATAGCCCCAATATACATTAGGAATATATTTCCGTAATGATTACTATTGAAAGAAACGTAACTGATAAAGTTAAAGGTATTTGATAAATATAATAAAAACAAAGATAAAATAGTTATTAATACTAATTGAGCTTTTTTCTTACTATAAAAAATTTGAACTAGATTATATTTATTCAATAAATAACCAAAATACGTAAAAAGAACAGCTGTAAGAGAGGTATCAATATTCCAAGGAAGTTTAAATGGAATGGTAATAGAGATTATGTATCCTAAAGATGCCATAGATATAGCTAATATTATTTGCTTTTTCATGTCACGTTTTAGCAAAAATAATAAAATGTTTTCGGTAACAAATAAACAAGTTAGAAACCAAAGTGGAGAGCAGTTGGGTAACCATTCTAATGTGCCTTTTGAGTAAATAATTCCAATTAATTGCTTTAATGTAGATAGAAAGTCATACTCACTATTCTTGAGAAAACCAAGAGTGTTTAAACCTAACGAAAATACAAAATAACAACTAAAAGCCATTGTAAAATATGGTATTATTAGTCTATTAAATCTAAGTCGAAAGAAACCTTGATACGGTACTAACTTATTCTTTCTTTCATTAAATAAATACCCAGTAATCAAAAAAAATAAAGGCATATGAAAAGAATATATATATTCCTTTAAAATCATTGGTAGACCTGGTGTATGCCCTAATACAACTAATATTATTCCAATACCCTTAGCAGCATCAATTGTAGTATCTCTATTCATAGATTTTCCTCATTTTCAATAATATTTGAATCAGTACGAGTCTGAGAGGCCTCAGGCTTAAGACTTTTAAAGTATAAAGAGGGATAGGTAAAGGTCACATGTGGATCGATATGAGTGATTTTCACAAGTATAATTGTTTATTAATGATATAGTCTACTTTTTAAAAAACTCTCAGACAACATTTTAAAGCTTGATTTTTATTTAAATATTCTACTCTTCATCATTCTTCCGTCAATTACTTCGTAATCTTCATTAAAATTATAAGTGTGAGTTCCTTTATTATTTTTTAACCAATCAGGTTTCATTTCAAATTGTAATCTTTCATTATAATTTTCTTCTGTGAGTTCCACTATTTCGTTAAATTTAACCGAATGACCATAACTAAATGAACAGTCTTGTGAGGGCCTAATCAACTTTCCATCCTTTAAAAAAATATTCCCAGCTGGACGGGCAGATGAAGCATTTGAAACTACCGGATTCATCAAATGTGGTTTCCACTCACCCAAAAGACTTTCAGAGTAAAAAATATGCAACTCGTCTAACGATGAAGACCCATCAACAAAAACATTGGCAAACATCCAAAATTTATTATTATAATGGATAACTGTTGCATCTACTGCATTTATATTATCAATTAAAACCTTTTCTAATTCCCATTCATATGGAAATTTGGTTGCCTTATAAATTTCGACAGTTCTATTACCTGAAGTCTCAGGTATCATGTAGATTTCATCTTCCCACTCATAAAGGAAGGGATATGATAAATGATAAGGTTTATCTAAAATAGTAACAGGTTTTGAATTTGTATTAGATTCTGGATCAATTTCAAAGACAGAGATATCACCTTTACCCTTGCTATAAATAAATTCCTCAAAGAAAATAAAGGTCCTGTTATCCTTTTTAATAATAAATGGATCCGCATAAAATCTATCAGCTGGGGGTTTAATTAATTTAAAATTTTCATCCATATTGTTTTTATACGCAAGAAACCACTGTTCTTTGTATAATCTCGATTTAACTTTTTCTATCGTTAAATTTAAAAACAAGTTAATAGTTTCAACATTTTTAACTTTTTTGTATTCTTTTTGTTTGGATTTACCTTCTGATTCATTAATGCTAACCAATTTTCCTTCATACAAATCATAGAGTTTTCTTTTAATAAATTCCGCAGACTTCCAGTAAACCTGATTACTGTGAATAAAAAGAGATCCCTTTGTTACAGATGATTGTGATTTATAAATAATTTTGCTGTTTTGTGAATCATTCATGATTGTGTTTAAAGTGATTTCTAATGGAGTATTTTTATGAAACATAGACCTAAAGAAACTGGGTTCATATATATATCCTTCTCCAAAAGAATCATGAGGATAATACCAAATTCCATATTTAGATATTCCAACTAATTTATCTAAAAGCTCTCTAGCACCAAACTGTATAACGACATCAAATTTATCATTTTTTATAGTCTCTATCTCTACTTCAGAAAGATTAATAGAATCTGTCCTGAATAAATCAGCATTGTTGCTTAATTGATCTAAAAATTCTTCGAGATTCATCTTTTCAAACGCATTTTCTTTAACTTTTGTACTATAATATTTATAGTCAAAGTTACAATATTTCTTATAAAGACAATTATAATTGTTTTTCTTATTAAATTGATATTGATTATCTCTTCTACTTTTATAGGCTATCTTTAATACTACAAAATCAATTTTGAAGAGATCGGTAATTATTTTTCCAATCCATTTAGGTACATCCAAGGAGTCTAAAATAATTCCTACTTTTAATTTTTTTTCCTTCAAATCCATAATTTCTGCCCTACTTTATAAAATATTTTTATAACCAACTACCTTTTAAATATTATCTTGGGGAAATTAAAAAAAATAATTTTTGTTACTCTTTTTATAAATTTTAGAACAGTACTTGTAATGCCTCCATCCGTTGACTAATCGAAATGACTTTGGAACGTTCAATTATTTTCCTTTTATAGAATCCCTGTATTTTTTTATTTTCTATCACTTTAACCATAGCATTATATATTCTTTCCTCATTTATTTCTGTAACAATTCCAAATTCATTATTATTACCCAAAAGTTCTTTCACACCAGAACAATCTGTAGCAATAATTGGAACTCCTAAAATTGCTGCTTCCTGAGTAACAAGAGAGTACCCTTCAAACCTTGATGATGAAATAAACCAATCTGCATGTTTTAATTATTTATAAGGGTTTTCCTTCTCATCTAAAAGTGTTACATTTTTTAAATGGTTTTTTTTAATAAAACACTCTAATGATTTTATTTCATCTCCGTCCCCAATAATCACTAATCTATATTTATAGCCATGGTTATTTAATTTCTCACAAACTTTTAGTAAAATATCATACCCTTTTTCATATGCTAATCTACCAACACTTACAAATAATGGGCTATATTCGTTTTCTTAATGTTCTACCTTTTCAAGAGACTTTTCTATAATTTCCTTTTCATTAATGGATTAGCTATATATATAAGATTTCCCGTGTCCCCAGCTTGATTAATTACGCTCTGTTTAACTTTATTCGAAACACAAATCACATGATTAAATTTTTTCATATATTCTAACTCTTCACCCTTTTTAAACTCACCTTTTGTCCAATGAAATACATCATAATCAACATGGACCCATGCAATCTTTCTATTTATATTTAAATCACCAATGAATCTCATACATTGTCCTTCTTTCATGGCAATTGCAGTATCAAAATTTCCTTTTATAATCTTATTTTTTATTTTATATTTATTAAATTTTCTAAAAAATTTATTAACAACTTTTATCGGTAGTTTAGAACCTTTTAACAAGTTCTTATCAAAGGAATCTAGTGACCAATAATCTATATTTTCATTTTAATAAGTATGATATCTAGAATCATAATTTGGAGTCAAAATGGTTATCTCATATTCATGTTTTGGCAAGTGATTTACAATGTTCATCATTACCTTCTCAACACCCCCGCCACATATTAAATCATTCATTATCAATAATTTTTTCAATACATTCTACCCTCTTTTTAAGATATTGGCGTTAATATTTATGGAATCCCCCCTTTTTAATATGGTTGTTTTGTTAACGATTAGAAATGCAGACAATCCTTGGACAAGAAGATTTTACCAAATCCCTATAATGAATTCTTTTTGTTATGCTCAACTTTTTTATACCAATCATAAATAAAAGGAAATGTAATAAATAAGGTCCATATAGTCTTTTCTTTTCGATTGTTAAAGGGATTTTGTATTAACCTTATTAGACTATTAAATAAATCTTTTTTTATATTCATGAATTCATTAGGGGTATTGAGTTTATTAATTTTTACTTTTCTATAATTCACAAAAAGACTTTCCATATATTTAAACTCTGCTTTATGCTGTAAGTCTTGAAGTTTAACCTTTTTAAAAAAATCCACTCTATTCCTTAAGGCATATACTTCATCTAATCTTTTTAAACTAAAGGTCGTTCCAGTTATGCTATTATTTCTCTGAAAATAAAAGTATAATTTTATTGGCAAATATGTGATTTTAGAAGATTTGTATAATAATTTATGTATGATAAACTCATCTTCATGAATCCTTCCTTCTTCATATCGTAAGTCAGAAAATAAACTTCTTCTGTAGAGTTTATTCCACGCAACTACAAAATTAACATTTCTGTTTCCGTATAATTCTTCTAAAGCTTCTATATTTGTAAAAGTTTGATGGACAAAATCTAAATTAGTTACCAAATTAGCATCTTTATTATTTTCATTCTCGTATACAAGATCAAAATCGCATAAAACAATATCAGCTGAAGTTTCTATTGCCTTTTTATACAACAATTCATACATATTGGAGTTGATATAATCATCACTATCCACAAAAGCAATAAAATCACCTGTAGCATAATCAATCCCAGTGTTCCTTGCAGACGAAAGTCCCCCATTTACCTTGTGAATTACTTTTACTCTTTTATCCTTTTTAGCGTAATCTTCACAAATTTCACCACATCTGTCAGGAGACCCGTCATTAACTAAAATTAATTCAAACTCTTGGAAGGATTGATTTAATATTGAATCAATACATTTATTTAAACATTCTTGTACTTTATAAATTGGAACAATAATACTAATTTTATTTTCCATAAAATCAACTTCCCTACATAATAGATACATGAGCTTCTATTTATAACCCATATTAAGTTAGCATAATCTTAGAGAGACTTTTCTTTTTACTCCAATTTATAGATTTATTTTATTACAATAAACATTTAAGAAACACTTACATAATTCCAAAAACTTCTTCTGTATAACGAACATAAAAATAGTAACCTATTTTGATTATTTGTTTTTTATATAAAATTTATTATTTCTTGCTTCTTTTTTAATATTTCCAAATCAGAAGGTTCATCTATATCAAGGTCATAATCTTTATTCATAACATACCCTAATTTATTGTCATTTAAGCTAGTATTCAAATTAAAATTACTATTAATTTGATTGATGTAAATTGAACCATTTACCTTATAATATTTTGGAAAATCCTGTCTTCTTACTGTACTTTCCATATGCAATAATTTTTGGACATTGCAGTGACTATCTAATCTTCTCATTAAAAGTGGGTGTTCTGAAACTTCAGATATACTTACAAGACTCTCACCCTTTTTATTAATAATCATTTCAATTGCTTCATCAATATGTTTAGCAGTTCGTAAAGGTTGTGTTGGTTGAAGGAGTACAAGGTAGTCATATTTATCCCCAACTTTTCTTAAATCATCTACTGCATGTAATAAAACATCAATAGTTTTTGAAGTATCTTTTGCTAATGATTCCGGCCTGATAAAGGGAACTTCCGCTCCACAACTTAAAGAAACTTCTGCAATTGATTTACAATCAGTAGATACAATAATCCTGTCTAAGTATTTAGAACTGAGCGCAGCTTCTATTGTATATTGGATTAATGGTTTTTCATTTATTTTAATAATATTTTTACCAGGAATCCCCTTACTTCCACCTCTAGCAGGAATAATAGCTAAAAATGACTTTTGGTTATACATAAGCCTTTTCCCCCATAAGGTTAAGATCAATAAATTGTTTTTGAACATCAATATCCCAAATAGAGTCATTCTCTATTATTTGTATAAACTTCTCTGCGCTATTTCCCTTTCCAAATTCTTGACTAACTAACTTAGCACTTTTACGTTGAAAAATTGCTTCCAATATTGAGACACAGTCTTCATTCACATGATTTATATTTACAGAAGTTTCTGGGTTATATCTACCAGATTGCCTTTTACCAATATCAATTGTAGGAACTCCATATACTCCAGCCTCTCTAATACCAGCACTTGAATTACCAATCATAATTTCACAGTGTTTCAATAACGTTAAAAAATATTCAAACCTCATTGAAGGGTAAATTTTAAAATTAGCATTTTGTGATAACCTTTGATATTCATTTAATATAATATTGCTTCCTTCATCATTATTAGGATAAATAACAACGTATTTTTTCTTACTTTCTATTAATGCATTGACAACTTGGTTAATATGATTGCTTAATTTATTTACTTCTGTTGTAACAGGGTGGTACATTACAATTGCATAATTTTCAAAAGGAATATCGTAATGTTTTTTTACTGTCTGAATTGTTGGCAAATCAATTGACATCATAACATCAATATCTGGAGAACCTATCACAAAAATATTTCGTTCATGTTCACCTAATTGTATAATCCTCTTTTTAGCTTTATTATTACTTACAAAATGAAGATGTGAAAGTTTAGTTATAGAATGTCTAATAGATTCATCAATTGTGCCAGATACCTCTCCACCTTCAATATGTGCAACTTTAATATTGTTAAATGCTCCTACTATAGCGCCCGCAAGTGCCTCAAGTCGATCTCCATGTACTATAATCAAATCAGGACTTAACTCATGTACATAATTACTTAATCCCAAAATTGTATTACTAAGTGCCATATCCATTTTGTGATTAGTCTGTTGATTTACAAAATGATAGACGTTCTGAAAACCATCTTTATATATTTCTCTCCAAGTAGACCCATATTTAGATAACATATGCATGCCTGTTACAAAAATATACAATTCAAAATTAGGACTAGAATCTATTTTTCTCATCAAAGTCTTTATTTTTCCATAGTCGGCTCTTGTTCCAGTTAGAAACAATATTTTTTTCATCGGATAAACTCCTAATCTATAATTTTCCATCTCTTTTCTAAGGTTTTTGTTTTTCTATTTTATATTATTTATTAATTAGTGCTTTATCCTCAATATCTTCCCATAAAAGGTGTTCATCATTGTCAATATCTCTCATAATTCTTTTTCCGATAATTGAATGATAATGTTCCGCTTTTATCTCTCCAGTTCCTGGTCTTTTAACCCAGATATTTTCTTTCGTTAATACTTCACCCTTCTTTAGACTCTTAGTAGTAACAACCGTTGCAAACGCAAAGTCAATAGTTATTTTCTCTTCTAGTGCTGCTTCTTTTCTCCCTCCCCTCATTTCAGCAATCTCCGAACTTACACCGATTAATTCATTTAAATCATTTGGGTCCATCGAACACAAAATATCTGGTCCTGGTCTATCTTTAGAATCAGTAAAATGCCTTTCAAGTATGGATGCACCTAAAGCAGTTGCTGCATAGGCTGCATTATTGTTAATAGTATGATCTGAAAGTCCAATAACAGCTTGTGGAAAACACTCTTGTAATTCCTGCATTCCACCTAGTCTTACTAGATGTGGTGGTGTAGGATATAAATTTGTACAATGCAATAAGGCATATTGCACACCTTTTCCCTCTAATATCTCAACAGTTTTCTTTATGCTTCTAATATCATTCATACCTGTAGAAACAATCATAGGCTTACCAAATGAAGCAATGTGTTCAATTAAGGGATAGTTGTTACATTCACCAGAACCGATTTTATATGCTAAAACTCCCATTCTTTCAAGTCTATCAGCAGCAGCTCGTGAGAATGGTGTACTAATAAAGAGCATTCCTAATGATTCAACATATTCCCTTAATGCTATTTCATCCTCTTCATTGAGTGCACACCTTTCCATAACTTCGTAAATTGACACATTAGTATTTCCTGGTATTACATTTTTTGCATCCTTACTCATCTCGTCTTCTACAATATGAGTCTGATGTTTTATAACTTCCGCTCCAGCTTTATAAGCTGCATCAACCATTTTTTTGGCAATATCTAAACTACCTTCATGATTTATTCCTAATTCTGCAATTACAAATGGTTTAAAATCTAAGCCAATTTTCCTATTGCCTATCTGAATATATGGATTACTCAATTTAAATCTCCTCTCTTCCCAGTATATTAATCAATATCAATTTTCTTATTGAATTATGTATTATAACTAAAGGGGTATATAATTAAACATTCTAAATATTAACTACATCATTAATAGAATTGTCTTTTTTATCCGTTTTCGTGGTACCAATAAATACACCATTACTATTAAATAAATCATCAAAATTCACCCGTGGGAAAACTTCAAGTTTTCCACCTCTGGTAGCATTAAAAATCCTTACTCCACTTAAATCGCAATACTTCTTTGCAGACACATATGCTTCGGTCATTTCATATACATTTACTGGAATTTCTTTTTTGTGTTCTACCGTACTATAGTAATTTTTATCGAAGTGGTCATTACCTATTAGGTCATTATTAATTTCAATTCTCCCATCTTTTTTCTTACTAATCCCAAAATTGTGATCCACACCTAATAAATATATATTTTTAAATCCCATATAAACTGCAAGTTGGATATTGGCAAAGGTTACTGTTCCATGTTGAAATAGTTTTTTTGATACATCATCACTAAATTTTGGTAACCCATCATTTCTATGTTCATAATACGACCTTAAAAAGATACAATCCTTATTAAATTGCTTTTTTAAAGAAGTATAACTTGTATTAGAAACTACTACGAACATCCTTTTCTTTGGCATGTTATATACCTCATCAAAAAATTTGCTAGCGATTAATGAGTCGGTGAAAGTATAATAATAAGGTTTCCAATCAGTTTGATTAATGAGCAAATTAATTCTATTACTTGAAAAAGACACCTGATTTTTTATCCTATTTAAATCTTGAACAGTTAAACTTGGACCGTTCCCAATAATAAAACAGCTTTCACCACTATGAGTACCTTTTAAACTTTTAACATTTCTTGACAATATTCCAACCCTTATATTTATATAGGCTGGTTTAATCCTTCTTCTAAATGTCCATACCATTGAGGATAGTATTTTACTGGTTGATTTTTTTACTACATTAATCATTTTTGCCCCCATACAATTCATCAAAATTTCTCAGCTCAAAGACATCCAAATAAGTAACTCGTGTTGCATTTAGTATTTTTCTTCCTGAATTCTCATATATTACCTTCGTTTTTTCCATTCCCTTATACATTTCTTCAGGAGCCTGACCTGGTTTCTTTTCATCTTTCCTGATGTAATTCTCACTAAAATAAATCTGTTCATTTCCCTGACTCTTAAGAAAAGATAAATCTTTTGTTTTTGAAACTGCTCCTTTGAAATTGTAATCATGACCAATTAAATATACTTCAGAAAACCCCATATAATGAGCTATTTGAAGTAGATGATAGGAAACAGTTCCTGATGAATATAACGATTCCATTATATTTGTTGAAAAAGTTCCTCTTTTGTTTTTATTTAGATTATTGTTAAAGTAAATATCTGCATTAAATAAATGTTTATAACAATTTAAGGTTAGTTTTGTCTTTGCTTCAACCGAATTTATTTCTTCTACATTTTCCTCTAATACTATTGGGTCTACTACCATATAAAATGTGGGTCTCCATTTTGTTTCATTAAACATTTTATAAATCTTATTGGAAGCAAATGTGATTTCACCTTTTAATTTTTCTAAATCCTCTGCTTTTAAACTTGGACCATTTCCAATAATGAAACATCTTTTCCCCTTATACTGATCTTTAATTGTAAGTATTTTGTAGTTGTTTTTGGTGAGTGGAACACCAAATTTTGAGAAAAAATTAATAAATAAATAAAAAAAATGATAGGCCATATAATAAACTTTTTTTATACCTTTTTTAAAAAGCTTCATTATTATATACAATTACATCACCTGCATTGTTGTTCTATCTGTATTAACTCGATTCACCACAATCAAATCAATAAATTCTCTAACGGCTCCATTACCACCATTAGCCTTGCATACATAATCTACTACATTAATAACTTCATCAATTGCATCTGCAGGACATGCCTTTAGAAAACATGCTTTCATACAATTAATATCGTTTATATCATCGCCAATGTATGCAACATTCTCGTAACCTAGTTGATACTTTTTTATAACCCTTTCTAAAACTTTTAACTTATCGTCTATACCTTGATGAACTTCTTTAATCTTTAGTTCATCAGCTCGATTAGCTAAAATCTTTGATTTCTTCCCAGTAATAATAACAGGAATTATGTTATATTCTTCTAAATTAATCAAACGATAGCCATCCCTTACATTGAATGCCTTAAATGCTTCACCATTTTCACCAACATAAATCTTCCCGTCTGTTAAAGTACCATCTACATCCATAACCAACATTTTTATTTTGGATAAATCCTTCTTCCCAATCATACGAATATTCCCACTCCTATAATATCGTTAACTCTTAATGTACCGACTAATCGATTATCCTGTTTAATTGGCAAGGCCGATATATTATTGTCCTTCATCAATTTAAGTGCATCTACAGCAAGAGTATCTGGGTTGACATAAAGTGGTGTATTAATCATTACGTCATCAACCGATAAATTATATACGTTCACTTCTCTTGCAAGTGTTCTCCTTAAATCACCATCAGTAAAGATACCGATTAATTCATTGTTCATGTTAACAACATTAATAATGCCTATTGCTTTTGTGCTCATTTCAATAATAGCATCTTTTAATTTTGTTCCAGTTAATACTACAGCGTTGTTACTGCCTTTATGCATGAGGTCATTTACTTTTATTAACAATTTCTTACCCAATGAACCTGCAGGATGGTATAATGCATAATTATGTTCACGGAAACCATAGATTTTTGATAAGCACACTGCTAATGCATCTCCCAATACCATTTCAACCGTAGTACTTGATGTAGGTGCTAAATTCATAGAACAGGCTTCCTTAAATTTAGGGAATACAAAAGAGTAATCACTGTATTTGACTAATGATGAATTCTCATTACCTGATATTCCAATTAATGTTGCCCCTATAATTTTTATATTAGGTAGAATCCTAGTAATTTCTTCACTTTCCCCGCTATAGCTAATCGCTATTACTACATCATTAGCTGAGATCATTCCTAAGTCTCCGTGCAGCGCTTCGGCGGGATGAAGGAAAAAAGATGATGTCCCTAGACTAGACATTGTCGCAGCAATTTTTCTTGAAACATGTCCTGGTTTTCCCATTCCTGTAACAATAACCTTGCCAGTACATTTAGAAATTAATTCAACAATTTTTACAAAACGGTTATCCAGAGCATCTTTTACTAGATTTATAGCTTTGATCTCTGTTTCGAAAACATACTTTGATTCAGCAATAATATCTATTTGATTGTAAAATTCTACCTCAGAAAGAATAGCTGATTGTTTCAACATCGTGCACCGCCTTATATACTTGAATAAGTTTTTTTAGCATTAATTCAATTTCATCTAGTCTTACCATATTAGGGCCATCTGACTTGGCATTATCAGGATCCTCATGTACTTCCATAAATAATGAGTCTCCCCCTACAGCTAAAGCTGCTTTGGCCAAATATTCCACATACTCTCGATTTCCACCAGTAGAAGTTAAGTTACCACCTGGTTTTTGGACACTATGTGTTGCATCAAAAACTACTGGATAGCCAAATTTTTTCATTTCAATGATGTTGGTCATATCTACAACTAAATTGTTATAACCAAACGAATTACCTCTTTCACATAGCAGAATTTTATCATTACCTGATTCCTCAAGCTTTGTTATAACATTTCTCATATCTTTTGCAGATAAAAACTGTGCTTTTTTTACGTTTACTGGCAAACCGGTTTCAGCTGCAGCAACTAATAAATCGGTTTGTCTGCAAAGAAAAGCGGGTATTTGAAGCATATCTACAACTTCTGCAGCAAGCTTTGCTTGATAAGGCTCATGAATATCTGTTACAACTGGTACACCTAATTTATCTTTTACGTTTTTTAGAATACGGAGTCCTTCCTCTAATCCCGGCCCTCTGTACGATGAAATGGACGTTCTATTCGCTTTATCGAACGAAGATTTAAAAATAAAAGGAATACCAAGTCGAGTAGTAATGTCCTTCATTTTTGATGCAACTTTCATTAATTGCTCTTCAGATTCAATTACACAAGGTCCTGCGATTAAAGTAAAAATGGAATTATCAACTGTAACATTTCCAACTTTTATTGTTTTCATAATGGATCCCCTTTTCTAAATATAGGTTTTTATTTTAAGATGTATAAACTAAACTTTTATTATTTCTTAACAAATACTCTTCCACTTTTTCTATATCTTTAGGCGTATCAACTGAAATGGTTTTACAATGCGCATTTATATAGTAGATATCCTTCCTATTTTCAATGAATCTAAAAGAATCATTTTCTTCAATTTTTTCAATTAGTCCCCTTGGTGTTTCATGGTAGTAGTTCAATGCTGTTTTCGTAAATGCTCCTACTCCGACAAATTTCTGATATGTATAGTTCATTCCTCCTTTAGGAAATGGGATCGGACTCCGAGAAATAAATAAACAAATTCCTTCTTTATTAGTCACTATCTTTAAGTTTGTTGTATCTACAACTTCTACTGGATCTGTAAAATCTGTCATTAGATTCGAAACATAAAACTCATCTTTCTTCAATTCAGTAGGAATGCATTTTACTATATCTTTTGCTTCAATAACAGGCTCATCTCCATTAATCATCACATAAAGATCAGCCTCAATTTTTTGTGATACTTCATAAAGCCTTTCTGTAGCCGTATCATGTTCTGGTGAAGTCATGATTACTTTTGCACCAAAACTTTCACATACAACTCTAATTTCTTCGCTATCGGTTGCAACGTATACTTCTTCAAAGCATTCAACTTCCTTAGAATGTGAATAAACCCACCAAACCATTGGTTTTCCGAAAATTTCTGCCAAGGGTTTATTATAAAATCTAGAAGAACCGCCCCTTGCTGGTATTACTCCAACTACTCTCATATTTCCAACCACACTTTCTAAAAGTTAATTTTATCAAAATCGAATCTTTCAAAGACCTCTAACTTCCCGCCACGAGTGGCATTATAAATCCTAATACTGTTTTTATCTGCAAACTTCTTTGCTGCTAAAAATGCCCTAGTTGAAGTTTCAATATTAGGAATATATAATTCCTCTTTATCTGAATTATACTTTTCTATAAAATAATCTCTAGCTTCCTCATCAATGATTATGTCACCATTATCGTTTTTCATTTTACTAAAATTATGGTCAACTCCTATCAGATATATCTCTTTAAACCCCATGTAAACGGCCAATTGAAGGGCTGTGTATGCTACTGTATTTCCCCAATAAATCCCTCTTAAAATATTTTCAGAAAACTTTGGTTCTTGATTTCTATCACCGAATTTAAATATATAATAATTAGCCTTTCTAAAATGAATTTTATAATCCCATGGAAAATTTACTGGAAAAAATTTATTTTCAATATTTAAAGAATTCATTTCTTCCATACTATTAAATATAGTCTTATCGTCTTCGGAACAATAATAGGTAGGTCTCCAATCTGTTTGATCAAAAATATAGTAAATTCGATTAAACGCGAATGTGATCTCATTTTTTAATTTGTCGAGGTCGTCTGCTCTTAAACTGGGACCATTTCCTATAATAAAACATCGTTTCCCTAAATGTTTGTTTTCAAGAGATTTAATGAACTTACCATTCTTAGAGATGGGATATAGTAGTTCCTTTAAGTATCTCTTAGTTTTATAATTTGTTTGAATAATAAATCGCTTAATACTTTCCATTTTTTATCCAGCCTCAATCAAATCATATATTTTTCGCATTATCACTTCAGGACTGTAATTATTTAATACATCACTTTTATCTTGTTTTAATTGTTTTAATAGAACCTGATCCTTCACTATGGATTCAACCCCTTTATATAAACCTTCAGGTGTCGATTCCACCAATAGTCCATTTTCCTTGTGATGAATAAACTCCATAGGTCCCATTGACTTAGCAACAATTACCGGTGTATTTATCGCAAGAGCTTCCAATACTGTGATGGATAAAGACTCAACAAGAGACGGATGAACATACAGATTTGCATTTTTTATATACGGGTAGGGATTTGGAATTGTACCTAATAAAAATACATTATTTTCTAACTTGTAATTTCTAATACATCTTTCAATATCCCTGCGCTCCGGTCCTTCTCCAATGAGAAACCATTTTACGCTATAACCGTTTTCAACAAGCATTTTACAAGCATGAACACAATTAATCATTCCTTTTTCAGGCGATAATCTGCCAATACTGACTAGGGTAATAATTTGGTCGAAATTAAAATAAAAACTGATGTCATGATTTGATTTTTTTTGAATTTCATTAACATTAATCATGTTTGATATTGTAATGGTTTTATTATTTATCCCATGAATATTATTTAACAACATCTCTTTGCAACTGCTGGATACAACTATTATCTTGTCAAACTTTTTATAAACCTTAGTCCAACGTTTTGTTTGTCTTTTTGGATAACCAAATTCTCCATGGTGCCACCAAGTAATCTTCTTTTTACTGTTTACTATATAACCAACAAAATCTGTGCAAATACCTACACGATACGCAATAGCACAATCATAGTGTTTATTTAATTTAAAAAGTGGCTTAGCAAGAGATAATGCCCTGATTCCAAGTATCTTTTGAAGAGAAAATATTATTCTAAAACATAAACCAAACCACTCCCTTTTCTTTACACTTTCAATAATAAATTTCCCTATTGGCCCAAAGGTTTTTGTTAAATCATAATGGATAATATTTACTTCCTTAGGCACTTCATCAATATAATCACCCAGACCATCTAGTAAAACTAGGTCAACTTCATAAGCGCTATAATTAAAACTTTTAAGCACATCTAGAAGTGACTTTTCAACTCCCCCAATATTTAAGTGGCCGTTAACAAATAAAATTTTCTTTCTCAAAATAAACCCTCGCATTTTAGCTTATTGATTTTTATCTAATAACTTTGCAACGACATTCTTGGGACTAAACTCTTCCAATATAAAAGAATCTTTTGATATTTCACCATTTATGAATTGGAGCATTATTTCCTTTATACTTTCCTTTGTATTATCACAAAAATGATATCGGTTAAATTTTCCAAAAAAATCTTTTAGAAACTGTTTTTCTTCTTGTTCCCCGTCTAAAATAAAAATTATTGGTTTTTCTGTACCTGAATAATGATAAATTTTCCCGGGAATTTGTCCTCCTTTCAAATTACATAAATGGATTAATACATCTGTATTTTCTTGCACTTTATTGACTACTCCAATTTCTACTCGGCCTGATACATTTATATTTTTCGTTGATTTGAAGTTTTCATTTGTATCTCCATAAATATTTACTTTTGCATTTAATTCATCTGAAGCTTCATAAAATGGTTTCAAGTTTCTAACATTTGAGTAATAATCACCAAAGTATCCAAAAACAACCTCTATGTTTGATTCTTTTAATCCCTGTTTAGAACTTGTTTTTAAATAGGGTAAAGGCAAGCAATTCATTTTATCTGAAGCATCAGGGACGTATTTCTTTTGATATAAAAGTGTAAGGGGACTTACGTAATAAATTTGATCAGCAAGGTGTAGCAATCTAATTTCTTCTTCTAATACATTTTTCTTTTGTTTTGAATAAAATTCGTAATACCAAGGGTCTTCCCATAGTTGAATCCACCTATTTGCAATTATGTGTTTCTTCCTTAATAGAGTGGCCGCAAGAGCATGACTGCTTTCAGGTGATGAATTGGAAATTATCAAATCATACTCTAGCTTGGTTTTATATTTTGAAGCATTTTTTAACCATTTCCTGCTTATATAGTGTGGGGAATCATGTGTTAAAAGATTATAGAACACATACTTAAGGACCTTCCTAAAATTTTTGTTTTGTTGCCTTTCTAACTCTTCAACATTTTGTTGTTGGTTGAATTTTTCAGTATTTGTCCTCTTATCTATATTTCTATCAATAATAGATTTTGTAATTAAACGAAGCCTATCCATCTTAGGAACTGACTTATATATGTAATAATTAGCTTCTTTCCAAACTGGCATTTTTGGGTCAATATCTTGTAAACCAGGATCAGACATTATTATATCTACATGACAATTATTTTCTATCAATCCTTGAACAAAACTATTATGACTCATATTAGCTGATGTGTTACATTGCAAGCACGAACCGGTTATATATAAAACTCTCATTTTTAACTCCTTCCCTGTATAATTATTAATCCATATTGTGTAAAGAAACCTCTGATCATTCCATAGTCATCTAAATACTTTTCAATCACAAAACTAATAAGATGATCAATTTTTTAACAATTGCTTCTTTCTTCTAATTGCTAGAATAATACCAATTGGAAGTGCTAATAATGTAGGGAAAAATTTATAACTTTTAAGAATATACCTAGGATTTTTTCCAACTATTGATAATGCAATATACTGTGCAGCTGCATTTAATTTATATATGAATGGCTTCTCGTATTTAAGCATGTGATTATACATCATTGCATACCCCATGGGATTCATTCTTAGGAGATTCCAACTTCCTTTGGTAAGACCATCTTCTCGATATTCGCAAATACAAACTATATCTTTATGCCACCTAATTTGATATCCATCTAAAGCCATTTCAAATAATGTTATTTGTTCAGGTGCAAATTTTTCGCTAGGCCATACTTGAAATGGATACTTCTTTAAAATTTCCAACTTATAAACCTCACACATTTCATGATCTAAATTATATTTTTCTCTCTCTAAATCTGTAGCGTCGACATACCCTTTTGTATCATCTATATATGGGTATGTACTCTTTAATGGCTTTAAATCTTTTGTTCCTCTTAAACCACCAACACCCAGTATCTTATTATTTTCATGAATTTCTTTAATCCAATTATTCAACTTAAAAATACAATCATCAGTTAGATAATCATCAGAGTCAACTTTACAAAAATATTCTCCATTTGCTAACGAAACCCCTAAATTAATTGCTCTGTTCAAGCCTCCATTAGGGACCTTTTTGTAAATTATTTTAAAATTATTGAATTCCTTCACCCATTTATGGAATAGTTTTTCCGTATTATCTGTGCTTCCGTCGTCTATTACTAACCATTCAAAATTGAAAATACTTTGTCTCTGTAACGAACGATACAGAGATTCAATAATATAGCCTCTGTTATAAGTTGCAGTGAAGACTGTAATTTTTGGTTTATTCATAATATAATAACTCCCTGAAATTGAATAATAAATTATCTTAAAGAATCGTATTAATATCAAATTGTTGCATAATTGACTTTATTATCTACTGATAGTAATTTACCACCTTTATCCACTTTAAAAACAATGTCACAGTTTTCAATGGTACTTAATCTATGAGCAATAATAATTAATGTCTTTTCACCTTTAAGACCATCAATTGCTTTCATAATCTCTTTTTCTGTCTCGTTATCTAAAGCAGATGTTGCTTCATCTAGAAAGATAATTTCCGGGTTATGATACAAGGCTCTGGCAATCCCAATACGCTGACGTTGTCCCCCTGATAACCTAACTCCTCTTTCACCTACGACAGTATTTATTCCTTCAGGGAGAGTATCAATAAAATCCTTTAGCTGTGCATCTTCAATTGCCTTTAGAACAGCAAAATCATCTATGTCCTGATCGTTTATTCCAAAAGCCACATTGTTCCGAATGGTTTCATCTGATAAATAAATGGATTGTGGGATATAGCCAATCTTATTTTTCCATATTGGCATGAGTTCATTTAAGTCTTTCCCATCAACTACTATACGGCCCTTCTCAGGTTCAAATAGTCCAAGTATGATATCAACAATAGTTGTTTTGCCAGCGCCAGATGTTCCAACGAAAGCAACTGAATGTCCAATCGGTATGGTTAAGGATAAATTTTTAATGGAATACTCTTTTTGATTTGGATAACGAAAAAATACATTTTCTAATCTAATTGAATTATGGAATATTTTCTCACCATTATTTAGCTTTTCATGCTTTAACTCAATGATTACATCTTCTTCAATTGGATTCTTGCCGTTATTATCTTTAATTAAATCATTATAGACTACGGTCAATGCTGGCTGGCTAAATCGAATGGAGGTTATTGTGGCGACTATTCTATTAATAGAAGGCATTAATCGAAATGCTGCCATTGCAAACAGTGACATGGTAGCCACTAATGTTGATGTCTCTGTTCCTTGGAACACAATAATCACCATCGTAATAAGGACAACTGATACTAATAAGGTCTCAATAAAAAGCCTAGGAATTTGATCTAGCGTATTTTTATAAATGGTATTATTCGCCATAATCTGACTTTGCTTAGCGTACGATTTCACAAAATACCTTTCTTTTCCCGAAACCTTGATTTCTTTACTTGCTCCTAATCCTTGATTTACCCACTTAATCATCTCACGACTAACTTTTTGGTTTTCTATTCCTAAATTAGTAATCTTGTTCCGAAAGATCTTAAAAAATAAAAGAACACTTCCCCCCAATAAAATACCGGATGTAAGCGTGGCTAATGGCGCAGTAACAATAAGTAACGTAAGTATAAAAGTCATAATGAATATCTCCGTTAGCAATTGAAAACTTGCTAATAAAATACCATCAAATACCTTTGCTACTTCTCCGTTTACATTCCTTAACAATTCAGCGGAATTCCGCTGCAAGTGAAATGTATAAGGTTTTGTTAAGTACAACTTAAACATTGTTCTGGAAAGTTTTACTTTTTGATTCAAAATGACTCTATATTGTACCGAATAGAAAAATAATAAATAAGCATTCTTAACAATATATACGGTTAGTAAACAGACAACTGCAAACAAAATAAACGTGTTGGTTGATTGAAAATTTAACAATTGGTATACATTTGATAAAAATGATTGCTTCTGAATAATAGTAGGATTTGTTACAATTCCAACAAAAGGAACGATTAATCCAATTCCTACCGTTTCAAATATAGCTGCAAGGATCATCATAAAAAAAAGCAATAATAATCTTTTCTTATCTCTTTTGTTTAAAAGAATCCTTAGTTTTTGAATTGTATCCCTCAATTTGTTCACACCTTAAAATTATAATTTATAAGCTAAACCTAGCATTTAAGTACTATATACATAAATATCCCTAACCACCTCTTCGAAAAAACGTTCATTATAATGAACAAAGTGAATAAAAATTTTTATGATAATTTTTCCACCTATGCTTTCCTACATTATAACTTACACAAAGTTCTCATTAAAGAACATTCTATCGACATAAATCTACAGATATTTTATAAAACTTCCTAAACAACCTATTGCACTAACTAATAATTTTATAGAGCTTCTCCAGTTCATAATTATTGCTATAATCTTTACTTCTTATATTGTGTACTAAAGTATTCTTCAATTCTTGATTACGATAAAACTCCTCGATTCCACGAGCAACCCCTGGGACACTTAGCTCACAAATTATACCTTCTATTCCATCTTCTATTTGGCTTGACGCGGTTGGATAATTTGTAATAAGTATAGGTTTCCCCAGTATTTTTGCTTCAGAAACAGTTACTGCTTTCCCTTCATACCTTGACGGTTGGACATATAAATCACAATTTTTTATATATGGATAGGGATTTGTTTTTTTACCTAAAAGAATAAAACTATCGTTAAGATTATGTTTGGCAACTAACTCTTTCAATTCCTTTTCGTATCCGCCATAACCCACAATGTACCACTTAATATTTGTTAATCCCTGGTTGTGCAATAGTCTAAGAGCTTCTACTGCCAGATCAAACCCCTTGACATATGATAACCTGCCTACAGAAACAAGGGTAAAGGTTTGGGGTTTTATTTTGAGTTGTGATTGTTCTTCCTCTGCCATTTTCTTTATGAAATGAGGTGAGGTTATATTTTCTACAACTAACACTTTCTCTAATAAGGTAGGATAGGTAGATAAAAATGCATCCCTGCAAGCCTCCGAAACCGAAGCAATATAATCAAATTGATTCCAAACTTTCAGGTCCAGTTCGTTATCAATTTCCAGCTTACTGTAATCAGTATGAACCCATGCAATTTTTTTCTTTGCTTTTACCTTATTTGCTATAATATCGTGTGGCCATGCATAGCTAATTGCTACATCGTATTCTTTTTTTAGCTTTGGTATAAAGAAGGATGAGTATTTTTGCGTTAGCTGCATTTGTATATATCCTGCCCCCTCTTCCAGTTCTCTATTTTTCGCTTTTATTTTTGCTATGTACTTCGATAGAACTCTAATAAAAGCTAATAAATAATGTCTTTCTTTAAGACAAAGAGTAACTGGTTTACGGAAAACAGTGTACTTTTCTATCTGTGGGAGAACATTAACGGAATTGGGAATTAAATTCATGAACTCGCCAACATGATGATAAATTAAAAGATCAACATCATATTTTTTATAGTCAAAGCTTTCTAACATATTAATTAAACTTCTTTCAATTCCGCCAATTTCCATATTATAAACAGAAATTAAAATATTCTTTTTCATCCTCTATCCTCACCTAAAATGAAGTATTAAACAGTAAACTTCACTACCTTTTCTTTATTTTTATAAGGTTTTAGCTCAATCTCTCTTTTATTTAAAAATATAGTATTAGGCGGTACGATTCCTTTAACGACACTACCCGCAGCAATAACCACATTATCACCAATGTGGGTATTCCTTAAGATTACGACATTCGATCCGATCCATACATTTTGGCCAATGGTGACTTCTCCCCTTACTAAATGGTCTGATGTATTTTTTTTATAATTATGATCATGGTCATTAATACAGACATTAGGGGCAATCTTTGTATTTTTTCCTATTGTAATTTTGTTTACGCAATTAATAGTACAGTTGTCATTAATAAAAACATTATTTCCTATTTTGAGAACTCCAGTAAAATCAATACGAATGCTCGCATTTTTTCTAATAAAAACAAACTTTCCTATATCCATCCTTGCCTGTTTATTAAAAATTTCTATTTTACTATTGGATTGAAGAGAAAAAATAGAAGACTGTATGTTCTTAAAATAAATAAACTTGTAAAACATCCCTCTTATTATTCCGACTAAGTGGGATAAATTCATAAGAATCATAATAAAAAAACCCCGTTTTTTACTCTCGGATATCAAGGTTAAAATGATCTTCCTGGTTATATTCACCTTACCATTCTCCTTAAAAACTGCTTAACGATATATTTTTCTTAATCTAGCAATATTTTGACCACCTATTACCTTTGATAGGATTAATTTTATTTTTCCTTTTACTCTCACTTTGAATGGAAGCCAACTTTTATAAAAGTAATGGATGGTATATGTTTTATCAGTAATGAATGTTTGACAATTTATATAATCATAAGGAGAAAAATAAGTTTGAGGATAAAAAGCCCCCATTCCCTCTATTTCCTGAAACTGTCCATTTGTTTTAAGACCAATGTTTCTCAAAATTTTAGTGATAATTGCTACATTGGTTAAAATGTTCTTACTTCCATCGGTATTAATGAAATGATTATCTTTATAAGTATCAAGAAACGCTTTAATTAACTTGTTTCCTTTTTCTGCCCCTATAGTGCTAGTAGCAATATAGTTTTCCTGTTCGAATCCCCAAAAAGAAGTATGGTGTAATAGATCATCAAAAGATTTAAAAACTTCTACGTCTGTATCTAGGTAAATCCCGCCGTAATGATAAAGAGCATACACTCGAACGTAATCACTCACAAATGCAAATTTACCTGCGCTATATGCTTCCTTTACATATGAATTTAGATTGATATTAAAATTATTTTCATTCCATTCAATGATTTCATAATCAGGGAGATTTTTTTCCCAGCTATCTATGCATTTACTTACTACCTTGGGTTTCTCTTTCCCACCAAACCAGCAATAATGAATGACCTTAGGTATCTTTTTTAAATTTTCCATGTCGAGTACCTCAATTTTTCTCTTCTCGTGTGTGCTGATTTTTCCATTTTATAAATTCAAACACAGTTTTATATTCTTTAATTTGTTCTTTTTCAATTCCCGTTTCCTTTAATTCTGCAGCGAAATCAATCAAATCTTGGTCAAATCCATGTTGTACGTCATTTGTTTTTATGGGACTCAAGAAAGTATCTAATTCCATATCTAGCACTGATGCAATTCTCTTTACAACCTCGATAGAAGGATTCCGATTTAGATTTCGTTCAATATTACTTAAATATGATTTAGATATTTTTGCACGTTTCGCTAATTCGGACAAAGTGATCCCCTTTTGCTTCCGAAATTCAAATATCGTATTTCCGATCACAACTCATACCCCGTTTATCATAAAGTAATTACTAACTACTAAACATCTCCGCTCTTTCCTTCCTTTTAATAACTGTTTGTTTAATATGGTAAATAACTGTTTCTATTTCCTCCTCTGTCATATTTGAACCTGATGGTAAGCACAATCCATTGTTAAAGAGGACTTCAGAAACACTCTTTTGCTCATTATGGGGATAATATTTACTTTCTTTGAATACAGGCTGTAGATGAAGTGGCTTCCAAACAGGCCTTGCTTCAATGTTTTCCTCGCTTAATGCTCTTAGAATATCTGTTACAGAGATTCCAGCCTCTTTCTCATTAATGGTAAGGGCAGTTAGCCATCGATTAGAATAGGTATCTTTTAACTCAGGCATAAACGTAAACCCAGATAGATTAGAAAGTTCATCAAAGTACTTATCAAAAATAGCTCTTCTTGCAGCAATTCTTTCCTCCAATACTTCTAATTGTGCCCTTCCGATACCAGCTAAAATATTACTTAATCTATAGTTGAATCCGATTTGACTATGTTGGTAGTGAGGTGCCGCATCCCTTGCTTGTGTTGCTAAGAATCTTGCCTTTTGTAAAGCCTCTCGATCATTTGAAACCAGCATTCCTCCTCCGGAAGTGGTAATAATCTTATTTCCGTTAAAGGAGAAGACCCCAAATTTTCCAAACGTTCCACTTGCTTTCCCCTTATACATGGCTCCAAGTGATTCTGCAGCATCTTCAATTATAGGAACTTCATAATGGTTGCAGATGGCTATAATTTCATTCATCTTGGCACTTTGGCCATACAAATTCACAACAATTACTGCCTTCGGAAGAGTACCATCCTCTATTGCATCCTCAAACGCCCGCTCTAAAGCCTGCGGGGACATATTCCAAGTTTCAGGTTCAGAATCGATAAAAACTGGCTCCGCTCCTTGATAAATAATCGGGTTGGCACTTGCTATAAAGGTAAGACTCGAGCAAAACACCTTATCTCCCTTTCCCACACCTAATAATAAAAGAGCCAGATGAATGGCAGCCGTTCCTGAGCTTACGGCCACTGCTTCATTGACTCCTACGTATTCTGCTATACCGGTTTCAAAGGCATCCACATTAGGTCCAAGAGGAGCAATCCAATTAGTTTGAAATGCTTCATTTATATATTTATGTTCCTTCCCACTCATATGCGGGGAAGAAAGATAAATTCTTTTTTTATTAGCTGTATTTATCAATTAATGCACCTCTCTCCACACTTTTTTGATTGTAAGACTTCACTTTGGCAGGAATACCCACTGCCGTACAATATGGGGGTATATTATGTGTCACTGTCGCCCCGGCCCCGATAGTAGCCCATTTTCCAATTTTCACTTTAGGGATTATTGTGGAACCGGCTCCGGTAAGCACCCCTTCAGCCAATTGGACGGAACCCGTAAGTGTAGAGTGGGGACACACATGTACAAAATCATCAATTTCACAATCATGTTCGACCACCGAACCGGAATTTATTATGCAATGGTTTCCAATAACTGCATCTGCATTAATGACAGCATGCGGCATAACAACCGTTCCATACCCAATTTTTACACTTGGGCTAATCGTTGCGGTTGGATGAGTGATGGTTGAATAGTATTCTATTGGAATACTCAAATTCTGCACGATTGATTGTCTGACTTTATTGTCACCGATTGCAAAAATGAATTTAATATCTTCATAATATTTTGCTAGTACCTTTGCCCACAAAATAGGACCATATACTTGGTTCTTAATGAAATGAATTTCTTTATATTGGTCATCTAAATATCCAACAATTTTATTTTTTGGATTAGTAAGGATCATATCCGATATCACCTTACTATGCCCCCCATGGCCAATTATGATAAACCTCATCAACGCCCGCCTCCAACAGAGGAATTTTTTGAACCTGTAAAACTATCTACTGTAGCTTTACCTTGTTGGTTAATTCCTTGCGAACTTAAGACTTTATAGATTGTTTGAAATAAAATTTTCATATCTAAAAAAAATGAACGGTTATGAACATACCAGACATCTAAATTAAATTTTTCTTCCCAGGATATGGAGTTTCGGCCGTTTATCTGGGCCCATCCCGTAATCCCAGGTCGTACGTTGTGCCTTAAGGATTGCTCTTTTGTATAAAGCGGCAAATATTCTACAAGCAACGGTCTTGGTCCGACTAAGCTCAAATCCCCTTTTATGACATTCCATAATTGAGGATATTCATCTAAGCTGTATTTACGAAGAAATTTTCCAAAAGTAGTTAACCTAATGTAATCAGGTAGTAATTCCCCTTGATTGTCTTTTTCATCTGTCATCGTTCTGAACTTATATAAGTAAAAAGGTTTGCCAAATAAACCAGGCCGTACCTGCTTAAAGATGACTGGAGAACCTAGCTTCTTTTTAACTAACAACGCAATCACGATGAAGATGGGAGAAAGACCAAAAAACAGGATTAAAGAAACCGTTAAATCAAAAAGCCTCTTCATGCTTGGTCCCCCCGAGCTATTTGGCATCAGCTAATAATTGTTTTTTTATTTCTTCAATAAATTCTTTTACTTGCAGATTTTCTGTCTCTATTCCCTTAACATACATATTCTTCAAGATTGCTTGCAACTTCTGTTGGGTGATATGTTCCGATATAGCCATCTTACTAACCTCTCTTAAGAATCATGATTTATTTCCAATAAAAAAAGCCTCACTTCCAATAAAGTGAGGACTTTCTATATCTTGTATTTTTTCATACCCATTTGGGTTTCTTAACTGCCAACGCCAAGCATCTTCACACATTTCGTTTATTCCTTTTTTAGCAACCCAACCAAGTTTTCTTTTGGCTTTCACTGAATCAGCATAACAAACAGCTATATCACCTGGTCTCGGCTCCACTATTTTATAAGGAATTTTCTTTCCTGAGGCTTTTTCAAAGGCAATTATCATTTCTAACACGCTATAACCTTTCCCAGTACCAAGATTATAAACGTCAATACCTGTTGAATATGTAATCGTTTCTAAAGCTTTTAAATGTCCAAATGCCAAATCAACAACATGAATATAATCCCTTACACCTGTTCCATCCTTTGTTGGATATTGATTACCAAAAATATTAAGCTCCTTTTGTTTTCCAATAGCCACTTGAGATATATATGGCATAAGATTATTTGGAACTCCATTCGGATCTTCTCCGATTAATCCACTTTCATGAGCTCCAATAGGGTTAAAATACCGCAAAATAGAAATACTCCAGTTATGATCTGAAACGTATAAATCTTGTAACATTTCTTCGATCATAAGCTTTGTACGCCCATAAGGATTTAATGCTCCTAAAGGACTATCCTCAGAAATCGGAAATCGTTCAGGTGTTCCATATACCGTTGCTGATGAACTAAAAACTAATTTTTTTACATTGTATTTTTTCATTATCTTACAAAGGACAAGAGTACTGGTAATATTGTTATGAAAATAGTGAAGAGGAAGATACACAGATTCTCCAACTGCTTTTAAACCAGCAAAATGAATGACTGCTTCTATATTATTCTCTAAAAAAACCTCATCCAAACTATTCTCATCTAATAAATCGATATTATAAAATTTAAAAGATTTACCTGTAATTTCTGTTATTCTTTTAATGGCTTCAGGCTTACTATTCATAAAATTGTCCAAGACTACAATTTCATAACCTGCATTCAGTAATTCAACGCAGGTATGACTACCAATATAACCGGCTCCACCGGTGATTAATATCGCCATAATTCCCCCCCTAAACTATTTTGTTTTTTAACCAAAATAATTACTTCCATATTTAATATTTAAGTTCATAACACTTTCGTAGTAATAATAAGCAAAGTAGCATAATACGATTGCATAATATACAAGTTTCTGGTCCTTAATTCTAAAAACCTTGACCACCCAAGAAATTAATATGATTTGGTAAAGTTCAAAATAAATATTAAATCTAGCAAAAATCCAATTTGCGGTTGAAATAATCATAAAAGTCAAACCGATAATGGACATATTTACTATAAAATCACTTTCTGGATACATTTCTCTTAATTTATCTCTACCAAAGAAAGCAATTACCAATGGAATCGCGAAAACGATTACCCTAATAATATTTGCTCCACCTTCATTAAAATTGCTATATACACCGTATTGGCTATTCTCGATAGCAGAAAATAATATACTAGAAAACTGATTAAACCCTAAAACAATTAGTACTGAAAAAAGTAATAGGATTAGTGTGGCCTTCGACCAAGCTCTAAACCTCACTAAAAAATATATAGGAATTAGGATAAGTGCACTTTGGTGAAAAAATGATGCAAAAATTACAACTAGTGTATATTTAAACCAATTACCTCCAATTAAATATTTAGTTGCAGTAAAAAATATAGCTGTAGCTAAACATTGTCTTATTCCATTCATTGTAACCAAAAACAAGCCGCCAGTTATATAAACATAGATACTCAGTTCAACTAATCTCGAATATTTAAATAAGCCCAAAACGATCAGAGTATTTGTTATTAGGGCAGTAGTAAAAATAAGTATTTGCGGATCATCAGAATAGCTTTTTAAAATCATTTGAAGAATGGAAAATCCTATATCATCTTGAGTTTTTACTAACTCCCAAGTAAAATTAGTGATTTTGTAGGTATGAATATAGAATGGTGTATCTCCTATATTATTACGCAGTCCAGAAACTAAAATAAATGATATGATAGTAAATAATGCAAATAATTTATTAGGTCTAAATGACACCAATGTATCATTAAATACTAGGGCTCTTGAAAAATAACGGGAAAGTAATGAACATAAAAATACTATAGTAAGATTAATCCAGAGGACAGTCATACAACAGGTCCTTTCAGAGTATTAAAAAAATTATACAAAGTTATTTAATTAGTTCTCTATCTAACGTAGAAGAGAGATAATCCAATAATTGACTTCTTAAATCCTTGTTCTTCAAAGCAAATTCAATTGTTGTTTGAATAAATCCCATTTTTTCCCCTACATCATACCTCGTACCTTCAAAGTCATATGCATAAACGGCTTCATAATGGTTCAAAGCAGCAATAGCATCGGTAAGTTGAATCTCTCCACCCGCCCCAGGTTCTTGTTTGTTTAATATGTCAAAAATCTTAGGACTTAAAATATATCGACCTAGAATGGCTAGATTTGAAGGAGCGTCTTCTTGTTTTGGCTTTTCCACTAAGCTATCGACACTATAGAAACGTTCACCTATACTTCTTCCGCCCACAATACCATATCTAGAAACTTGGTTGTCAGGTACTGTCTGCACCCCCAGTATAGAGGCATTATATCTTTCATATTGTTCTATCATTTGTTTTAAGCAGGGTTTTTCAGCTGTTACTATATCGTCACCTAGCAGCACGGCAAATGGCTCGTCACCAATGAACTTTCTGGCACACCAAATGGCATGTCCTAGACCCTTAGGCTCCTTTTGACGGATATAGTGTATATCTACCAGGTTGGAAGATTTTTGTACTTCACTTAACAATTCTATTTTACCTTTTTCTAATAAGTTGTTTTCTAGTTCAAAAGAGTGGTCAAAGTGATCCTCTATCGCCCTTTTTCCTTTACCCGTTACAATAATAATATCTTCAATTCCAGATTCCACAGCTTCTTCTACGATATATTGGATGGTTGGCTTATCAACAATTGGCAGCATTTCTTTCGGCATTGCCTTTGTGGCTGGAAGAAATCTTGTTCCAAGTCCTGCAGCGGGAATAATTGCTTTTCTTACCTTCAATTTCTTACACTCCTTTAAACAGACATAGATATTTGAGGTTGCGATAATACTTTATAATTTGCTAATAAAATAAGCCTTTCCCGTATCTCTTCTTTATTAAGACGGGAGTAACTAGAAATAATATCGTTTATTTCTTCAGTTAGAATTTCGGAGGTTTTTCCAATATAAATCTTTGGATAGATCTGTTCTTCATGAACTTCATCCTCTTTTAATAATTCTTCAAAAAGCTTTTCTCCAGGTCTAATTCCAGTGTATTCAATTCCAATATCATCAATAGAATTTCCAGATAGTTTGATTAAGTTTCTTGCCAAATCAACAATCTTAACTGGATCCCCCATATCTAAGACAAATATTTCTCCCCCGTTCGCAAGAGCCCCCGCTTGGAGAACCAATCTCGATGCTTCAGGAATGGTCATAAAGTATCGAATCATATCGGGATGGGTCACGGTTACAGGTCCGCCCTTTTCAATTTGCCTTTTAAATAAAGGGATTACACTGCCTCTGCTACCGAGGACATTTCCAAATCGAACCGTAACAAATTTAGTTGCACTTTCCTGGTCCATATTTTGGATAATCATCTCTGCTAGCCTTTTGGAAGCACCCATCACACTTGTTGGATTAACCGCCTTATCTGTTGATATCATCACAAACGTTTTAATACCGTTCCAACTAGCAGCCTTGGCAATATTCATTGTACCAATTATGTTATTCTTTACCGCTTCCTCAGGATTAGATTCCATTAAAGGAACATGCTTATGAGCAGCAGCATGATAAACCGTATCTGGTTGAAATACACTCATTACAGACATCATTTTCTTTTCATCCTGTATATCAGCAATAACTGGGACCAATTGAATGCCACTTTTTCTATAGGTTTCTTTTAATTCCATTTCAATAGAGTAGATACTGTTTTCACCATGTCCTAATAAAATAAGCTGCTTTGGTTTAAAATTTGAAATTTGCCGACAAATTTCAGAACCAATAGACCCACCTGCACCTGAAACTAAAACAACTTTACCCTTGATGTTCTCTGAAATACTTTCTATATCCAGATCAATGGGTTCTCTTCCAAGTAAATCTTCTACTTGAACATCTCTAAATTGATTAACAGAAACTTTCCCTGTCATTAGATCTTCAAGCATTGGAAGAATTTGCGTTTTTGCCTCTGTTTTTGCACATTCTTGAAAAATACTATTAAGCTCTCTTTTACTTAATGAAGGAATGGCTATTACAATATTTTCTATATCTAATTCTTTTACAGCTGCTACAATCTTTTTTGTCCCACCAATAACAGGTAGTCCTAAAATATCAAGTTTATGCTTTCTTTCATCATCATCAATAAAACCCACCGGTACTAAATCAGTGTGATTATTCTTTTGTAATTGTCTTACCACCATAGTCCCCGCCGACCCTGCTCCGATAATAAGAGTCCTCTTTTTATTATCCTTTTTATTAAGCTTTGAATCTCTTAGCATTCTCCAGCAAAACCGCGAACCCCCAATTAATGACATGTTAAGTAACCAAGTAACTGAAAGTAGTCGAAAGAATATTTCATGGATCACACCACGTTGTACTATTGCAGCAATTAGAATAGAGGTTGTAACCACTTTTAAAATACTTATTAACTCACCTACACTGGCGTACTCCCAGGCTTTATTGTATAAATGAAATTTAAATGATAATAAAAGATGACTTAGCAAAATAACAATTGAACTTAAAACAATTGGGAAGGTAATCACTTGAATCGTTCCGTTAACAAAAAAACGGCTAACAAAAATAGCTGTTAAGACAATACATGAATCAATAATCACAAAAAGTGACATTCGTTGGCGATATGTCATACTTCCTCTCCTTCCTCACATCTGGTTTAATTCACCCTTCGATGTCTTAACTTGATTGCACTATCTATTAGTCTCTTAATTTCATACAGTTGGTCTTTAGTTGCCTCTTGCTTGATATATCTAACTGCCTTCTTAACTGATTTTGGAAAATCATTTACATCCTTCATATTCAAACTCCTTCATTTTAAAATGGTTAAGTACGTGCACTTTAAACTAAGAACGCATACTTAACCATTTTAATTAAGTGTGGGCATCTAACCCGTCCTCACATCATACTTTCGACGACTTGCGTCTAAGGTCTTAAACCCACAGCATGACCGAGTGCCTCCATGGATATTGGAAAGGAGACATCACCAATCTATAAAAGATATATATCGTGCTTAATAAAGAACAAAGAAAGAAAAATTAGTCCCTTTATTTTCTTACCTATTGGTTCAAAACCACTCCAACTATTTTTGCTTTGGCAAATTCTAAAACTTTTTTTGCCTCAGTAGCCTTTGTTAATTTTGTTTTATCTTTCTTAATAACCAAAACTACTCCATCACACTGATTTGCTAGAAGCCTAGTATCAGTTACTTCAAGAACTGCATAGGAATCAATCAAAACAACATCGTACATTTGCTTCACTTTGCTTAACAATTCTTCCATCATTTGTGAACCAAGCAATTCCACCGGGTTCAATGGGACAATTCCACTCGAAAGAAGATCAAGCCTCCAAGTCTCAGTATGGTAAACAGCCTCATTAAAGGACAGCCTGCCCGTTATAACGTCTGTTAATCCATTTGAATTTTGTGCTTTAAAAAATGAATGTAAAGCAGGTTTTCGAAGATTTGCATCAATGACTAAAACTTTTTTTTTCTGTTGGGCTATAGACACGGCTAAGTTTGCTGTGATTGTAGATTTTCCTTCCATGTCGCAAGGCGAAGTAATTAGGAAGGTTTGACTTTTTTGATCAGACATCACAAATTTTATATTTGTTTGAATCATTCGGTATTGTTCCGAAATCACAGATTCAGGGTAAGAATTAGTTATAATTGCCCTTTTTTTAGATTCAGCTAAAAATTTCCGTTTACTTATAGCCAATTGTCTCCCCCCTTACATCAAGTTGAATTTTATTGGTCTTTCTTTTTACATTCCTTTTGTTCACTTTCGACACTCCCCCTAGAACTGGAAGCTCAAGGAATAATTCAATGTCATTTTTAGATCGAATCTTATCATCTAAAGACTCTAAGAAAAATATTAGTCCAAAACCTGCAACAAAGCCTCCTATAATTGCTAAGTACAATTTATTATTACTTTTAGGGTTTATGGGAACATCTCTTACTTTTGCTTTAGATAATATTCGAACATAATCATTGGTTGAATATTCCGGCACTATCCCAATGAATACTTCAGCTGTTGTGTCTGCAATTTTTGCTGCCGTGTTGGCCTCAGAATAAATAACACTAATACTTACCACCTGAGTTTCATCAACACTTGAAACACTAATTTTTCCAGCTAAGGAGTCTGCCGTTTCATTTAATTTCAACTTTTCAATCACATTATCTAACACAGCTGAATCTCTTATAATTACTTGTAGTGTTTTTTGTCCTTTTGCATCTGCATCAAAAATAATCTTAGTGGATGATTGAAACAGTGGAACAGATGTTGAACTATTTAGAAATCCGCCCACTATACTAGCAAGAAAAACTACCCCAACAAAAATCCAAATGCGGCGCTTTATAACTAGAAAAATCTCCATTAAATTTATATCTTTAGCTTTATGAGTTGGATTCACAATATCACCTTTACTTTAAGATTTTACATTCAATTGAACCATTAGTTCTGAATAAAGAACAAGTTTTCTAAAAAAATTTACAAAGGCTAATTTATATCTAGTTATTTATATAATAGTTCTTTATATAGAACGAGTCAATAATAAATAAAAAGATAATTTAAGAACCACTTAGAGACTAATTCCCATTTGTTTTCTTAACAAATTACTAAACATTCCTTTTTTTTCACTGGTAAGTTGGTTAAATTGTCCTTGTTGAATAACCTTGCCATTATCTAAAACGATTACCTGATCAGCATTACGAATAGTTGACAAGCGATGTGCGATAACAATGATCGTCATTTTTCCCTTTAGGCTTTCCAGCGCAGTTTGAATCTTTGATTCATTTTCACTATCTAATGCACTTGTTGCTTCATCTAAAATAAGAATGGATGGATTGCGTAAAATAGCTCGAGTAAGAACAAGCCTTTGTCGTTCCCCTCCAGAAAGTCTAACTCCTCTATCTCCAATCAGGGTATCCAATCCACTAGGTAGCTTTCTGACAAAGTCAGCAGCAGTAGCAAATTCCAATGCCTCCCAAAGTTGTTCTTCACTTGAATTCTGATTGATAATATACAAATTCTCTCTTATAGTGGCATTAAATAAAAATGGATCTTGTGGAACATAGCTAATTGATTCCCTCAAAGATAGCAACTTCTCTGTTGTTAGTATTGTATCGTCCATTAACAATTGACCCAGCTCTGGTTTATTAAGGCCCATTATTATATCAATAAGAGTACTTTTCCCAGCTCCTGAACGTCCCACTATCGCTGTCATTTTATTAACAGGTATATGCAAATTTATATTTTTCAAGGCAAATATGGGTTCATTTAAATCGTACCGAAAGACAATGTTGCGACATTCAAATCCTTTTTTTAAAAATAATGGCCTAATGTTTTGACTCTCTTTATCATTAAATTCCTTGGCAACCTTACACTCGTTTTTTAATTCAATTAACGCCTTGAAGGATGGGATTATTGCACCTAACTGTTCTAAATTTGACTGAATGGAAGAAAATTGGGGCCATATTCTAGAAAATATTAATAAAATGAGCATTAATTGAGCAGTTTGAGCATGAAACATTTTTATAGAAAAAAATACAAAAATAGCAATCAGTATGGCTGATACAATTTTATATATTGACTGTGATAGGGTTCTCATTTTAATTAATTCATTTACATTTCTCTCCATTTGACTACAAAGGTTTTGAAACCACTTTAGGTGAGACATTTCAAGTCTATTACTTTTAATATCCTTAATTCCATTGAAATGATCCGAAATACCAGCCAAATAAGTGTGAGATAAATCCAGAGTTTCTTCTCCTAATGAGTTTGATTTTTTAATAAACCTTCTGGAACAATAGATTAACGCTATGCCAAAAAGTATTACGAACATAGACATTTGAGGAGATAATAAAAAGGCAATTACAACCTGTATCAGTGTAAAAACAAGTGAAGTTAAAAACTGTAAAAACATATATGTTCCACCGCTAACACGAGCAAGCTCGGTCGTCATTAAGTTTATAATGTCAGATTTTTTTTTATTTAAGAAAAATCCCCAGTTTGATTGGAGTAATGCTTTGTATGTTTCTTCCCTCAAATATCGAGTAAATCCTTGTTGTATTTTTACATTTTGCATCATTTGTTTTCTTTGGAAAATACTTTGTCCTATTATTAATAGGACATAGATTCCTAAAATAATTGCTAAACTTAAAGTAATTGGTATGTTTTTAAAAAATTCTGAAACCCATAAAATAACTGGACTTTTAGTCAAACTAACGTCTAGAATACCCGTAAGGCTAACCAAAGGAATTAATAAAATTATTCCTATGCTCTCCAGGAAGCTAACAAAAACCATACCAAGGAGATTTAAATAAAGGATTTTTCCTGAAAAGGAATAAAGCTGCTTAGTAAAATACAGCAAATGTTTCAATTTCGTTTCCTCCTACTGAATTGCCTGTGTTCTAGTTTTTCTCCAAAACCATAAAAATGGGCGTAATATAAAATATAAAAAGTGAAGGTTCTTCGGTAAGGGTAAGGTTTTGGCATCCTCAGGATATGGATGTAAAATACTTAAGAGGTATAAAAGCTTTTGCTTCAATGACATTAATGAAAACAAATGACGTTTGTGATACCTTGAAACGTCGTCGGGTACAGGTTCAGTATGTAAATTCACCATATTTATAAAATAAAAAATTGCATCCTGGGCTAATTTTTTTGAGTCATTTTTTTTAAATAATGGCTTCATTTCTTTGGTAATTGAGGAACCCAACAATTGGGACGCTAAAATTAATGCCTGACCTCCTACATGCAGGTATTGGTGCTTTTTCAGAAGAGGAATAAGTGTTACCCAGTTTATTTTCTTTCTAATTATTTGGTTTATATCCACTAACCAGCGTAGTCTCGACCAGCCATGCCTAGCCCCATGCGAAACTAGAAATAAAAATAAGTCCTCTCTTCCCAAAAAATAAAGCGGATCAATAGTTTGTGAACTTACTTGTTTCCTACTCCATAACTCAGAGAAACTTGGCTCTATCCCTGGTCCTGGATTTAATCTCCAATGTATTTCTAATTTTATCCCCTTTTGAGGATGAAGATATGTAATGTGATGATGTCTCCATGTCCAGTCATTCAATACAGTTTGAATATAGTCATCTTTTACATATCCTTGCTGGACGAGAATTTTATTCACCTTATTTAAATCTGGTAATGGAATTAGAACATCTAAATCTCCAGATGTTCTTAGTGAAATATCCCCATAAAGCTCCGACCCAAGAATTGGGCCCTTTAAAAATAATATGCGTATCTGACTTAATCTAAAAAGTTCATTTATTTGTTCCATTTCTCTACTTAGATATAACATGTGGAATGTATTGGTCTTATATGTCCGATTTATTGTCTGAATAACATATAAGGGAACCAAACCTTCTTCAATCTTTCTTAATTTATTAAATAACAACGGGTATACCCTATGATGCATAGATAGCTCAAGAAACAATGTCCAATCAATATCTTTATACAAATCTCTAATGTTAGATGATAACTTCTCTATATTTTCTAACTTTATTATTTCAAAAATTAATTTCAATTCCTTAGGAATATTAGTTGTATTTAGACAGAAATCTGTTACCACGGCTGTCTCCTTTATTTTAAAAATTTATTCTTTTGGCGAATTTACCTACAACCATAAAACCCTCCATTCCTTCTTCACCAGTGATATAAAAAGAACCACTTCGCAGCCATGCATGAGCAACCATATTGCCTTCCTCATCTTTCGATACCCCTAAATATATGGTACTTTCGACGTGTCTTCTTTCTAACATTTTCATAGCAGCAATTGCTTTTACAAGACATTTACTTTCCCAAAAAGTGTTGCGGCTCATAATGTTAATTGAATTAGATATATTTTGAAATACCTTACGATTAGTTTCATCCATACTCAAAGGTGTTTCATTCATATACTCTCCGAGAGAAGTTGCAACCTTTGAAAAGGGTATACTTTTAAGTATTCGTGCCCAACCGAGAAAAAAAAATGCCTCTATTAATAATATTTTTGTTTTTGTATCAAATAAGAAAAAATGCCTTGCCTTTTTCAACACTTTCATATGGGATACCTACTCTTATAAAGAGTTATCATAACTTTTTATTAATCCTTGATCCATTAGCATTTCCAAAAAAGAAATGACATGTTCTTCACATTCTTGTTGCTCAACACTATATTTAGACATTAATATTGTAATCAACTGACTTACTGTAACCTTTTCTTCAATTAAGTCCCAAATGTCCCCGCCTATTTCACCTAGATTATAATATTTACCGTTTTTAACACTTAACATAACTTTTTCCCCACCCATATTACTTACGATATTCCCCTTCACTTGCTTGACGAAATGATTTAGTGAAATATTTTGATTCTTAATCATTGCTTACTCTCCTTTATCAATCGTTTTTAATATTATGGATACTAATTCTGTAGTACTATAGCCAAAAGTAGGTCGATTCAATTTATACATATCTACTTTATCAACGATATTTGCTGAGGTACTAAAGTGCCATCCCAACAACCCAGTATGTTTAATAAAAAAATTTCTGTAGGTATGATTAAGTAGGGTCTGGAATCGTTCAAGTCTTTCTATTTTTCCAATTTCACTCTCTTTGGCTTCTGTTTTACCAAGTTCAAAGATACCAGCAAGCACTAATGGGCTATTATAATAATTAGAGGAAACCGGGACACAATATTTATTTTCTCTGCCGTGTATCGATTTGAAATGATAGGGTTCCAGCCCAAAACTTTCCAGACTATCTTGCCATAATTTTTGCTGTGGATATGATGGAGTAACTGTTGGAATACCTTCATTTTGGGAAATAGAGACAGCAATTACATCATCACTAAGTAACTGACATCCTTGGTTTAATAATGCTTTCGCAAGAGTAGATTTTCCAGCACCAGAATCTCCGATTATAGCATAAGCCTTTCCATTAATCGCGATAGCACTGCCATGTAACGGCAATACCTTTCTCTGAATCAATATAGCTCCCATACAAGTACCAAGAATATAAAGGCGAATAAGATCTTCTTCACTATGCTTTATTGGGGAAACAATTATCTTTTTTCCTTCTTGAATGAAAAATGTAGCTATATTCGTAATTTGAAACAAAATGATATTTTCACTAATAACAAATTCATTTTTACCATCAGACAACTCTTTCCATTGTTCTGATAAATCTTCTATTCTTATTTCTATATCAATTGAATCGACGATATTTGGGATTAGAGGTAACTCTGGTAAAGGAATCTCACTTAACAGAGTTAAACCAAAAGCTTTGTATACAGCTAAGTTTTCTACTTTTAACATTTTTTTCACTCCAATTAATCACGGCTAAGATAAAAGCCCTTTTTACAAGGGCTTTTAACCGTGAAACACTAATATAGTGTAGTTATACACTAAATTTGTAAACTCAGAAATAATTAAGATCTCCAGCTTGGAACAACTGAATCCCTAGGGGTTCCCTCTGGAAGCGTCTTATCCAGAAATTGACCATTAATTGGATCTAGCATTGTCATATTTACATCTAAAATTTCTAAAACTGGTTTCTGCCATACCTTTTTCATAGTTTCACCCCCCTTCAGGAAAATTTTTTAAATAACGATAAACAATTACAGCACGCATTAAAATTCTATAATCTGGATCAGTAGCAAAGTCGGGTCTAGGTCCTTCCTTAACTTTTTTGTATGCAGACTTTATTACCTGACTATTTAAATACTTTAATACTTCATTATTACTACAAAGCTGATCAATTTCAGATATAAATGTATCCCAAACTGGGACCATTCGATGAACCCAATCTGCCCCCTGAACACCCCTAATATGTTGGTTTAGTCTAACCTTATCAGGTAAAAAACCTTTTGTTGCTCTTCTAACAAGTGCTCTATCCATTCCATTTTGAACATATTGGTCTTCTGGTAGAGATAAGCAAAATCGAACAACACGTAAATCATTAGTTGGATCCCGTTCCCATAATGAATAACGTAGTGATAATTTTGTGGCCAGAGTATTTGTTGCATTCATGTGGAAAACATCTTCAAAATGTTTTTTTCTTAGTTCATATCTATCTTTAGTTGAAAACCAACCAGACTCATTCATACCATGAAACTTAAGTTTATTGAAAATTTCAGTTCTATCTGCAAAATCGCGGTTAATTAACACAGGATATTTATAGGGTTCTCCCGATGGAAATATCCGGTCAATTAATGGCAAGGCTAATCTAGCGATGACAGGAAGTCTTCTGAATCTTGGCCCTCCAACTTTCATGCTATATTCATGCAACTCCTGAGTAAGGTTAATCCATTTGAATTTTTTTAAAAGGAGTCCATAATAATCTAATGCCGCCCCCCATGAAATACTCATGTTCCCTCTTCCACCGTTTAATAGAACTCCAATCCCTCCTTCTTGGGCCTTCTCATATATTCCTTTTAGCCAATAAGTGTTTTCAAAGAATTTGTAGGGCATTTCCATGATTTCTAAAAAGTCGTCAATTTCTGAAAAAGAATCTCTACCTTCAAAATCTAAATAATTAGATTTAATCCCTCCGACATACTCTACTGTGGATTTAATAAATGGCCTCTCATCAGGCATCAAATTTTTAGGGGTAAAATCCTTAAAATCTTGAGGAGGAATATAACTGAATGTATTTAGTTCTTTATTTTGTTCTCTTAATGCTTTAACAGCAAAACTAACAACTGCACCAGAATCCAATCCACCACTTAAGTGGGAACCCACTTGGTGATAAGTACGTATCCGTGATTTAACTGCCTCTTGAAAGACTTCTTGAAAGGCCTCTACATATTCTTCATTTGACTTTAGTTTTAATCGAGCTTTTGAATTTAAGGTACAATATCTCCTAATTGTTATCGTATTCCCTACAACTGAAATACTATGAGAAGGGGGAACTTGCTGTATATTCTCATAAGGTGTATTTGAAACATCAGCAGTATCTATAACTGAAGAAATCGACAAATATTCCGCAAGCCACTCCTCATTTAAATGTTTTTCAATAAACGGTAAGGAAAGTATGGGGTGTATTGTTGTACAGAAGACTAATTCCTTTTGATTTTGAAAGTAATAAAGCGTTCGAGTTCCTGAAAAATCTTTTGCTCCAAACAGTTTTCTTTTTCTTTCGTCCCATATCATAAATGCGAAGTCACCCACTAAATACTTAGGTGATTCTTCTCCCCATTTATGATAGGAAAGCAAAATAAGTTCACTATCCGACACTGTTTTTCTATCAGATTTTTTTACTTGGAGCCTTTCAAACAATTCATCCCGATTATCTATAATCGCATCTGCCGTAATGGCTAACTTCCGTTGATGGTCATAGTAAGGAAGTTTTTCACCAACTGATTCCGGTGTGATCCACTGTGCATGGCAGCCAAGGAAAACTTTGTCATTATGCCAAGTTTGAATATCATCGGCCGGATATTTTTCTAGTTCTTTCATTATCCGGTTTCCATTCTCTAGATTGATAGGTTCATTGTTTAAATGATATATTCCGGCTATTGCGCTCATCTTTTCCTCCTGCCAATCTAAAAAAATTCATAGCATTTATTATTTTCAACATCATTATTAGTTCACTAAAAAGAACAGTCAAACCACACTTAATTATCAGGAATCATATCTAATCCGATATTCCTGGAATTTCGTATAATTAAATTTTAAACTATCGTTCTATGTAACTTATTGCCCAGATTAGTTCTTTATCGAGAACGTTCGTTATAACTAATAATAAATCCATACACTATCACTGTCAACAAATTTTAAGACAAGAAATTAAATATTTTCTTCTTTCCGTTAAATAAACCATGTTTCTTCATTAGTTAAAAACAAATTGACATCCCCAGCAATCTGTAGTAAATTTTATAAATAATCTAAATAATTGATTTCTTATCAAGAGAGGTTGAGGGAATGGCCCTGCGACGCCTCAGCAACCTTCAATGAACGATTTGTTCTTTGAAAAGGTGCTAAGTCCTGCAAATTTTACTAATTTGCAAGATAAGAAGAATGACAAGTGTGTCGTACATACAAAAGTCTTCTTCTTATAAGAAGACTTTTTTTATTTATCTGAAGGCTTTAGCGCCCTGTAGCGTTAAAGTTGGCAATTATAATTCTAATTACAACAATAAACTTACCTTTAAGGAGTGTGCATTATGTACAAAATTGACACAAAATTAGCTCAAATTGGAAACCGCAGCGAGACTGCGACAGGTACAGTGAACCCGCCTGTTTATTTTTCTACTGCTTATCGACACGAAGGCATCGGGCAATCAACAGGGTTTGACTACAGTCGAACAGGAAACCCAACCCGTCAGCTCCTGGAAAAAACGATTGCTGATTTAGAAGATGGGGACCAAGGCTTTGCCTGCAGTTCAGGAATGGCTGCTATTTTCACGATTCTTTCCTTATTTCAATCGGGAGATGAATGGCTGGTAAGCGAAGATTTATATGGCGGTACCTATCGCTTATTAGAGCAAGGCTTTAAAAAATGGGGATTAAACACTCAATATGTAAATACCTGTTGTCCGGAAGAAATCGAAGGGAAGATTACTCCACAAACAAAGGCCATTTTTTTGGAGACTCCTACTAATCCCCTCATGCAGCAATCGGACATTGCCGCTGTTTCTCAAATTGCAAAGAAGCACGGAATACTCTTGATTGTTGATAATACCTTCTATACCCCACTATTACAGCAGCCGATTAAGCTCGGGGCTGATATCGTTATTCATAGTGCAACGAAATACCTGGGTGGTCATAACGACGTACTTGCGGGATTGATTGTCGCTAAAGGAAAGGAATTATGTGAAGCATTAGCTTTTCATCATAACGGTGCGGGTGCCGTACTTAGCCCGTTTGATTCCTGGCTGTTAATGCGCGGAATGAAAACCCTGTCGCTTCGAATGGATAGACATGAAAAAAATGCAAAATCGGTGGTAGAGTTTCTTTCCAATCATGAAGGAGTGACAGATGTTCTTTATCCTGGACGCGGTGGAATGGTTTCTTTCCGTATAAAAGATGAAGCATGGGTGAATCCATTCCTACAAGGATTATCTCTCATTACGTTTGCAGAAAGTCTCGGTGGAACGGAAAGCTTTATTACCTATCCTGCTACACAAACGCATGCGGATATTCCAGAAGAAATTCGAATTCAATCAGGAGTTTGTAATCGTTTATTACGTTTTTCCGTTGGGATTGAAGATCCACAAGACTTAATTGAAGACTTGAAAAAGGCGTTCGCGAACGTGAAAGAAGGAGTGATTGCGTAATGTCACACGAGGAATACACCTTTGAAACCAGGCTTCTTCATAATCAGCATAAAGTGGACCCGACAACGGGTGCAGTTAGTGTTCCCATTCAGCATGCATCCACCTTCCACCAATTTGATTTCGACCAGTTCGGTAAATACGATTATGGCCGCAGTTTAAATCCAACAAGGGAAGCATTGGAAGATGTGATTGCAGAACTTGAGGGCGGTGTAAAAGGTTTTGCTTTTTCATCTGGTATGGCCGCCATTTCGACAGCATTCCTGCTGCTTTCCGCTGGTGATCATATTGTCATTACCGAAGATGTATATGGCGGTACGTTCCGGATGGTCACACAGGTCCTTTCCCGGTTCGGTATTGAACATACCTTTGTGGATATGACCAATTTAGACGAAGTAAAACAAGCAATTCAGCCGAATACAAAAGCATTTTATGTGGAAACACCCTCCAATCCATTAATGAAAGTGACTGATATTGAGGCCATTAGCAGTTTAGCAAAGGAAATTGGCGCATTAACCTTTGTTGATAATACATTCCTTACCCCTTCTCATCAAAAACCATTGGAACTAGGTGCTGATGTTGTCCTGCATAGTGCAACGAAGTTTCTATCAGGACATAGTGATGTAGTTGCCGGCCTCGCTGTGGTTAAGGATGAAGACTTGGCGAAAAAATTAGGCTTTTTACAGAATGGATTTGGCGCTATATTGGGCGTCCAGGATGCCTGGCTCGTACTAAGAGGGATAAAGACACTTCATGTTCGTCTAGAACAATCACAGAAGTCAGCTATTAAACTCGCAGACTTTTTAGATGACCATCCGCTTGTGAAAAAGGTGCATTATCCGGGGCTCAAAAGTCACCCTCAATATCACATCCAGAACAAGCAAGCAGCGGGGCCGGGTGCTGTCTTATCGTTTGAATTAGAAAGTGAAGATGCGCTCCGAGCCTTTTTGGCCAATGTAGAAATCCCTGTTTTCGCTGTCAGCCTGGGAGCAGTCGAATCAATTCTATCTTATCCGGCGAAAATGTCACATGCCGCCATGCCACTAGAGGAAAGAGAAAAACGTGGGATTACTAATAGCCTCGTCCGACTATCGGTTGGACTTGAAAATCCAGATGATCTAATCAAGGATTTTTCCCAAGCGTTTGAGAAAGTTAATCGAAGTCAATTAGTATTCGAGCGGGGAGAATAGCGATGAGCTTTTTAGAAAAATTAACAAATCAAATCTTAATAGCCGATGGAGCTATGGGAACTCTATTGTATTCGTACGGAAAGGATAGTTGTTTAGAGGAACTAAACCTTTCCCAGTCAGAACATATCCAAACACTCCATCAAGCGTATATCGATGCCGGTGCTGATGTCATTCAAACCAACACATATGCCGCCAATTATTTAAAGCTACAGCGGTATGGTTTGGAGGATTCTGTAAAGGAAATTAACAGTGCTGCCGTAGCTATTGCTAAAAGAGCCGCTGCAAAAAAACAAGCATACGTCCTTGGAACGATTGGCGGGAATCGAGGAATAAAACCTGATTCAATAACATTAGAAGAATTAAAGCGGAGCTTCCGCGAACAATTATATTGTCTTCTCCTTGAAGGCGTAGATGGTTTGTTACTTGAAACCTTTTACGATTTGGAAGAACTTGAAACGATATTAACCATTGCTAGAAAGGAAACCAACCTGCCAATCATTGCACAAGTCTCCCATCAGGAGCCAGGATTTTTACAGGATCGAACGCCTGTCAATGATGCCTTAAAACGGCTTGAAGGTCTTGGAGCCGATGTCGTCGGTCTGAACTGCCGGCTTGGCCCCCACCATATGCTGCTAGCGTTGGAGCAGATAGAAATACCTGAACATGCATTTCTATCAGCCTATCCAAATGCCAGTCTCCCTGCCTATACGGACGGAAAGTTCCACTATGAAGGAGATGCCGATTATTTCCGAAATTCGGCAAAAGCGTTCCGTAATCAAGGTGTACGATTACTGGGCGGTTGCTGCGGGACAACGCCAGACCATATTCGAGCCTTTGCAGCGGAATTAAAGAATAGTGTTCCAATTACTGAAAAAATAGTAAAATTAGAACCAAAGCAGATTGTAGTTGAACCCTCAGACTCTCCAAAAAGGGAGTATGCTCCCCTTCAAGAGATTGTGAAAGAGAGACCATCTGTTATCGTAGAATTAGATCCTCCTAGAAAGCTAGATACGACCAAGTTTTTCGAAGGAGCAAAAGCGTTAAAAGAAGCCGGAATTGATTCTATTACTCTGGCTGATAATTCCCTTGCAACTGTACGTATCTCCAATGAATCATTGGGATATTTAGTGAAGGAAAAATTAGGCATGCGACCGCTTATTCACATTGCCTGTCGCGACCGTAATATTATTGGCTTACAATCCCACTTAATGGGGCTCCATACTCTAGGATTAAATGACGTGCTTGCGATTACAGGCGACCCTGCAAGAGTAGGAGATTTCCCTGGTGCTTCATCCGTCTATGATGTGTCATCATTTGAACTAATTCAGATGATAAAGCAGCTAAATGAAGGTTTGTCTTTTTCCGGTAAAGACTTAGGACAAAAAACCGACTTCAGTGTGGCAGCAGCTTTTAACCCGAATGTGCGCTCACTCGAGAAGGCTGTTAAAAGGCTTGAGAAGAAAATTCAATTTGGTGCAGATTATTTTATCTCCCAGCCTGTTTTTTCAGAAGAAAAGCTGATTGAAATCTATGAACATACGAAACACCTTAAGGCACCTATTTATATTGGACTCATGCCACTGACAAGTAGTAAAAACGCAGAATTCCTCCATAATGAAGTGCCGGGAATTAAAATTTCCGATTCCATTCGTGAGCGAATGGCAAGGTTGAATGACCAACCGCTTCAAGCAGCGCGGGAAGGTATTGCTATAACTAAGTCACTCATTGACGCTGCTCTAGATTTATTTAATGGAATTTATTTAATCACACCATTTTTACGTTACGAATTAACTGCAGAGCTGGCCCATTATGCCCGTCAGCGTGCAAGTGAAGTGAGGGGGAACAACATTGCTGAAAACATCATTTACTGATCAGTTGAAGAAACGAATCCTCGTAATGGACGGAGCCATGGGAACCATGCTGCAACGAGTAAACCTTACCGCTGAGGATTTTGGCGGAGAGGAATTCGAGGGCTGTAATGAAAACCTTAATTTAACTGCTCCCTCTGTTATAGCCAATATTCACCGTGAATACTTAGAGGCTGGCGCAGACATTATTGAAACGAATACTTTTGGGGCGACTAGCCTGGTGCTTGATGAATACGGTCTCGGCTACAAAGCCTATGAAATCAATAAAATCGCTGCCATGATTGCGATTGGTGAGGTGCAAAAGGTTTATTCTGAGGAATGGCCGCGTTTTGTTGCTGGTTCGATGGGTCCGACGACGAAAACATTAAGTGTGACTGGCGGAACTACCTTTGATGAACTTGCGGCAAGTTACGAGGAACAAGCAATTGGCTTAATCGATGGCGGCGTTGACTTGCTGCTTTTAGAAACAAGCCAGGATATGTTGAATGTAAAAGCTGGGTTCGCTGGTATCCAAAGTGCTTTTTCGAAAACAGGTACTACACTTCCGATTGTGATATCGGGTACGATTGAACCGATGGGTACCACTCTTGCAGGTCAGTCTATCGAAGCGTTCTATATTTCAGTTGAGCATATGAAACCAGCTGCAGTGGGACTGAACTGTGCAACGGGTCCAGAGTTTATGCAGGATCATATTCGTTCCCTTTCCAATCTTGCGACAACTGCCGTTAGCTGTTATCCGAATGCTGGTCTGCCTGATGAAGAAGGACACTATCATGAAACACCGGAAATCCTTGCGAAAAAGCTGTCTGATTTTGCTGCGCATGGCTGGTTAAATATTGTCGGCGGCTGCTGCGGCACGACTCCTGAACATATTAAAGCTATTTCGGAAGCAATGAAAAATTATCAGCCACGGGGATATGAGCCATCTTCTGTTCACATGGTATCAGGTATTGAACCATTTGTTTACGATGATCCGACATTACGTCCGATCATGGTGGGCGAACGCACGAACGTCATTGGCTCTCGTAAATTCAAACGGTTAATTACCGAAGGGAAATTTGAAGAAGCGTCAGAAGTTGCACGGGCACAGGTAAAAGGCGGCGCTCATGTCATTGATATCTGCCTTGCTGACCCTGACCGCGATGAAATCGTGGACATGGAAAATTTCATTAAAGAGGTCGTAAAAAAAGTTAAGGTACCTCTTGTAATCGACTCAACCGATGAGAAGGTTATTGAAAAAGCACTCAAATATTCACAAGGAAAAGCAATTATTAATTCGATTAATCTTGAGGATGGTGAAGAGCGTTTTGAAGCCATCGTTCCTTTGATTCATCGCTATGGGGCAGCTGTTGTTGTCGGTACCATCGATGAGGAAGGTATGGGAGTTACTGCCGAGAGAAAGCTTGAGATTGCCAAACGTTCCCATGACCTGCTGGTCCATAAGTATGGGTTGCAACCGCAGGATCTAATTTTTGATCCGTTAGTGTTCCCTGTTGGTACAGGGGACGAACAATACATTGGGTCTGCGAAGGCAACGGTTGAAGGAATTAAGTTAATTAAGGAGCAGCTTCCAGGAGTACAAACGATTCTTGGAATTAGTAATGTATCCTTTGGATTACCGCCAGTTGGCAGAGAAATTTTGAATTCGGTATTCCTTTACCACTGTACACAGGCTGGTTTGGATTACGCCATTGTAAATACGGAAAAGTTGGAGCGCTTTGCCTCCATTTCTAAGGAAGAAGTTACATTAGCGGAGGATTTGTTATTTAAAACAACTGATGAGACGTTAGCTGTTTTTACAGAGTTTTACCGTGGTAAAAAGAAAGAAGCGAAGAGTACGGTACCAAATATGACTTTGGAAGAGCGTCTCGCCTATTATGTGGTGGAAGGTACGAAAGAAGGCTTATTACCAGATTTGGATTTGGCGCTTGAAAGCTATCCTGCCCCGCTTGATATCATTAATGGACCGTTAATGAATGGCATGAAAGAAGTTGGGCGACTATTTAATGATAACCAATTAATTGTTGCTGAGGTTTTACAGAGTGCAGAAGTGATGAAGGCCGCGGTATCGCATTTAGAGCCGCATATGGAAAAAGGCGATGTGTCTGCGACAAAAGGCAAAGTTATTTTAGCTACTGTAAAAGGTGACGTCCATGATATAGGTAAAAACCTTGTGGAAATTATCCTTAGCAATAATGGCTATGATGTGATAGACCTCGGGATTAAAGTGAATCCAACCGATTTAGTTCAAGCTATTCTTAGGGAAAAACCAGACATGGTTGGATTATCCGGTTTACTGGTTAAGTCTGCACAACAAATGGTGTTAACGGCTCAGGATATGAAAGATGCTGGCATCTCACTCCCTATCTTAGTTGGAGGTGCCGCTCTATCTCGTAAGTTTACCGATACGAAGATTGCTAAGGAATATGATGGACTTGTTTTGTATGCGAAGGATGCGATGAATGGATTATCACTGGCAAACCAACTGCAAAACCAGGAGGAACATCAAAAGCTGTTGGTTGAGAAGGCTGAAAAGCTGGCTGCATTAGAGATACCAAGAGAGCTACCTGTCCGCGCTACAGGATCTGTTGCAGTGAAAGTGAAGCCGGCTATATCCACAGAGGCACCAGTCTTTACGCCAATGGATACAAAAAGACACATTTTAAAAACCTATTCCCTCTCTCATATTGAGCCATATATCAATATGCAGATGCTGATTGGACATCATCTTGGTGTTAAGGGGAAGGTTGCTAAATTGATTGCTGAAAAGGATGAAAAGGCAGTAAAAGTAAAAGAGGTAGTGGACCAACTACTGGCTGATGCAAGCCGCGAAAATTGGATTACACCGAATGCCGTTTATCAGTTTTTCCCAGCACAATCGGATGGAAACAAGATCTATATTTATGATCCAGAAAATCACGAGAAAATTATTGAAACATTCGATTTCCCACGCCAGGAATCAGCTCCACATCTTTGCTTAGCTGATTTCTTAAAATCTGTTGAAAGCGGAGTTATGGATTATGTTGGCTTCTTTACCGTAACAGCAGGTAGAGGGATTCGCGAAAAAGCGGATGAATTCAAGGCTGCCGGCCGCTTTCTGGAATGCCATGCTCTCCAGGCATTAGCACTCGAAACAGCAGAAGGCTTTGCTGAATTAATTCACCGTCAAATGCGTGACCGCTGGGGCTTCCCGGATCCCCTCACGTTTACTATGCAGGACCGGTTTGCTGCTCATTATCAGGGACAGCGTTTCTCGTTTGGATATCCTGCCTGTCCGGATTTAGAAGATCAGAAAAAGTTATTTACATTAATTCGGCCTGAAGAAATTGGAATCCAATTAACCGAAGGTTGCATGATGGAACCGGAAGCTTCGGTTTCTGCGATGGTTTTTGCCCATCCAGAAGCGAGATATTTTAATGTGTTAAGATAAGCATCTCAATGTAAAAAGAGTGACTATTTTTTAGTCACTCTTTTTACATATGGTTCATCATTACACAGCCTGATATTTATGTAAGAATCTTTGACTTGCAAGATTTAAATTATGTAAGCACTCTTTTTTAATATGCTCATCACAAATGAAATCATTCATTAATTCATCTTTCATTTCAGAGTAAATTTCCATCACTTGTTCACGTGCCAAATTAATGGAACTTTTCTTTTTTGCAAAACTCATTATTTCCTTCTCAAAATATTCAATAGAACCAAATAACACCTTCAATTTCCCACCCATCCCTTTATGTTTAGTTTTCACAAATAAAAAGCCTCCAAAAAGAGGTGGACTAACAAACCGTAATGCCATAGAAGTTTTATTCAAACATTAGATTCCGTTCTTTTTGGCAACCCGACTATCATAGTCATATGACCTTAGACTCGTGGCTTTGCGTCCTTTTTTTTCAAAAAGTTTGCCTTTTTCACTTTATACCTTAATAGTAAAATCTAACTAGGAACAATTCAACACTTTTCGTCAATTTATTACAAAAAATTTGATTTTTTTAACAAATTATGAGCATTTATGCCCCTGTGAACATTTCTTGACATTTAATAATAAATACACTATAGTTACCTAGGTAACTAATTATATGAAGTATCGGAGTGCATTTATGATAACCCACGAGTTATTCCATACTCTTCACCAACTTTCACGTCATCTCACTAACAAACTCAATGAAGCTTTATCGCCAATGGGCTTGTACGGTTCTCAATGGGCCGTTATTTTTGTTTTAAAAACTAAAGGATCGTTATCCCAACGAGAACTTTGTGATTATTTATTTGTCGAAGCACCGCCCATGACCCGAACGATTCAACGCCTAGTTAAGCAGGGATATGTGAAGCAAGTTCAAGGTCAGGACAAACGGGCGAAGTATATAGAATTAACAGAAGAAGCATTGAAATTATATCCCGAATGGGAAAGTGTTGTGAACGAGGTCAACCAGACATTACTGCAGCATTTTCCATTAACATCTCAAGAGGAATTACTAACATTGCAAAATAGCTGGTTAAAGCAGCTTTTATAAAGGAGTGCATCACATCTATGAATAAACCCAAACTATGGACGAAGGATTTTATTAGTGTATCGTTAAGTAACTTTTTTCTGTTTTTAACTTTTTATATCCTGCTCGTCACGCTTCCCACCTATGCGTTGGATGAATTACATAGCAGTGCATCTGTCGCGGGATTAATGACAACCGTATTTTTACTATCCGCCATCATCTCACGTCCGCTTGCTGGACAGTGGTTCGAACGCGCGAGTAATAAGAAAGTGCTCTTATCGGCGCTCATTATTTTCTCTGCCGCCTCTCTTCTTTACTTTATTCCTAAAACAGTCGCCGGTTTTCTAGTTATTCGTCTACTTCATGGTGTTGGTTTCGGTATGGCAACAACAGCAGTCGGAACAATTGTAGCTAATATCATTCCAGCTTCACGCAGGGGCGAAGGTATGGGATATTTCGTCATGTCAACGAATATGGCAATGGTTTTAGGACCATTTGTCGGATTGATGGCCATTCAACATTGGGGCGCGAACACCCTGTTCATTCTTAGTGTCATTGTTGCTGCTGGTTCTCTCCTGACTGGACTTAGTGTAAAATTAACTAATTCTGAACAGCCGGATCAGCCAAAAGCCACTTCAGCCTTTTCATTTAAAAACTTATTTGAAGCATCTGCTGTTTCTATCTCGATTGTTGGAAGCTTCCTAGCGATTGTCTATTCTGCTCTTTTATCATTTGTCTCGATTTATGCAACAGAAATTCATTTAGCTAGCGTTTCAAGTCTTTTCTTTGTTGTCTATGCGATTGTTCTGTTACTTTCTAGACCATTCACAGGTAAATGGCTCGACCTTTATGGTCCAAACGTGATTTCTTATCCCTCTATCTTACTCTTTGCTATTGGGATGTTTGTATTAAGCCAAAGCAGCGGAGCATTCATGTTCCTATTTTCTGCGGGAATGATTGGCTTAGGATGGGGAACACTATTCCCTACCTTTCAAACGATTGCCATCCAAGATGCTGAGCCTAGAAAAAGAGGTCTAGCGACAGCAACCTTTTTATCCATCTATGATACCGGTATTGCACTAGGTTCGTTGGTAGTTGGCTTACTGGTAGCTAACATGGATTATAGTTCGTTATATTTCATGTGTTCCTTTTATATTTTAATTGGATTGGTACTCTTTTACTTCCTTCATACGAAGAAAAGAAGTACCCCGCAGGAGCAAACAAAAATTCAAGAAATTTAATATTTTCTCTTCACACTCCTTTAAAATGTTATATAATGGTAGGAAACCATTTATAGGAGTGATTACAATGGCTAAATCAAATGCCAAAAAGCTGCGTGACAAGCTGACACGCGAAGGGAAATTGAATCCAGAAAACAAGCGAAGCCCATTTGTTTTTACGGATATGAGAACAAGAGCAACAAAAACGAAAAAAGATCATTTATACCAATTTAAACATAAGAACCATCAATCCCAGGACGGAAATGATGGTTCTTTTTATTTTGCAGCAAGCGACAAATGCTTCAGAAGAATCTGTCTATCTACATATAACCTTTGTGCCTCTTCAAGAGAGGTTTCCACAAAATGGATTTTGGTGTCAGGCACCGCTTGAGCGAGCAATGGGATGTCGACTGATATTACTGTTCCTATTCTGGTGTAGCCGCCGGTTGTTTGTCGGTCAGCCATGAGGATAATGGGTTGACCGCTGGCAGGAACTTGAATCCCTCCTAATGGAATGGGATCAGAGATGATATCCGGCCCTTGAACGTGGTCAAGCTTAGGCCCCTTTAGCTGATAACCCATTCGATTCGATTGCGGTGTCACAACATACTCTTCTGCGAGAAATCGCTCGACACTTGAACGGCTAAACCTCTGCTCATGTGGTCCAAGAATGACCCTTACAGATAGCTGTGTTTTATAACTTGGAATAAACTCAGGAGGCAGTGATTTAAACGGCTTTCTAATGACCGGCTCACCATATAAAATGTCTTCCTTTTGTAAAGGCCGACCTTCAAAACCTCCAAACCTTCCATTTAAAGAGGTTGATTTACTATTTAAAACAACAGGTACATCGATTCCACCAGCAATGGCAAGATAAACCCGTGCACCTTGTTTACACGGAGCAAAAGATAATGTCTCTCCTTTTTTCAACAAAAAGCTCTTCCACATGGGCACTTCCCGATTATTTACCCTCGGCGAAAAGTCCCCGCCACAAATCGCAATGACGATTGTTTGGCAGGCTTCTAAAACAGGTCCTACTAACGCCGCTTCCAGTACAGCCTCCCCTGGATGATTTCCAACTAGGATATTTGCCAGCTTTATTGAGTAAGAATCCATTGCTCCCGAAGGACTGATTCCGAATTGTTGATAGCCAACCCTTCCCAAATCCTGAATAGTCGTTTGTAATCCTGGTTTTATTACTTTAAAAATAGCTGTTTTCATTGTTCGCTCCAGCTTTTTCGAAGAAAGATGTTTTCTTGTGCCAATGCCTTCTGTAACTCGGATACGAACTCCACAGCCTTCGGTCCATCACCATGCACACAAATTGTATCCGCCTGAATATCAAGGTCGGTTCCATCTACTGCTTTTACTTTCCCCTCGGTAATCATCCGAACCACTCTCTGGATGGCTTCAATAGAATCATGAATGAATGCGTTGTTTTCACTTCTTGATGTCAATGTCCCATCCGGCTGATAGGTACGGTCCGTAAACACTTCCTGCGCAACTTGAAGCCCTTTTTGCCGCCCTGCTTTTATTATTTCACTTCCTGCTAAACCAAACAGTACTAGTTGTGAATCGAGGGCAACAATTGCCTCAGCAATTGCATCTGCTATCTCCCGATTTCTTGCCCCCATGTTATACAAAGCACCGTGCGGTTTGACATGGGAAAGGGAGGTTCCGTTTACTTTGCACACAGCTTGTAATGCCCCAATTTGATAAATCATTAGATTGTAAATTTCTCGTGATGAAAGATTCATCTCCCTGCGGCCGAATCCTGCAAGGTCAGGAAATCCTGGATGCGCCCCTATTTTCACACCGTTTTTTTGTGCAAGCCTGACTGTTTCAAACATGACATTGTGGTCTCCTGCATGATAACCACAGGCTATATTAGCCGACGTGATATACTTTAACACCTCTACGTCATTTCCTACTTTGAATGCTCCAAAGCTTTCACCAATATCACTATTGAGATCAATGATTTTCATGTTTCTCCCCCCTTATGTAGGTTTTCAGTTTGTATTCTTTCCTTTCGACCAATTGTTTAATAGTTTCATATTCTTCAAAATTTATTGGAATAAATTTTATATAATTGCCTGGTGCAACAAGGGCCGGAGGGGTATTTTCAATAGCAAACAGCTTTAGTGGTGTTATACCAAGAATCCTCCAGCCCGACGGAATCTCTGAAGGATAGATGCCTGTTTGGTTACCGCCAATGCCTACTGAGCCGGCAGGGATACTTCTCCGTGGATGTTCAAGCCTTGGGACTGCAAGCTTTGAAGGCAATCCCCCAAGATAGGGAAATCCCGGTATAAAACCCAGCATATAAATCAAGTATTCTTTATTACTATGAAGTGCAATAACTTCCTTTTCACTTATTTCACAATACTGAGCAATATAGGCTAAATCCGGACCTGTTTCACCCCCATAGTAAACGGGGATTTCATAAACCGTGGGCTGATAGGGTTCATTATGCTTCGAAGTGGTATAAATGCCCTTTACCTTCTCCACTAAGGTATGATAGCTAATCTCCTCCGGACGATAATAGATGGCAATGGAAGTATAGGACGGTACCCATTCTATAATCCCTTTCACCCTCGTATTGTTCAGTCCGACAATAAATTGGCGAATCTCCCTATGAATCTTTTCACTTATTTTTTCACCAAAATAGATCACAATAGCCATATCCCCGAGTGGTTTAATTTCTATGATCCTCACCCCTAAGTTCTTCTTTGCTTTTAAGTTATCTGCTTGCTTAGAATATTTCAACCTATTTTTACATTTCGTTTTCCAAATATCTTGAAGTGAGCAGTTTATTTTACAATCCTTGTTTGTTAGGCTACATTTATTTTGATACTAACTAAAAATTCTGGAGGTTTTGGAAATGTTTGATGTGTTAATTGTCGGAGCTGGACCTACCGGTGCGAGTGCTGCTATTTTTACAGCAAAGGCTGGAAAGAAAACCGTAGTGGTTGATAATGATAAAAGTGTGACTAAGCGTGCTTGGATTGAAAATCATTATGGTGTAACAGAAATTACAGGACCTGACCTTGTTGAAACTGGTAAAAAACAAGCGAGCAAATTTGGGGCAGAAATCGTCCAAGCTACTGTTTCAACGATCAGCAAAACTGAAAGCGGTTTTAAAGTAGAAACGGATCAAGGTGAATACGAAGCAAAGCATGTCATTTTGGCAACTGGAATGTCTGTTGACCTTGCTGAAGCAGTTGGATTAACAACTAAGCCTGGAACTGAGCCTAGAATCAAGACGATCCTTGACGTGGATGCTGCTGGAAAAACAAATATTGATGGCATTTGGGCAGCAGGAACAGTTGCTGGAGTGAGCATGCATACAATTATTACTGCTGGCGACGGTGCGAAGGTTGCGATTAATGTAATTAGTGAACTAAACGGTGAGCGCTACGTTGACCACGATGTGTTAAAAGCCTAAGACAGATAGGTGGGTGCCAAATGGCAGTTAAGAAAATGGACCATGTTGGTGTATATGTAAACAACCTTGATGCAGCTCTTACTTTTTATCAAGATGTGGTAGGGTTGGAGCTAAAAGACAGATTCACCATTGCAAATGGTGAAGTTACCTTAGCCTTCCTTGGATTTAATGGTTCCGATGAAACAGAGTTAGAACTAGTGTATGGCGGGAATCCAAACCTCCCTAATGAAGGAAAAGTGAATCATATTGCCTTCTTAGTTGATGATATAAATGAGGAATACGAACGTTTAAAAGGATTAGACGTATCCTTTATAAGGGATGAGATTGAGACACTCCCTAACGGCTATCGTAACTTCTTTGTTCACGGCCCTGATGGTGAGAAGGTTGAGTTTTTTCAAAGATAATCCCCGATTTTTTGGGGATTTTTTTCTTACAATAAACTGATGCTAGTAAGGAGGAGGTTTTCATATGAAGTTTCGTAAATTAGGAAGTACTGGTTTAGATGTATCGGTTATTGGTGTGGGGACCTGGCAGTTTGGCGGCGAATGGGGCAAAGATTTTTCCCAGAGAGAAGTAGATGACATTTTACATAAAGCGAATGAACTTGGTATTAACTTTATTGATACCGCGGAATGTTACGGAGATCACCTTTCCGAGAAACTGATTGGTGGGTATTTGAAAAATAATAAACGTAATGACTGGGTTGTTGCTACAAAGTTCGGGCACCACTTTTTAAATGATGGCTTTAAACGGGCAGATGAATGGTCTGCAGATGACGTAGTCAAACAGTTAGATACCTCTTTAGCGGCATTGCAAACTGAATACATTGACCTTTACCAATTCCATTCAGGCAGCGATGAAGTTTTCAATAATGATGCCCTGTGGACGGCTTTAGATAAGCAGGTCCAAGCTGGTAAGGTTCGTCACCTAGGTATCTCTATTAGCAGTAAAGCGGATACTTCCTATCAAGTCGACTCTGCCACAAAAGTAGGGGCAGAAGTGATTCAAGTGGTCTATAATCGTTTAGATCGTAAACCGGAGGAACTGTTCTTCCCGTCCGCTGAACGTCAAAATCTTGGTGTCCTTGCTCGTGTCCCGCTAGCCAGTGGATATTTAAGTGGAAAGTATAAGCAAGGAGCCGTTTTTGCTGAAACAGACGTACGGCATGGGCATGATCCAAAGGAAGTAGCAAGACAGCTTCAACTAGTTGAAGAAATACAAAAACACGAAGTACCTGAAGGCGTCAATATGGCACAGTGGGCACTAGCTTGGTGTTTGAAGCATCCAGCTGTTACACTCGTTATTCCTGGATCTAAAAATGTTGAACAGGTTACAATGAATGCTAAAGCAGCTGAGTTAGTAGAATAGGATTTGAAAAAGGGACTTTTTCTCAGGTCCCTTTTTCTATTTCACCGATATTTTTAAGGTCGTTTGCAGCGTCTCCCCTGAAGCAATCATCACTAATTCTTCTTTCCGATTCAGTTCATTGGTCATCGCCATCCACGGTTCAACACAGACAAATTCTTGATCCTGCTCGGTCCACAACACGACGTACTTAAATTCCTCCCCGTATGTCATCGTAAGGGACAACTGGCGATCAGGAAGCTCAAAGGATATTTGCTTTTGCGAAGCATCCAAAAGAACGAGAGACTCTTTTTTATTGGTTAAATCTAACGAGCTTTGAATAGGTTTTGTTTCCATATCATTATAATCTAAATAGGTTTTCGCGTCGGTATGATAAACTAAGTTTTTGCTGGCTGTTTTGAAATAAGGATGAAATCCTGCATAAATCGGCATAGGCGCATCTGAAATATTTTTATAGTCCTGGGCAATAGTGAGTCCGTTTTGGGTTAATGAGTAGGTAAAAACCACCTCAAAATCAAAAGGATATTCTTTTTTGGTCTCTTCATTACTTACTAAACGTAAAGTAATAGAAGCTTGTCTGTCATCGGTATGGGTATCGACTACTTCCCATGGATGATTCCTCGCTACTCCATGGTTTTTCATTTTATAAACGGTACCATTCCACTCATATTCCCCATTTTCTAACTGACCAGAAATCGGAAAGAGAATCGGTATCCCTCCCCTAATATTTTTCGCAGTATCATAAAGTGTTTCTTTATTTAAAAAGAGGACCCCCTCCCCACTTACTCCATAGCTAGTAATAATTCCACCACGCTCTGGTACAACTTTAATCCAGCTGCCTAACTCGGAGTTCCTTAGTTCATATACACTTATCTCTTGCTCTTTCGTTACCTTAAGCTGATACATGTCCTCATTCGTCCCTTCTATGTAAAAACAACATTCTACTCATTTTAGTTATAATTTGACAAATTTTCAACCAGCCTTATAGAATTACTTTAGCTAACTATTTAACCGCTTTTTTTAATGGATAACCTTAAAATAACCGAAAAGGAGCGACCTTTTGTTTAAACCTACTTACATTTTGGAAAGTTAAAGGGTGATTGATTTGATTAAAAAAGACAATAATCTGAAGCTTGTTGTCACAGGTCTATTACTAGCCATCTTGATGGCAGCAATGGACAACACCATTGTTGCTACAGCCATGGGTACGATTGTTTCAGACCTTGGCGGGTTTGACAAATTTATTTGGGTAACTTCTGCTTACATGGTAGCAGTTATGGCCGGGATGCCAATATTTGGAAAGCTCTCCGATATGTATGGACGGAAACGTTTCTTTATTTTCGGATTGGTGGTATTCCTTATTGGCTCTGCCCTTTGCGGAATTGCACAGTCGATTGTTCAACTAAGTATATACCGGGCGATTCAGGGGATTGGTGGCGGCGCCCTGATGCCAATTGCTTTTACCATCGTTTTTGATATCTTCCCCCCAGAAAATCGTGGAAAAATGACGGGTCTTCTTGGAGCGGTATTTGGTGCTTCCAGTGTCCTTGGACCTTTGCTAGGTGCGTATATTACCGATTATATTAGCTGGCACTGGGTGTTTTATGTGAATGTTCCGATTGGTATTGTTTCGATTATTTTAATTGTTCGTTATTATCATGAATCTTTACAACACTCTAAGCAAAAAATCGACTATCTTGGAGCGGTTACGCTTGTCATTTCCGTCGTTAGCTTGATGTTTGCTCTTGAGTTGGGCGGCAAAGAATACGATTGGGATTCTGTTCAAATCATCGGTTTATTTGCTAGCTTCTTTGTTTTCTTTATTGCCTTTTTCATTGCGGAATTTAAGGCAGAAGAACCGATTCTACCACTTTGGCTTTTTAAAAGGCGTTTGTTTGCGACATCCCAGATTCTTTCCTTTTTATATGGTGGGACGTTTATCATTCTGACTGTCTTTATTCCGATATTCGTGCAGGCTGTTTATGGCGGCTCAGCAAAAAATGCAGGGTTAATCTTAACACCTATGATGTTAGGGTCCGTTGCGGGAAGTTCCGTAGGAGGGATTTTCTTAGCAAAGACTTCTTATCGTAACTTGATGTTTATCTCGATTGTATCTTACGTTCTTGGGATGTACTTCCTTGGAACGATGACGATTGATACGGCTCGTTACTTACTAACCATTTACATGATTCTTGTTGGATTTGGAGTAGGGTTTTCATTCTCCTTGTTGCCGACGGCGTCGATGCACAACTTGGAACCACAGTATCGCGGAACGGCTAATTCTACTAACTCGTTTCTACGTTCGTTTGGTATGACCCTTGGCGTGACCATTTATGGGACGCTGCAAACGAATATGTTTACAGATCAGTTAAAGGAAGCATTTAAAGGGATGCAGGGTGCGGGGAATTTCAAAATGGGTGATCCTCGGCAAATTTTCCAACCAGAACAACGCTCGAAGATTCCTGATTTTGTTTTAGATAAAATCGTTCATGCAATGTCTAATTCCATTACGCATACCTTTTTGCTTACGCTGATTCCGATTGCAATCGCAGCTGTTACTATCTTTTTTATGGGGAATGCTCGTGTAGTAGTGAGTAAGAAGCCTGCTAAAGGATAAAAGAAAAGCACTGGGCCGCTCTTGTGAGGTGGCCCGGTGCTTATTTTATTCTGCAAATTTGCCGGCCATGTAATCGCGGTATGCCTGGCGAATTTCTTCTTCGGTATTCATGACAAATGGTCCTCTGGCTACGATTGGTTCGTTTAACGGCTTTCCAGCATATAACAAGACGCGAAGGTTTTCTACTGCCTTTATTGAGATTTCGCTCGCTTGTCCCGGCTCCGCTTTCTCAAGCAAGAGAACATGCCCCTTCTCAGCGTCTGTATGATTTTTTCCAAAAAGTCCTTTTCCTTCTAAAATATACATGAAACCATTGTAATCACCCGGCAGGTCCTGTGTAACCGATGAACCCGGTTCGACATTGATTTCAACCATAGTTACTGGAACATAGTTTTTCGTATCAGACTGAATGCCACCTGAGGAACCAGAGAAAATCCTAATTAAAGCTCCGTCTTCTTTACGGACTGGCATGTCTTTCGCACGAAGATTTTGATAGCGCGGTTCTGCCATTTTATGTTCACGGGGCAGGTTCACCCAAAGCTGCAAGGAATGCACGGTCTCCCCTTCGGCTGGATCCTCGATGTGAATCACACCTTTTCCGGCCGTCATCCATTGAACATCACCCGGTTCCAGCTCCCCTTTACCGGCTTTATTATCTTGATGCTCGAGTTTCCCTTCGATGACATAGGTAACGGTCTCGATGCCGCGGTGGGGATGGAAGTCAAATGTTCCTTTTTTAAACCAATCCTCTGCTAAAAAAAGAAAAGGATCTGATTCTTTCATTTTATTTGGATCTAACACCATTCCTGCTATATGAATCGGACTATTCTGGCGATGTTCCACCGTCCAAATCCGTTCGATACCCCTTTGTTGAATAGAAGTCATTATTTTTCCTCCTTTGGTTTTCAAATTAATGGTAGCGCTGTTCTGGGGTATTATCAAATAAAATGGACTGGTTTGGGGATTCGCTGATAAGTTACTTACATTCGCTCATATCTGGCTGGAATTCGCTCATAAGATCAGTAGATTCGCTCATAAAATTTTCACCTAAAAAATTATTTGCATGATTCGATATAATTCGGCAGGATTTTCCTATTTTTATTAGAACTTTATTAATTAAAATGAAAGGAGTGATAATGTTTGATTATAAAAGAAAGGTCTATTCCTTTGAGGTTACTCATCTTACAGGCTTTATTGCGTCGTCTCCCCCTAAGTCACGAAAAATATCAGCAAGTTTTAGAAGAAGTAGGAAGGCGCTCTGCTGGCTATCAAGGTGAGAAAGCTCTTGACTACTATTACCGGTTGCTTCCACAACAAAAGTACATGATTTTCCACGATTTAAACCTTCCTGACGGTGATTACAATTGTCAAATTGATACTTTTCTATTAACTCCAGAGTTCGGTCTTATTATTGATGTGAAAAATATGGCTGGAAAATTAACCTTCGATACTGATAACGAACAGTTTATCCAAAATAACAATGAGAAAGAAAAAGGTTACGATTATCCGATTGCGCAAGCAGAACGGCACAAAAAGTATATCCAAGAACTGCTTCGGGCTCATCATTTCCCACCTGTTCCAATCGTGTATTTAGTTGTCATCAGTAACAGTTACGCTTCCTACATCGTTACAGGGAAAAATTCGTACAAAGTGAAACCACGAATTTGTAAAGCTGATGTGATGCTGAATCGGATTGAATACGTGGAAAAAACGTTCACCGAACCCGTCCTCACTAAAAAAGATCTCCGTAAGCTTGGCAGACTCCTACTGAAAATGAATACTCCACCTACTATTCAAATACTAAAAAAATATGGTATTCAAAAGACGGATTTGTTAACCGGTGTCCACTGTCCTTTCTGCAAGCATCTACATCTTATTCGTAAGAAACAGCAGTGGTACTGTACCTCTTGCGATTCCTATTCAAAAGATGCACACATTCAAGCACTTATGGACTATTTTTTGTTGGTTGATTTGAAAATAACTAATATGGAGTTTCGGAGGTTTGTTCGTTTAGGCTCCATTCATATTGCTGGTAGATTATTGCTTTCCGCAAATTTAGACTATACTGGGAAAAATAAAACACGAGTCTACTTTATGAAGAATTTTCCTACACAAATCTCGATTCGCGAATAAACCGTCTAGATTCGCGAATACCTATTAAAAATTCGCGAATAACCAACCGAAATTCGCGAATAAACCTTTAAAATTCGCGAATAGACCAATTTATTATAAATCAAATTCTCATTTTAACACCCTAAACCTCTGAAAAAACACAAAAAGGACGCCTCAACCGGCGTCCTTTACCCTAATTTTGCGAAAATCTACTTCTTAAACCTTCAGATCTCTACCCTCTTCAACGATATGGAAGATTAAATGAGCTAGGTGCTGCATGGCTCCGTATTCTTGCTCCTCTTGCTCCTCCCCTTCAACTTCCTCGTAATCAATGTCATTTAAGTATAGCGCCATAAATTCGTAGAAATCCTTCAGCTGGAAAGAATAGCAGGCAGAAGGTTCTTCATTTTCTTCTTCATACTGCAGCACCATATAGGATAGATTTCCATCTTTATCTGCTCCATCAAAAAATACAAAGAGCCCAATGTTTGTGTCGAGTTCAAATAAATGCCTTGTTCCACCCTCCGTGGCCTTCCCAAACTCCTCTTGACTAAGCTTTTGTATTTGCATTGAATCCACGTTATCTTCTTGATGAAAACCAACAATAAATGATTTCATTTTGTCCTCCTTAACCTTCTACTGGAATTAAAACACATATTCTTAGGATACCCCATAAAAGGTAGGATTCATTCTTTATATCTAAAATAACTATTCTTCCTTTTCATTTCGCTCAACATGATATTCGGTTAAGAGCGGATTTTCAGTTGTAGCAAATCGAGCTGATTGCAAACTCATCTCTGGTTCCATTCCAAACAATTCTTGCATGGCTTTCTTTTCCCACTCTTCCTCAATACTTTTCCGGTCATTTTCTTGTTCTTTCACTTCAATCACCTCTCTTACCCTTATTCAAATTCATAAATTAATCCTATTGTCTGCCATCAGATGCTCTTACATTCTCACAATAAAAAAATCCCTGATATTATCAGGGATTTGCTTCCACGATCATCCGATTGGCGGTTGAATAGGGTGGTCAGAAGGATCAGAATAGGCTACATGATGAGCCGATTTTTGAACATCTACATTCTTTGCAGATGAGAAAAGAACAAGCATTGAAACTGACATTAATAGTACAACAAACTTTTTCATAGTAAACCTCCTAAGTAATTTTATTTAAATAATTCACTGCTTCCATAATCATTCCCTTACCTTGGTAATAATCAGCAAGCATTTTATAAAAACTGGTAAGGTCATCAATATGTTCATTTGCTTCTTCAAAATAAGGGATTACTTTTGTTTCTAAATATTTAAACCCTTTTGATGGAGAAACCAAAAGGAATAAATAAAAATCTGCTAGAAGTCTATATTTTTTCACACCTAAATCCTTTGCCAATGAATGTACTTCTTGAAAACATTCTCTAGCCTTCTCAACTGATTGAAGATGATAGTTAAGTTCTCCTATGGAATATAAGGTTACTAGATAGTGTTGATTAAAATTAGGTTGCAGGTCGAGACTTTTTTCGTAGTAATACAATGCACCCTTTACATTTTTCATTTTATTTTGCAGATAGCCCATATTATGATAGATTTGCGGAAGCATCCTTTCTTCCTTTAATAACTCAGCATTACGTATCAAATGTTGAAAGCATCCTTGGGCTTCTTCATAAATATTGGAATGTGTATAATTGATTCCTAGAAGCATCAACGTGTGAAGAATTCTATAAAAGTTATGCTGATTCATAAAGATCTGCAGAGCCATTTTCCCAAAATGGATAGCATGACCTGACTGCTCAAGGGAACTTTTTATCAAGGCACGGTGATAAAGAAATTCTCCATCTGTCGTTTCATTACCATTTTCTGCATGCAAGGCATCCAAGATATCATCTGCATTTTTATATTGACCCTTCCACATTAAAAATACAGCATTATAGTATCTAAATAAATAGTCTTCATGTTGGGAAAAATTCTTCTTCTGCTTGTATAATAGATCCCTTTGACTTTCAGCTTCAACGACTAAACCTTTAAATATTAAGTATCTAAATTTATATAATTCCCAGACATAAATATACTTGGAGAAAGGTATGATATGCTCTATCTCTTTTAACTGTTGGAAGGTTTCATCAATTTTATCCTTTAAGTAAAAATTGATCTTTTCTGCAAATTCTCGAAGTAAGATTTTGATTTGATCTTCTTTTTCCTCTATCTCTTCCAAACTTATTTCTAGCCGCTCCAATAATAGAGAAATCGTTTCCTCATTGGCTTCTTTGGAGTTGTTCTCAATTTTGCTTAAATGCGGGACAGAGCAAATCCCTTTTGCAAGCTCTGCTTGAGTGATTCCTCTTTGAGTTCGATAAAATTTAATTAATGCCCCAAATTCCATTTAACCACCAGCTTGCCTTTCTTTTTTTACCATTTTACTACTATAGTAACTATTTTTACAGATATTTTTCAGATTATTTTAAAAGATTGAATAATCTATTTAAAAGCCACCCAGACTCTAGGTATGGATGGCCATAATCATTATTTTACTCTAGGGAAACCGAAACCTGAGGCGTAATCATCACCAGTAGCTGCGCCTGTTCCACCTTTAATATCATACGCTTTCGCTCTGTTCTGCAGTTCTGCACGTAGCTGGCTGGCTGACCATGATGGGTTTGCTGACCAAATCTTCGCAGCAAGACCAGAGACATGTGGAGTAGCCATCGATGTGCCACTAATGGTGTTATATGCACCATCCTTCCAGGTTGACTCAATCGCTCTGCCTGGTGCAGATACCTCTACATCACGTTCTTGGATTACATAGTCACCGTCGGTTGCCGGATTTCCTCTGGATGAGAAATCAGCCACACGATACGTGCCATTTTCTTGAACATTCTCTAAAGCAGCAACGGCTACTGCATTGACTAACGCACCTGGGTAACCAATCGTATTGTCTCCAGGTCCGTCATTTCCTGCAGCGGCGACAACAAGTACACCTTTACCATATGCATAATCAACGGCATTAGAGATTAGCGAATCCTTCGAGCTTGAGCCAAGTGACATAGAAATAATGACTTTTGAACCCGTACGAACCGCTTCATCTGCTACTTTATTAATGGCTGCAGCAATATCATCAGAATAGCCGCTGCCACGGTCATTTAATACCTTATAGGACCAAAGGTTGGCTTCTGGAGCCACACCGTAAATTCCTTTACCTGTGCTTCCACCGTTAGCTAGCACCGTACCAGATACATGTGTTCCATGTCCGTTACCATCTGAACAAGTCCCATCTACCCATGAAACTTTTGTCTGTGAAAAGTCCTGACATTGTTTTACGTTGCTGGCTAAATCAGCATGGTTTTTATTTACACCTGTATCTAAGACCGCTACCGTTATTCCACTTCCGCCGGACGTAGCCGCGATGGCAGAATCATTATAGATCGCCTGAATTCCCCATGGTGTTTGATCACTAGGAACTGCACCAGTTGTTCCGCCTGGTTTGGCGGCCGCTTCTTCTCTCATGGTTCCTACGTTTACCTCAGAAACTTTTTCAATCGTTAAGTTTTTGTTTTGTAAAAGTGCCTGGTATTGCTGTGCATTGACTGTTGTTGTAAACCCTTTGCTGTTAAAGTCCCAGCGAACCCCATAATTCGCCTTTGCTTTCGCCTTTTCGGAGGCTGGCCCTTGAATTAATACCCGGAACGTCTCATTACTTTTTGCCTGTTGGCCAAATGCCCCGGTTGCAAACATTGAAATCCCCATTACCACACTCATTACCGTAGCCCCAAGAACTTTCTTTCTCTTCATCAAGAAACTCCTCTCAAAAATATGTTTACAGCAAACTCACTGCTCCTTAATTATATTTTGATTTTTCTGAAAATATATGGACAAAAAGTCCTATTGGAAGTTGGGAAAATTTTTTGATTTTCAACTAAAAGGAATCAGAAAAAAATAAAAAGCCAGCCCAATAAAATGGCTGGCAGTCTAGAAATATTTCTTTTTCCAAAAAATAAATGCAGTTAAGCTAGCAAAAAAGACCGAGATAGAAAGTGGAATGACATAGGGGTGACGAATATGTTGAAACGGAATGTCTACGTTCATTCCATAAAAGCTTGCTACCATCGTTGGCAAGGCTAAAATAATTGTTATGGAAGTTAAGAACTTCATTACGATGTTCAAATTATTTGAAATAATGGAGGCAAAAGCGTTCATCATCCCGCTCAAGATCGAACGGTAGGTTTCAGCCATTTCTATTGCCTGTGTTTTTTCAATAATGACGTCTTCTAACAAATCCTTGTCTTCTTCATACATTTTTAAGTAGTTAAAGCGCAAAATTTTATCGAGAACGACCTTATTAGATTTTAATGAAGTCGTAAAGTAAACCAAACTTTTTTCTAAAGCTAGAAAAGCATATAGTTCTTTATTCTTCAATGACTGGTGAACGACTCGTTCAATTTCATTGGTTTTCTTGTTAATTTGTTTTAGGTACCGAAGATAATACGATGAAATAACAAACAAGATTTGCAGAGCGAAGCGGGTCTTCTTAAAGGTAAAAAACTCTTTAACTCTGTTTCTCTTAAATTCCTCTAAAATCGGTGTATCCTTCAATGAAACAGTGATAATACATTCATCCGTTAGGATAATGCCAATTGGGATGGTCTCATACCCTTCATAACCTGTTTCATCCTTAACGATATACGGAAAGTCAACGATGATATATACTCTGCCGTCATCACGTTCAATCCTCGGACGTTCTTCATCATCCAAGGCGTCTTTTAGGATATCAACGTCTACTTGGGCATCACTAGACACTCGATTGATTTCTTCTGCTGTCGGAGCATACATATTAACCCAGCAGCCTTTTGAAATCACATCAACTTTTTCCAAGACTTTTGTTTCCGTACTTTTAAAAATTTCTAACATGCAAAAACCTCCTCGCCTACTTGTTTTGAGGAAGCCAACAACCTTTTCCAGAGTTGATATTCTTGCTATTATTCAATTCAATCCATTCAAAGACATTGACTTCCCCTCGCCTACTTGGGTCCGGGTCAACGGAATAACTCAACAATATCAACTCCCTCTAACTTTTTTATATCCTTTCCTATCATAAACCCTAACGCTCAAAAGTACAAAGGAGTTTTTTATTTATCTTCTGGAAAATACGGATTTAAATGAATCAACACTTCATGAATATTATCAAATTGATCCATAAGCTTTTGTTTAATGGTTTTGGCTAGATCGTGACCTTGCTTAATTGTTTTGAAATGATCAATGGAGATACGTAAATCAACCAATACATAATGTCCATGCTCTCTCGCCCTTATGCGGTCAATCCTTCTAACTTCATCAAAATGATTAATCACTTCAATGTATTCCTGTAGTGTTTCTGAATTGATATTTCGTTCTAATAAGATATCAAATGCTTCCATTAACATTTCCTTAGCAATCTTAAAAATTAAATAGGCCACAAATATGCTGGCTGCCTTATCTCCATAAAGTAAGAAGTGAATATCCATTCGTTCCCCAATAACGGAAAGTAGGACCCCGATAGCCGCAGCGATGGATGCCACAATATCTGCTTTATGGTCAAACGCAATGGCTTCAATGGCCTTACTATTATGCTGCTGAGCAACCTTAAGTGAACTCCTGTATAAAATAATCTTGGTAATATAAGAAAATAAAGCAACCCACATGGCCAGTAAACTCGGTGACTCCACTTCATGAAAAAAGCCGCTGATTCCCTCGTAAACGACATATATAGCGACAAAGAAGAGTAAGATTCCTATAATTCCCGAAACAATAACCTCCGCTTTCCCATGTCCGTATGGGTGTTCAAGGTCTGCAGGTTTATTCGCTATTTTAATCACCAACAGGACAATTATGGAAGCAAAGACATCGGCAGCGGAATGAATCCCATCAGCAAAGACGGCATCACTATTTCCATACCACCCGATGGCAATTTTTCCTACCGTTAAGATAATATTGCTGATGACACTGATCCAGGCTATTTTTTTAGCCAAAGTTTCTCTCATTTCCATACTAAACCACCTTTTTAGCCTTATCCTTTTAGATTATCTTTGTCTTCCTTAATCATTTCAACTTCCTCAACTACTGAAATTCTATTGATTTGGTCATGTAAGAAATGAAATGCTTCGTCTAATTCTTTTTGGGTTGGAAATTCGTTTTTTTTGTTCATTTTTTTACACTACTCCTTAGAGATTTATTTATTTAATGTGTAATACACGAGTAAAAAGGGAAAAAATACCGATGTACCCAAATTAATGAAGGAGTGATTCAATTGGAAAAAAAGAGTACGAATAACAAAAGTGCAGACATCGCAGGTCGAGTTTTTGATACAAGCGATTATCAAAAAGAAGATGCCCTTTCATCTGGACTTGCAACCACACATGAACAAGTGAGCGATACCTATATGGAAGGCGAAATTGGTACCGTTAGTGATGACGCAAATGGCCAGGACACCGATAACGCTGAAGAATAAAAATCAGAGAAAACAGCTCTCAATCGAAAGCTGTTTTCTTTTTTTGAACTTCTTTTTATTTGTCTTCATCCACATACGGATCATGTTCATAGGCTGGTAAGTCGCCGAAACTGGTCATGATTCCTTCTTCATCCAGTGCATTTTCGTATTGCTCATGCTGTGGATTAGGATAGACCGTTATATTCTTTCCATACATATCAGTACCAACGAAGTTTTCGAAGTCTTCTACATATCCCACATTTTCATTTGCTTCTTCGTAAATATCCTGGTAATCATCCTTTGGAAAGGCCAGGTCTGACGGTGTATCGGATGTTCCCCACTGGGCAACTGTCTGCCAGGAGTCTTCTGCGTCAAAAGCGACATTTTCATCCTTTTCATCCATATCAAACTTCCCGAAATCTGGCATTAATACTCCTTCTTCAACGGGACGATTGTGTGAAACGATTTGATCCGGACTATGCTCAATACAATAAGTAGTGTTTGGCAAAGCCTCTAATCGCTCAATCGGTATCTCACTCCCACATACTTCACATTTTCCATAGGTTCCTTTTTCCATGGCTTCAAGAGCGTGATTAATATTCCTTAGCTGCAGCTCATAATGTTCATTTAATGCAAGATCCTTTTCACGTTCATATAGCTCGGTTCCTTCATCAGCAGGGTGATTATCATAACTGGACAATTCACCCATGGACTCATGAAAAGCCCCTCTTTCCAACCCAAGATGATCATTTTGTTCTAAATGCTCTTCCACATCATTCTTTTCCTGCAATAATTGTAAACGCAACTCAGCTAACTGCTGTGTAGATAACATGAGATAAACTCCTTTCATGAAAAGCGCAAGTGAATCTTATTTCAAGAAACATTTATACTTTATATTTTCATTTGTTTCGCGTTCGATTATGTAACAAAAATTTAATTCCAGCAAAATTCAATCTGTAATGCTTCCAAGGAATTCGAATAAGATTTGTCTTCACGCGCATCTTAAAGGATATAAATGATGAGAAAGAGGAGATTTTTTATGGTAAATGAAAACTTTCGTAAATTTAGAAGTGTTCAACAAAAACACGAAGGGGAATATCTAGGTTCTGACAGAGAACAAAAGCCTGGTTTAAATGACCCTGAGTATAATAACCAAGATAATACCGATAAATCGCCAGGAGCAACTGGCCGTGACATTCAATGAGTAAAGCTAAATCGACGAAAGGGGAACAAAGCAATATGAAATGGTGGCAGCTTTCTCTCTTTGGAGTTGGCTGCACAATTGGTACTGGTTTTTTCCTTGGTTCAAGCTTAGCTATAAAGATGACAGGACCATCCATCTTACTTGCATTTGTCATTGCTGCTATCGGAACCTACTTTGTCTTTGATGCACTGTCTAAAATGACATCTAAGGAGCCGCTTAAAGGCGGTTTTAGATCCTATGCAAAAAAAGCCTACGGTCGATGGGCAGGCTTTAGCAGCGGCTGGGTGTATTGGAGCTCAGAAGTACTCATTATGGGAAGCCAAATGACGGCCTTATCGATTTTTTCCCGCTTTTGGTTTCCTAAAATTCCTTTATGGATTTTTGCCACGATTTACGGAGTTTTAGGAATAACCGTCATTCTTATTGGAATTGGCCTTTTAAATAAAATGGAAAACATTCTTGCCATTTTAAAAATTTCTGCCATCTTAATGTTTGTCATTATTGCAGCTTTAGCTATTTTTGGTGTAATCGACGGGGACCGGCCAATTTCTTATCCTGACAGCCAGACGGATATACTTCCTCATGGGCTAAAAGGTTTATGGTCTGCCGTCATTTTTGCCTTTTACGCATTCGGAGGCATTGAAATTTTAGGATTAATGGCCACCAATTTAAAAAATCCTGATGAGGCACCGAAAGCCGGAAAAGTGATGCTATTTGTGCTCACCTTTATTTATGTCCTGTCGATTGGTCTGGCTGTGCTTATGGTTCCATGGAAGGAATTTAATTCGAAAGAAAGTCCATTTGTTGTTGCCCTAGATACCTATCACCTTTCGTTTGTGCCTCATTTCTTTAATGCTGCGTTAATTATTGCTGGTTTTTCAACAATGACTGCTTCACTTTATGGGGTTACCAGTGTTCTCATGACCTTAGGAGAAGAAGGAGATGCGCCAGCCTGTTTTTCTAAAAAAGGGAAATTAAAGGTTCCACTTTTTACTTTACTGATTACCATGATAGGAATTACTGCCTCAATTGTGGCAGCATTGGTGATGCCAGATAAAATTTACGAGTATATCACAACAGCAGCCAGCTTAATGCTTCTATATAATTGGATTTTCATTTTAGCTTCCTCTAGAAAAATCTTAGAACTGAAGGTAAAGGATAAAATATTCTATTCTATTGGCGCGCTTTTTATTTTAATTGCTGTCTCCGGTACTTTGTTCCACGATACTAGCAGACCAGGATTTTTTATCAGCTTAGCCTTTTTATGCGTCATAGGTGTCATCACTTTTATTATGCAATTTAGATGGAATAAAGAAAAAAAGAAGAGTAAAAAGAAAGTGCTTAAGCCATGGCCAACAGCATAGAAGAGGCTGACTCATAAGGAGTCAGCCTCTTCTATTATCCAAATAATACCTGAAAGGCCTGCATGCCGAAGTAAATCCCAAAACCGATTAAGGAAACCCCAGAAAGAAGGGAAATACTAACTAATAATTTGGAGGTCAAGAACTTTCGAAAACTGCTGGCCACCCCTGCCATCGTTATATCCCAAAGTAGCAGACCAATAAAAATAGCACTGCTATATAGAATTAACTCGCTCCGTTCATAGGTTGCAGCTGTCTTTGCAAGGACAGAACCGTATATACCCAGCCAAAACAAAATCGTTAGTGGATTCGATATGGACATCAAGAAACCAGAAACAAATGACTTTAAAAGAGGTTCATTGCTCCTCGTATGCTCAAGGTTAATTTTCCCCGCACTCATGAATGTTTCAATGCCGGTATACATGAGAACAAAACAGCCAAAACACCAAAGAAAAGTTTGCATAAAGGCTGTCTCTAGAAATTGAACCACGCCTATGTAAACAACAAGCATATACACTCCATCTGCGACAACGGCCCCCACTCCAATAAGCCAAGAGTGCATAAAGCCATTTCTTATTCCCCTGTCAATTTGTGCCGCATTAATCGGTCCAATAGGAGCAGCAAGCGACAACCCCAGTAAGATATAGCTTAAGAATACATTCATTTTTATCTCTCCTTATTTGAACATAAAAAGCCTGTCTACCCATTTTTATTCAATAAGGGAGGGTTGTACGACAAAAAAATAAAAAAAGAGCCTTCCTTTATGGAAAGCTCTTTTTAGCAGGTTTTATTTATAAAGACAAAGTATTTTTGCCCTAAATAATTGCTAATGGTATAAAACACACTGCCTAAAAGAACAGAAACATTTTTCACCATTTCGGGACTGATGATAAAATATTGGCTGATCCATTCACCCATTTTCCCGCTAAGAAAATAGGAGCTAAAATAACAAAGTAATATAACAATGATAAATCGTGGCAGCCCTTTATGATAGGAAACCGTACTTTTAAACGTAAAGGCCCTATTTAATATGAAGCTGACACATGCACCGATTGCATTTCCAGTAAATGTGGAGACCCAATAGCTGGTTCCGACAACATTCAGCAACAAAAACATACTAGCCAAACCTATACCTGTATTCACCACCCCCACAAGCAAAAAACGGACAAGTGAATGATTAGTTGGTATCAGATACTTTTCTGAAATCAAGATTAAATACCTCATCTTCTTTGGTTTGATTCACTAAATGGTGCCTTGGTTTGGGGAGATTAAAGGAATCGATATCGACGATATATTTTGGTCGCTGTTTGGCTTCTTTATAAATTTTCCCGACATATTCACCAATCAGTCCGATTGCGATTAATTGCAATCCACCAATTAACCAAATAGATGTAATTAACGAGGTCCATCCCATGGTTGTATGACCAAAAAATTTCAGAGTTAAAAAGTAGCCTCCAAATAAGAGACTCATGAAAAAGGAAATAAATCCAATCAACAACACAAACCTGATGGGTGATACCGAAAAGGAAGTGATTCCATCAAAGGCAAAGCCTAGCATTTTTTTTAACGGGTATTTTGTTTCACCGGCCTGCCTTTCTAACCGATTATAATAAACGACATCTGATTTAAACCCAAGCAGTGGCACGATTCCCCGCAAAAACATATTCACTTCCTTAAAGCGCTCTAGCTCTTCTATAGCCCGTTTGCTCATTAAACGAAAATCAGCATGATTATAAACGAGGTCTACCCCCATCTTTTTCATTAGCTTATAGAATCCTTGTGCGGTACTCCTTTTAAAGAATGTATCTGAATCCCTTCCTTTACGTACACCATAAACAATATCAGTGCCTTTTTGAAACCTATTAATAAATTCAGCGATGACTTGAATATCATCCTGTAAGTCAGCGTCAATGGAAACGACACAATCAGAAAGCTCATTTGCGGCAAATAACCCAGCAAGGAGTGCATTTTGATGCCCAACATTCCTTGATAATTTTAATCCTCGGACATAATCGCTCCGGAGCCCTTCTTTATAAATTAACTCCCATGTGCGATCCTTACTTCCATCATCAACGAATAAAATTTTACTATGTTTTGAAACAAGTGCTTCGTTTATCAGATCTTTTAACAGCCGCTGAAGTTGATCAATGGTGTCAGGTAAGACCTCTTCCTCGTTATAGCATGGTACAACAATAGTAAGGACTGGTTCCATCATCTGTTCAAACCCCCCGGTGTCTACAAAGTCTTGTATAAGTAAATTTTCCATGCAGATGTCTTTGAAACAAATACTCTATCCAATGAAAGGTGATTTTCCTCGGCATTGTCAATCGGTAAAGCTGAAAGAATGTACCTGCCGCCCATCTCTTTAAACACTTCTGTATTCAACTGCAGATGTTTCAAATGCCACTTGGAATCCTTTTTTATCATATATCTTTTTCCAAGCTGTGCTGTAAACAGATAACAGCGACCGCCCCATTGGTCAAAGTATGTTCGAATGGTTTTATTCTTTGCTAACTCCTTTTCAATTATTTTTCTAAACTGGTGTTTATAGCTTAAGGGATAAAAATTATTATAGGTATCGATCGTGTAAAATCCATTATACTGAGAAATAGCAGGATGGATTCCGATACTTGCCACGCGGTATTCTTCCTGACTTAAACCAATATGCTCTTTAATGTCCTTGAACAGATCCTCGGCAAAAAACTCTTGGACCGTTGGCTTTTGTTGATAAATAATCTCATCATTAAATAAGCCTAAAAAAAGAATTTGTAAGAGAAGTAACCACTTTGCAGTTCTGACCCAGCTTCCCCCCTGTAAGGCGATGATTTTTAAGGCAAGAGCAAACCCACTATAAATGACGAGCGGTCTTAAAAAATGATACCGTGCAAAATTAAAGGTATTCATAAAATGAAATCGTTTGGTTAATGGAACCCAGCCTTCATAAAACCAAAAGGCATACCAGATAGATAGCAAAATATTTAATGCAAATAAAAACACAAACAACTTTTCCTGCTTCCACAGCTTTTTTTTATAAATAAAATAAATAGCGATAAACGTAGCAGGCAGAATAAATAATGTGTGTACAGTCATAACATGAGTGTGTCCAAGCGTGTAATTCTTTAAGGTAAGTCTTACTGCTCTCCAAAAAGACAAGTGGGCATGAAAATATTCATCACGACTATTCGGCTCAGCTGTATAAAGAAATGAAAAAACCAATCGGTATTCCACGAGCATAAATATGGAAGTCATATAAGCAATAGCGGTCAAAAATCGTAGATTCCATCCCTTCCCACGTAATCCATCAATCAGCCAGAAAATCCCCATCGCACTTAGAAAAAAGAAGAATCCCAATACAATGCTAGCGTACAAGGGCAATAACGTAAGGACAAGATATTCCTTCCAGGTACCCGTACCTTCTCGAATGTTTAAGAAAGCCCACAGTGCCAAGGGCATCCCTAAAGTGCTAAGCATCCCTGACGGCCAAAATGGTGTTAATGCAAACGCAAGTGCACAGCCAATTTGCAGGTCCATCCATTTCCTGCCCGGAAGGAAATGTTTCTTTAATAATAAATACATCCCGATAAATGCTACCACCCTTGTTAATGCCTGACTGAGCCCATATGCAATCATCGTTGGGAAAAGTGCATACAACCAAACGATGATGCTGTATTCCGTCCCAAAAGCATTTCTCTGTAGCTGTCCATTGATAATCTGAGGAATAGTAGCATCGACTGCTCCAAACATTTCCCCGCTCCTCGCAAGCACCTTGTACCAAGCCAGGTTTGAATCTAAATTATCATGAACCCTGATATGGGCATTTTCCTGTAAAATAAATAGCGGAGAGAGATAGATCACTAGAACTAGTAAAGCAAAGAGGATAAATCTCTGCTCCTTTTTCGTTTCATTAACCACTCTTCTACACCTCAAAACCTTCTTCTCAAAGAGAACTTCCGTTTTAAATTTTGCTTCTAAGATGAAAATTATTCTTCAATCTTACAAGTTAGGATAATGAACAGCCATTCACGTAAATACTAATTCTTTTTTAACCTGCATAGGATGTAAACAAGGATTCCTAGTCATTTACATGTAAAAGGGGATGAATGAATGATAAAAAAGGCCGTCATACCTGCTGCAGGCTTAGGGACACGATTTTTGCCCGCGACAAAAGCACAGCCAAAAGAAATGCTCCCCATTGTCGATAAACCCACGATACAATACATTGTGGAAGAAGCCGTACTCTCTGGAATAGAGGACATTATTATTGTAACGGGGAAAAACAAACGAGCGATAGAAGACCATTTTGATAAATCGCTAGAATTAGAAATCCAACTAAAAACATCAGGCAAAATTAAAATGTTAAAGGTAGTTCAGAGTATTTCAAATCTAGCTGATATCCACTATGTGAGGCAAAAAGAGCCTTTAGGACTTGGCCACGCTATCTTATGTGCTAAAAAGTTCATTGGAAATGAGCCCTTTGCAGTACTGCTCGGGGACGATATTATCGACAGTGAAGTACCTGCCTTGAGACAAATGATTAATAAATACAATGAGGTTCAGTCCACCATATTAGGCTGCAAAGAAGTACCCCGTATGGATGTTGTGAAGTATGGAATCGTTGATTACTCTTACAAGTATAACGATATGTTTAAGGTTCAAAGCCTTGTCGAAAAACCATCAATAGCCGATGCTCCTTCCACACAGGCCATTGTGGGACGTTACATCTTAAGTCCTGTTATTTTTGAAATGCTCGAAAAAATAAAACCAGATGAAAAGGGTGAACTTCAGCTAACCAATGCCATTGATCTTTTACTAGCTAGAGAGCCAATCTTTTCTTATTTAATCGAAGGGTCTCGTTACGATGTAGGTGACAAATTCGGCTTCCTTCAGGCGTCCATCGATTTCGCTCTTAAGCGCCCCGAACTAAAGAAGAAACTGGAGAAATATTTAAGAGACTCCATACTAAAAATCGAAAAAGGCCAGAGCTAAATGCTCTGCCTTTTTATTTTGAGCCGACAAAACTAGACATTTTCCATTATTTACATATTAAAAAATTTCCATTAAAATAAATTTAACCATTAAATTTTTTTTTAACGATAAAATATATTTTGGAAGGATGATCAACAATGTTGAAGATTCTTAGTAACCGGACCTATTTTCGTTTTTGGTTAGGTCAAATCATTTCACAATTGGGCGATGGATTTACACGAATTGCCATTGTCTATTTGGTAGCTACCTTAACAAAGGACCCCTTTGCGATTGGTTTAGTCATTTTTGCCCAGCTCCTGCCAACGGCCTTTTTTGGTATTTTCTTAGGCCCATTAGCTGATAAATACAATCGTAGATGGTTAATGGTCGGGGCCGATGTATATCGGATGGTCATCGTACTTTTAATGATTCCTTTCCACCATTCCGCCTTAGCCCTGATCCTACTTATCGCTCTTCAAGGAATTGGTTCTGCCCTCTTTGACCCTGCCCGCTCCTCATCCATACCGGACTTAGTTGGTGAAGAAAATATTCAGCAGGCCATCTCTCTGTCACAATCAACAAGAGCGGCCATGGATATCATTGGTCCTTCTGTTGGTGCCTTATTGATGATGACAAACAATTATAATTTTATTTTTGCCATTGATGCGGTTACCTTCGGTCTGTCAGCTATCTTCATCCTTACACTCCGAAATCTTGGTAGAATGACATATTCAAAAGATGCAGTTAAAGAATCTTATTTCATGTCAATACGCTCGGGCGTAAAAGAGGTCATTGGTATGCCTGCATTACGTTTTTTGCTTATCCTATTGATTCCTATAACACTTGTATGCGGAATATTGAACACCAACCTTATTGCCGTTCTCACCAATCAGTTCCATGTATCCGCCTTCCATTTCGGATTTATTGAAGCCGCTACCGCGGTTGGTGTTATATTCGGCGCAGGCTTTGCCGCACCATTTGCACTCAAGCGCATTAGTCCAAGTACTATTTTTTTAGCAGGTACTGCTGTAATTGGACTTTGGATGGTGGTTATCATCCCTGTTGACAGCTTCCGTTTACAATTTGGCCTCCTGCCTGTCTATATTTGGAGTATAATGGTAGGTGTATTAAACGCCTTTTTAAATGTCCCGTTGAGCAGTTTATTTTTAAAAGTGACACCTGCTGCCTTTAGAGGAAGAGGTTCCTCTTTATTAGGAATAACAGCAAGCACCTCCTCTATTGTTGGAATTTTAGTGGGCGGTTGGCTTTCTAGAGAAATTGGTGTATTGTATGGTACTGCATTCTCAGGTGCCCTTCTGGTCGTTGTTGCGATATTAATGCCATTACTGAAGGGATATAGGAGCCTTTCGGAACATAGTGACGCAGACGCTGTCCGAAAAGCAAAGCAGCCTGCGGCCGTTAATTAATCTTGGAGGTACGTTTGTGAAAAAAATAGATGATATTGAAATTGCAAAAATGATGTTAGATGTTAGAAAAAGAAGTATTCTTGACATTGCTAGCAAACCTGTGACCGTCAGTCAAATTGCCGAGGAATTAAATGAAAAACAATCACGGCTATATTATCATGTAAAAAAGCTGGAGGAGGCAGGATTACTAGAATTGGTGGAGACCCGGCAGCAGGGGAATTTAATTGAAAAATACTATCAAAGAACCAAGGTTGCAGGAAAAAGATTTGAATTGGATGAAGCATTATTAAGAGAACACCATGATTCAGTCATGGAGGAAATCATGAAACTTCTTGAGCCAGGCTTGAAGCTCCTTCAATCCGAGTTAAAAAAAGGTACAACAGATTTTGATAAACAAGTAAACTTAATGATTAGTTTGCCTACCCTTACAGGCAGAGAATGGGAAACCTCTCATGGTCGAATGATGCGGTCGATTCGAGAAGAAACTGAGCAGCAAGGATCCTTCGATGACTCCAGTCTGCCAAAGCTTTCAGAGGAAGACAGAAATAAAAAGTCAAAATATGCTTATATCATGTTAAGTTATCGAGTCGAAGATGCTCAGTAACGATTCATGGCTATGGAGGCTGGCTCAATGGAGTCAGCCTCTTTCTATCGCCCTATAATGAGATGAGCATTTTTGGATAATAATAGATACTATCCAAGGGAGGTGAACTATGTGCCGAACAGAGTTTATATCAGTTTTTTACGAATGCCGCTCCTTATTCGTATTCTATTTATAGCCATCCTTGTCTTTCTAACGTTTGGAGTTTCCATTCATTTGTTAGAACCTCAAACTTTTCCTACGGTTTTTGACGGAATATGGTGGGCTATTATCACTGCCTCTACAGTTGGCTATGGCGATTACGTACCACATTCTATTTTAGGCAGAATTACTGCGTTAATTTTGATATTACTAGGTGTCGGATTTGTTTCCTCCTATTTTGGAACCTTAGCAGCCGCTGCTGTGACTAAACAAGATGCCTTGTCAGAGGGGAAAATCCCCTTTAGAGGAAGTGGCCATATTGTTATTATTGGCTGGAATGAACGATCGAAAGAGTTGATTAGTAAATTGATTCAATTCCCGCAAATGATCGTCCTTATTGATGATACCCTTGAAACAAACCCAGTCCATTCAAGATACGTTCATTTTATTCAAGGGAAAGGTCATGTCGATGAAACAATTATTAAAAGTGATATAGAGAAGGCTGAGAAGGTGCTGATTACAGCAGATAGGGGAAGTGAAGAACTTCAGGCGGATATGAATAGCATATTAACGTTACTTACGATTAAAGGCCTATGCTCCCAAGTTAAATGCATTGTCGAAATATTGACGGCAGAACAAGTCATTAATGCGTTACGTGCTGGCGCAGACGAAGTCATTCAATCCAATAAACTAACAAGTGTCTTTATGATTAATAGCCTTCATTCCAATGGAGATGGGTTGTTGTCAAATGTTGTACATCAGCTACAGGAACGAAGATTATCCTCCCATTCGGTGGATGAAGCATATATTGGAAAAACATTCGGAGAATGCTGCCAAGAATTAATGTTAAACGGACTCCTGTTAATTGGAGTAAAAAGAGGGGAAGAAACCCTGTTGAATCCCTCCCACTCCATTTCAATTGAGAAAAATGATGAATTATTAACCTTTAAATAAGTTTAATCGTTTAAAAGAAGCATCTCTAATTCGGAAACAAGGTTCTTGCCATTTTCTATATATTTTTTAGGAAAGCTGGCATCCTTATCAATTGGATCCTGAAATTGATTTATTGAACCTGAAAAGGTTCCTGTAGACGCATCATCGTCTAGATTTCCTTCGTATAAATGGGACAACAGAAACGGTCGCCCTAATTCAACAGTACAATTTCTAGCATCAAGCTGTCCATCTACTGCTGAAAATGGCAGCCTTAAAAATTGGTAGCCCTCTTCATCATTCAGCTTATAATCAAAAGCGCCATGATTATAATCCCAGTTGCCGCCAATTGAATAGCCAATTGGCTTTAATTTTTGTTCAAGCTTATATAAATCAAACTGAAGCCCTTCTACCTTTGATGGTAATTCAATCATCTATTTTACCCCCTTTAGTCATTAGGATTAGTTTCTCCAAACTAAATTGTTTCATAACAAAAGAGTGCTGACGCTTTAAGCATCAGCACTCTTTTTCAATATTATTTCAACCGTTTTTCTAATTCTGCCTTTTTCTCTTCAAATCCAGGCTTGCCTAATAGGGCGAACATGTTCACTTTATAAGCTTCAACACCCGGCTGATCAAATGGGTTTACACCTAGAAGATAACCGCTCATCGCACAAGCTTTTTCAAAGAAATAGACAAGGTATCCAAATGTATACTCATCCATTGCAGGGATAGAGACAATAAGGTTTGGCACGCCTCCGTCTGTATGTGCAAGCATAGTTCCTTCAAATGCTTTGTTATTAACAAAATCCACTGTTTGTCCAGCCAAATAATTAAGACCGTCCAAATCATTATCAAACGCTTCAATTTTCAACTCGTGACGCGGCTTATCCACCTTAATGATGGTTTCAAATAAATCACGGCGTCCTTCTTGAACATATTGTCCAAGTGAGTGAAGATCTGTTGAGAAATTGGCTGAAGATGGGAAGATTCCCTTTTGATCTTTCCCTTCACTTTCTCCAAACAGTTGCTTCCACCATTCAGAAAAATACTGAAGGCCTGGCTCATAATTAATCAGCATTTCAATGGTTTTACCTTTGTTGTAGAGGGCATTTCTAACGGCTGCATATTGATAAGCTGGATTGTCTTCTAGCTCTGAATGGCCAAAGTCCTCTTGTGCTACTGCTGCACCCTCCATCATTCTTTCAATATTAGCGCCACCCACCGCAATGGGAAGCAGTCCTACAGCGGTTAAAACAGAGTAGCGACCGCCAATATCATCTGCAATCACAAAGGTTTCGTAACCTTCTTCTGTTGCAAGCGTCTTTAAAGCTCCTCTTGCTTTGTCAGTTGTTGCATAAATTCTTTTTCTTGCTTCTTCTACACCGTACTTTTCCTCAAGAAGCTTGCGGAAAATACGGAAGGCAATCGCTGGTTCTGTTGTTGTTCCAGACTTAGAAATCACATTGATAGAAAAATCTTTTCCTTCAAGGAGATCCATTAAATCTCTCATATAAGTGGAACTGATATTGTTCCCTACAAAGATGATTTGTGGAGTTTTACGTTGTTCCTGTGTTAAAGCATTATAAAAGCTGTGCTGCAGCATTTCAATGGCTGCTCTTGCGCCAAGATAAGATCCCCCAATCCCAATCACAAGAAGGACTTCGGAATCGCCTTTAATTTTCTCAGCAGATTTCCGAATACGCGAGAACTCTTCTTTATCATAATTAGTTGGCAGGTCAATCCATCCTAAAAAGTCATTGCCTGCTCCCGTTTTCTCATGTAAAGAATGATGTGCTACTTTCACTGCATCGCGCAGGTATGTAAGTTCATGTTCCCCAAAAAAAGTAAGTGCTTTTGAGTAATCAAAACGAACGTGTGTCATGTATGATCCTCCATAAATTTTATTTTTCAATAACCACTTTAACCAATGATGAGCGGATAATCAAGGAAGGTATCCTCTTGTAAGCGTACCCATTTTCGACAGTTTTAAAAAAGTTGTCACTTAGTGATTAAGATTAAAGAAAAGACTCGGACATTTATGCCCGAGTCTCCCCCAATTATAGTGATGCCCGATAAATAGCTAAGGTATCTTCTCTATTCAACTTTTTGAAATTACCGAACTCACCGTTTGCCATTGCCCGGTCAGCCATTAATTCTAGCTTGCTGTCATCGATATCGTAATCAGCTAAACGAGCTGGTGCTTCAATGCTGCTCCAGAATTCACGTAATTTTTGAATTCCCTCAAGACCTGCTTCCTCGGCAGTCTTTCCTTCAGGGTTCACGCCAAATACTCTTACAGCTAATTGCTTAAAGCGCTCTGGTTTTACTGCTAGGTTATGTCTCATCCAGTGAGGGAAAAGGATAGCTAAACCTCCTCCATGTGGAATATCATAAACAGCTGATACAGCATGTTCTAGATTGTGAGTTGCCCAATCTCCTCGATAGCCCATGTTCAGGATGCCGTTTAATGCCATCGTACCGCTGTAGAGAATGGTCGCTCGATAATCGTAATTTTCAAGGTCTGCTAATAATTTCGGCGCAGTCTCCATAATAGTTAAGAGCAGGGATTCACACATACGATCTTGAAAATCCGTGTTTTCTTCAAGATGGAAGTAATGTTCAAGAACATGTGACATCATATCAACTATTCCATATATGGTTTGATTCTTTGGAACTGTGTACGTATGAACAGGATCTAAGATAGAAAATTTAGGGAAAGTAACAGGACTGCCCCATCCATATTTTTCATTGGTTTCCCAATTAGTAATAACCGAGCCTGCGTTCATTTCTGAACCAGTTGCTGCCAGAGTCAATACGGTTCCGAATGGAAGGGCCTCCCGAGCAAACGCCTTTTTAATCACTAGATCCCAGGCGTCTCCGTCATATTTTGCTCCTGCAGCAATCAACTTTGTACAGTCGATTACACTTCCTCCACCTACGGCTAAAAGGAATTCGATTCCTTCTTTTTTACATATTTCTACGCCTTTTCTCGCAGTTGCGATACGTGGATTTGGTTCCACGCCTGAAAGTTCAAATACCTCAGCACCTATTTCTTGTAAAAGCGCTTGAACATTATCGTATAGACCGCTCTTTTTAATACTGCCACCGCCATAAACGAGCAATACTTTTTTTCCGTATACAGGAATTTCCTTTTTTAATTGTTCGAGTTGTCCCTTACCGAAAATTAGCTTTGTAGGATTCCAAAATGTAAAATTTTCCATAGTTTGCACTCTCCTTTTCATTAAACATTATTAATTATTATCTCCCTTTTTGCAAAAATAAGGATTTTATTTTTTTATGAATAGTTAAGCAAATATTGAATCAAACTAAACCTGAAACAATCTTAAAGGAGGATTAATCATGAGTTCTATTCAACGTATAGCACTAGTTCTTACTATTATTGGCGCCATTAATTGGGGCTTAATTGGCTTCTTTCAATTTGATCTTGTCGCTAGCATATTTGGTGGCCAAGATTCTGCCCTCTCTAGAATTATCTACGGTTTAGTAGGTATTGCTGGATTGATCAACCTTGGTCTTCTCTTTAAACCAAACGAAGAACGTGTAAGAGAGCCAGAAACGGATCGAGTGTAAGTCACTTGCATAAAAAACCTTGCAGCCCAAAAGAGGCTGCAAGGTTTTTTTTATTTATAACCATCCTCTGAATAAGGATGCCTCTGCCATTTTTCTTACGCCCACCATATAAGCAGCTAACCGCATATTAATATTCCGTGCTATGGCAAGCTCATAAATATCATGGAAGGATTGGATGATTCTTTTCCTCAATCTGAACTCAACCTCTTCCTCACTCCAATAATATCCTTGATTGTTTTGGACCCACTCAAAATAGGAAACGGTAACACCACCGGCACCTGCAAGTACATCTGGAACAAGCATAATATTACGCTCTGTTAGTATTTTTGTTGCTTCAAATGTAGTAGGGCCATTGGCGGCTTCTACTACAATCTTCGCTTTAATATTATGAGCATTTTCAGCAGTAATTTGATTCGAAACAGCAGCTGGTATTAAAATATCACATTCCTGTTCAAGCAGTTCTTGATTGGTAATCACGCCCTCAAAAAGGGTAGTTATAGTACCAAAGCTATCGCGACGGTCTAATAAATATTGAATTGGCAAGCCGTCAGGATTATACAGTGCGCCATAGACATCTGAGATTCCAATAATCCTGGCACCCATTTCATGAAGAAATTTCGCAATAAAACTTCCCGCATTTCCAAAACCCTGAATAATAACTCGGGCACCATTTATGGTAATTCCACGTTTTTTGGCTGCTTCTTCAATACAAATCGTTACGCCCTTTGCTCCTGCTTTTTCCCGACCCTCAGATCCTCCAAGCACGAGCGGTTTCCCCGTTATAAAGCCGGGAGAGTCAAATTGGCGGAGACGGCTATATTCATCCATCATCCATGCCATAACCTGCGAATTTGTATACATATCTGGTGCCGGTATATCCTTCGTCGGCCCAACGATTTGGCTGATTGCACGAACATATCCACGGCTTAAACGTTCAAGTTCCCCCGATGACATGGTCCTTGGGTTACATACAATACCGCCCTTGCCCCCACCAAAGGGTAAATCAGCAATCCCACATTTCAAGCTCATCCACATGGATAATGCTTTGACTTCATGTTCGCTTACCATGGGGTGAAAGCGGACACCGCCCATTGTCGGTCCAACCGCATCATTATGCTGGGCACGGAAGCCTGTATAAACTTTCGTAGAACCATCATCCATACGAGTGGGTATTCGTACGGTCATAGTTCTTAAAGGTTCTTCCAGCAAATGATACACTTCTTGATTAAGCCCTAGCTTTTTTAATGCATCATGAATAACAATCTGCGTTGATGTAAGAAGGTTGATTATTTCCTTTTCCATTCCATCTCCATCATTAGTCCCCATTTTTGCACCCCTATTTTGTTAATCTTAACCTAATACTTTGACAATCCGTTCGATTGCCCAATCTAACTCTTCTTTAGTAATGACGAGCGGAGGTGCAAAACGAATGACTGTATCATGAGTTTCTTTACATAGCAGTCCAAAATCTTTTAATTGTTCACAATACGGACGAGCCGCTTCTGTCAATTCTACGCCGATGAACAATCCTCTTCCTCGGACGTCCTTTATTTTAGGATTCTTAATTTCTTTTAATTCGCTAATAAAATATTCTCCAAGTTCTAGTGATTTTTGTGCAAGCTGTTCATCAACCAGCACATCTAAGGCTGCAATAGAAACCGCACAAGCCATTGGATTTCCGCCAAAAGTAGAACCATGTGAACCAGGATTAAATACTCCCAAGATATCCTTATTGGCAACGACACATGAAATGGGGAAAACACCCCCGCCAAGTGCTTTGCCAAGAATATACATGTCCGGTTCAATGCCCTCCCATTCACATGCAAACATTTTACCAGTACGTGCTAGTCCCGCTTGAATTTCATCTGCTATAAAAAGAACATTATTTTTCTTACAAAGGTCCATTGCTTGCTTGATAAACCCTTCAGGTGGAATGACAATGCCAGCTTCACCTTGAATCGGTTCAATTAAGAATGCAGCTGTATTTGGAGTAATCGCTGCTTTTAAGGCCTCTAAATCTCCATAAGGAATGAGCTTAATTCCTGGAAGCATTGGACCAAATCCACGTTTATATTCAGGATCGGACGATAATGAAACGGCTGTCATTGTTCTTCCGTGGAAGTTTCCTACACAAGCAATGATTTCTGCTTGGTCTTCGGCAATCCCTTTCACATCATAGCTCCAGCGGCGAGCTGCCTTTACAGCCGTCTCAACAGCTTCTGCTCCTGTATTCATTGGAAGGACCATTTCTTTATTCGTTAATTGGCTTACTTTTTCATACCACGGGCCAAGCTGATCATTATGGAAGGCACGTGAAGTTAATGTGACTTTGTCTGCCTGATCCTTTAATGCTTGAATGATTTTTGGATGACGATGACCCTGGTTTACCGCAGAATATGCACTAAGCATGTCCATGTATTTGTTGCCTTCCGGGTCTTCCACCCAGACACCTTCTGCACGTGATATGACAATTGGAAGTGGATGATAGTTATTTGCACCATATTTCTCTGTTTTCTCAATCAATTCACTTGTATTAACGTTGGATTGCATGATTCCTTCCTCCATTTCGATCCTGAAATTAATGTATGTACAATACTATTGTAGCCGAGCCTAAAAAAAGAATGAACACTTCTAATAAACTTTTTTTAATCTATAAAAAAAGCCTAGTCCAAGCTATGTGTCATAGCAGGTCCTAGGCTTTTAGATTCTTTATTTTTTGATTTCTTCGCGTTGTGACTGATCAATCCACTCTTGAAGCTTATCTTTTAACGTGTTAAAACCTTGTTGACCATCAGCTTCAGGAATAATTGTTGCTGCCTGGCGCTTACGAGGCTTCTTAGCTTTAACAGCTTGTTGTTGTTGAACAGGTGCTTCTTCTGTTGCACGAATAGATAAGCCGATTTTTCCAGCACTTTCGTCCACAGATAATACCTTAACCTTGATTTCATCTCCAACTTTAAGGTGTTCATTAATATCTTTTACATAGCCGTGCGTGATTTCGGAGATGTGTACAAGACCTTGTGTATTTTCGTCTAGCGCAACGAACGCACCATATGGTTGAATACCCGTTACTTTACCTGTTACTATACTGCCTGTTTCGAATTTTTCTGACATGAAAACACTCCTAAGTAATAATTATTTATACCCTTATATACGCATTTAAAGATTATATCATACTAAATAGGTTTAATCAAAAAAGCTTCTCCATGAATTAATGGCTCTGCAAGAATTTTTTAACAAAATGTTCAAAAAAGGAATAAGTAAAAAAATAATACAATGATATACTAATAGTGAGAAAATATATTTTCTAAAAAGAGGTGAACGGTATGAATACAATCGGCCACACCATTAAAACTTACCGCGAAAGAGTAAACATGACCCAAGAGGAACTAGCACAAAAGGTTAGAGTGGGGACGCAAACCATTGAAAAGTATGAATCTGGAGAACAAATCCCAAGTAACCAAACGATTCTAAAAATATCTACTGTTCTAGATATTCCTGCTACTGAATTATTAGCACATAGTGAGTGATTATAAAGCAACGTTGAAAAGCGGGTTCAGAAGTACCGCTTTTTTATTTTTTTCTTTTTAAGAGTATATAAAAAGAGGAATCTGGAAAAGCTTAAATTATAAAGCTTTCTAGTATTCCCCCTTTTTGAGAGGACAACCAAAATGGTTTGTCCTTTTTTTTATTAGATAGAACAAGATTCATTGGCTTTTATGGTGAGTAATTGATCTGCCATTTTCAAACAGCTTTCCATCGGGATTAGTTTTTCAAATGAGAACTCATAAATGGCTTGAATTCGCTCAGCCAGCTTATTAGTATCATTTAATTCATGCACTGCTTGCACGGTATCAGCTATCTCTGTTTCATAGCCGCCCGACTTTAATTGAAATGGATCCCACTCATTCAATGCATCCACATATTGCAAGTTTGTTTGAAGCTCTTTTCTCATATTTTTCTCTCCAGCTCATCTTCGTCGTATTATTTCAGAACATATTCTGCAAGAACACTTTGAAGTTCATAGATGTTAAGATTTTTGTTAAATTGCTTTTGTAATGGAAGGGCATTCCCTGAGATCCAAATTTTTAGTTCTGCATCTAAGTCAAAGTTACCTGCTGTTTCAATACTGAAATGTGTAATGCTTTTATAAGGAATCGAATGGTACTCGACCTTTTTCCCTGTAAGTCCTTGTTTGTCTACTAATATTAATCGTTTATTAGTAAAAATAAACATATCACGAATTAGTTTATATGCCTTTTCAATTTGTTCAGCTGGTGCTAGAACTCGTCCGAATTCCCGCTGTACTTCTGCGGCATTTACTTCTGATGCATTACCCATTAATCCATCTAAAAATCCCACGATTTTCACCCTCTCACGTTTCTAATCCAAGTATACCTAAATATCCAAGCAAAGAAAACTTACAGGAAGCTATTTTAAACGCGCTAGGATAAGATCAAGAATCTCTTCTGCTGGTAGGTGGGCATCTCCTCCGCCTTGTGCAAAGGATTCATTTCCACCGCCCTTTCCATTTATCTTTGGTAGAATTTCTCCAACCAATGCTTTCATATTCTCTTCTCTTGCGGCACCCCTAGCACACACAAGCTGTAACCTGCCTTCATTGGTTGATACAATGAAAACTAGGACCTGATCATTTTCCGCAGTTATAAGTCGAGCAAGCTTTTGCAGCTCTTGGATGGGGCGATTTTGAAATACCTCACCCACTATTTGATGAGCGTCCTCTGATTTGGCCAATAATTCCTTTGCTTCATACTGAAGTAAATTTTCCCTCGCTTGCTCCAACGCCTTTTCCAAACTTTTTCCGTTTTCAATCAATCGACTGACAGCAGCTTCCATTTCTTTTTCGGGAGCATTGAGTAGCTTAGTTAATTCAAGCATCGCCTTTTGCTTTCTCTCAAGCTGCTTTATTACTCGGTGCCCGCAAACAAATTGCAGTCGAATCTTTTTCTTCTGTCTTTCCCAATTTAATATTTTAATGGCGCTAACCTCTCCAGTTGATTTAGGATGTGTTCCACCACAGCCGTTATAATCAAAATCCGGGATAATCACAAGTCGAATATCCTCTTTTACCTTTGTCTCTTTTCGAAGGGCATATTGGGATAACTCTTCTTCCGTTATCCACTTCACTTCAATCTCTCTATTTTCTAAAATAATTTTATTTGCAAGTTCTTCTGCCCTTTTTACTTCGTGTTCTGTTAGAGTTTCAGTTTCAAGGTCTATCGTCAGCGTCTCTGCGCCTAAATGAAAACCAACTGTTTTATATTGAAAAAGATGATCAAAGGCTGCTGATAAAATATGCTGTCCGCAATGCTGCTGCATATGATCGAACCGTCTTTCCCAATCAACTCTCCCTTCTTTTATTCCTTCAATCTCCTGTAAAGGGGTTTCCAGGTAATGACGAATTTCTCCCTCTTTTTCTTCCACATTGATAACGTTCCTATCCGCAATGGTTCCTTGATCAGATGGCTGTCCTCCACCTATTGGATAAAAGGCTGTCTGGTCTAAAACAACATACCACTGTCCTTGCTCACCTTGTTCTTGTTTTACTATTTGGGCAGAAAACGTTTGTATGTACGCATCTAGGTAATATAATTTTTGTTCCATTTTCCATGCACTCCAATAAATTAATTTAATGAATTCATTGTCTTGAAAAATACGATAAAAAGCAAGAAATAGAAAAACCTGTCCCTTATAAAAAGATGACAGGTTTACCTATAATTCAGATGACACTTATTATTTTTTGTCTTTTTTTCGTTGACCGCCCATTGATGGTGGTTTCTGCCCTTGAGTCGATCCACCCATCTGTTGCCCGCCCATCATTTGTGGGAATCCAGGTTGCTGTCCACCCATCATTTGTGGAAAGTCTGTTTGCTGCCCACCCATCATCGGTTGTTGAAAGCCTCCCATTTGTTGAGGAAAGCCTCCCATCATTTGTGGATAGCCGTGATGGTGGTGATAGCCTCCCATCATCTGTCCAAATCCAGGCTGCTGGTAACCTCCCATTTGTCCAAATCCAGGTTGCTGATAGCCTCCCATTTGTCCAAATCCAGGTTGCTGATAGCCCCCCATTTGTCCAAATCCAGGTTGCTGATAGCCCCCCATTTGTCCAAATCCAGGTTGCTGATAGCCCCCCATTTGTGGGTAACCCATTTGTCCTGGGAATCCGCCAAATTGTCTTTTGTCCATTTTATCGCCTCCTTACCGTCTCTTATGTAGTTTATGTCTCACTTATTGGATAAGCTTAGATTCCTACCCATTATGAATAAATTTTTTTAAGAGGACATACACAAAAAAGCTATCCCCTGATAGAGATAGCTTTCAGTTTTATTCTTTTTCTTCCTGCGCCTTTTTTTGTCCTTGTTTATTCTTTGAAATTTCACCACAAGCGATTCGATTTCCAGAGTCACCCGTTGGCTGGGTCATCCCATCATCCTTCCCTTCGGTGACGACAATAGATGTTCCTTCTTTTGTAAACAACGACTTCTTCCCATTCTTTAACGTTACATTTGGCGCCATCAGCTCTGCCGTAACAGACCCACTATCCTCTACAATTAAATTTGGCAAGTCTCCAGCATGTGCCCCTTTGGGATGAAGGAGCCCATGTTCTTTTTTTTCTGGGTTAAAATGATTACCTGCTGATTTAAAATCAGGTGCTTCACATTTCCCCTTTTCATGAATATGAATGGCATGCTCGCCAGCTGGCAGACCCTTTAAACTTACCGACATTTTCACACCGCTGGATTGCTCGGCCAATGAAACTGTTCCTAGTGAGTCTCCCGAAGCATTGAACATTTCAACATCCAGTTTTTTTATTTCCTTTTCCATGCATCCTGTCAGCAAAAGAAGTGGTATAATAATCCAGCTTTTTTTCATATGTACTCCCCCAATGATAGACAATTTGCGCTTAGTATGGGCTTGAGTGGGGAGACCTATTCATCTCTATTTGTATAAAAAAGAAACAGCAATGGTTAACTGTTTCTCTGATTGGATTGATTATTTTTTAGTATTTGTTCCTCTAGCTCTTTTGCCTTCTGAGCCTCACGCTTGGAAATCTTAATGATGAATCTCATCGTCAGAAGAGCACCTATTAAAAAGATAGCAAACGTAATGGATGCAGGAATATACTCTGATTTATCTTCCGGAAAATATAAAAACAATGATAGAACGGATGGTAGAAACATTTTTCTCTCCCTTTCTAAAAGGAATGGCTCTAAAAAGTAATTATAGCAACAAAAAACGTTTCTTACCAATGAATCATTTTACAGTTACGCTTATTTTAAAACGGTAATTTTTTTGATGATTACGTCTTTTTCTGGCTTGTCCTTTGGATCTACTGGGGTATTGGCAATCTTATCAACAATATCCATCCCCTCAATCACTTGACCGAAAACTGTATGTTTATGATCAAGCCATGGTGTTCCACCATTTTTATCGTAGGCTTCTATCATCTCTTTTGGATAACCTGCTTTTTCCATTTCCGATTTCATAGATGGATCTAGAGAGGTCTTTTGAACAATAAAAAACTGACTTCCATTTGTGTTCGCACCAGAGTTAGCCATTGAAAGGGCTCCGCGTAAATTGAAAAGATTATTAGAGAATTCATCTTCAAATGGATTGCCGTAAATGCTTTCTCCACCTGTTCCATTTCCATTAGGGTCTCCACCCTGAATCATGAAGTCATTTATCACTCTATGAAAAATAAGTCCGTCGTAATACCCTTCTTCACTATGTTTCACAAAGTTCTCAACTGCTTTTGGTGCATATTCTGGGAATAATTTAATTTTGATTTTCCCCATGGAAGTATCCATTTCAACTAATTTCTCATTTTCAGCCACTTCAGTAGTTAACTGAGGATACACTGTATTTGACACTGGTTCGTCTCCTTTCTTTTGTTCTGTTTTTGGCGTGGCAGTCTTCACTTTTGCTTCTTCCTTGTTTGCACTTGTCCCACATGCTGCCAATACTAGAACGATTGTCATTAATGTGACAATTATTTGCAATTTCTTACTCATTTAGCTTCCCTCCAATTATCCACTTTAAACGAATGAATATTATTTCACACATTGTTTTTAATTTACTATGTTTTCTTATAAAATGAAAGGAGAAACAATTAGATGGAGGAGTGATGAGTGTGTCGGAGTTACAAATTGGTGATATTGTTACAGGTATATATAAAACTGGGAAATATATTGGGGAATTAACGGAAGTTCGCCCTCAGCATTATTTAGTAAGAGTTTTGGGTGTTCTTAAACACCCGATGCAAGGTGATCTACATAATCCCAAGGATGCTGATGTTCTTATTTTCCATGAAAGACGGGCACTTGCCTTTAGGGAGCAAGCTAATATTCCGAAACAGATGGTTAAAAAATTTGAAGGTGAGATCCCTGATTATCAGGAATCATTAAAAGAAGCTATGGCCAAAATGAAAAAAGACCTCGAGGTAGCTCCATCAGAATGGGCTGAAATGAGCTTAAAGGCGCTCGGAGCATTAGAAAAAGATTATAAGTTATAGAATAATAAAGGCCAAATCAGTTTGAATGATTTGGCCTTTTATGCAAATTCATTTAATAGCTTTGAAAAATCAATACGATCCCCAATAGTTGTTGGTTTTGGTTTTTCCAAGTAACGTTTATCCTTTTCAACAAGTTTGAATATATTGTAGGTAGTCAAGGCATCATCTAATGCCCGGTGGTGCCTGCCTGTCCCTTCTTTGCCATATTCCTGAACAGCTTTCCATAGGCCGGTTTGATTTTGATCACCAAAGAACCGTTTATATTCCATAGACAAGTCTAATTCAGCTGCCGCCTTAAAAGGAAATGCCATACCCGCCTGTAAACAATTATGCCGTAAGACCTTCATATCCATATTTCCCCAAGTAACAATAGAGGTATCATAGTTATTTTTATTGAACTCCTCCAGCTTTTTTATAAGTTCATAAATTGATAGCCCCTTATCGACCTGCTGCTGTGAAATATGTAAGAATGATTTGCAGCGTTCTGATAGTTTTGGGAATTTAAGTGGTGTAACATAGGATGAAAATTGTTCCGTAACCTCATCATCAACTACGGCAACTATTCCAACCTCGATGATTTCCGCAAAAAAGTCCTTCATACGCATATTTCTTTCAGGCATTGTAAACTCAAAATCAATAAATAAATATTGTTTCTTCGTTCTCATTTTACTATCACCACCATTCGTTTCCATCTTACTATCATTATATAAAGAAACCTGTACAAAAAATTGTGCTTTTTTTCTATTTTTTTTATATCTTTGATTATATCATGAATCCAATCTAAATTTTTTAAATTTTTGTACAATAGACATAAAAAAGAATGGAAAAAGTCCCATTCTTTATTTGGTTACTGTTTTATTTTTTTAATTTAATTACTGCCATTGTACATCTAGAAACACAAATTAGTCGGTCTTGTTCATCTGTAATTTTAATATCCCAAACCATCGTTGATTTCCCTTGGTGCAGAACTGTCCCTACTGCCGTAACCACTCCTTCGGTTTTCGGACGGACATGGTTTGCGTTTATTTCTAATCCAGCCACACCCTCTGTTTCTTTATCCACTAATTCATAAGCTCCAATACTTGCTACTGTTTCTGCTAAGGCAACAGATGCGCCTCCGTGTAATAATCCAAATGGCTGGCGAGTTCGCTCGTCTACTGGCATTGTGGCAGTGACTTTCCCTTCTCCCAATTGAGTAATCTCTATTCCGAGCGCTTCAATTAATGTGTCCTTTATCATTTCTATCCCTCCGGTATTTAGATCTTTTCTATCTAAACCTATTCTCCATTTCTTAGAAATTTCCTTTTTTTATCAATTACCTAAACGAAAAAAACAGCCTCGAGAGCTGTTTTTAACTTGTTCTTAATAATAACCTGGGAATCCCATAGGAGGATAGCCTACAGGTGGATAACCTATTGGCGGATATCCGAAACCTGGGTAGCCGAAACCTGGGTAGCCAAAGCCGCCATAAAAAGGGCGAGCTGCAAAAGATGCTCCTAATCCGCCTCCTAGTAAACCTCCTAGAAAACTAAGTCCACCTATCGCTAACGGCAATCCAAAGCCAATAAAACGTTGATCGTGTACCGGGTACGGGCTTCGATAAGGGTACATACACCATTACCTCCTTTTTCATCTATACTTGCCTACACTATTGCATATGCAAAAGGATGGGGTTTGGAGTGGGCAAAAGCGTATGTGATCCTCTAAATCCATTATGAAGCTTTCTCCAGTTTATTTTCCAATCGGTTCAAATCGTTCAACAAATAGAGCAAGCGTACGCGTCATAACTCCTGTTGCACCTGCTGGACCCAGGTCATAGTCCTTCGAAGAAGTAGCCGTTCCTGCAATATCCAGGTGTACCCATGGAGTCCCTTCAGCAAACTCGCCAATAAACGCACCAGCGACTAATGCATGACCTTCACTGCCAGGAGAGTTATTCAAGTCAGCTACTTTACTGTTTCTTACACGTTCAATCTCGGTGTCAAACAACGGCAATTGCCACATCTTTTCTCCCGCTTCCATCGAAGCTTCCAGTACTTGTTCATATAAAGATTCATGGTTCGTCATTGCACCTGTTGTATGCAGACCTAGTGCAGTGATAACGCCACCAGTTAATGTGGCAACATCCACTAAATAATCCGCCCCATGATGCTTAGCATATGTAACAGCATCTGCTAGCACAAGACGGCCTTCTGCATCTGTATTTAGCACCTCTATGGTTTTCCCACTCATAGACGTAATGACGTCATCTGGCTTAAACGCCCCACCGCTAATCATATTATCTGTTGAAGGAATGACTGCTACAACGTTTTGCTCTGGTCTTATTTCTCCGATAATCTCCATAGCACCAAGGACAGCAGCCGCTCCGCCCATGTCTGTTTTCATGCCCACGATTCCAGCCTTTGTTTTAATCGAGTAGCCACCGGTATCAAAGGTAATCCCTTTTCCAACAAGACCAATGACATCCTTCCACTCGTCTTTTCCTTGATATTTTAAAACAATCATTTTAGGCGGCTCCGTAGACCCTTGATTAACCGCAAGAAATGCACCCATGCCAAGCTTTTCAATCTCTGCTTTATCTAAGATTTCCAGTTCGAAATCATACTTGGCTGCAAGCTCTTTAGCATAGTTCGCCATATCACTTGCAGTTAGTAAGTTACCTGGAGTGTTCACAAGTGTCCTTGCCGAGTTAGTCCCTTTTCCAAAAGCATAACCAACATTCAATGATGCCTGTAAATCTTCTTCATTAGTGTTACAGTAAACAGTCAGATTTTCTAATTTTTTCTCTGGCTCATTCGACTTTTGCTTATAGCCTTCGAATTGATAGGTAGATAACGAAAACGCCTCACTTAATGCGTGTGCTGCATCCAAAGCATCTACTTTGTCTGTAATAAACGAATCTAAGTAAATGGCTGTTTCTACAAGCTTACTTGCTTTAATCTCCTTGAATAGTTTACCAAATGCGGCTCTAACCTTTTCAAAGGATACTTCTTTTTCTTTTCCTAATCCAACAAACCAAATGCGCTTTGCTGCAATTTTTCCAAAGCTATGTACTTTTGTAATACTTTTTAATTTTGCTGAAAGGTCACCGGACTTAACCAATTCGGTAAGCTGTCCATCAAACCTCTCATCAAGATTGGCTAATGATCCAGTAAATTTCTCGGGTTTATCAAACAAACCGATAACCAAACCTTCATGCTCTGTTGTAAAATCCAACTCTTGTTTAACGTGAAACATGTCCACTCCACCTCCATGTTAGTCTTCTCTATTATATCGAAAAGGTTTGTTTATTTCGATATTCTAAATTTTTATCCTATAAAAAAAAAACAGGCACAGGGCCTGTTTCTTACCTTTTCTCTGAGCTTGTATACTGCTGACGAAAAACCTGCAGAGCCTTATCTTCATTTAAAGCCTGCAGCTGTTCCTCAGTGAGCTTACCATTCCCTTTTTGAACAACATACACGTCGACCTGTTTTTTGCCCCATTTGTTATAAACATCCTCAACCGTTTCGTAATAAAGGTCGAGCTCATTTCCTTTAATGGCTCCTCCTTTATCCGCGACGACCCCATATCCATAGCCTGGAACAAATAGGATCGTACCAATAGGGAAAACGTTTAAATCAGCTGCAACAGTGGAGAATAAATCACGTTTTACTTTTACACCGGAATAGGTAATTCCATATTCGGGGTGTCCTTTGCTCTTACCTGTTGATTCAATCCCTGCTGTATATCCTGTGGCCGTAACTGTATGTTTAGGGTACTTTGACCAATCAAAAGCATCCTCTAACGATGGCGACGTTGTGTTTGAAGCAGTTTCACTTACAGAAAGTCCAGACGCAAAATGATTAATTAGAGTTCTTGCATTTACGCCAGAGATGGATTGGAAGGTTGCTAATAATGCCATTAAGAATAGACATACAAGAGCAAATCGTTTAATCCAATTTTTTGTTTTATTCATTAAAATTTTCACTCCTCCCAAAATATTCATTCCCAAGCTGAAGGGAAATATTCAAAAAAGAAGTGAGAAATTTTTTCCAGCAAACAAAAAAGACTTTTTACCTTAAGGCAAAAAGTCTTAGAACATCTGATATCCATTTTTACGTAATAACTTAATTGTAAAACCAGCAGCAATGGCCCCTGCTAACCCACTTATTAATATTAGAATATCTGCAGTGGCTAAAGAACCGAACTTTTGCCCTAGTTCCTGAAAGGCCACTTTACTATTTGTAAAATATTCAACAAAACGGACTTTATCTACAATTAAAATTGCCACTACAGGGTACACTATAGCCATTACCCATGACATTCTTAGCAGCATATTAAGGATAAACCCAATTCCAAAAAATAAGACAAAAAATAGCACAATCGATATGATTAACACCACAATGCTCATTTGCATCCGAGATTCCTCCCTTTATACATCAACTTTTAGTGTACTGAATGTCTAAAAGGGAGTCAACACAAAAACAGACAAAAAAAAGCTCTTCGAAGTGATCCGAAGAAGCAATGTAGAGCATTTTATTATCATTCTCAAAAGCTTTAGTCTTTTTTCTTACCTGAACCGCCACAGCAGGAACAAGTTTCCGATCCTCCAAGTAATAATTGAAAATATCCATTACCTAAACAATAATCACACTTTTTTGTATCTACGCTCTTCACTGTCATCATGATCATCCCCTTAAAATATTAACTTAATTTTCTGATAATATATCAAGGAATGAGGAAAAAGAAAAGAGTGAAAATTCACCAAATAAGGCAAAGAAAACGGATACATTGTAAGTTTTCTTTCATTTTCTAAGTGTTGCTTAAATTTTCTAAAAATTACAAAAATAATTTATAGGCTGTATATCCAAATTGATTTCCAGGGTTTAAATCATCTACACCGGGCTTACTAGTTAATTCCATTTGTTCAATTAAATAATGTAAAAGAATGGAGGCATCCTTTTCCAGAAGCAATTTTTGTGGAGCTATAAATTTTGCTTCATACAGCTCATTCTCCTGATGTATGATTCTTTCTTCCTGTTCCACGGGATCAAGCAAGAATACAAGCATATTATCACTTATTTCCCCTTTTAATACACCTGTTCTTAATCCAATTAGCCCCTTAACACTACTGCTGATTCCGGTTTCTTCTTTCACTTCCCTAATCACAGCCTCGTCAGCGGTTTCCCCCTCCTCAACAAAACCTGCAGGTAAAGACCATTGCCCCTTTAAGCCCCCGTATCTCTTCTTTACCACGAGCCAATGGCCTTCACTAGATTTCACTAATCCAGAAACAGCCAACCACACCTTCCCTCGTTTTTCACGACTACTCATACCAACACTCCCTTCGTAAACTAAACTATTTAATCTACTATAACAAAAAAAGGACAGAAGATTCTCTGTCCTTTTTCTTAAAGGGAATTAAAATACGTTAAATTTACCTTTTTTCAACACTAGGCCTGCTCCGCCAATCATATAAAGAGAACGATTGTCGATTACTTTCTTCATGAAGGATGCTTTAGCACCAGTTATTTTTTTACCAAATACTACACCAATTGCATCATCTTCGCCAAGGGAACATACTGTACCTTTATTGTCGAATGTGAAGGATTCAAGTTCAGATTTGTTGCGAACTAGTGCTGCTAAGTTTCGCGCAACCACTTCGCCCTGCTGCATAGCAATTTGTGCGGTTGGTGGATATGGACGATTGATTTCTTCATTGATTACAAGAGAACTGTCACCAATAATGAATACATCATCATGTCCAGGTGCGCGTAAGTCAGATTGTACTTTTACACGACCTCTCATTGCTTCAAAACCAGACTTTTCGATAATCGCATTACCACGTACACCTGCTGCCCAAACAACTGTGCCAGCCTTAATTTCGCGTGTTTCCTCTTCTCCTTTAGCTACAAAAATACCTTCAGGAGTTGCTTCTTTAATCGCCGTTCCAATAAGGAATTCAACGCCTTTACGCTCTAGTTGAGAAACCGCATAATTTACAAGCTCTGGGTCAAATCCTGGTAATACCGTTGGTGCAGCTTCCACACAGATAATCTTTACCTTATGGAAATCAACATCATATTCATGACATAATTCAGGAATACGGTTAGTTAACTCACCAAGGAATTCAATTCCTGTAAATCCTGCTCCGCCAACAACAATAACCAAGCGATTGTCGTTCTTTTCTTCTTCCATATTGTACGTAGCAAATTGATATTCAATATGTTCACGTAATTGACGGGAAGAATTCACATTGGTAATTCCAAATGCATATTCTTTTAAGCCTTTGATTCCAAACGTTTCAGGCTCGCCTCCAAGGGCGATCACAAGGTAGTCATAATCGACTTCACCTTTGTCTAAAATAACCTTTTTCTCTTCTCTGTTGATTTCAACCACCGTATCTTGAACAAAATCAACCTTACTACGATCAATGACATCTCTAATATCATAACGAACACGATCATGATGTAATGTACCAGCAGACGCCTCGTGTAACCATGTTGTTTCATAATGGTAGTCGTTCTTATTTATTAATACGATATCTGCTTCATTTACACCGATTAACTTTTGTAAACGAACTGTTGTCATAAGTCCGCCGTAACCAGCACCGATAATAACGATTTTAGGCTTTCTCAAAGTGATCACTTCCACCTTTTATAATAATATTTTTGAATAAATTTCTCTTTTTCTTATCTTCCACTGCTTAGGCCATTTTTATTTTGCTTTGAGTAAAAATGTATGTGATATTATTCACGAATGGCTTCAAAGAAAAAGAACAAACTAGTAAGCACATAGGGAATGAATAAAATAAATAAACTTGACTAAATAGTTGAACCTGTTACATCATTCACATAAATGTGCCTTTTTCGTCACAAAATGTTAACAATATATCCACATTACATCTTATGCTACTTTAACACTATTTTCAAGCGTATTTTTAAAATATTTACCTTAACAATATTATAAAATCGGCCCCATTATGACCAATATTTTATTATTTAAAAATTACTCCTACTCTGAATAATTGCTAGAAAGTTGTGAGGATTTTCTAGTTTTATGATATTATAGTGAGTGGAGTTTGTTACTACTAGTTGGGGGGATACGGAGTGCAAGAAAATCAAACGGTTTATGACATTACAATAATCGGAGGAGGCCCTGTTGGTCTATTTACTGCATTTTACGGCGGTATGAGACAAGCATCAGTGAAAATCATTGAAAGCTTACCACAGCTTGGTGGACAGTTATCGGCTCTTTATCCGGAAAAATATATTTATGACGTAGCTGGCTTTCCAAAAGTCCGTGCTCAAGAATTAATTAATAACCTAAAAGAACAAATGGCCAAGTTCGACCCTTCTATCGCTCTTGAGCAATCTGTTGAAAAGTTAGAGAAACTAGAAGATGGAACGTTCAAATTAACAACTAATAAAGAAGTGCATTATTCAAAGACTGTTATTATCACTGCTGGAAATGGGGCTTTCCAACCGCGCCGTCTTGAATTAGAAAGTGCACAGCAATATGAACATAAAAACCTCTACTATTTCATAGAGGATTTAAATCAGTTTGCTGGTCAAAAGGTAGTCGTATTCGGTGGCGGAGATTCTGCAGTTGACTGGGCATTAATGCTTGAACCAATTGCTGAAAAGGTAACAATTGTTCACCGTCGCGATAAGTTCCGTGCACATGAACATAGTGTTGAAAACCTTTACAATTCAAAAGTGGATGTGAAAACTCCATACGTGCCTGCTGAATTAATTGGCGATGAGAACGGAATTAAACAAGTGGTTCTTTCCACGGTAAATGGTGAAGAAAAGGAAACAATTGATGTAGATGCTGTTATCTGTAATTATGGGTTTGTTTCTTCCCTTGGACCGATTAAAGAATGGGGTCTTGAAATTGAAAAGAATTCCATCCTTGTTAATTCAAAAATGGAAACAAATACACCTGGCATTTATGCTGCTGGAGACATTTGTACCTATGATGGAAAAGTGAAATTAATTGCTTGTGGTTTTGGTGAAGCGCCAACAGCTGTTAATAACGCCAAAACATACATTGATCCAAAGGCAAAAGCACAACCATTACACAGTTCTTCAATGTTTAAACAATGATAAAAAAAGGCGTCCAATGGGCGCCTTTTTCTTGTCCTAGCATTCTTCCGGAGTTCCTGTAGCAGTTGCTGTTCTGAACGAAGAACCGCATCCGCATGAAGCGATGGCATTAGGATTATCAATCGTAAAGCCTCCGCCCATCATGGACTCTTTATAGTCAATTTTTGTCCCTTGGAGGATAGCTGCACTTTCTTTATCAACAAGTACTTGAATCCCATGCTGTTCGAGTTGAAGGTCATTTTCATTTACCTCATGATCAAAGCCCATCCCGTAGGATAAACCGCTGCATCCGCCCCCTTTTACGCTAACACGTAAGAGTGCACCTTCTTCCTCGTTATGCTTCATCATTTCTTTAATATGAAGTGCTGCTGCTTCAGTTACTATAACAACTTCCTTACTCATTCAAATTCCCCACCTTTACCTGAGTTTTTTTATATAGTATATACACTACAATTACAGGACTCAACTGTTAAGATTCACATACTATAATCTATTCTATTTAAGAAAAAAAGGAAGCGGCTTGCTCCCTTTAGTTAAAACATCGGATTTTCCTCTAGATATTGGTAAATATTATCAACCAATTCATCTGCTGTGTTACCAGTAACGACCTCTCCGTTCACTAGAGCATAAAGTGTAGTGGCACATTTCCCGCAATATCCGAGACATCCATATTCGATAATATCCAAATCAGGATCTTTTTGTAATTTTTCAAGTGCCTTTTGAGCACCATTTGCCAAGTTACTTATACAAAATTCAATGATAGGCTGAATCACTAGTTTCACCTCTCCACACCTAGATATGCTACTCTATTTCAACCTCTTCGTCAATTACCATGTTCTAGGGTTCACTGTCAAGAATAGTATGAAAAATGTTGTTATTTGTACACATTTTAGTTATACTCGTATGTGGTAAAGAAAGAGATTATTATTCTAATATTTTAAAATTGCAAGCGCTAACCATTCTTTATGAAAAACCGGATAAACAAAGGGGAATTAATAATGAAAAACCTTGTCATTCTCGGTGGTGGATACGGCGGGATGAAGATTCTAAGCGAGCTTCTTCCAAATCATTTACCAGAGGACGTAACAATTACACTTGTTGACCGAGTCCCTTACCACTGCTTAAAAACGGAATATTATGCATTAGCCGCTGGAACGATTTCAGATAAAGAAATCCGTGTTACCTTCCCGGAACACCCTCGTTTAGTCGTAAAATACGGCGAGGTTATCGGGATTAATACGACTGATAAAAAGATTGAATTAAAGGATGCTGAGGCAATTAGCTACGATGATTTAGTTGTGGGTCTTGGCTGCGAGGATAAGTACCATGATGTTCCAGGTGCAGATCAATTTACCTATAGCATACAGAGTATTGATAAATCACGTCACACGTACTCTGTATTAAACAATCTCGGACCTGGTTCTGTTGTAGCGATTGTCGGTGCTGGTCTAAGTGGAGTAGAGTTAGCTAGCGAATTAAGTGAAAGCCGAGAAGACCTACAGATCAAATTATTTGATAGAGGAAACCACATTTTATCCTCTTTTCCTGAACGTTTAAGTAAATATGTGGAAAATTGGTTTGTTAAAAACAACGTGGAAATTATTAACAATTCAAATATCACTAAAGTAGAAGAAAAGAAGTTATACAATCACGATGTTCCTATCGATTGTGATGTGATTGTATGGACGGCTGGCATTCAAGCAAGTAAAATTGTCCGCGATATGGACGGAGAAAAAGATCGTATGGGAAGATTGGTCCTTACCCCACTTCATCATTTGCCAAGTGATGAGCACGTGTTTGTTGTCGGTGACTGTGCAAGCCTTCCGCATGCTCCTAGTGCTCAATTGGCTGAGGGACAGGCTGAGCAAATTGTTGAGGTGCTAAAAAGACGCTGGAAAGGTGAGGAGCCTCCTACATCGTTCCCTCCAATTAAATTAAAGGGCATCCTTGGCTCTCTCGGCAAAAAAGCATGGCTTTGGATTGATGGCTGATCATGCCATTACCGGACGTGTGGCCCGTTTATTGAAATCAGGAATTCTTTGGATGTATAAATTTCACAACGGATAATAGTCGTACAACGTTATTAAAAGAAGCATTCCACCGGGGAATGCTTCTTTTTTTACATTGCTTGATAGCCGTATTTTTCTAGTTCTGAAAATATGGTCTTTAAACGTGGGTTTCCTTCACCCACTACTTTGTCTTTGATTACGACTACAGGATAAAACATGTCCTCATCAATGACTCTTTGGGCAAAGCCAAGTTTTTCATCATCACCAGTGGGTTGCTGTATATCTACATAAACCATCTTAACTGGCTGATTAGGAAACTTTCTTGCAACAGCAGCTTCAAGCCATTCGAAGGTTTCTTTTGAAGAAGGTAAATTCACACAGCTAGGACATAATTGTTCAGCACCATAAAGAACGATTTCCACTTCAATTCTACTCATGTATATTCCTGCCTTTTTTCTTTTATTGTACTTTATATTTACTATAAAAACTAAGAAAATGTATTTAAATGTGTGCTTTACTAATTTCTGAGAATGGATTTTTAGCACTAATGACATTATAATATAAGTAGGAAAGGAGTCGATTAACAGTGGAAGAACAACAAATGTTTGAGCAAGTTCAAGAAGTACTAGATAAATTACGTCCATTTCTTCTTCGCGATGGCGGGGATTGTGAATTAGTAGATGTAGAGGATGGTATTGTTAAGCTCCGCTTATTAGGTGCTTGCGGAAGCTGCCCAAGTTCAACGATCACATTAAAGGCTGGAATTGAAAGAGCATTATTAGAAGAAGTTCCAGGCGTTGTTGAAGTCGAACAAGTATTTTAATAAAATGTTAAAGCGATTGCCAAGGTGGCAATCGCTTTATTTATGCTATTAAGCCTTGACTAAGGGTTTCCAATCTTTATTCACCAATGTCTTCGGTTTATTTCCCTCTATCACCGCTTGAATATTTGCCAAGCAGAGCCTCATCATTTCCATCCTTGTCTCCACACTAGAACTTCCGATATGTGGCAATGCCACAACATTAGGAAGCTGTAATAGCGGATGATCTGCCCCAATCGGTTCTTTTTCAAACACATCAAGACCCGCACCAGCAATCTCTCCTGCAACTAATGCATCAAATAGGGCCTGTTCATCAACAACGGGACCTCTTCCAGCATTAATAAAAATAGCTGAATGCTTCATTTTCTTAAACATATCACGGGTAAACATATTTTTCGTTTCACTCGTGAGCGGAGTTAGACAAACAATAAAATCCGCTTTTTCCACTAATTCATCAAGGCTCACATACAATGCTCCAAGCTGTTGTTCGACCGCTGGCTTACGTGTTCGGTTATGGTATAGAATATTCATCTCAAACCCTGTTGCCCGTTTTGCTACCGTCTCACCGATTTTCCCCATACCAACTATGCCAATTGTTTTATGATGAATGTCATGTCCAGCTAACAACAATGGGCTCCAGCTTTTCCATTTGCCGTCTTTCACAAACTCTGCCGCTTCCATCAATCTTCTTGCTGTCGCCATAAGCAGTCCAAAGGTTAGATCAGCAGTAGTATCCGTTAACACATCAGGTGTATTACACACTGCGACTCCCTCTCTGCTGGCAACCTTTAGATCAATATTGTCAAAACCCACAGCTAGGTTTGCGACTACCTTTAACTTCTTTCCAGCGGTTAGAATCTTTTCATCAATGGAATCTGATAGCATAGTCAGTAGTGCATCTGCTTTTTTTGCTTCAGAAAGGAGTAAATCTTTTGGAACAGGAATATCCTCATGTTCCCACATGCTCACTTCATAGTTTTGCAGTAGTGGTTTTACAACTTCGTCTGGAAGCTTACGTGTAATAAAAACGTATGGCTTCATGCTGCATTCACTTCCTTAATTATTCTGAATCACATTATTATTTTACCATATGTTTTTTTAAACATTGTTCCACAAGTCTGAATACTATAAATTATTTTCCAAGCCACTCCAATTGAGGGAGGTTGAACCGGCGAATCGGTGCACCAGCCATTTGGAAGAATCCGGCCAAAAATCGTTCGTACTCACTTGTTTGCCGTAATATTTTGCTTAAGCGTTCCTCTAATACCTTCTTATCCTGTTCAGAACGAGTAATATAATAACTTTCAATACAATCATAATAGTGAAGTGGAAAAATCAATCTTGAATATAACAACCTCCAGGAAAAGGATGTTAATGGGGAAACACTTTGGTATTCGTTAAAAAACTGTTTTAAATCTACATCATAGGTTTGGATATTTCGGAAATATCTTTCTCTTGTCCATTCAGCTAAGTCTCGGCTACGGTGATCAAAAACCCAATCAAAGGGATTTTTAATCATGTAATGTCCACCCCATGTTTGCTGTGTAAAACGTTCATGACAAACAGTCCCGCCATCTGTTTCTGTAGGCTCATCATCAAGCTCCGAATCAACCAAATATTGAATCGCATTCTCCGTTAATCCTAAGTAGTAAGGAAATGAATCAATGAACATCCTTTCGAATTCATCTTCTGGTGTTTGGAAAAGTAGATTGTTCCACACTTTTTCCATTTGTTCGAGACGCTTTTCCCATAAGGACTTCCATTCCCCTATTCTGCTAGACCTTTCAATTTGAAAGGGGACCCTGCGGCCACGTTCGTGAAATTTAGCTAGCTTTCGTCCCAGTTTGATTTTTCGCTGTTCTTCCATTTGCCGATTGGCTAACACACAATATTTATTTTGCTCCCAAGTGGTAATAAGTTGACCTTCCTTGGTTGGCAAGAAGATGGGGACATATTGATCGCCATAATTTCTTAAATGTTCAGCAATTTTCTCAAGCTCCGTCACATCTGCTTCTTCCCTGCCAGAAGGATTGGAGACTAAATACAACCATCCATTTCCTCTTAGCGCATCATACCTATCTAATTTCACATATTCCTCAACAGTAACCCCATATTGATTCTCAAGCAATTTTTGAAGCATACCTCCACCTCGTCTCTAAACATCTATTTACCTCATATATATGTATGGGCATTCAAAAACTTGTTTCTTCCCCTGTTTTTTAAAAAGAATAGCGGAGTTTGGTGAAGGAGATAATAAAATTTTGGTTTACTCCTTTTAGATAAAATTGCATATCTTATGGAAAAAGAGTATATATATAGTGAAAATCCAAAGAAAAGGTGATCAGAGGATGGCAGACCACAAAAAAGTAGATCTCACTGAAGAAACAGCTCGCAGATGGCTAAAAGAAAGAGGCGTTGAAGTTCAGGATATGGCTGATTTAGTCTTCTTTTTGCAGGAAAAGTACCATAAAAACCTCAAAATGGAAGACTGTATAGCAAACGTGGAACGTGTTCTTTCTAAACGTGAAGTACAAAATGCCATAATCACAGGAATACAGCTTGATATGCTTGCAGAAAAAGGGATGTTAGAGGAGCCTCTTCAATCGATCATTGGATCCGACGAAAGTCTTTATGGGGTGGATGAAATCCTGGCGTTTTCTATTGTGAATGTATACGGGTCCATCGGTTTTACAAACTACGGATACATCGACAAATTAAAGCCCGGGATTTTAGCGCACTTAAATGATAAATCCACTGGTGAATGCCATACATTCTTAGATGATATCGTCGGCGCCATCGCCGCCGCTGCCTCAAGCCGACTGGCACACCGCGCCGCACGACAAGAGGAAGAAAGAGAAAAAGAGAAATAAAAAAAAGGGGACAGTCCCCCGCCGCTTTAAAGCAGTGGGGGACTGTCCCCGTTATAGTTTCCATTGGTCTAGGGTATCAACAACAAAGGTTGGCTGGCGGTCATAGCCGGTGAGCAATTGTTTTGTGGTGACTCCTGTATGGACTAGTAAGGTATCCATCCCTGCATTCATTCCTGCTAATATATCTGTATCATAATAGTCTCCAACCATCAATGTTTCTTCTTTAGCTGTTCCTAAAACCTTTAACGCTTGTTCCATAATAATCGACTCAGGTTTGCCAATAAAGATTGGTTTGGTCTGGGTAGAAACGGAAATAACAGATGTTAGTGAACCATTCCCCGGTAATAGCCCTCTTTCAGTTGGGATTGCTATATCTCCATTAGTTGAGATAAATCTAGCCCCGTTTCGTACCGCTAAACAAGCAACAGCTAATTTTTCATAGGTGATTTCACGGTCTATGCCCACAACGACAAAATCAGCCTCTTCACCAGCAAATGAAAAACCTTTTTCTTCAATAGCTGTCTGTATCCCCTCTTCACCAATAACATATACAGTTGCATCCTTTTTTTGTTCATAAATGAAATTTGCGGTTGCCTGACTCGTAGTAAAGACCATTTTTTCTTCGGCTGGAATATCAAAACTAACCAGTTTCTCAGCCACCTGTGCAGGCGTCCTTGATGAATTATTCGTGACAAACAGATACGGGATTCCGTTGTCTCGGAGATTTTTCACAAAATCAGAGGCAGCTTCAATCCGCTCAGATCCCTTATACATCGTTCCATCTAAATCAATTAAATAGCCTTTATACTTTTTCATATCATCACTCCCTTAGTATATTTCCCTAAAAGAAAAAGGTTGACTGCGTCAACCTCTAATTAGTTTTTAAATGCAGAAACAGGCCCTAGTTCATTGGCCAAATACTCCCGAACATTTGCCGCGAAAGTGACCAACTCATGAAGATAAGCTGAAAACTGATTGTTTAGTTCTAGATGATCGATACTAATATAGTCCTGTACAAGTTTTTTACGATAGTGAATAAGAATTTTTAAACTTTCTCCTGTTTCAGCCGTAATGACTTTTTCATCGACTAAGATATCGATAATGTCTTCATAGCTTCCTGGATCACGCATGATAAAGCCGTCAATCATTGCATTTCCGACATCTAAAACAGACTCAATCATCATGTGATTTAACCGTTCTAAAGCCGCTTTTTCCAGGGATGATGACCAATTTTTTTGCTGCGAAAAGAGGTGAATTAATTCTTCTAAGTAAATTAATGTTGCTTCTATTTTTTCCCTGTCTACAAAATACATTGGATCCCACTCCTCTTTCTAGGTTGCAATAGCTGATACCAACGCTGTAGGTCGTGCATAAAAATACCCTTGTGCCAAGTCCACATTGTTTCTTGTGAGTACAGATGCCTCGTTTTCATTTTCGATTCCTTCTGCAACAACTAGGGAGCCCGCTTCCCTAGCTACTAGCATCAGCCCTTTTAACATGGATTCCTTAATAGAATTTTTATCTATATTTTGAATAACTGAACGATCAATTTTAATAATATCTGGCATGATGTCACTAATAATACTCAAGCTAGAATACCCAGCGCCTGTATCATCCATGGCAATTTTATAGCCCAGTAAGCGCAGCATTTTTATATTATAGATAAAGTTTTTTAGTCCTTCAATCGAATCGTTTTCCGTTACCTCAATGGTAATCTGTCGAGGTGGTATATCCTTATATTGCTGCATTAAATTTTTTAGATCGCGGGTAAATCGGATATTTCCAAGCGTGAGCGGCGTACAATTCACAAATATATCTTTCCTGCACTTGGCAGCTTTTATTTGTTCAAGCACCTTTTCAATCACAATCATTTCTAAGTCATATAGCAAGCCTGTTTGCCTTGCTACCGAAAACAACGGTAAAGGGCTTTCGAGAACCGACCCTGTTGGACCACGCGTCAGCATCTCCCACGCGCGTACTTCTTTCGTAGCCACGTCTATGATTGGTTGTGCTAATAATTTTATATCTTTTTTGGAAATAATCCTTTTCATTAAGTAGACCATTTCATTAAATTCAGATTTTACACGTTTTTCAGCCATTGCAATAGCCTGCCTTTGAGCTCTTCCAATTGCATCCTGAATGGACAAATGCTTCTTTTCTACAAACATATATCCAGTCTTAAATACAGGCTGGAGGTAGGGATAAGCCTTTTGAAGGCTATGCTCCACAATATAAACAATTTTTCTCATCCCTAAGTCAATCTCAGAGAGAGAATGTCGTGTATAATCTACTTTTATGTATAACGTTAGTCCATCACCGTAAAAATCATCAAGGGTAATCACATCTTGCTTGTCTATTTCTTTCTCCACAGCAGAGCGAAAGAATTTTTTTGTATGTTTGATAAATTGATGGCTTTGGGATTGTCCTAACTGCTCTGACAATTCATTCATATCATTTAAATGAAAGACAACAACAGCTACTTCGTGTCCTTCTTGAAAAGCAGCTTTTACCCCTTCTAACACAGGATTTCTTAATATAAATTGGGGAGGATAAAAGCGCATGGTTGAAAGAGGTAAGACAATCTTTCCCCATTTCAATACACTTTTGACCTTTTCTTTGTACCGACGGACCATTAAATTCATCCCTCTCAGAAGCCAACATACATGATTTACGTATATTGTAGCATAATCTGACATCATTCGTGTTTTTTTAACCATAAATTTCTAGTAAAAAATCACGAAATATTCTTTCCTCCCCTCCGTCCTATTTATTTGTTACTATATAAGAGATGTCAGTTTTAATTAAAAGGAGACCATTTCATGAAAGAACGCTTTTTCCTATACGATGATACAGAAAATACGAAAACAAGATTTGTTAGCTTTGTTGGAGATAACCAGCGATTTGATTTAGCTATTGTCCAAAGTGATCGTCATTACGGAAAGCATTTGGTACTTGATATGCAAGGAAACCGCTTTGCTATTATTGGATTGGATGATTTACAAGAAGAGGGTTATTTAGAATATGCTTTTCAGTTAAGTGAAGATGATGCCGAGGAATTACGCGGCTTTTTGATGGAGTTAATTTAAGTTTCATAAATACACACTTCTTTTCAAATAATAGGGGGTAAAGGAGTGTGTTTATCATGGCAGATAAAGATTCTGAGCAGTATCATGATTTCTCGAATGTGGAAGCTCAAAGGAACTTCTTAACGGTAGAGGATCTTCCAGAGGGACCATACGGATCTCCGAGGGGTAAAAATGATCCAGTTGAGAATAAAAGCACCCCTTGGGAAAAAGAACAGCGCTACTATAGTGCATTTAATTATGAATATAAATCACTTCATGAAGATTTGCCTAGACAGATGGACGGGGCACACCCGCCACATGATGACCCTGAAACAGACAAACAGGCTCCCTATAATGAATAAAAACCAATGGTATAGTAAAAAGAGGTTGACACAAGTCAACCTCTTTATTTTTTCACTTTTTTCAATACAAAGTATGCACAGCCAAAGTTGCAATATTCATAAAGGTACTCACTTAATGTGCTAATTTTTGTATCAAAAGTAGCTTTTTGGTTTTGGTCATCAAAGAACCCTTTCAGGCGCAGCTGTCCGTATCCCCAATCCCCTACAATATAATCATACCTAGATAAAATATCGCTATACCTTGATTTAAAAGCCTCTTCATTATACCCATCCCGATATTCCTGGAGAATTTCATAAGAGATATTGTTTATTACGATCATATTATTCACCTCAGTTATCCCAGCCATTTCCTACTATCCATTATAACCGATTCACCATCAATTACTAAGAAAAAAAAACGGAACATTGGCCATTCTAATAAAAGGAGGTGTATATGATGAAAAAATTTATCATAATCGCTGGATTATGTACCATAACAGCATTAACTGGATGCTCAAAGGATATGGGAAATCGTGATGTATATGAAGAAAGCGGTAATACCATTAATGTGAATAACAAAAGACACGAACTTTACAATGAAGGTGCAAGCCGTGGCGTACGTAACGTTAGCGACAATTATGGTTTTGTTCGCCACCAAAAGAGCCCAATAATGAATGATAATACGGCCAATGACGGCTATACAGCCTTAGACCGCGAACAGCTTGCCAATATTATTAGTAAATATAGTGTCAATGTTCCTAACGTGAATGACGCAGCCACACTTGTTACTGATCAGGAAGTGTTGATTGCTTATACTACCGATTCAAAAGATCGTAATATGACGGCTGATCAGGTGAAGAAAACCGCTTTTTCAGTCGTACCAAGGTACTATCACGTCTATGTAACAGATAATAAAACGCTAATGCGCGATGTAGAGAATTTAGCTAATCTTGACTCTACAAGCCGTAATGCGCGTCATGCCGTTACAGAACTAATCACACAAATGAAAAAATCCCCTCAGGGTATGCGCTTGAGTGATAGCGAAAACGAAAACGGTGAAACACAAGATGATATGGATATCAAAAGGATTAATATGCATAAGCGTTAGAACTAAAAAAGAGAGGTTGACATCAGTCAGCCTCTCTCTTCCCACTTTATGCTTCCTGGGCTTCTTTTTCACCAAGTAAGTGTTTATGTTTCGCTGCTGCATTTACTTGTTCATCCGCATGATATGATGAACGGACAAGTGGGCCTGCTTCACAATGGCTAAATCCCTTGCTCATTGCGATCTGTTGTAATTCCTTAAATTCATCAGGGCTATAATATTTCTCAACCTTTAGATGACTTTTCGTCGGCTGTAAATACTGACCTATCGTCATAATATCTACATGATTCGCTCTTAAGTCATCCATTACTTCCAAGATTTCTTCTTTCGTTTCTCCGATACCAATCATTAAACTTGATTTTGTTGGAATGCTTGGCTGCATTTCTTTCGCACGACGGAGGAACTCGAGAGAGCGATCGTATTTAGCGCGAGCTCTCACTCTTGGTGTTAAGCGTCTAACGGTTTCAATATTATGATTAAGGATATCCGGTTTCGCATCCATTAATAGCTGTAGATTTTCTTCTTTCCCACCCATATCAGAAGGAAGCACTTCAATACTGGTAAATGGATTTTTACGACGAATGGCACGAACCGTTTCAGCAAAAACAGCGGCCCCGCCGTCTTTTAAATCATCACGTGCAACGGCTGTAACTACCACATGCTTTAAGTTCATTAATTGAACGGAGTCCGCCACTCTTTCAGGCTCTTGTAAATCTAATTCAGTTGGTAAACCCGTTTTAACCGCACAGAAACGGCACGCACGCGTACATGTATCACCAAGAATCATAAAGGTTGCTGTACGTCTTACTGCCCAGCATTCGTGTATATTAGGGCAGCGGGCCTCTTCACAAACTGTATGAAGATTTTTTTCACGCATCATTTTCTTTAACCCTGTGTATGACTCATTGGTATTTAGCTTTATTTTTAGCCAGTCAGGCTTTCGTAGAATTTCTTCTTTTTTACTCATTATGACACCCCTTGAATCCCATTAATATGTATGGTGAGTGAGTTCTTCTTTGTCACTTTACCATACTAGAAAAGGAACGACAAGCAAGGAGGTTTTATTACCAATTATTAGCGATAATGAAATAACTCAATATCCATAAACTAAACATGTACATTAATTGGGAAGGAGGATTCCTGTTGCGGGCTGTTCTGATTATTGGAACTTTCCTTTTATTCTTCACCTCTTCTTTTGCTGTAAGGAATGCACATGCGGAGGAACCCGATCCATATAAGGAAAGAATGAAATTATATAAAAAAGTTGAAACGGTCACACAAATTCCGTGGTATTATTTAGCAGCCATTGATCAATACGAAAGAAGCATCCGTCAGGTCCGCAAAGACTTGCCTAAACCAAATAGTGTAATTGGAATCTACTTTCGTCCTGAAGAGTGGGCGGGTCTGACCAATCCGAACTTGGAAGAAGAAAACCCTGCTGTCATCCAGTTTTTCAACGGAATGGGTGTGGATGCAAATGGGGATGGAAAAGCAAGCCTTAAAAGCGATGAGGATGTTTTATATGCATTTGCCCATTATCTTCTTTCTTACGGTGTCGACCCTGATAATATAAAGATTGGGCTTTGGAATTACTACCATCGTGATAAAACGGTCGGAATTATTGCTGGTAAGGCAAAAATTTATCGCCATTTCGGACGGCTCAATTTAGATACTCAAGTATTCCCTGTGCCTATTCGTAGTAATCATAGCTATAGAAGTACTTGGGGAGATGCACGAGGTTGGGGCGGGAGAAGAATACACGAAGGTACGGATATTTTTGCAGGCTATGGCGTTCCTGTTCGAGCTACCAACTATGGCATTATTGAAATGAAAGGCTGGAATAAGTTTGGTGGATGGAGAATCGGTATTCGTGATATTAATAATACGTATCATTACTTTGCCCATCTAAGCGGGTTTGCTAAGGACTTAAAAGTTGGTCAGATTGTAGAGCCAGGAATGGTCATTGGTGGTGTTGGAAGCTCTGGATACGGTCCTCCAGGAACTTCAGGAAAATTCCCTCCTCACTTGCACTATGGTATGTACAAAGACAATGGAATAACCGAATGGTCATTTGACCCTTATCCACATTTAGCTAAATGGAAACGTCTGGAACGGATGAGTATACGAAAAAAGTAGAGGCTGACATGGGTCAGCCTCTTGCTACTTTCCGGACTTTTTCGTTTCGGATTTGGTTTTGGTGTCGGTGTTCTTGTCTGGTATTTGAATAGATGGTGTGATGCTTCCTCCGCCTCCATTGTAAAATTGGGGAACCTCTCCTTCCACCAAGGACCCCCCTACAGGAATGCTTTGTTTTAATTTAGTAATTTTCGTTGCAAACGGGGTAATAATTTGAACGGAGACCTGTATATCCACAGAAACCTCCACCCAAGTATTATTAATTCCCATTTCTTTTGTTTGGATATGGACATCCGGTTCCACTTCACCAATAGCATGGAATTTGACTGGTATCTTTGGTCCAATATTCCCTAACAATGAAATATTTGTGGATTGCCCTAATGGTACGTACCAAACAATTCCATCTTCTTTTTCCGTATTTTCTGTTTCAATTTCTACGTCCGTCTCTAATAAGGCGATTTCGCCTCGTTTGGCTGTTTTTAAATTCTTTTGAATTTGTGCGGTGGTTTCAGCTAATACCCGATTAATTAAATCTGTATTCAACTGCGCATTTTGCCCTTTTCCATTGCTGCCTGGCACAATTTTTATTACTTCATTATTGTCTCCCACATTTGTCGTCCGTTTTGTAATTGCCCTGTTGATGACAAGCGACGCAATATTACGCGTTTCTGATTCAGCATACCTCATTAAGGTGGGCTCGATCCCTTTATTAACCAGCCATAAGCCAGTAGCAGTGGAAAACAGAAAAAAAACAAAGGTCAGTAGCATAACATATCGGAAAGGCAGCGGTCCACGTTTAGGAAGATGCCGGCGTAATTTTCTCAAGAACAATCACCCCTTCATGCTATATGTATGCAAGGAAAAGGTGAACTAGCCCATAAAAAAAGCCTGCTGTTTTTCAGCAAGCTTTTTAAACCATCTTCAACAAGGCATCTTTACCTATCATCCCTTGGTGAATACCTAATTCTTCTGCTTCTAATGTGACAGATTCTAGCGGAGCATTTAGTAGCTGGTCAATCGTTCTCACACCGACTGCACGACCGGCAATGATTTTACGATCCTTTAACTTCTCATTTAATAAGCTCACATCTAAGGCACCGCACATAATATATCCTTTATCGCTTGTCACAGCAAGCAAAGTTGTTTTTGGAAGTAATACGGAAACAGCCAGGAAGGTATGGCCGTTTATTTCAATTGGCGAAAGATCAATCAATTTCCCAACACTCCTTTCCTCACTATCACTTTATGATGAGTTTGGAAAAAGCGTGTATCCATAGTGTTTTAATTATGAATGGGAACCTGAAAGCTTCCACTTTAATATATCCCGTAAAAACTCAGGCAAGAAATACTTCTTTTCTTTATTCGGAAGGATGTTTTTGAAAAAGTGACCAAAGGTAAACATATCAGGAAGTGCGAGGGTGTAGGTCTGATCAAGCTCCAATTCCTTACCTGCAACAAAGATTGTTTTACCTTTGGTGATAATTTGGTCATAGACGAAAATGCCTAGCACAGTACCTCTGAAGCCTAGTCCCTTTATTTGTTTATGATGCAAGGCTTCATCCTTTGTTTGCTCGAGAATAGACGTTAATTCTTTCCCTGTTAATTCAATGACACACGGATTTATGGGATGTGGACAAATAGAGAGCAAATCGTACTCAGTGACTTCCCCCGATAAAGGAGCCAGAAGGAGCCCTGCATTCACGACGGCACAATCTGTCCCGCACCATTCCCTTAACGCTTCACAAAGCAATCGTACGAAATTGGTTTCACGGAAGGGATCACTTTGTAAAGGCTCGGTAATGAACGTGACTTTTTCGCTTAACATGCCCTGCCCCTCTTTTAAAAAGGAGGCAATTTTCTCTTGTTCATTTAAGACAGCCGGTAGCTCGTTAAAATCATAGAGGTTTGCTTCTTTTTGGGAAAGTTTCTTTTTCTCTTCCAAATGAAGAGTTACATGACCAACGAAGTTCCCATGCTTTCCGGCTGCCCCAAGAAGAACTTGGTTGATTTCCTTTCCTCTCTCCAGAACATGATGGGTATGGGCACCTAGAATCACATCAATATCTGGAAATTCTTCCGCAATGCGTTCATCCTCATTAAAGCCAAGGTGGGAAAGTAGAATGATGATGTCCGCTTCTTTTTTTAAAGGCTGTATCCAGTTGCTCAGTTCTTCAATTGGGTCAGTCATTCTCCAGCCAAGCAGTTCGTAGAGATGGGTAAATGGAGCGGTTAATCCTAGGACCCCAATCTTAGTTCCCCTACTTGTCCTGTAAATCTCATAAGGCTTTGCCCAAGAAGGATAGTCTTGATTTACATAAAGATTGGCTAATATGACGTCAAACTTAGCTTCATCATATAGCTGGTTTAAATCCTCGAATGGGAGATTAATCCCCTCATTATTACCAATCGTGACAGCCGTATATTGACACTCATTTAAAAGAGAGACATTCCCCTTGCCTCTAGTTGCCTCCGTATAAGGGTGCCAACGATCAAGAAAGTCGCCAATATCAAATAAGAAAACTTCTTCTCCCTTTTTCTTGAGTTGCTCTCTCTGTTGGTTCAAGAAATGTTGAATGCGCGGCCAATGCTCGAGGTGGCTGTGTAAATCATTGGTATGAAAAATATGTATCGTTTCCATTTTCACCTTACCCTATCCCTTGATAGATTAATCGTATACCGACAATAATAAGGATTATTCTGATTATCCAGACAATCGTTTTGCTTTTTAGCTTTGTATTTAATAATACTCCTACTTTTGCTCCCATCCAAGCACCAGGTACTAATGCTAATGCATACAGCCAATTCACATTACCTAAAGCAATATGAGTAATCGAACTTAAGATAGCTGTCGGTAAAATCATGAACATAGATGTGGCTACAGCTACATGCGGTGGGAAAAAGAAAAGAATAATCATCGTTGGTACCATCAAAGAGCCGCCGCCTATTCCAAAAATCCCCGATAAAAATCCAACTACAAAGGAAATGAGAACCGCTATTATCGGGCTAAAACCATATTCGAAGTTTCTCCCAATGTTATCGGTAAATTGACGGACAACTCCCTTATCTTTCCGAAAAGGAATAGGCTTCAATTTATCCTTTACCAGTAAAACAAAGGAAACAAAAATAATAAATAATCCGAAATAAAGATTAAATGAATGCAAATCGAGCTTTTCAGTAATCCAGGCACCTAAAATACTACCTGGACCACTTCCAATAAGGAAAATGAATCCACTCTTATAATCCACGGTCTTAATTTTCATATAGGCAAGTGTGGATGAAAGACCCGTAAAAATCATTGTAAAAAGGGAGGTGCCAACCACAACCTGCGGGGTGAGGTGACTGAATTCAGGCAGTGTGGCTAAGTATAGTAAAGCAGGAACAACGATAATTCCCCCTCCCATACCAATGAGTGACCCTAAAGAGCTTGCAATCAGCCCAACTATAACTAAAACAATCCATTCCATTACTTTCACCTTCTACTTTTCTGTGTGATGCCTTAAGTTGCTAGAATAAATCCAATTGCCTTGGGGCTAGTCCTTCGTATTCTATGTCTAAAAGATTCATCATATCCTTCGCGTTATCCGCTGCATCTCCGCCAGAGTTGTTATTAAACAAAAGATAGACATGTTCAGTCTCTTCCGACAGCTTTACTATCGAGTCGCGCCATTCCTCTAATTCTTTTTGGTTATATCGATACAGATAGCGTACCTCACGCCAATTTTCTGCATTCCTTTTTTGCCAGCCATGAACATTGCGACCATGGAATCTCACCAGAACCCTTTGATGGTCTACAGCCGTTAAAACGGTGGGAATGGAACCTTCACCAGACTGTGGTTCGTCACAAATACTATGAATCCAGTTCTCCTGTTTCATAAAATCAAGCGTTTTTTGTATATAAGGGGGAGCAAACCAGGATTGGTGCCTGAATTCTAATGCACAAGGGACCTCATCCATTTCTTGTTTACACCATCGTAAGTAGTCAACATTTTCACGTTTGCAACTGAACCACGGTGGAAATTGAAACAGGACCATGGCTAATTTATTTTTTTCTATGTATGGCTGTAAGGAGTCTTTAAATGCGAAAAACATCGCTTGTTTGCTTTCAAAGGGAATCTCTCCACGCATATGCCCCGTCATACCTTGGTAGGCTTTAACGATAAACTGGAAGCTTTCTGGCGTTTCTTGCACCCACTTTTCTGCATTTCGTTTGGGCTGAATTGCATAAAATGCAGAGTCTACCTCTACGATTGGAAAATGGCCCGCATAGTGCTTTAATTTGTCCCTTGAGGAAGTTCCACTTGGATATAGGCTGTCATGGTCTCCCCAGCCTGTGACACCGATATAGATCAATTCGTTCACCCCCAGTTATTAATAATAGCATACAAAAACCCGCCTGCTATAGCCAGCGGGGCGGGTTTCTTTTGTAAAAATATTAACCGATGGAACCTTCCATCTCAAACTTGATCAGACGGTTCATTTCAACGGCATATTCCATTGGTAATTCCTTTGTAAATGGCTCAATGAAGCCCATAACGATCATTTCAGTAGCTTCCTGTTCAGAAATACCACGGCTCATCAAGTAGAAAAGCTGTTCTTCTGATACTTTAGAAACCTTCGCTTCGTGCTCAAGTGAAATGTTATCGTTTAATATCTCATTGTAAGGAATCGTATCTGATGTCGACTTGTTATCCATAATTAATGTATCACATTCGATATTAGAACGGGCACCGTCTGCCTTACGTCCGAAGTGAACCTGACCGCGGTAGGTTACTTTACCGCCATGCTTAGAAATGGACTTGGAAACGATTGTTGAAGAAGTGTTTGGTGCTAAATGAATCATTTTTGCACCAGCATCCTGATGCTGACCTTTACCTGCAATCGCAATAGATAAAGTCAAACCACGAGCACCTTCACCTTTTAAAATAACGGCTGGGTATTTCATTGTTAACTTAGAACCGATATTTCCGTCAATCCATTCCATTGTTGCGTTTGCTTCACAAACCGCACGCTTCGTAACTAGGTTGAACACGTTGTTAGCCCAGTTTTGAATCGTTGTATAACGGCAATAAGCATCTTTTTTAATAACAATCTCAACCACTGCACTGTGCAGGGAGTTAGTTGTATAGACTGGTGCAGTACAACCCTCAACGTAATGCACATGTGCACCTTCATCTACAATGATTAAGGTACGTTCAAATTGACCCATGTTTTCAGAGTTAATGCGGAAGTAAGCCTGTAAAGGAGTATCCACTTTCACACCTGGTGGTACATAGATAAATGAGCCCCCTGACCATACAGCAGAGTTAAGTGCAGCGAACTTGTTGTCTGTTGGCGGAATTGTTTTTCCAAAGTGTTCGCGGAAAATATCTTCATTTTCTCTTAAAGCGGAATCGGTATCTTTAAAGACGATTCCTAAATCTTCAAGTTCCACCTTCATGTTGTGATAAACAACTTCAGATTCATACTGTGCAGATACACCAGCTAGATACTTTTGCTCTGCTTCAGGAATTCCTAGTTTATCAAAAGTAGCCTTGATTTCTTCAGGTACTTCATCCCATGACTTCTCAGATTTCTCCGATGGTTTTACATAATACGTAATTTCATCAAAGTTTAAAGAAGCCATATCGCCGCCCCATTGTGGCATTGGCATTTTGTAAAAATGCTCAAGCGACTTCAAACGGAAGTCTAACATCCATTGTGGTTCGTTCTTCAACTTAGAAATTTCTTTTACTATATCATCTGTTAAACCGCGTTTTGATCGGAATATGGAAACGTCTTTATCGGCAAAACCATATTTATAATCACCGATTTCCGGCATTTTTTTCGCCATCGTCGTCTTCCTCCATTTCTTAAACGAAAAGGGCCGTGTAGCTGCCCAGTATCGTTTATTGTTATTCTTCTTCTTCCTTCAATCCTTTTTCCATTGCCTTCCACGCTAACGTGGCACATTTAATGCGGGCTGGAAACTTGGCAACCCCTTGAAGGGCCTCAATATCACCTAAATCAAGGTCTTCATCATACTCTTTCCCTTGCATCATATCAGAGAAGATTTTTGACATTTTTAAAGCCTCATCGATTTTTTTCCCTTTAATTGCTTGAGTCATCATCGAAGCCGATGACATGGAAATCGAACAGCCTTCCCCTTCTTGCTTCGCGTCAACCACAATTCCATTTTCCACCTTAAGGCTCAATTGAATGCGGTCTCCACAAGTAGGGTTATTCATATTAATCGTATGGCTTCCATCCTCCAACACACCACGGTTTCGAGGATTTTTATAATGGTCCATAATGACTTGACGGTAAAGTGAATCTAAATTATTAGAAGACATCGCTGAAATACTCCTTTGTTTTGACAAGCCCTTCAACGAGTTTATCAATATCCTCTTCAGTATTATATAAATAGAAGCTAGCACGAGCAGTTGCGGAAGCCTTAAGCCACCTCATCAACGGCTGTGCACAATGATGTCCTGCACGGACAGCAATACCTTCTGCATCTAATACGGTTGCTACATCGTGTGGATGAACATCGTTTAAATTAAATGTTATAAGTCCTGCGCGCTTTGCCGCATCAAGCGGGCCATAAATCGTCATACCTTCAACTGCAGACATTTTATCTAAGGCATAAGCAGCAAGCTTATGTTCGTGCTCAGCAATATTCTCTAAGCCTACTTCAGTTAAAAAGTCGATTGCAGCTCCAAGACCAATCGCACCCGCAATAATTGGCGTACCGCCTTCAAATTTCCACGGAAGCTCTTTCCACGTTGATTCCTGCAATTGCACGAAATCAATCATTTCACCACCAAATTCAATCGGCTCCATGTTTTCTAGTAAATGTTTCTTTCCATAAAGAACACCGATACCAGTAGGAGCACACATTTTGTGTCCAGAGAATGCGAGGAAATCGCAATCCAAATCCTGAACATCAATTTTCATATGCGGAGCACTCTGCGCACCATCTACTACCATAATCGCACCATTTTCATGTGCAATTTGTGCAATCTCTTTCACCGGATTAATAACGCCAAGTACATTCGATACTTGCATCACAGAAACAACCTTTGTGTTCGCTGTAATGGTTGCACGTACATCATCAAGTGAGATGGTTCCATCCTCTTGGAGAGGAATGTATTTTAACTGGGCACCTGTCCGTCTGGCCACTTGCTGCCATGGGATAATATTGCTGTGGTGCTCCATATAAGTTATAACGATTTCATCGCCTTCTTTAAGATTAGCGGCTGCATAGCTTGCTGCCACTGTATTAATAGAAGTCGTTGTTCCTCTTGTAAAAATAACTTCCTGAATCGATTTTGCATTGATAAATTTGCGAACCTTTTCTCTTGCCCCTTCGTATGCATCAGTAGCTCTTGTTCCTAATGTATGCACACCACGGTGGACATTGGAATTGATTTCACGGTAATATTTATCAACTGCCTCGATCACTTGAAGCGGCTTCTGTGATGTAGCTGAACTATCGAGATACACCAACGGCTGGCCGTTCACCTCTTGATCTAGGATCGGAAACTGTTTGCGAATATCCTGGATATTCATTAGCGTACTTTCCTTTCGATCACTTCAGTCAGTTGTTTCTTTACTCCTTCTATCGGAAGCTGGTTAACAACTGGTGCAAGGAAGCCATGAATGATAAGGCGCTCTGCTTCTTGCTTTTGAATTCCGCGGCTCATTAAGTAGTAAAGCTGTACTTTATCCACTCGGCCGACAGATGCAGCATGACCTGCTGTTACATCATCTTCATCAATTAAAAGAATTGGGTTGGCATCTCCGCGCGCTTTTTCGCTAAGCATTAATACGCGTGATTCTTGCTCGGCATTTGATTTAGAAGCGCCATGCTCGATTTTTCCAATCCCATTAAAGATGGAAGTCGCACTATCCTTCATGACACCATGCTTTAAGATGTACCCTTCGCTGTTTTTCCCAAAGTGAACAACCTTTGTCGTAAAGTTTTGTGTTTGCTCTCCACGTCCAACGACAACTGTTTTTGTATCACCATAGGACCCATCACCAATTAGGTTGGTTGTGTTCTCAGAAATAGTGTTTCCTTCGTTCATTAACCCTAATGCCCACTCAATACGTGCATCTCTTCCAGCAACACCGCGACGGTTCACATAGGTAGTTGTTCCTTTTGCAAGGTAATCCACTGCACCATATACAACCTTCGCATTGTTATTTGCGATAACCTCTGAAAGAATGTTTACCACAGAATTAGAAGCATCAATCGTTGAAATATAGTTTTCAACATATGTGACAGAGCTGTTATCTTCTGCTACCACGATAACATGGTTAAAAAGATTAGCCTCTGCGTGGTCGTGAACGTAAACCGCTTGAATAGGTTGAGAGATGACTACGTTCTTTGGAACATATAAGAAAACTCCACCGTTCACAAGTGCCGTATGAAGGGCAGTAAGACGGTGTTCGTCAGCATTAATCGCTTGAGTCATATAATACTTTTTCAAAAGCTCGCCATGCTCTCTAGCGGCTGTGAAAATGTCTGTAAAGATAACACCCTTACTTTTTAGATCTTCTGATAAAGATAAAAAAGCAGGGGTTTGATTACGTTGAATATATAGATTCTTATCAGCTGCTTCCAAATCAACTAAAGCTTTTACTTCCTCCGGTAATTCATCAAGAGAAGAATAAGCAGCACTTTTAACAGTATGTTGATTGAATTGAGTGAAATTCCATTTATCTATTTTTGTTTTATCAGGTCTTGGCATTGGCAGTTGTTCAAAACTCTCTAATGCTTTGAGACGGAACTCTTCAAACCAAGCAGGCTCGTTCATTTCTTTCGAAAAGGAGCTTACAAAACCCTTATCAAATGGTAATTTTGTTTCTGTTGTCATTGTAATCCTCCTAACACTATCTTACGCTTCTTGCCCAACTGTTTCATCTTCAATTCCAAGCTCTTGCTTGATCCAGTCATACCCTTCTGCTTCTAAGCGTTGTGCTAGCTCTGGTCCGCCTGATTTCACAATACGGCCCTGCATCATAACGTGCACATAGTCAGGAGTGATATAGTCTAAAAGACGTTGATAGTGAGTAATAACTAGGCATCCGAATTCTTCGCCGCGCATTTCATTGATTCCTTTTGAAACAACTTTTAATGCGTCAATATCTAGACCTGAGTCAATTTCATCCAGAATCGCGATTTTTGGTTCTAACATCATTAACTGTAAGATTTCATTACGCTTTTTCTCTCCACCAGAGAAACCTTCATTTAAGTAGCGTTGCGCCATATCAAGGTCCATTTCAAGGAATTCCATTTGCTTATCCATCTTACGGATGAATTTCATTAGAGAAATTTCATTACCTTCACCTAGGCGGCTATTTAATGCTGAACGTAAAAAATCGGCATTGGTTACGCCGTTGATTTCACTTGGATATTGCATTGCTAAGAATAGACCTGCACGAGCGCGCTCATCTACTTCCATTTCAAGTACATTTTGTCCATCTAAAGTAATGTTACCACTAGTTACTTCATATTTAGGGTGGCCCATGATTGCAGATGATAAAGTGGATTTACCAGTTCCGTTAGGACCCATAATTGCGTGGATTTCTCCACCTTTTACTTCAAGGTTAACACCTTTTAAAATTTCTTTCCCATCAATTCCTACATGTAAATCTTTGATCGTTAAAGTTGATCCAGCCATATCTATACCTCCGAAAAGAAAGTGTTGTATCTTGCAGACCGTGTTAGGTCTATAACTCTATTCTCATTTTATTCTCATTACAATCTTATAACAAATGAAATGTATTAGCAACTCCTAAACAGTAAAAACAGTACCTCTATTTTCATTAAGTAATTGCTAATTGAGAATATGAAGTGTTTTTTAAAGAATTTTCTGAAAAAAAATTCTTATATCCATTTATGTAAAAATACACTCGATTAAAATCATACCTTATTTTTTCAACTTTTGCCAAGTGAATTTGGGTGTAATCTCTCTTCTATTTTTACCCAATCCTAACGTTTCATGTATGACTTCAGAAATAGCAAAAGCCAGTGAATAGCTCACTGACTTTTACTATTTTCTTCCTATTTATAAAGTGAACGTTTTTTATTCAGAAACAGGTACAACTGCACCTTTGTATTTTTCAAGGATGAAGTCTTGGATTTCTTTTGAATGAAGGACTTCTACTAGAGCTTTGATTGCCTCTTTATTCTCGTCACCTTTACGAACGGCAATGACGTTTACATATGGTGATTCTTTGTCTTCAATTGCAATAGAATCCTTAACCGGGTTTAATCCTGCATCAATTGCGTAGTTAGAGTTGATCAATACTGCATCACCTTCACCATTATTGAAGATCTGTGGTAAAAGCTTGGCTTCATAGTTTGCATCAAATTTTAGGTTCTTTGGATTCTCTACTACGTCTTTTAATTCTGCTTTTGTTTTATCAATGCCTTCTTTTAACTTGATTAAGCCTTGTGCTTCTAGTAAAGAAAGTAGACGGCCATGGTCAGCTACAGAGTTACTCATGATTAAGTGAGCACCCTTTGGAAGATCACTTAACTTCTTATATTTTTTAGAGTAGACACCGATTGGCTCGATGTGAATGCCGCCAGCGTTAACAAATCCGTAGTTAAATTCTTTGTTTTGTGATTCTAAGTAAGGGATGTGCTGGAAGTAGTTTGCATCTAATTCTTTTGAAGCCAATGCTTTGTTTGGTAAAACATAGTCAGTGAAAGTTGTGATTTCAAGGTCGATTCCTTTTTCTTTTAATAACGGTTTTGCTTGTTCTAAAATTTCAGCGTGTGGCACAGTTGAAGCCCCAACTACTAATTTAGTAGTGCCGCCCTTTTCTGAAGTACCCTCTGATTTTTCTTCTGATTTACCGCAAGCTGCAAGAGCTAGGGCTAATGTTAAAGCTAGTAAAACGGATAACCATTTTTTCATGTTGAACTCTCCTTTTATTTTTATCTTTTATCTAATTTTGAAGTGATGAGATCACCAATTAACTGAATGATAAACACAATAATTAAAATGATGACGGTAGCGACAAATGTGACGTCATTTTGATTTCGTTGGAAACCATAGTTGTAGGCAAGGTTTCCTAATCCACCTGCACCAATCGCTCCTGCCATTGCTGTGTAACCCACAAGAGCAATAGCTGTAACGGTAATACCTGAAATGAGCGCTGGCATGGATTCTGGTAGTAGCACCTTCCAAATAATCGTGCTTGTTGTTGCTCCCATTGATTTAGCGGCTTCAATAACACCTTTATTAATTTCCCGAAGACCGATCTCCACCATCCTAGCATAAAAGGGAGCAGCCCCAATGATTAGTGCTGGTAAGGCCGCATCTTCTCCGATCATCGTTCCTAATAGGAAGGTGGTGAACGGAATTAATAATACAATTAAAATGATGAACGGAATGGAACGAAAAATATTAACGATTCCACTAATAATCGTATTAATCGGTTTATTTTCCCAAAGATTACCTTTCGTTGTTAGGAAAAGAAGTAAGCCTAAGAATGTCCCTAAGATAAAGGTAACGAGAACCGAAATAGCTGTCATATAAACGGTGTCTTTCGTTGCATCCCACATCATGAGCCAATCGACATTTTCAAAATATTTTCCACTATTATTCATTTGTTACCACCTCCAAACCAACCTGCTGGGAACGAATAAAGTCTATCGCTTTGTTCACTTCTTTGTCGTCACCATCAAGATGAATAAAGAGAGTTCCATATGAACCACTTTGTGTTTGCGAAATTTTCCCCTGCAGGATATTTACTGTAACCTCATGGTGTCTAATTAAATTGGTGATGAGCGGCTGCTCAGCTGACTCACCAATGAAGGTCAATTGAACGACCTGACCGGAATGATACCGTGCCAGCAAGTGTTCCGCTGTTTCTTTTGTTTCTTCAGGCTCTGTCACCTGCTGAACAAATCGTTTTGTGATTTGCTGTTGCGGATTACGGAACACATCCAATACGGAACCTAGCTCAACTACACGGCCGCTTTCCATGACAGCAACCCGGTGGCAAATTTTTCGAATAACATGCATTTCATGCGTAATCAACACAATGGTCAGACCTAGTCGCTTGTTAATATCGACTAATAAATCCAAAATGGAATCGGTTGTCTGTGGGTCCAATGCTGAAGTTGCTTCGTCACAAAGTAAAACCTTTGGGTTATTAGCAAGAGCTCTCGCAATCCCTACACGCTGTTTTTGTCCCCCACTCAGTTGTGAAGGATAGGCGTTTTCACGTCCCTCAAGGCCGACGAGTTTGATGAGCTCATTGACTCTTTTCTGTCTTTCCGGTCCCTTTATACCTGCAATTTCCAGTGGGAAAGCAATATTTTCACTTACTGTTCTTGACCAAAGTAAGTTGAAATGTTGAAAAATCATACTGATTTCTTGACGTGCTTTACGAAGTTCACTTCCCTTAATCTTTGAAATGACACGACCAGCCACTGTGACTGATCCATCGGTTGGTAGCTCCAACCCATTAAGCATTCGAATTAACGTACTTTTTCCGGCACCACTATATCCTATGACTCCGAAAATTTCCCCTTCTTGAATTTCTAAATTCACGTCATCGACCGCTTTTAGCTGGCCTTGTTTGGAAGGAAAAATCTTACGGACGTTTTTTATTGAAATCATTTGAATCACCCGCTTCTATCCTATTTACCTAAAATTCAGAAAGAATCTACTATAACCTGACATTCACCTATAGAATTTGACTGTTTACCGGAAAAGATTCTATTTTAGAAAAATAAAAAGCCTTTCTGCACGGGCAGAAAGGCATTAGTAAAATAGACCTTTCTCCCATCTCCCAAAGCAAACGCTTTGTGTGAATTGGCACCATTTCAATGTAACATTGACGGTTGCCGGGCTTCATCGGGCACATCCCTCCACCTCTCTTGATAAGAGCTTACAGCATTCTATATTCAATTAACACGTTAGTCAATTTAAGTAGTTATTTTAGTACGAAAGCTATCGTATCATGGATAAAAAAAGGTGTCAATAAAAAAATCTATTAATTCTTACTTATCGGTTAAGGTAAATTTTAGGCATTTGCTTTGACAGATGCCAGTCCCGTTGCTGTCTCAATCGCAGATTCGAGATCATCAATTAAGTCTTCAACATTTTCAATCCCAATAGAGAGACGGATTAAATCTTCTGATACACCTGCTGCCTTCAACCCCTCTGCATCTAATTGCTGATGGGTAGTACTAGCTGGGTGAATGATTAGACTTTTTGAATCGCCAACATTGGCCACATGTGCCCATAAGGATAGAGAATCAATGAGCTTCGCTCCTGCTTCCTTCCCACCTTTAATTCCAAAAACAACCATGGATCCCGCACCTTTAGGTAAATATTTTTTCGCTAATTCATAGTCCGGATGTGATGGATGCCCCGGATAGGATACCCATTCTACCGCTGGGTGGTTTAATAAATAGTCCACAATCGTTTTCGTATTGGCTACATGCTCTTTCATCCGAACATGCAGGGTTTCAAGGCCTAGTGTAAATTGGAATGAATTTTGCGGGCTCAGTGCCGGACCGAGGTCACGCAATAACTGTACACGTGCCTTTACAATATACGCTACAGCGCCCAATGCTTCTGCATAGACAAGATCATGGTAGCTTGCATCCGGAGTCGTAAAGCCAGGGAATCTAGAAGAGTTCCAGTCAAACTTTCCACCATCAACAATTATGCCTCCCGTTGATGTCCCATTACCTAATAACCACTTTGTTGCCGAGTGCACAACAATGTCTGCCCCGTACTCAATCGGTCTGCACAAGTATGGTGTGGCAAAGGTGTTGTCGATTATTAGTGGGACGCCAGCCTCATGAGCAATATCTGCCACTTTTTCAATGTCTAACACACGTAAGCTTGGGTTCCCGATTGTTTCTGCAAAAACTGCCTTTGTTCTAGGTGTAATCGCTGCTCGAAAGTTCTCCGGATTGTCCGAGTCTACAAATTTAACGTTAATTCCGTACTTTGGAAGGGTCACTGCGAATAAATTATAGGTTCCACCGTAGAGGTTGGAAGCAGCAACAATCTCATCTCCTGCCTCAGCCACATTAAGAATGGCGAGGGTAATTGCTGCCATACCGCTTGCAACGGCCAGGGCTCCCACACCGCCTTCTAGCAGGGCTACTCTCTCTTCAAATACGGTTGTAGTAGGATTATGAATACGGGTGTATATGTACCCTGGTTCTGCTAAACTAAATAGGTTTGCTGCATGTTCAGTATTTTTGAATTGATAGGCATTGTTTTGATAGATGGGAACGGCACGAGCTCCTGTTACTGGATCTGGAGCCAATCCTCCATGAACACTTAAAGTTTCAAAGCGATACTTCTTTTGATTTTCTCCCATTTTCCTATTTCCTCCCTTAACAACATAAACAAAAACCCCCGCTTCATAAGAAGAGGGGGGCTCTCTTCTTATCTTTCAGAGCTTTTTATGCTCTGCTGGATTTAGCACCGTGTATAAACCGGTTGCCGGGCTTCAAAGGGCCAGTCCCTCCGCCACTCTAGATAAGAATGTTTATGTGATTGTTTTAATTGATAGAATATTTAAATAATACATTACATGATGTCCCTTTTGAAGTCAATGCTTTTTAAATGATTTTTGCAAAATCTTCCTGTGCTTTTGTTAGGTAAAAAAGGGACTCCAGTAATAATGCGATTCGTAAAGAAGTATTTACTTTCATTTCCCCTTTTTGTTCAAGCACCCGTAATCGGCTTGTTCCTTCAATTAATTGTTTCATTGCAGCTTCACTTCCGCTAATCTCGTAGGCGCTCTGTTGCTCCATTGGGTTTTGAAGAATAAATACTGCACCGTTTTTTATCACTAACTGCACTACTTCCTGCTCGCAACGTAGATTTACATGTACCTCCGCTTGGTGGATTAGAGGATAGACATGCCCCTGCTGCTGCATTTTTACCAGGAATTTTTGGATAGCTTCGATCATTTTTACCACTCCGGTCTACACGCGTATACCTTAACTATTCCGCAAAGTTTATGGGAAACCCTTTTATAATTGCTCGACAATATTTGAGATGATAGGCAAAATTTCCTGAGAAATATGTCGGATTTAAGCACTATTAGAAAAAAGGCCACCAAAAATAAAGGTAGCCTTAATCACAACTGATTTTGTTTAACTTTTTATGGTACCATCCAATTCAACAGACTACTATTTTGCAGGAATGTCAAAATTCCGATTAAAACAACCAACACAATACTATGTTTAAATGTAAAGCGGAACAAGTCGGATTCTTTTCCAGCAAGCCCCACTGCTGCACAGGCTACAGCAATAGATTGTGGAGAAATCATTTTTCCGGTTACCCCGCCTGAAGAGTTTGCAGCGATTGCTAAAATCGGATCCATACCAAGGGACTGCGCAGTAATCTTTTGCATGTTCCCGAACAATAAGTTTGATGAAGTATCAGAACCTGTGATAAACACACCCAACCATCCGAGTACTGGAGAGAAGAAGGAAAATAGCACATCTGTTTTTGCAAGCGTCATTCCGAGTGTCGTACTCATCCCTGATGCGTTTGTAACATAGGCAAACCCGACCACTGAACCGATTGTAATGATTGGGTACTTCAGTTCATTAAGCGTTTCCCCGAAGGTTGCGACCCATTCCTTCCATGAAATTTTAACGATAAACTTCGTTACCGCAGCTGCAAGTAGAACCGATGTACCGGCTGCGCCTAAGATTTCAAGTTTATAAATAGCAGGAACTGGAACTCCAGCAGAGTTAATGACTTTATTACTTAATAAGGGTACTTCAGGTAACAATGTTAACGCGTGACCTAAAGAGTTGACGGCTTTTAAAATAACGTTTGATCCTTCATAATGTCCTGTCAAAGCAAGCTTGATTGTTGGAATCCCCCAAATTGTAATAAACGCGGTTAATACAAGAAATGGTGACCAGGCTTTAAAAATTTGGCCGCCAGTATATTTTACCTGCTGATTATTAGGTGCTTTTGCGGTAAGGGCAGCAGCCATTTCTTGTTCCGCTGAAAATCGGAAAATAGTTTTCGGTTTCCAAAATTTCAAGAAGATCGTTAAGGTAAATAATGAAACCAGTGCAGATAAAATATCTGGAAGTTCTGGACCAAGGAAGTTAGAGCTTAAGTATTGAGTCACCGCGAAAGAAATACCTGTAATCAAAATTGCCGGCATAATTTCTATTGCTTTCTTGAATCCAGCCATGATTACAACTAAATAAAACGGTATAAATAATGATAAAAATGGTAATTGACGGCCAACCATTTTGGAAATTTCTATTGCCGAAATTCCAGTAGGACCTTCAACCGCAATGATTGGAGTACCGATTGCACCAAATGCAACAGGCGCAGTATTGGCAATTAAACAGAGCCCAGCAGCATAAAGAGGATTAAATCCAAGACCAACAAGAAGCGCTGCCGAAATCGCAACCGGAGCGCCAAAACCCGCTGCCCCCTCAAGGAAGGCCCCGAATGAGAACGCTACCAAAAGTGCTTGAAGACGTCTGTCCTCTGTGAGTGAAACGACAGAATTACGGATTATATCGAATTGACCTGTCTTTACGGTTAATTTGTAAAGGAAAACCGATGTAATAATGATCCAGCCAATTGGCAATATGCCATAAACAGCACCCTGTGTTGCAGACATGACTGCCATTTGAGCTGGCATCTTAAAAGCTACGACTGCTAGTACTAAAGCAATTAGCAATGTCGTTAATCCAGCCAAATAGCCCTTCATACGTTTAACGGCTAAGGCCCAGAAAAAATATAAAATTGGTATAAGTGCTACCAAAGCGGACAAGGCCAAACTGTCCTGAACCGCTGTAAAATTTTGTGTGAATGTCATAGTTAATCCCCCATAATAGAAATATTATGTTTCTACGGAACAGTCGATGTTCCCTCTTACAGAAACATTGATTTAATGTTTCTGATAGAACAGATAAATAGGCACTATGATGACTGATAAATATGTAAGTTAATAAAAATGATTACTTTAAAAAGCATGGTAACCTCTTATTAATTTATAATCTGAAACCTTACCCCCTCTCCGTTTCTCATTAAGAAACAACGTTTGAAATTGTTGCAGAGGACGAAACATTGTTATATAACAATAATTATTTTTGTTGTATAACACCGCTTTATCTTACACTTAATTATACAAATTTTCGTCTGAATTTCAATAATTTTCCGAAAATTATGTGTATAAAAATAAAAAAACATTTGCCCAATATATCTATACTGGACAAATGTTTTTTCCCCTTAACTGATTCTACTTTCAAAACCAAGTCTTGCTGATATTTGTTTACCGATGTGCAGCATTCGTGACTGAAGAAGTTTCATTCGTTCATCCGTCATTCTCATCGTCGGTCCAGAGATACTGGCTGCTGCAATAACTTTGCCTAAATGGTCAAAGATGGGAACGGCAATGCAAGTGATTCCATATTCATTTTCTTCTAGATCTAAAGCGTAACCATTCCGCTTCACATCCGCCAATTCCCGTATAAAATCCTCTTTATTGGTGATTGTTTTCTCTGTGTGCAAAGCCATTCCTTTACGTTCAAGAATATCCATTACAACACTAGTAGGAAGAAAGGCAAGGATCGCTTTCCCAACTGAGGTACAATGCATTGGAGCCCGTTTGCCTACTTTAGAATGCATCCGTAACGTTTCATTTCCTTCTAACTTTTCTATATAAACCACTTCTCCCTGATCATAAACAACAAGATGGATGACTTCATTGGTTTCATTTTCCAATTGTTGTAGAAAAGGCTTTGCCTCTGCCCTTAGATCAATGGATTCTAGCAGCTTTGAACTGATTTCTAAAAATTTATAACCAAGCTTATAGCGGCCTGTATCCTCATCCTGCTCTACATATCCATACTGGACAAGTGTTGAAAGGATTCGGTAAACAGAGCTTTTATTAATATCTATTTGTTTCGCAATCTCTGTAACACCCAAGCCACCCTTTTTTAAACTAACCAGAGTAATAATGTCCAATGCCCGGCTTACAGATTTAACCATATTCTCTCTTTCCACAATCGTTCACCTCGAAATTGCTGACCATAATAGCTTACATTATAGCATAAATTTTTACCGGGCATGGCAGGGCATTAATAAGTGTTTGCATGCTCTTTTGCAATTACAAATGCATTGCGTAAAGTTCCAATCCCTTTAATTTCGCATTCTATCACATCTCCGGCACCTACAAACTCTGCTCCAACTGGACTGCCTGTCAGGATTACATCCCCCGGCTTAAGAGTCATCACATTTGTAAGATAAGATACCATTCTTCTGATTGGAATAATCATTAGTTCGGTTTCACTATTTTGTTTTTCAATTCCATTGAGTTTAGCTTCAACCTTCACGGCAAATGGATCCAGTTCTGTTTCAATAACAGGGCCTAGCGGTGTGAATGTGTCAAAGGATTTACCGATTGTCCAATGACCGTCCTGATGAAAAAATTGAGGCGCCGTTACGTCGTTTCCAACTGTATACCCAAACACGTAATCAAGCACTTCTGATTCAGGTACATTTTTTGCCTCTTTTCCAATGACAATCGCTAATTCAGATTCAAACTTAACCTTCTCTATACTTTTCGGAATGATTATTTCTTCTTCAGGTCCAATGACAGATGAGGTTGGTTTAAAGAAAAAGACTGGGATTTCCGGAAGCTCAGAAGGAAGGTCTTCAAGCTTGGATACGTAATTTGCTCCAATTCCAATGATTTGGTTTGGCTGTAAAGGAGCAAGTAAAGTCACGTCAGCAGTGGAGAATATCTTGCCTGTGTACTCCCAATCTGCAAAAATATCTCCCTCAATTTCTCTGATTTCGTTCTCTGTAATCACACCTGCATAGATCGACGAACCTTGAGCAAATCTTGTAAATTTCATTATAACACTCCCTCTCAAACAATGTTTTCTAGTTCAATTTGCTTTCTGGCAACTCCTGACTTGATTGCAGCTTCCGCAACTGCAATTGTTACTGCTTCTGCAACTCTATTATCAAATGCATGTGGAATCACATATTCGTAGGAAAGTTCATCAAACGTGATTAGATTAGCTATAGCGTAAACTGCAGCCAACTTCATTTCTTCATTAATTTCAGAAGCATGAACCTTAAGGGCTCCTTTAAAAATGCCAGGGAAAGCAAGTACATTATTTACCTGGTTCGGCAAATCTGATCGTCCTGTACCTACCACCGCAGCTCCAGCTTCAATGGCTTCTTCCGGCATGATTTCGGGTACGGGGTTTGCCATTGCAAAAATGATCGCATCCTGGTTCATTGACATGACCATCTCTTGCGTCACAGCCCCTGCAACAGATACACCGATAAACACGTCAGCTCCTTTAATTACTTCATGTAAAGGCCCCTGAATATTGCCTTTATTCGTCACTTCAGCTATAGAGTCTTTCATGGAATTCATTCCAGTGTGGCGCCCCTTATAGATGGAGCCCTTTGTGTCACACAAAATGATGTCACATACACCCATACTCAATAATAGTTTTGTGATGGCAATCCCTGCAGCACCTGCGCCATTGACTACTACCCTTGTATCCTCAAGGCGTTTGCCAACAACCTTCAGTGCGTTAATTAGTCCTGCTGCTGTGACAATGGCCGTGCCATGCTGATCATCATGAAAAACTGGTATATTCATTTCTTTCTTTAATCTCTCTTCTATAATGAAACAGTTAGGGGCGGAAATGTCCTCAAGATTGATTCCGCCAAATGTTGGTTCGAGCAATTTCACCGTTTGGATGATTTGCTCCGCATCATTAGTATTCAAGCAAATAGGGAAGGCATCAACATCAGCAAAAGCCTTAAATAATGCTGCTTTTCCTTCCATAACGGGCATGGCTGCACCTGGACCAATGTTTCCGAGTCCCAAAACAGCTGATCCATCGGATACGACCGCTACAAGATTTCCTTTAATGGTATAGTCATAGACTTTTTCAGGACTCTGATAGATTTCTTTACAAGGCTCTGCTACCCCCGGTGAATAGGCTAAACTTAAATCATGTGCATTTTCCACCGGAACCTTTACATTAACATTTATTTTCCCCTGTGACCGCTTGTGAAGTTCCAGCGACATATCCCGCAGGTTTCGCATAGCCTCAACGCCTCCATTCATTTTTCAAATAAGATGACTATTGTGAAACTGGTGGTTTTTCGGCTTGATGCATTCTCTTCATTTCACCAATATTTAAAACGTATGGGTATAACCAGAGGCTGACTCAAAAGCAAAGGGGTCAGCCACATGATCATACCAATTTTCGAATTATTATTGTTTTACCGCAAATTTAGCCTTTGCTTCAATACGTCTACGGTGAAGGATTGGTTCAGTATAGCCATTTGGTTGATCATAGCCTTCGAAAATTAAATCGCAGGCAGCCTGGAATGCCACCGAGGCGTCATAATTTGGAGCCATAGATCGGTATAAAGAATCTCCTGCATTTTGCTCATCTACTACTTTGGCCATGCGTTGCAACGTTTCGAGAACTTGCTCTTTCGTGCAAATACCATGGTGTAACCAGTTTGCCAGATGCTGGCTAGAAATACGTAATGTTGCACGATCTTCCATGAGTCCCACGTTATTGATATCTAATACTTTTGAACAGCCAACACCCTGATCCACCCCAACGAACAACATAACCTAGAAGAGTTTGGCAATTGTTATCAAGCTCTTCCTGGACCTCCTCAGGAGTCCAGGCAGGATTTTCCGCCACTGGGAATTGTAAAATATCTTCCCGGAAGTCTCCTGTCTGATTGAGCTTTTGATTCTGTACTTCTCTTACATCCACTTCATGGTAGTGTAACGCATGCAATGTGGCAGCTGTTGGAGATGGCACCCATGCTGTATTTGCTCCGGTTTTTACATGACCGATTTTTTGCTTTAGCATTTCTTCCATTAAATCCGGCATTGCCCACATTCCTTTACCGATCTGCGCACGACCTTTAAAACCGCTTGACAGTCCCGCTATAACATTAAACTGTTCATAGCCCTGCAGCCATTTGGATGATTTCATATCATTTTTGCGAATCATCGGACCAGCTTCCATAGAAGAATGAATTTCATCGCCTGTTCTGTCAAGGAACCCGGTATTAATGAAAACAATCCGATCTTTAACTTGTTTAATACATGCCTTCAAGTTCAAAGTGGTTCTCCGTTCCTCATCCATTACACCGATTTTCAAGGTATTCCGTTCTAGTCCAAGCAAATCTTCCACTCGGTCAAAAAGTAGATTTGCAAAAGCAACCTCTTTCGATCCATGCATTTTGGGTTTTACGATATATACAGAGCCCTTCGCTGTGTTTTGATATGGGCCATTTCCTAGAAGGGTATGTTTTGCAGCAAGGCTCGTGATGACTGCATCCAAAATCCCTTCCTGAATTTCTTCACCGCTTTGATCCAAAATCGCGCTATTCGTCATCAAATGTCCTACATTACGGACAAAAAGAAGGGAACGGCCATTCAAAGTTATTTCTTCACCACCAGGTGATACATAACTGCGATCCTGATTGAGCTTGCGTGTCATCGATTTATTACCTTTTGTGAACGTGGCCGATAAGTCTCCTTTCATAAGACCTAGCCAGTTTTGATATACAAGTACTTTATCTTCAGCATCTACCGCAGCTACAGAATCTTCGCAGTCCATAATGGTTGTAATAGCAGCTTCCAGAAGGACATCTTTAACGCCAGCCTCATCAGTTCTGCCAATTGGATGATTGCGGTCGATTTGTATTTCAAAGTGAAGTCCGTTATTTTTTAGCAGTACTGCTGATGGGTCCTCCTGATTTCCCTTATAGCCGACAAACTTTTCTTCATCTTTCAAACCTGTCGACGTACTGTTGCTTAGTGATACGCTTAATTTGCCTTCTGAAATCATGTAGCGAACCGCGTCCTTATGAGAGGCGTCTTTTAATGGAGCAGTTTTGTCTAGAAAATCCCTGGCAAAATCGATTACCTTTGCACCACGTACAGGATTGTACCTACCCTCACGACTCGCACCATCTTCTTCACTGATTGCATCTGTACCGTATAATGCATCATAAAGGCTTCCCCAACGGGCGTTGGCAGCGTTAATCGCGTAACGGGCATTATTTACCGGAACAACTAATTGTGGACCTGCCTGTAAGGTGATTTCATCGTCCACATTGGCAGTAGCAATCTCAAAATCTTCTACTTCAGGTTCAAGATAGCCAAGCTCCGTCAAAAATGACTTATACGCATTGAAGTCAAAGTTTTCATTGTTTTCGCGGTGCCATGTATTAAGTTTGTTTTGAATATCATCACGAGTTGCTAATAGCTCCTTGTTTTTAGGAGTTAAATCGTGGATTAACGCTTCAAAACCAGACCAAAACTGCTCAGGATCCACGCCGCTGCCTGGAAGGGCTTCTGAATTAATAAAATCATAGAGTTTCTGGGCCACTTGAAGTTTGCCTTTTTTTACATAGTTTGTCATGGTACTTTTCCTCCTTAGGTTCTTTTGAAAGCAGTGAGTTCGAGCAAATGTTGTGTAAACTATGTTGTTTGTTATTACGAAACACCGTTTCGTTATTTGTTAAAAAAATAATAGCATGATTATCTAATGTATTTCAATAATAATTTTGGCAAAATTTATTGAAATAAGATTATTGTGAAATGACAGTTTCTTTTTCTTTTAAGTCTCTCTTAATTTCCACACAGCGTCCCGGCATCGGGAATAGCTTTCCTGCATTTAATAGATTATGAGGATTGAAAACTTCACGAATATCCGTTTGTGCGATAATCTCATCATCTGTAAATACAAAGCGCATTTCTTCTCTCTTCTCAATACCCACGCCATGCTCACCGGTAATGGTACCACCTACATCAGCACAAGCTTGCAGACAGGCACTTCCTGCTTCTAAAGCCTTTTCACTTTCCCCAGGGATTCTAGCATCGAAAAGTACTAATGGGTGAAGGTTCCCGTCTCCCGCATGAAAAATATTCGCAATCCGAAGTCCCGATTCTTCGCTAATTTTATTAATTCTACTAAGAACTTCCGGCAGCCTGCTTCGAGGAATAACACCGTCCTGTACTAAATAATCCGGAGAAATTGCCCCCATTGCACCAAATCCTGTTTTCCGGTTTGCCCACCATCTACCTCGTTCTGCCTCATCCTTTGCAGCTCTAACCTCACGCACGTTTCTCTTTTTGCAGACTTCCAGAATTTGATTGATTTGCTCATCTAATCCTTCTGCAATCCCATCTACTTCGATAAGAAGCACTGCCTCAATATCCTTTGGGTGCCCCACTGGGAATGCTGCCGCTTCTACACCCTCAATTGCCGTTTTATCCATCATTTCCAGTGCAGCAGGAACAATTCCCGCTGAAATAATATCAGAAACTGCCTGGCTTCCATCTTCCACTTTATCAAAATAAGCCAATACAGTTTTCTTTGCTTCAGGGTTTTTTAGAATTCGAACGGTGATCTTCGTAACAATCCCCAACGTCCCCTCAGATCCTGTTAACAGACCAAGCAAATCGTAACCCGGTTCATCAGGAATCCCGTTAGCTCCAATCTCAACAATTTCCCCATTTGGCAATACTACCTCAAGGCCAAGGATGTGGTTAGTTGTGACACCATACTTAAGACAGTGAGCACCACCAGCATTTTCTGCAACATTTCCACCGATTGTACAACAATACTGGCTTGATGGGTCGGGAGCATAATAATAACCCTTATCAGCAATTGAATTCGTCAGCTTCAAATTGACAAAACCCGGTTGTACGACAGCGCGTCTATTTTCGAAATCTACACTTAACAACTTTTTCATTCGAACTAGACTAATAATTACCTCTCCATTTAACGGGATAGCCCCTCCGCTTAGTCCTGTTCCTGCACCGCGGGCGAGGAATGGCAATTGATGATTAGAACAATATTTAACTAGCGCTGCCACTTCCTCAGTGTTTTTTGGAAATACAACCGCTTTAGGCAAATGCTTATGTAATGTGAAGCCATCACAATCATAAGCTATTAAATCTTCCTTATGGTAAACGATGGAGCGGGCATCCCCTACAATGTTTGCAAGATTCATAATATGTCGATCGTTTGATTTGATTCCCTTGACTGCCATTATAGTTCCCCCTTACCGTCCTCTTTTTTATAAGCCCAATCCAGCAGCTGAATCGTATGCACTATTTTTTGATTTCGTCCATACTTTTGTACTCCCATGGCCATTTGAAGCATACACCCAGGGTTACCCATGGAGATCATTTCTACATCTTCAGGGACATTTTGCATTTTGCTCTCTAGCACAGCAGACGCCATTTCTGGATTGGTAATATTGTAAATTCCTGCACTGCCACAGCAACGGTCTGAATTTGGCATATGAACCATTTCCACTCCAGGAATATTGAGCAAGAGATCGCGAGGTTCTTGACGTATTCCCTGTCCGTGTGCCAAATGGCATGCATCATGATACGTGATTCGAGTTTTTATTTCCGCCTTAGGTTTTTCGTAGCCGGTATCATGAAGATATTTTGAAATGTCCTCAACTTTTGCCGAGAACTCTTTTGCTTTTTCATGCCACTCTGGATCGTCACGGAACAATTCTGCATACTCCTTAAGTGCGCATCCACAGCCAGCTGCGTTAACAATAACCTTATTGGAATCTTTAAAAGCTTCGATATTTTGTTTTGCCAGCTTTCTTCCTGTTTCACGGTCACCTGCATGAACATGCAGCGCTCCGCAGCAGGTTTGGTTCTTCGGAATAGTTACGTCATTACCATTACGGGTTAATACATTAATCGTTGCTTCATTAATATCACTAAACATAACATCCATGACGCAGCCTGTTAAAAATGATACCTCATTCTTTGTTTCACCTTTGGCTTTAATAACCTTTTCATTTTTGTACTTTTTACGAACCGGCTCCTTGACCTCGGGCATAATTGCTTCCATTTCCACTAAATGCTGTGGCATGATATTAATCAGCTTTGATTTTCGGACTACCTTCTGCATGCCGCTCTTTTGATAGAAACGCAGCAGGCTTCCTAGTGAGTTCAGCCGGTTTTGATGCGGGAACAGCCCTTGCAGGAACACTTTGCTTACAGTTCCTTTCAAGCCTGTTAATGGCATTGCCTGTCGAACCTGGCCACGGGCTTCTTCGATCAGTCCGCCTACTTCAACATCCGCAGGACAAGCAGTTGTGCAGGCACGACAATCTAGACAAGTAAAAACAGGATCCATAAACTGCTCGTTGACAGTGAGTTTACCTTCCGCTACTGATTTAATTAGATGAACGCGTCCACGGGGGGAATGCTGTTCCTGCCCTGTAATCTCATAGGTCGGGCATGATTCTAAGCACATACCGCAATGGACACAATCTGCCCATTTGTTTTCATCGGGATGGTCTTTCGCGAGATAATTACTCAAACCCGTGGTACATACTGGATCTTTTGTTAAATCCGTTTCTTTTAGACTCATGATTAAATCTCCCCTACAAATCTTTTAGGATTAAGAATTTTATTTGGGTCTACCTTCGATTTGATTCCTTCTAATAGGAAGAAATGCGCAGGCCTTTCACCCCAAACATTTACTTCCTGTCGTAAAGTAAACGGTAAATGCTTGACTACTGCGTATCCACCTAATCTTGTTACGGAAGCTCTTATTTGCAGGATGGCTGAAACAACATCGTCTTTTGCACCTTTTAAGTTTACTTGGCATAAACCGTGGCCTAGACCGCCATGTGCATCAACATCTAAATTATGAGTATCACTAAGGAGATGACTTTCTTTTATCACGTTTGTGACGTCCATATTTATGACGCCAATTTTTAAAGAAGCCTGAGTTACACTGCTGCTGTTTGTCGAGGAAGTAGAAGTAATGGTGTAAAATTGGTTCCAAAACGATTGTGCTTCTTGCTGTGCAAGAATTTTCAAATCTGTCTGGGCAGGCTGCATGCTTTGAATCAAATTCTCTTGATATCGTACAGATGTTTCAACATCTTCTAGTCCAATAGCTAAAGTAAAACAGCTTTTCCCTGTCAATTTTTCCGAAAGTGCTGGGCTTAACAGTTCAAGAGTTACAGGCTCGATTGTAGAATCGAGGAGCTTTATGGCAAGCGCCCGAATCTCTTCCATATTTCCTTGAGGAAAAAATAATAAATGTAAACTTTCATATTTAGGGAGTGGACGAAGCTTTACCGTTACTTCAGATAACACACCCAACGTACCCATTGATCCTATAAACAATTTGTTCATATCATAACCGGCCACGTTTTTTACTACTTTTCCGCCGGCCCGTAGTACTTTACCGTCTGGGTATACAACTCTTAGACCGATTACAACGTCTCTTGAAGACCCATAGCCCAGCCTCTTGGGCCCGCTTTCATTAGATGCAATGATTCCACCAATGGTAGCTGACTCCGGCAGGTAGGGGTCTAGTGAGATTTTTTGTTTGTGCTGTGCCAAATACTCTTGTAACTCCTTAAAGGTTGTTCCAGCTTTCACTGTTAACGTCATGTCACCCACAACGTGTTCCACAATCCCTTTATAATTAGATAAGGAAAGTAAAATATCGGTTGACTCTGTCAAACCACCAAACCCTCTTTTTGTTCCACTGCCTTCGATACATACCTTTTTACGAGTATCATTAGCATATTTAAGTACTGCAGCTATTTCTTCCTCTGTTTTGGGATAAACCTTCACACACCCACTATTCCCCAGCGGGTGATTTTCTCCTTCTACGACTTGATCTTCAGATATAATGGCCTTTAACTCTGTTAAAAGTTCTGCCGTAATCAATACCAGCACCTCCTGTTTCGTAATAAGCAACACCGTTTCTACTTTCTTGCAAAAAAATACATTTTCATCTAACTACTAGATGATTGTTCAAAAACATGACTTTTTAAAAGCTCCTTTTCAACAAAATTCAAATGTTCCATCATCTTCTGTTTCGCTTTCTGGCACATCCCTAACTTAATTGATTGATAGATTCCTGCATGCTGTTTTTCAATCATGTGAGCGATGTCTGGATTTTTCTCGATATAGTTGTGAAAGTCGATCATGGCATTCTTCATTGTCGTCGAGATGAATTTCAGAAGTTGGATGATAATTTCATTTCCTGCAGCCCGAGCAATTGCTGTATGTAAGAGATAATCTGCCTCCCAACCCTTAGTAGCTTGGTTTGAGAGAATTTTTTCCATGAGATTTAAATCCACCTCAGTACGATTGTTCGCTGCCATCTCAGTAATACCAGGCTCTAAAAGCTTCCTAACTTGAAAAAGTTCGCTGATATCCCTAGGGCGTGGAAGCAACAGTTGATTGTTAAATAATCTGGTTGAATCAAATTCAAGAATATAAGTTCCTTCCCCCTGCTTTACATCGACAACACCTTTACCTTTTAAGGTCGTTATGGCATCGCGTACAGCAGAACGGCCGACACCGAACATCTCACAAAGTTCCCGGACTGAAGGAAGCTTTTCTCCCGCCTGGAACGTTCCAGATTTAATCAACTCCTCCATTTGCTCTACAACCGAATCGGATACTTTCTTTGTCGTGATTTTTTTTACCTGCATACACATCTCCCCCCTTCCTTTCAGATATCACATATCTGACAAGTAAACCTTTACATTTATTAAAACACGCTTAACGTTGAAATTCAATAAATTTTCTGAATTAAATATTAGTTGTGAAAATTAAAATAAATCAACACTTCATTTAGTTTGATAATTGTTCATATTTAACTCAGCCACAACAATACCCTACAAGGTATAATAAGGAAAACTATCAAAGGAAAGGGGGTACCCCTTATTTTTTAGAGGGGTATTAAAATGAAGATATTTTTATCATTATCATCAGTCATCTTACTAATATTCCTATCTGCTTGTGGAATCAGTACCGAAGGATATAGGAATGTATCATCGGAGGAAGCCAAGAAATTAATAGACAACAAAAAAGTAGTAGTCTTAGATGTTCGAACGCCTGAAGAGTATCAAGAAGGTCATATCCCAAATTCGAAGCTGGTACCACTACAAGAATTAGAAAGTAGTTTGAATGAATTGGAAAAAGAAAAACCATATTTAGTGGTTTGTCGAAGTGGGAATCGATCGGCTCAAGCCAGTGAAATATTGACAAGTAATCGTTTTTCTAAAATTTACAATATGACTGGCGGAATGAATACCTGGGGATATGATATTGAAAAAGAATAAGTAATTAGACAAAATTCTTAATAGGTATATAAAAGAGCCTGTCACGCAAATGGATAAAAGAATGCCTTCGAACCCAATATTTAGTAGGAATCGAAGGCTTTTTTTGTTGTTCTCTTAATTTTGAGCCTCTTTCTTAACAACAACCCCACATTGCTCTTCCAGAGGCACGATCACTGCCGACATGTCTAAATCGTTAAGACCGTGCTTTGCTGCATTGCTAAAAGCCTGCTCTGCCATTTGACCTGTAAATTGTTTAATACCTGCCTTATGTAAAAGCTGATTTGCCAATCGGACATCTTTATGGACATATTTCACTGCACCGCCCGGTTGAAATTGGCGGTCAAACACATATTGTTCCATATGCCTCCGCAAAATACGACTGTCCCCATAGCTGACTTTTAAAATATTGTATAGCTGTTCAGAATCAAGACCAAATGTAGCTCCAGTTACCATTACTTCTGAAGCAGCAAGTGAATGGACAGCTACGAGATATTGATTTAGGAGTTTGGCAATGCTTCCAGATCCGGACGGACCGAGATATTCAATCGTTTCTCCTAAAACGCTCAGTAAAGGTAAAACTTTTTCAAAGGCCTGCTTCTCGCCACCAACCATTATTGTTAACGTCCCATTCTCTGCTCCTTCAGGCCCTCCGCTTACTGGAGAATCGAGATAAAATATTCCTTTTTCACATGCTTGCACGGAGATTGTTTTGCTTGTATCTGCTCCCACTGATGTTAGGTCTATACAAATTGTACCGGGACGTGCATGTTCGATAATTCCAGAGTTTCCTAGATAAACTTCCAATACATCCTCAGGCATAGATAAACATGTACAAATGATGTCACAATCAAGTGAAATCGATGAAATGGATTCTACATACATCGCTCCATGCTCTTCAAGTGCTTTTACTTTCGCCTTGGTACGGTTATATACATGCACTTGATATCCATGATCAAGCAGCCTTTTTACCATCCTGGAACCCATAACACCCGTTCCAATAAATCCGATTTTCATTCTATTTCTCTCCTTTACTTATCCACGATAGCCACTCGAAACTTTCTTCGCTTTTTCCGTGGGGAGTATATTCAAGCCCAATGAAACCCTCGTATGTATCATTTAAATAGTGTATAACCTTTTGATAGTCCATTTCCCCGGTACCTGGTTGGTGCCGTCCTGGAACATCCGCTATTTGCACATGACCAACGATGTCAGCATACTGTTTATAGATTGAAAGCGAGTTACCATGTACTCTTTCAATATGGTAAAAATCAAATTGAAGCTTCACATTCGGTAAATCCACTTCTTTTAGTATCTGTTCTGCCTCGCGAATATCATTCAAAAAATAACCAGGCATATCGTATTGGTTAATTGGTTCTATTAAAATCGTCAGGCCGTGCTTTGCCATTTCCGTTCCCGCATAATGAAGGTTATCTTTATAAGTCTCCCTTGCTTTATCAGTATTCACTTCGGAAACGATACCTGCCATACAATGAATCTTAGAAACTTTCAATGCTGTAGCATACTTTATTCCTTCATGTACCGATCTTCTAAATTCGTTAACTCTAGTAGGATCCGCAGCTATCCCTCGATCTCCCTTTTCCCAATTCCCCGGAGGCAAATTCAATAACACCATTGCTAATTGATGCTGTTCAAGTTCTTGTTGGATATCTATTATTGAAGATATATATGGAAATTGGCATTCAACATACGAAAATCCAAAATCCCGTGCTTTCTTAAATCGCTCCAAAAAAGGAACTTCAGTAAAAATCGTTGAAAGATTCACAGTATATTTGTTCATCAATACCCTCCAGCAAATATATTTAAGTAAATTTTACTGTAAAAATTCTTCAAAAACCTCTTTTTCTCTTCTGAATATGCTAGAACACACTATATAAAAAAGGAGCCGGTCCAAAAATTAGACTAACTCCTCTTTATGCTATTTCTATCTTTTGTTATAAATCTTCAATAATAATATAGGTTGCCTTAACAGGGCCGTGAACACCCACGACCAGGTTCAATTCAATGTCTGCCGAGTTGCTTGGACCAGTTATGAAATTAACGCACGAAGCAACTTGTTTCCCAGCCAAGTGCATTTCACGCATTTTTCTTGCTGCTTGGGTCATGCGGGGTACAATGCTGCTTTTAGGAATAAGCGCGATATATGTGGCAGGGAGGAAAGAAACAGACCTTCCTTTATCCTTATCGCTAAACAGTACCACGGTGCCTGATTCAGCAAGGGTAATTTCGCTGATTGTGATTCCAACGTTTGCCTTTTCAGCCTGACGGATATTCTCATCGCCCTTCGAGTGATCCCACTCATAAAACTCAATATTTTGTTCTGGCCATTCCTCTTTCATTAAAGGATTAAGACCCCAATCAGAAAAACGTTGATCCTTCCAGGCAATCACGGGGCCACCGCCATAGTTGGAAACTGTTTCATTCAGTTTTTTGGAAAGCTCTTTTTTATTCGTAAGGACAAGGCTCGTGTGGATTTTCAGGCAGTGGGTTTTTAGTACCTCAACAAGTTCATCAGGTGACGCACCCTTTAGCACCTGCTCCTGAGGTTGAAATTTCCATTCTGGCCGTTTTACTTCATTTGACCGGGAGCGCCCAAGGCGGTTGGCGATTTTGTCTAAAAACACTTCACGGTTTTGAATGCTTCCTGCCATTACTCATTGCCTCCTTTATCCCTGTTTTTAAACCAGTCTCTGAATCTTTCTTTATTTGGAGCTGGAAATTCCCTGATATCTGTCCAGGCTTTTAATGGCCCCGGCCCTTTTGAAATTTTGTCGCCGACAGTGAATGGGTTCATAGCAGTAGGCGCAATTTTTGATCCAATTTTATATAGAGCAGGGGAAGCAGCTCCTAAGCCAAATGCTTTCATCGCAAGCTTTTCGGAAATTGGCGCCTTTCCTTCTTGTTCCACAATGACCTGACGGTGTTTATGGAGCAGTTCATGCAGCGGAATTTTTACCGGGCAAACCTCGGTACATGCTCCGCACAATGTAGAGGCATACGGAAGCTCCTTGTATTCATCATAGCCTCCCAACAGCGGTGAGAGCACTGCCCCAATCGGGCCGGAGTAGATTGACCCATACGAATGGCCCCCGATATGACGGTATACTGGGCAAACATTGATGCATGCGGCACAGCGGATACACTGGAGAACGGACTGAAATTCGCCTCCAAGAATGTCCGATCGCCCATTATCTACAATAACAAGGTGAAATTCCTCTGGACCGTCTGTGTCAAACTCTTCCCTGGGACCAGTTAAAACAGTAATATAGCTTGTTAATTTTTGCCCAACCGCACTTCTTGTAAGCAGGCTGACGAGAACTTCCATTTCCTCGAAGGTCGGAACCAGCCTTTCCATTCCCATTACGGTAATCTGTGTTTTCGGAAGAGCAGTGACTAAGTCGGCATTTCCTTCATTAGTGACAAGGCTGAAGGAACCCGTTTCCGCAACGGCAAAGTTACAGCCAGTGATACCAACATCAGCGGATAAAAACTTTTCCCGTAGTGTCTGGCGAGCATGCCAAGCCAATTCCTCTGGCTTAGAAGTTTTATCGTATCCTAGCTTTTCCGTGAACACATCACGAATTTGTTCCTTGTTTTTATGCAGTGCAGGTACAACAATATGAGACGGAGGCTCATGATCATCTACCTGAAGAATGTATTCGCCTAGGTCAGTTTCAATTACCTCGCAGCCAGTTTGTTCAAGTGCTGCATTGAGTGAAATTTCCTCTGTCACCATTGATTTGGATTTTACCACTTTTTTTGCATTCTTTTTGGCAATGACGCCTTTGATATAATCGTTTGCTTCTTCAGCTGTTTGGGCAAAAAATACATGTCCGCCACGTTTGGCAACATTCTCGCTCAATTGGTGGAGATAATAATCTAGATTTCCAAGCACATGCTGCCTGATTTCTTCCCCATGGGACCGCCATTCTTCCCAGTTCCCCATTTCTTCAGTCACATCAAGACGACGGGAACCCATGCGTTCCTGTGCCCCGGCAACAGCACCGCGCATGAAAGAATCATTGATTCCTTTTCCCACGCGTTCTTTAAACTCATCTTTTCCGATTTTCATAGCCATCGGATCATCCCTCCATTCTTATGGAATCTAGAAGCCTTGTTGCAAAGCAATCGTGGATTTCCCCATACATATCGGGATTTACCGGCTGTTCAATATTTCGGCGATATGCATGACTTTAATTGGTTTACCTTTTCTTTCAATTCGTCCACCGATATTCATCAAGCAGCCTGCGTCTGCACCAATCAAGTAACCAGCTTCCGTTTCTTCTACATGCATGACTTTTTCATCGACCATTTGCTCTGAAATCTGGGCCATTTTCACAGAAAATGTTCCCCCAAAGCCGCAGCACTGCTCTTTTCCTGGTAGCTCTGTAAACTTAAGACCTTTTACATTTTCCAAAAGAATCATCGGTGCTTTTCTGACTCCAAGCAGCCTTGTCATGTGACAGGAGGTATGATAAGTCACATTGCCTTCAAACGTGGCACCGACGTCCTCAATTTTTAATACATCTACAATAAATTGTGTAAGCTCATACGTTTTCACGGCAAGTGCACTTGCCCTTGGCTCCCATACAGGGTCCCCTTTAAAAACATGCGGATATTCATGGAACATGAAGGCACACGAACCCGAAGGTGATACAATATACTCGGCATGTTCAAAGGTTTCGATCATCCTCTTCATTGCTTCCTTTGATTCTTTAACATAGCCGCTGTTATATGCTGGCTGCCCACAGCAGACCTGGGATTCTGGAAAATCAATTTCACATCCGAGCCTTTCTAACAGCTCCACAGTTGCTTTTCCTACATCACTCTGAAACATGTCTACAAGGCATGTTGCAAAAAGAGTCACTTTCATTCTAATCTCTCCCTGAAACGTTCTATCTTGCCATTTACTGCACTTTCAACTTAACTGGTCATCAGATGACCTGAAATGCGAAGGCGCGATTAATAATTATAATACTATATATTTATTTATTTTTGGAAGGGTTTTCAGAAATTTACAAAAAAAACTGACCTCCATCATTGACGAAGGTGCAGTCGTTATTCAGACTTTACTTTTGTTTTTGCCAAAAAATTATGGAGGACACGCTCAACATTTTCAATGTGCTCAAGCATCAGTGATCTTGCTAATTCTTTATCCTGTTCCTTTATTGCCTGATATATAGAAGCATGCTCTTCATAGAGCCTGTAAGTGGTAGTTTGCTTAGAATAGAGCCATAGTCGTCGGGTTTCTTTCATTGTTTCTCCCATAAGACCTGAAACGTGATTCATCAGGCTGGTCAATAGGGGATTTTGTGATCCCTCCGCAATGGCCAAATGGAAAGCTAAATCGGCTTTTTCCCCGAGTTCTTCATCGCCATTGACAAGTTTCATGTCTTCCAGAGCTACCTCCATTGCTTTAAGCTGGGAGTCGGTTCTTTTCTGTGCAGCCGCAAAAACGGTTCCAAGTTCAAGAATTTTTCGAACCTCCAGCAGATGGGCAATGTCTTCCTTGTTCATTAGTATGGCCGTTGAAAGTGGAAAAGTTATTTGTTCTGTCTCAAATTCCCTGACATATGTTCCTTCCCCCTGTCTGATTTCGATTAACCCCATTGCTCTTAAGGCTGTCAACGCTTCGCGGATGGCTGAACGGCCGACGTTGAAATTCTCAGCGAGCTGTGTAACCGAATCGAGCTTATCACCTGGTTGCAGCTGTCCAGACCTGATTAATTCATATATTGTTTCGGCGACTTCTTCATATATTTTTTTCGGCTTAATCTTTTTATATTTCAATATGTTTGCCCCCATGTCTCCATTTACGTAAATCCCACTCCAATTATACAGCTTTTCGGGAGGACCGTCTTTATTATTAATTCCCAAAAAAATGATTTTATAGGAATTACTATGAAAACCCACTTTAATATTTGGAATTTTCACCAAAGTAAATAAATATATTGTCAAGTTAATAAATATCCCCTATACTTTTCTATAGCAGTTAATCACCTAGTCATCAGATGACCATACGTCAAAATGAAAGCGATTACTATCAGCAAAGGAGGACCTTACCGTAATATTTTTACACTCAGTTTTTACATTATTAAGGGGGGTATATTATATTGTTTACTCAAAATTTTACAGCTGTAGGAGATAATCTTGCTCTGTCAGCCATTGTTGCACTAATTCCTATTTTATATTTTTTCTGGGCTTTGGCGGTCAAAAGAATGAAGGGGCATGTTGCGGGACTTTCAACACTTGCAGTTGCATTGCTGGTTGCTGTTATAGCCTTTAAAATGCCTGCCGGAATGGCTGTAATGTCTGCGACACAGGGAGCTGTTTACGGTATCCTGCCAATCGGCTGGATTATCATTACTTCTGTATTTTTGTACAAGTTGACTGTTAAAACGGGACAATTTGATATTATTAGAAACTCTGTACTGTCTATTACTGAAGATCGCCGTTTGCAGGCACTTTTGGTAGCGTTCTCTTTTGGTGCGTTTTTGGAAGGTGCCGCTGGTTTCGGAGCCCCGGTAGCTATCTCTGCCGCACTACTGGTTGGACTTGGCTTTAATCCTTTATATGCTGCAGGCCTATGCCTAATCGCCAACACTGCACCTGTTGCTTTCGGGGCGATCGGTATACCAATTATTGCTGTAGAAGGTCCGACAGGGGTACCGGCAATGGAAATCTCCAAAATGGTCGGCCGTCAGCTTCCGTTCTTGTCTGTATTTATCCCCTTCTATTTAGTTGTCATTATGGCAGGATTTAAAAGAGCAATGGAAATTATGCCCGCAATACTCGTCTCAGGAATTTCCTTTGCATTGACTCAATATATAACTTCCAATTTCATGGGACCTGAACTTCCGGATATTCTTTCCTCCCTTGTATCCTTGTTCGCTTTGGCCATCTTCTTGAAGTTTTGGAAGCCTAAGACCATTTTCCGCTTTGCAGCAGAGCAGGAACTTGCAGCAACAGCAGCTGTTAAACACCCGGTTGGAAACTTTCAGAAGACGAATACGGCGGGACAAATTTTCAAGGCTTGGTCTCCATTCCTTGTGCTGACTGCAATCATTTCAGTATGGGGAATCCCAACTGTCAAGTTAGCTCTTACTGGGCATTATGAAGGTGCCAATCCATTCCTGAAAGTCATTAATTCTATTGGACACATACTGACATTCATGCCTGAAGTACCATTATTGAATAATAAAATCATCAATACTGCAGGCGATCCAATTGCTGCTGTTTACAAGCTGGAAATTCTCGGAGCAGCCGGAACCGCTATTTTAATAGCTGCTATCATTTCAAAGTTTATTGTTGGCATCTCATGGAAAAACTGGATTCTTACATTCGGTGAAACGCTTAATGAATTAAAGTTTCCCATTCTAACAATTGCTTCTGTTGTTGGTTTTGCCTATATTACAAATGCATCTGGAATGAGCACAACGCTAGGGAATGACTTTGGCTAAAACTGGATCGGTATTGTTCCCATTCTTCTCACCATTCCTTGGCTGGCTCGGAGTGTTTATTACAGGATCAGATACATCTGCCAACCTGCTGTTCGGAAATCTACAAAAAATCACTGCCACTTCTATTGGAATGGACCCTGTACTTGCAATTGCTGCGAACTCATCTGGAGGGGTAACCGGCAAAATGATATCCCCGCAGTCCATTGCGGTTGCGTGTGCAGCAGTTGGACTCGCAGGAAAAGAATCCGATTTGTTCCGCTTTACAATCAAGCACAGCTTATTCCTTGTTGTATTGGTAGGTATTATCACATTCCTGCAAAATAATGTCCTTTCATGGATGATTCCGTAAAAAAGAGTATTACTTTGCAGCCATAAATATACTAGGCTTCTGTCTTTTCACAGACAGAGGCCGTTAATTTTAGAATCCAAGAACGGGGGAGAAAAATGAAAGCCAATACAGTGAAAGAAACTAACACACTATCATTAGAAGTAAAAAACAAGATTATTAGTATCGTAACAGCAGAAAATTTCGACGACACAAAGCCAGGAAGGCTTGTCTATTCCTACGATTCTACTCCAAATTTCCAGGCGCTACCCGATGCTGTAGTAAGTCCGAGGAATACAGCAGAGGTATCTGAAGTGGTCAAAATTTGTAATGAATATAAAATCCCTATTGTTCCGCGCGGTTCCGGCACAAACCTTTGCGGGGGAACCTGCCCAATAATGGGAGGAATCGTCATGCTTTTTAAACACATGAATAAGATCCTTGAAATAGATGAAGAAAATCTAACAGCCACTGTACAGCCAGGGGTGATTGCCTATGAAGTAATTAAAGCCGTAGAAGCCAAGGGGCTCTTCTATCCGCCTGATCCAGGTTCAATGAAAATAGCCACGATTGGCGGAACAATCAATGAAAATTCAGGCGGGCTCCGCGGCCTAAAGTACGGAGTGACTAGGGATTATGTCATTGCCCTTGAAATTGTACTGCCGAATGGCGAAATTATCCGTACTGGAGGAAAGCTGGCTAAGGATGTCGCCGGCTACGACTTTACACGACTGTATGTCGGCTCCGAAGGAACCCTAGGCATTATAACTGAGGCTACGTTAAAGCTTATTCCGATTCCGGAAACGAAAAAAACAATGCTCGCTTTATACCAGGACATGGAGGCTGCTGCAAAATCTGTGTCTAAAATAATTGCCAACAAGATTATTCCGGCGACGCTGGAGTTTCTAGACCAGCCGACATTAAAAGTGGTTGAAGATTATGCGCGGGTAGGCCTGCCGACAAATGTAGAAGCTGTCCTTTTGATTGAACAGGATGGCCCTCCCGAAGTGGTAGAACGCGACATTGCGAAGATGTCTGAAATCTGCAAGCAGGAGAGCGCTGTGTCTGTCCAAATTGCTAAGACTGAACAAGAAGCAGATGCCTTAAGAACCGCTCGCAGGACCGCACTTTCTGCACTTGCACGTTTGAAGCCGACAACCATACTTGAGGATGCTACCGTGCCAAGGTCTGAAATCGCGAAAATGGTGAAAGCAATTAACCAGATTGCCGTGAAATATAATTTGGACATTTGTACGTTCGGCCATGCAGGGGACGGGAATCTTCACCCCACATGTCCTACAGATGCACGTAACCATGAAGAAATGGAACGTGTTGAAAAGGCATTTGCGGAGATATTTGAGAAAGCAATTGAACTTGGCGGCACCATAACAGGAGAACATGGCGTAGGTATTATGAAAGCCCCTTACCTTGAGTTAAAGCTTGGAAAAGCTGGTATTTCAGCGATGAAGTCTGTAAAAGATGCTTTGGACCCCAATAATATCATGAACCCAGGGAAGGTATTCATGGAAGACAGCAGGAAACGAGTGGTGGTAATGAAATGACAACAGTGAAAGAAAAGGAGATAATTCAGCAGCAATTCAAGGAGCGGATGAACGAAGATGAGCTCCTGAATTGCATGAGATGCGGATTTTGCCTCCCAACTTGCCCAACTTATATTGAATCAGGATATAAAGAAACACATTCTCCAAGAGGCCGTATTGCCTTAATGAAAGCAGTGGTAGATGGCCTTATTGAACCGGATGAAGATTTTGAAAGGTCACTTGACCTCTGTCTAGGCTGCCGTGCATGTGAGCCGGTCTGTCCATCTGGCGTAAATTATGGCCACCTTCTAGAGGATGCGCGGGATATTGTCAACCAGAACAAAAAATTCTCGATGCCAGTAAGAGTGGTAAGGAATGCAGTGTTCAAGGGCTTGTTTCCGCACCAAAACAGAATGAGGAATCTAACAGGACTTATTGGTTTTTACCAGCGTTCAGGCCTTCAGACTTTTGCGAGAAATACCGGTATGATGAAGCTGTTGCCGGATTCTCTCGCCACAATGGAGAAGGTTTTGCCTAAAGTACCTACAATGAAAGAAATGAAAAACCGTCCCGAACATTTGGAGCCTATAGGAACAAAAACGAACAGAGTTGCCTTTTTTAGCGGTTGCCTGATGGATACAATGTTCCTAGAAACGAATAATGCAACGATGAGGCTCCTTCAGCTTGCAGGGTGTGAAATTGTGATTCCGAAAGACCAAGCCTGTTGCGGCGCTCTTCATGGACACAGCGGTGAAAAGGAAGATGCGAAAGCACTCGCCAAAAAGAATATTAACGCATTTGAAGACTTAAATGTTGATTACATTATTACAAATGCCGGGGGCTGTGGCGCCTTTTTAATTGATTATGACCATTTGCTGAAGGACGACCCGGTATGGAAAGACCGTGCCTCTGCTTTTAAGAATAAAATTAAAGATATTTCTGAAATTCTCGTTGCGGTTGGTTTCCATGAAAAAGTTGAGCTTGAGCTCCCACATCAGGTAATAACGTATCAGGATTCCTGCCACCTTCGGAATGTCATGAAAACGGCCTCTGCTCCAAGGCTGCTGCTCCAGTCAATCAAGGGAACAGAATACAGGGAAATGAATGATGCAGACCGTTGCTGCGGATCTGCGGGAATCTACAATATTATTGAATCGGAAATGTCGATGAAGATGCTTGATTATAAAATGGAGCAGACAAAATCCGCTCAGGCTACGACCATTGTTACTGCAAATCCTGGTTGCCTGCTACAGATGAAGCTCGGAATCGAGCGTGAAGGTTTGAGTTCAAAAATGAGAGGCGTCCATATTGTCGATCTCCTTCTTGAAGCAGTAAAAGTATAAGAACAAATGAAGCAGATGCACTACGCATCTGCTTCATTTACATATAATTTGATTTTTTCCAATAAAAACGGGACAGAATGAAAAGCATACAGTGTTTCTGTTATCAAGCCGTCTCTAACAAATATCAGGCAGGGTACACTTTCAATCTCTAGGTCCATTGCCAATTCAGGATAAAAATTTAAGTTCATTTTTCCCATCTCTATTTCTACTAGTTGCTCTATCACCTGCAGCATTTTTGATGCCATTTGGCACGTACCGCAGAGAGGTGTGTAAAAATATACGAGTCCAGTTGACTTCCTTTCAAGGAAGTCAGTGAAATTATTTTGATTCCATTCCTTCATTACTTATTATCCCATTTCTAAAAACTCAGTATGCACATCGATGTTCGCTCCTAAGAGAACAGTCGCCAAATGCTGTACTGGTGCCGTTGCGACCTCGCGATACATCCGATCGATATATAAATGCTCAGCATGTGGAAACTCCCGCTTAAATTGCTTTCGAAGCTTTTCACCTGCTTTATCTGCATCAACAAGAATGTAGACATCCTTATCTTCAAGAAACTCAATTAATTCATCGAGCTTCGAAACACTGATGGTTCCATTCGTACAAATGATTTCAACCGGTTCCTTTACAATACTTTTTACCTTATTTTTATCTGACTTTCCTTCGACAATAAGAACTTTGTCAACATACGAATCATTCATATCCATCACCTGTATTAGAAGTTGTTTATGTTAACATATTCTAAAATTTTGATTACGTGTGTCTTCTTCTTAGTATGTTAACTATATCATTATTGTCTTCTTAAAAATAGGTATTTGCTCATACTCACGACGGCTACAACGTTGGAGTTAACACCATCCACCTTCATCACAATCGGTATATTTGGCACCCGGTTGATCGGTAACCGTAACATGCTGATATATCTTTTGTTGGTCAGCCTCAAAGTGATGCTCTAGCTCATACTGCATATTCTCAGGCAGTTTAATTTTTCCAATCGAGGATGATTCTAAGAACAATTCAATCTCACCATTATTAATTTTCCCTACTACCCGATCGGTAACATCTACTTTTTGTTGTTTCAATGACATATATCCACCCTCTTTTAATATATTTACGATTAGTTTCCCCATTTTAGTAGAAGAAATCGTGGAAATTATTATTAAAAGAGGAAGACCTTAATTTTTAACAGAAAAAGCACCCTAAAAAAGGTGCTTTTCTAATGATGATTAGTCTTCTTTAACCATTTCTTCGTACTGTTCAGCAGTCATCAGCCGTTTTCTACTTCGCTGTTGTCAGAAAGCTCAATGACAATCATCCATGCTTTTTCATAAGGGGATTCATTTACAAATTCAGGACTGTCATTTAAGTCCTCGTTTACCTCTACCACTTTTCCGCTTACAGGAGCATATAGCTCAGAAACTGTTTTAACAGATTCAACGCTTCCGAATGGCTCGTCAGCTGATACTTCAGTACCAACTTCAGGTAGTTCTACGAATACGATATCTCCTAATTCATGCTGTGCAAAGTCAGTGATCCCAACGCGCACCTTTTCCCCTTCAACTTTTACCCATTCATGTTCTTCTGAATAACGTAACTCTTTTGGTGTACTCATTCGCTTAAATCCCTCCATTGTTTTTTCTAAAAATCTATCATCGAATAAAATCGATTACCATGAGTCAGGAAAGGAAGAGCAGGCTTATTGCCACATTTTTTCATACTCTTCTTCTTTAAAGCCTACGGTGACTCGTTCGCCATCCGTTAAAATCGGCCGCTTGATTAGCATCCCATCAGAGGCAAGTAGGTCTAGCAGCTCTTCATCAGTTGCTGACTTCATTTTATCCTTTATACCTAATTCACGATATTTCATACCGCTAGTATTAAAGAATTTTTTAAGTTCTAGTCCGCTTTTTTGATAAAGATCCTGCAATTGCTCACGACCTGGGGGATGTTCCACTATATGTACTTCTTCATAGGAAAGTTGATGGGCATCCAGCCATTTCTTTGCGTTTCGACATGTGCCGCATTTTGGATACCAGTAAAAAGTCATCGACATAAGTTTCACCGCCTTTTCCCACTTCATTCAATGACATAATCACGTCATTTGAATATTATCATAACGTTTTTCAAAATCCTAATGCAAAAAATATGTTCCAAATAAAAATTCGACTAATTTCGTAAATACTCCTTCTTTATCCAAATATTATTTTAAAAAATAAAAGGCCCCCTTGAGAAAAAGGAAGCCTTGATTTCATTTTAAACGATATAGCGTTCTGCTTCGATTAGGGCATCTGCTGCTTCACGCTTTTTCGCAATCACGTTAATTGGCGTGTGGCGAGTAAACTTGCGAAGCGAAGATAACATCATGCGAAGAGTATCACCGTGTTCAACAGCCACCAATGTTTCTTTCGCATCTGCTTCGATTTTATTAAATGCTTCTTGGCAGAAAATTTGTGTGTAAAGAAGCTTTTGTTTGCTCTTCTCCACTCCATCTTTAGCGATTGCTTTTTCTGTACGTAATACGACAGATTCCATAGCATACGCATTAGAAACAATATCGGCAATGTTCACGAAAATTTCTTGCTCTTTTTCAATTGCCTTGCCGTATTTTTGTGCGGCTAAACCAGCAGCTAGTAAGCCGATTTTCTTCGCGTTTTTCACTAAATATTTTTCTTGTGCTAACGGCTCTTCACCTGGCTCCTCAGGCATAAGCATCATTAGTTCTTCTTGTAGAGCCATTGCTTTTTGGAATAATGGAAGCTCACCCTTCATGGCTTTACGCAAATATGTGCCTAATACTAATAAACGGTTGATTTCGTTTGTTCCTTCGAAAATACGGTTAATACGAGAATCACGGTATGCTCTCTCAATTGGGTACTCCTGCATGAAACCATATCCGCCATGAATTTGAACGCCTTCATCTACCACATAATCTAACACTTCACTGTTAAAGAACTTGTTTAATGAACACTCAATCGCATACTCTGCAATTGAATTGGCTACCTTTTTAATGTCTTTCGCTTCCTCGTCAGTCAACTTACCTTGGTTATCCTCATACAGGCCGATTGTACGGTATACCGCACTTTCTGCTGCATAAATTTTGGATGCCATTGTACCAAATTTCTCTTTAGTTAAATTAAACTGAGCGATTGGCGTTTTAAACTGCTTGCGGCCATTTGCATACTTTACAGTCATTTCAAAGGCACTCTTCGATCCGCCTACACCGCCAACAGCTAATTTATAGCGGCCGATATTTAAGATATTAAAGGCAATTACGTGGCCCTTACCAAGTTCACCTAATAGGTTTTCAACTGGTACAGGAACATCTTCTAAAATAAGGGTACGAGTGGACGAACTCTTGATTCCCATTTTTTTCTCTTCAGCGCCGGTTGAAACGCCTGGGAAGTTTCTTTCAACGATGAATGCAGTGAAGTGTTCGCCGTCCACCTTTGCATACACAACGAATACATCTGCAAAGCCTGCGTTTGTAATCCATTGCTTTTCACCGTTTAAGATATAGTGTGTGCCTTCCGCATTAAGCCTCGCTGTTGTTTTAGCACCAAGGGCATCAGAACCTGAGCCTGGCTCTGTTAATGCGTAGGCAGCAAGCTTTTCACCTGATGCAAGGCCAGGCAAATATCTGCCCTTTTGGTCATCGTTACCGAATAATACGATTGGCAAGGACCCGATACCAACGTGGGCACCATATGAAAGGGAGAAACCGCCAGCCTTTGACATTTTTTCAGTAATTAATGAAGAAGTAATCTTATCTAGACCTAGACCATCAAATTCTTCTGGTACGTCAGCTGCTAAAAGACCAAGTTCCCCCATTTCCTTTAGAAGCTTTACCGTACGATCAAACTCATGGTTTTCTAAGTGTTCAATTTGTGGAAGTACTTTGTTCTCTACAAAATCTTCTGCTGTTTTCGCAATCATTTTGTGCTCATCTGAAAAATCTTCCGGTGTAAATACTTGATTATAAGAAACATCCTCAATTAAAAAGCTTCCGCCTTTAATCATTTTTTCTGTTTGATTTGCCATCTCTATTCCTCCTAATCTTTAATTAGCCAGGGGATAAGTCCCGCTTACCCCTGGTCCATCTTGATTACAAAAGTTCAAATACTCCGGCAGCACCCATACCGCCGCCGATGCACATGGTAACTACACCGAATTGCTCGTTCCTGCGTTTTAATTCATGAATAAGTGAGAGTGTTAGTTTTGCACCTGTACATCCTAGTGGGTGTCCAAGGGCAATCGCACCACCATTTACGTTCACATATTTCTTCGTTAAGACCTAATTCTCTAATTACCTGAAGCGACTGTGAAGCAAACGCTTCATTCAATTCAAACAAGTTTATATCAGATAATTCTAATCCAGCTAGCTTCACTGCTTTTGGAATAGCGACTACTGGGCCGACACCCATAATTTCAGGTGGCACGCCTCCAACTGCAAACGATCTGAATTTTGCTAGTGGCTTCAAACCAAGTGCTTCCGCTTTTTCACGGTCCATGACCATTAAAGCAGCTGCTCCGTCACTTGTTTGCGAAGCATTACCTGCCGTTACAGTTCCTGTAACAGAAAAGGCAGGACGCAGTTTACCTAATGTTTCTAAGTTTGTATCTGGACGAACGCCCTCATCTTGTGAAAATTGGATTTTCTTTTCAACTAGTTTATTGTCATGTCCAACAGTACGAATGGTCACATCAACTGGTACGATTTCATCGACAAATTTTCCTTCTGCAATCGCTTTGGCTGCCCTCTGATGACTTCTTACCGCAAAAGCATCTTGGTCTTCACGGCTGATGCCATATTTCTTTGCTACCTCTTCAGCTGTATGGCCCATTCCCATGTAATATTGCGGTGCCGTTTCGGCTAGTTTAATATTCGGCCGAACCACATGCCCCATCATGGGGATCATGCTCATTGATTCGGCTCCACCTGCGATCGCTGTGTCAATTTGCCCCGTCATAATTCCTTGTGCTGCATAGGCAACCGCTTGTAGCCCTGAAGAACAGAAGCGATTGATTGTGATGGCAGGGACCGTATGTGAAAGACCTGCAAGTGCCCCGATATTACGAGCCATGTTATTGCCTTGTTCTGCTTCAGGCATGGCACAGCCAATGATTAAATCATCAATATTTCCTTCATAGTTTCCTGCACGTCTTAATGTTTCTTTTACCACCAATGCTCCCAAATCATCAGGTCGAACATGGGCAAGCGTTCCTTTCTTTGCCTTACCTACCGGGGTTCTGGCTCCTGCCACGATTACCGCTTCTCTCATGCAAGTTCCCTCGCTTTCTATCAAATTAGAAAAATATTATTAGTTACGTAACGGCTTACCCTTAACCAGCATGTGCTGCATACGTTGTTGTGATTTTGGCTCTGCGATTAGACTTAAGAATGCTTCTCTTTCTAAATCTAATAGGTATTGCTCATCTACTTCTGTTCCAAATGGCACTCTCCCACCTGCGATTACATAGGCAACTTTCTTAGCAATTTTCAAATCATGCTCGGAGATATAGCCAGATAGGCGCATCGCTTCTGCACCCAGTAAAAGAGTTGCATAACCGGTTTCACCGACTACCGGAACCTTTTTACGTACTCTTGGCTTATAGCCTTGCTCATGTAAGGCAAGAACAGCTTGCTTTGCATCATACAATAGGTGATCGCCATTAAAGCTAATACCATCAGATCCATCTAAGAAATTCGTTTCGCGCGTCTCTTCAGCAGATGTAGATACTTTAGCCATTGCAATCGTTTCAAACACTTTGTTAGCGACGTTTTGCAAATCAAACGGAACACCGCTTGGAAGATTTTCTAAGTGCTTAATGTAAAGCTCTTTATTACCGCCACCGCCTGGAAGCAAGCCGACACCGACTTCAACAAGCCCCATATAGGTTTCTGATGATGCTTGAATATGTGCCGTTGGCAGACAAACCTCTGCACCGCCGCCAAGTGTCATACCAAATGGTGCTGCCACCACTGGCTTCGAGCTGTATTTCACTTTTAGTAATGCGCTATGGAGATGACGAACCACTAAATCAAGCTCATAGATATTGTCATCCTGTGCTTCCATCAGCATCATGGCGAGGTTCGCACCGACACAGAAGTTCTTTCCTTGATTACCTATGACAAGGCCCCTATAATTCTTCTCCACCTCATCCACAGCAAAGTTGATCATTTGAACGATATCAAGACCAATGGCATTATTCGGTGAATGGAACTCAAGGAGTGCCACACCGTCGCCAATGTCAATTAGACTCGCGCCACTGTTCTTCTTTATGACACCTTTTTGGTTTTTAATCTTTTTAAGGTCAATTACCTTCGGATTAAATTCTACTAAACGATATTGACCGTTATGATAGAAGAAGGATTCACCGTTTTCCTCGATATAGAAGGAGGTAAAGCCTTTTTCAAGCATTTCCGTCACCCAAGCAGGTACTTCCATTCCTTCTTCCTGCATCTTTTGAACCGATTTTTCAACACCAATCGCATCCCATGTCTCAAACGGTCCTTTATCCCAGCCAAAGCCCCATTTCATAGCACGGTCAATGGCTACGATATCATCGGCAATTTCACCTAATAGCTTCGCTGAGTAAACAAGCGATTGCTTGGTCGTATTCCATAAAAATTGCCCCGCCTTATCATTGGCGTAAACAAGCGCTTTCAATTTATTCCCTGAGCCTTTTTCCTGTTTAGCCAATTCAACAGATGGAGTTGTCAACTTTTTACGCGGGCCATATTCCAATGTGCTTGGATCAAGTTCAAGAATTTCTTTTCCTTTTTTCAGGAAAAATCCTTGTCCGGACTTGCTGCCCAGCCAACCTTTTTCCACCATCGCTTTAAGAAAAGCAGGAATTTCAAACACTTCTTTCTCATGGCCATCCACTTTCTCATAGACGTTGTTAGCAACATGATAGAAGGTATCTAATCCAACTACATCCAAGGTACGGAATGTTGCACTCTTCGCACGACCAATCAGCGGACCTGTGATGGAATCAACTTCTCCAACACTTAAGCCGCCTTTCAACATTTCTTGAACCGTAACTAGAAGACCGTACGTACCAATGCGGTTTGCAATAAAGTTAGGCGTATCCTTTGCCACTACCACGCCTTTTCCAAGTACATCCTCACCAAAAGTTTTCATAAAGGAAAGAATTGCTGGATCCGTGTACTGAGTTGGAATAACTTCGAGTAACTTTAAATAACGAGGTGGATTAAAGAAATGTGTTCCTAAGAAATGCTTTTGGAAATCTTCTGAGCGGCCTTCAACCATCGCCTCGACAGAGATACCTGATGTATTCGAACTAATGATACTTCCAGGTTTACGGAATTGTTCCACTTTTTCAAAAACCTGCTGTTTAACCTTTAAATTTTCAACGACTACCTCTATGACCCAGTCGACATCTTTCAATTTCACTAAATCGTCTTCAAGGTTTCCTGCTTCAATGAGAGCAAGATTTTTCTTGGAGGTCAGTGGAGCCGGCTTTTGCTTTAGTAGCTTTTGAATAGCGGTCGCACTGATTCGGTTGCGAACTTGTTTATTTTGTAATGTAAGTCCTTTAGCTTCTTCCTCTTTTGTTAATTCACGTGGCACGATATCCAATAATAGTGTAGGAATTCCGATATTCGCTAGATGTGCTGCAATCCCTGAGCCCATTACTCCTGATCCTAGGACAGCTGCTTTCTTAATTAATTGGTTCAACACTGTCTCCCCCTTCAAACTTTGAATGAACACTCATTCATTTTTTAGTCAAAAAAAATATTTCTGAATGAGCTTTGTTATTATTTATAATAAAATATTTCGAAAATTTGTGCAATCAATAATAGCGGAAATTTGAAATTTTTTTGAACATTTGTCTCCACTTACATAATTTCTAAGCACTGGGCATCCTATTCTTGAGGTGATAAAGATGGCGAAAATGAAAAAGAACCCTTCCAAAGCTGGAGTTAGTGCAGCTAGTGTCAAGGGGAATGGCGGGCCAGGAAATGAAGAAGCCCACCTAGACAAAAAAAACAGCCAGAATAATCAGTTCAAAAGGTAATTAAAATCCAAAGAAATAGGAGGATTCTCTATGCAGCAACAAAATATGAACATGCAAAATCAACAAGCGACCATGCAACAACCTCCAGGTGTAGTATCGACGAAGGATGCTCTTTATTTAACGGATATGATGTCATGGAATTTACTCTCTGCGAAGAAAGCACACTTCTTTGCCGGACAGTGCCAAGACCCTGAGATTAAAGCGGAAGCAGAAAAGGTTTGCCAAATGCATGAGCGTCACTACCAACAGCTTTTAGGCCACCTAGGCATGCATTCAGGCCAGCAACAACCACTTAACAACATGCAGTAAGAAGGAGGACAGACTGATGAACCAAAACCAGCAAAAAATCCAAAACCCTGAATCACAGGTGCCGAAGACCCCACAAATGAATGATCGTGATTTTATTAATGATATCTTGTCTACGGAAAAATACATGACTACGGCCTACACTATGGCACTGCATGAAGCTAGCCACGAAGGCTTGTATCAGGATGTTATGCAGATTTTTACTGAAACACAACAATGTCAGCGCGACCTTTACGACCTTATGTTTAGAAAAGGCTGGTACGCCATTGAAGCTGCTGACCAACAAAAGCTCCAACAATCGTATCAGCAATTCCAAGGCTATACCAACCAACTGCCACAGCATGGCGGCGGCAATACTACAATGCAATAAGCAAAAACCCGAAGGCGTCGCCTCCGGGTTTTTTTATGTACTTATTGAGCTGATTTCCGATGCTTTTCGTTCATCTGCTTAATTTCGCCAACAATCTGTTTTATTTCTTCTTTCCCATCGGGGTAGAGTTCATTCCAATGCTTAGCTAAAGCAGGCATGGACTTCGCAATATGCGTATACAAGGCCCACGCCTTCACCTTTTCCTTTGTCTCCTCATTGGATTCTCCCACCAAAAGCTCGCTGTACTTCTCAAGCAAAGCTTCGAACTGCTGAACAAATACTTTCTCCATCATGACACCTTCCATCCTTAGTTACATGCGTACATGGGCATACCTTACAGCGTTTTCCTGCTGGCAGCTGATAAGAGTAACAGCACGTTTTTCGTAGACGAATCTCTTCATCCATTTCTTCTACATACGTCTTTTCAGCATAATAGCGTTGCAGGGGATTTAAGTTATATTGGCCGAATAAAGAACCTTCTGCTTCTAGTAACAAATAACGGAAGTCGTCTGTTACATTACTATTCTCGTTGTCTTTCAATTCTTTTTCATAGAGCCAAAACAAGTAAACAGCGATATTTTCCCACAGAATCAACTTAGATATACCGAAAGCTTTTTCTAATGTCATAATGATTGGATAAATGTTGTTGGCGAAAAGGTCCTTCAACACACTATCACGCCATAGAGCGCGACCCTCTCCATTCCAATCCTGTGCAGTCATCTCCTTCAACGAAAAAGACGGGAGCCAGGGTATCCCCTGATTAGGAGACTCCATTGATACATTATCTATTGATACATTCAACTTTTTATTCCAAACACTCATACTATAAAGGGCAGTTACCGCTAAAAAAGCATATCTTTTGATAAAAATGGATGCGGCAACCTTTGTGGAAGGTGCACCAATGGTCAGAGCTAACTTTTCAAGAAAGTCTTTAAGGAATGACTCATCAAGCAGAGAGGCAATAGGAAAATAATCTGCACTTTTACCGCCCAGCCTGTATTTCTCCAAAACAAGAAGTTCAGTTTCTGTCAGCTCTTTATCCATTCATCGCCACCGCCTTATCGATAATACATCTTCCCCTGCCATAAGGAATGCACAATGGTGTTCCGAATAAAGGATCCATCGTGACCTCACAGTCCATACCAAACACATTTTTCACAAGACCACAATTAATAACATGCTCAGGCTTTCCCTGGGCATACACCTTTTTATCCTTAATAGCTACCACGTTATGAGCATAACGGCAGGCAAGGTTAAGGTCATGAAGTACCATCACAACGGTCCGCTTTTTCTTTTCATTTAATTCAAACAGTAAATCGAGAATTTCGATTTGATGTGTCATATCCAAGTAAGTGGTTGGTTCGTCTAAAAGAATGACATCTGTATCCTGAGCTAAGGTCATGGCAATCCAGGCACGCTGTCTTTGTCCGCCTGAAAGTGAGTCTACTGTTCTTTCTTTTAACTCCTCTAAACGGGTTGCCTTTAAGGCTTCATTGACCTTTTTTTCATCTTCCTCCGACCATTGTTTTAACCAGGATTGATGAGGGTAGCGCCCCTGTTTAACGAGTTGAAGTACGGTTAGCCCTTCTGGAGCTGAAGGGGACTGCGGTAAAATAGCCATCTTTTTGGCGATTTCCTTTGTTGAAAGCTTTGCGATGGCTTTTCCTTCGAGCAACACTCCGCCAGAAGTTGGCTTCAAGAGACGGGCGATCGAACGAAGAAGAGTGGATTTCCCGCATCCGTTTGCTCCAATAAAAACGGTGATCTCACCCTTTGGAATTTTCAAATCCAACTCATTAATAATGAGGGTCTCTCCATATGAAAGTGATAAATTCTTCGTTTCAATCGCATTCATTCTCATGCCAGCTCCTTCGTTAACGTTTGTCTTCCATTATGCATTTCTTGTTTTAAAAAGTAAGTAGATAAAATACGGTGCCCCGATACCGGCTGTAAATACACCCGCAGGAACCTCCATAGGTGAAAACATGGTTCTTCCAATCAAATCGGCTGTCATAACAAGAATGCCACCAATTAGTGCAGAAGCCGGAAGCAGCGCACCAAATGAAGAGCCTACTAACCGCCTTGCCATATGCGGTGCCATCAAGCCAACAAAACCAATTCCTCCAGCAAAAGCTACCGAGCTACCAATTAAAGCGGTACTAATCATCAATAATAAAAATCGTTGTTTTTGAACTTTTCCCCCTAACCCCGTTGCCACTTCATCGCCTAGTTCTTGAATATTAATGGTTCTCGCTGCAAAGAAAGCAATTAAGAGAAACGTAATCGTCCAAGGAACCAAGGTAGCAACATTTTTCCAGTTAGAGCCGTAAACCGTACCCGTAATCCATATGTTTGCCTGGCTCGCCTGATAAATCGGCCCCATGATCATCATCAATGTCGTTAGTGCCTGCATCAAAGTGGAAATCCCAATTCCAATTAAAACAAGACGTATAGGTGATACTCCATTTTTCCAAGCAAGGATGTACACTAAAAAGGCAACAATCCCAGCACCTAAAAAGGCGGCTAACGGAAGCCAAGCAATGCTGACAGTTAAGGCATTATTTTTATCGCTAAAAAAGGCTAAAAACCCAACCACTGCAACAGCCGCGCCCCCCGTAATTCCAAGAACATCAGGCGATGCCAGCGGATTTCGAATCATCCCTTGTAAAATACCACCAGCAACAGCTAATGAAATACCAACCATCAGGGCTACAATGATTCTTGGTAATCGAAAGGAGGTAATAATAAGCTTTTCCATTTCAGGACCGCCGCCGAACAATACTTGTACCACCGTGAATGGGTTAATTTTCATTTCTCCCGTCCCTGTACTAATAACAAAGACAATGAAGGCTGCAATCAGCAGAATGATAAAAGTGGTAGCTGCTTTCTTGTCGATTAAAAAAGAAATTCTATCATTAAATAAGCGGAAATTTTTATATTTGCTCATCGTCCGTTGAACCCCCTTCTTGCAATAAAAATAAAGAATGGAGTCCCAATAACCGCTGTCATGACACCGGCAGGCACTTCAGATGGCATTAAGACATATCTTGCAGCAATATCTGCTGCTAATAAAAGGATGGCTCCTAAAATACCTGATAAGGGAATCACCCAACGATGATCAATTCCAATAATGGACCTTGTAATATGAGGAACCACAATCCCTACAAACCCAATCGGACCCGCGACTGCCACCGAACCGCCCGCAAGTAGGATCACAATGACGCCGATAGCTAGTTTGACTAGACCTGTGTTTAGCCCAAGCCCTTTAGCCACATCTTCCCCCATGGACAAGATATTCATTTTTCCAGAAATAAGCACGGCACCTACCCAGCCAACCCCAATATAAGGTAAGACGGAAAACAAGGTCTCCAATTTTCTTCCTTGAACAGACCCTGCCAGCCAGAATAATACCTGCTCCAATGCCGCTTCATCAACAACAAGCAAGCCTTGTGTAAAAGATGAGAACATGGCCGACATCGCCGCTCCAGCTAAAGTAAGCTTCATTGGTGTCAAGCCTTCACGGCCAAAGGAACCGATGGCATATACACTGACAGCGGCTACAGCTGCACCCAAGAAGGCGAGACCGTTGAAAGCTTGGAGATCTGTTACTGAAAATAAAGTAATGGCCACAACAACTGCAAACCCTGCTCCCGCATTAATTCCAAAGATTCCTGGCGATGCCAATGGGTTTTTGGTTAATGTTTGCATGAGCACTCCAGCAATGGCAAGGCTTGCCCCCACTGCGGAAGCAATTAATGCTCTTGGGAATCTAACAGTTTGAATAATAATATGTTCGTTTGACCCATTATAATTCGTATAGGACTCGATTGCTGTCCGCCAGCTGGTGTCTGTATAACCATAGATGACACTGGCACACATTAATAACAGCATTAGCAAAAAAGCAGTGATTAGTCCCATCCATTTTAATGGTGTACTTTTTAACAGCATGTGATTGAAACCCTTCTAACATGTTTATAGTAGTAATTAATTTAAGTCTATCTCTAAATGATAATGATTGTCAATGACTATGAAAATCATTTTCATTTACCTTTTAAAGTTTGTTCACAAAATCGTAAATGATTTTGAAAATCATTTTCAATTAAATCGTTGACATCCTCCATTTGTTCATTTTATGATAAAGATGTCATTGAAAATGATTATCATTTACAATTATCAAGGAGGATACATACACATATGAAAATGACAAAATCAAAATCTTTATTATCTATCTTCTCCATCCTGGCTATTTTCTTACTTGCAGCTTGTGGCGGTGCAGAGGACAAAACAACTGAAAAGAAAGAAGCACCAAAGACAGCTGCTGAAAAAAGCTATACGGTCGAACACGCAATGGGATCAACCACTATTAAGAGTACGCCAAAACGCGTAGTTATACTTACAAACGAAGGAACAGAAGCACTTTTATCTATGGGAGTTACTCCCGTTGGTGCGGTTAAATCTTGGACGGGTGACCCTTGGTATGAGCATATCGCTGGTCAGTTAAAGGACACAAAAGTCGTGGGGACTGAGAGTGAAGTTAACGTTGAGGCAATTGCTGCATTGAAGCCTGATTTAATTATTGGTAATAAAATGCGTCAAGAAAAAATTTATGAGCAATTAAGTGCGATTGCTCCGACTGTTTTTGCCGAAACTTTACGTGGCGACTGGAAAGCGAACTATTCTCTTTATGCGAAAGCTGTTAATAAAGAAGATAAAGGGAATGAAGTTTTAGAAAAATACAATGGCCGAATTGCAGACATCAAGGAAAAACTTGGCGACAAAAAGAATATGAAAGTTTCTATGGTTCGTTTTATGTCTGGAGAAGTTCGTATTTACCATAAAGATACCTTCTCAGGTGTTATCTTAAATGACCTTGGATTTGCTCGTCCTGAGAGCCAGAACGTGGATGATTTTGCTGAAAAGAATGTAACGAAAGAGCGTATTCCAGCGATGGACGGGGACATTCTCTTCTATTTCACTTATGATACTGGGGATGGAAAAGGCAATACGCTTGCAAAAGACTGGCTTGCTGATCCATTATTCAAAAACCTAGAGGTAGCAAAAAAAGGGGAAGTACACGAAGTAAACGATGCTATTTGGAATACAGCTGGTGGTGTCATTGCTGCCAATCTAATGCTTGATGATGTGGAGAAAATCTTCCTTAAAAAATAACATAACATATGTAACAAAAATAGAAGAGAGCGGGGTTGCCATGACCCCGCTCTCTTCTGTTTTATGCTGTTGTTGAAAACATGTATTTTTTATAATGGTAGCGTATGGAAAAGATTAGACCCAGTCCGAGCATATTCCCCATGAGGGCACTTCCTCCATAGCTGATGAATGGCAATGGAATACCGGTAATTGGCAGAACGCCAATGGTCATTCCGATATTTTGAAACACGTGGAAGGTAATCATGCTGATTACACCTACACATATATACGTATAAAAGTTATTCTTCGTTTCCATTCCAACCTTGGTAATGTGATAAATCAATAAGAAAAATAAACTGATTAACACACTCGCTCCAATGAAGCCATATTCCTCCCCGACGACACTAAATATGAAATCAGTTTGGCTTTCCGGTAAATACACTTCACGGTTACCTGTTCCCTTGCCCCCAGTCTGTCCAGATCCAATAGCAAGTAGAGACTTGGTCAACTGATACGCATCAGAGCCTTGATAGCTATAAGGATCAAGCCAGGAATAAATCCGATTAAACTGGTATTGCTTTATTCCAAGATATTTTTCAAGTAGTTCTGGATTCCAGAGAACAAAGTAAAAAATCGTTCCAATTAGTACAATACCGACAGAAAATAACGGCGTTAACAACTTCCAGGAAATCCCTGAAATAAAAATCATCCCTAACAAAATGGCTAAGAAAACAAGAGAAGTTCCTAAGTCCTGTTTAATGATTAGAATCAACGGTGCCATAGTTACCATTCCAAGCTTTACTAACAGCCAGAAATCGGATTGCATCGTTTTGATTAGGTTTTTCTGATGATGATCCTCAATCGTCCGAGAAAGAGCTAAAATAATGAAAATTTTAACAAACTCTGACGGCTGGATGGTACCCAATCCCGGAACCTTAAACCAGTTTTTTGCTCCGTTGATGACCGGTGCAATACTTGGTGGTGCGACAATCAGGAATGCCAGCAGGAAAAGTCCGAATCCATACGCATACCAGGTTAGCTTTCGTAATTGATCCGAGTCAAGTGTCATTACACTCGCAATAATCCCCCCACCAACGACGTACCAAACGATTTGCTTTAATAGGAAGTTCTCCTTATATTGGCCGCTTGCCTGGGCGCTATAAATCGCTAAACAGCTCGCTAGAAAAAGTAATATCAGTATAAAAACGAGATTATAATCAAGTTTAGAAGTTGTATTATTATTTGAAGTCATACTAGGTCTCCACCTTATATTAAAACTTGTCCATTCCTCCATTATATTTTTAAAGAGGACAAATCACAACTTCTAAACCGTGAATGGTTTTATTTACTACCAATGTCCTAGCTATTAAAGTAAATCCGCTTTACTTCGTTTGCCATCCATTCTAGGTTGCTTGGGACTTGTGGAAGGCCGTAGCCGATGTAGAGTGGAGTGGTTACGAAACGTGAGACAACCTTGGCGTAGATTTTATCATCAATATGATGAAAAAACACATTGTAGCTCGTTGCCTTGAATGGAAAATGATTCAGAATATAATGAACCGCTATTTGCAGATACTCCGAAAATAGTTCCTGGTAGCTGGAATCATTCATCTCGATATTAAACTCATAAAATCCCACTCGTGGTTTGGTGGAAAGCGTAAATCGAGTGCCCTCCCCTTCTGCAATCACAAGCCCTTCAAACATTTCATGGGTTACTTTTTCTTTATAATCAATATCATTTAAGCCAACGATTTGCATATGCGGATGGGCAAGTGTTCCTCCAGATAACGGGCCATGATTTTTGAAAAATATCACCGAACGATAGCAGCCAGTTTCCTCCATTTCGAGCCAATGCTTGATTCCGAACTTTATTAACCGATGCAAATGATCTTTTGAATACGTTGACAGCTCTGCATGGCAATCGTCCGTTTCAATTAAAACGGTCTGATATGCATTTTCTAAAACTGGGTATTTATTTTTTAATAGAATGATGGGTCCATCCACCGCTATTAGGTCCGTCAGTTGGTCACGTTCGCAAAAAGGACAGGCCTGTTGTTTGTTCCGGATATTTTCTGGCTTTTTGACTCCAATAGAAGTATTAAAATGCAGATGTGTATGTTCCAAAGCGTTTCTCCTCTCGAACGGTTATAGTTCTATTTTATGGGAGTCGACCCTTCATTTGCACTTATTTTGTTTGAACGTCGGAGAATTTCATTGACCTAATTGGTAAAATAAACCTAAAATAAAGGTGGATTTCATGAAGCCGCTTTTCTATGCATATCTTTTATATGTACAGGCTTATCATTATGTAGAAATGAGAGGGGACTTATGTTAACAAAACTGGAAGCACTTATTCTCGGAATTATCCAAGGTTTTACAGAATTTTTGCCCATTAGCAGTACAGGTCATCTGTATTTAGGAAGAAATTTATTTGGGTTGCAGGAAGCGGGGCTTTTACTCGATACCATGCTCCATGTTGGTACCTTACTGGCTGTTTTCGTTTTTTATAAGGATGAATTTATTAAAATTATTAAAAACCCCTTTAGTAAGTTAACCTTTTTGTTGATTGTCGGTACGATCCCTGCGGTTATTTTCGGTCTTACTTTAAAAGATTACATTGATGAAATTTCCAAGACGGGCGTCACGATTGGCTGGGAGTTTCTCGTTACAGGACTGTTCCTGTGGCTCGCTGATTCGGCAAAAAATGGATATAAAAAAATGGACGATATTAGCTATAAAGATGCGTTAATTATTGGTACTTTTCAGGCGGTAGCCATTATGCCTGCCATCTCTCGTTCAGGTATGACGATAGTAGCAGCCCTCTGGCGGAAATTAGATCGAGAAACAGCGGCCTATTTCTCCTTTCTCTTATCAACCCCTGCTATTGCTGGCGCGATTGTGCTGCAAACGAAGGATTTATTGGGCGGTGCGGGTGAGGAAATCTCTTTGTCTGCCTTGCTTGTAGGGATTATCTCGTCTGCCATTTTTGGCTATATTGCTGTTAAATGGATGATTGGTTATTTGAAAAAGAATTCATTAAAACCGTTTGCTATTTATGTATGGGCACTAGGAATCATCGTCTTGTTTTTCCAATTTACAGGGAAGTTTTAATCAGGTGGAGTGGTTTCGCAAATAAAAGGTCGGTTTTCGCAAATAAATCATGGATTATCGCAAATAAAAGGAGGATTATCGCAAATAAAAGGAGGATTATCGCAAATAAACCACCTTTTATCGCAAATAGAATAGATTAAACTCACAAAAAGGCAGCTCGAGATGACTCGAACTGCCTTTTTTTATACTGTTTCAGTCTGTTTTGCCATTTCTCGAGCAGCCTCTGCAGCCTGTTCTTTCGCTTTTGCCATAATTTCCGGGACCATTTTTGGAAAATGATCCATTCCTTCTGCAAAAACGGTTTCCATCAATTCAAAGCCAAGGAATTCAAGGGCTTTGCTTAAATAACGGTCGCCCATTTCAAAATCCACCATTTTTCCAGTTGAATAAATGCCTCCGCGTGTTTGAATGTGTATAGCCTTTCTTCCGGTAAGAAGGCCCTCTGCACCGTGCTCGGAGTAGGTAAATGTTTTTCCTGCAATAAATAAACAATCCATGAAGGATTTTAAAATTGCCGGTGCACCAAGATTCCATATTGGAGTAACAAAAACATAATAGTCCGCATCAATAAATCGGTCAGCAAGTGCATGCATTTTTTCGATTTTTGTCAGCTCTTCTTCTGTAAGCTGATCTTTTGTATATCCCATAAAGGATAATTTTGCACGTGCATATAGTAAATCCATGTCAATCTGGGGGATATCCATGCTATATAAGTGCATATGTTCAATTTCAACATCCGGCTGTTCCTTTTTAAACTCCTCTAAAAATACTTCCCCAATCTGCATTCCTTTTGAAAGCTTTATATCGTTTTTCGGATTAGCCGTAATATACAAAAGCTTAGACATGTACATCCCTTCCCTTATCACACAATTTATTATTTCTACTACTATACTACAACAAACTTCCATGCTCACCATTGAACAAAAAGTGAAGTTTGTGATATTTATGTGAAATTTACAGCCCCCTTTGAACAAACAGTGACAATTCTACATGAAACCAAACAAAACTTAACAAAACTTAACAAAACTTAACAAAAATCACATCTATTATGATAATCTTTTAATAAAGTAAACCTGGAATTGGAAAAGGATGGTGAACAGTGGAAGAAAAGGCATATACTCCTGATGAAGTGGCCCAACTCTTTCAAATCTCTAAACATACGGTTTATGAGTTAATTAAAAGAGGAGAGTTGCAGGCATTTAAAATCGGAAACAAAATGAGAATTGAGCACGCCGAACTAGAAAGGTACAAAGGGAATACAAAAGCTCCTGCAACGAAAGTTCAAACAAGCCCCACAATCGCGGCCAGCAATCATGCACTGTCAATTCGATTATCAGGGAGTCATGATTTTCTCGTCGAGCATTTTGCAAAACAAGCAGTAATGGCATTAAACGTGCAAATTCAACCTTCTTACATAGGCAGTCTAGAGGGGCTCATGATGCTTTACCGCGGTCAATGTGATATCGCCGCCATTCATCTATTAGATCCGACATCACAAGAATATAACCTGCCATTCATTCATCAGCTTTTTGTCTATGAATCTATTCTAGTCCTTCGATTGGCTGCAAGACAGCAAGGTTTCATCGTTGCAAAGGGCAATCCAAAGAGTGTACTTGATTTCCCTGACCTTGTAAGAAAAGATGTCCAGTTCATCAACCGCCAAAAGGGAGCAGGGACACGATTTTTACTAGACTCTAAGCTAGCAACCTACGGAATTAATCCTAGTAAAATTAATGGTTACAACGATGAAGAGTGGACTCATCTATCGGCGGCTTCTTATATAAGTAGAGGGATCGCAGATGTTGCCTTTGGAATTCAGTCCGCTGCCAGTCATTTAGACCTTGATTTTATTCCAGTTGCCCAAGAACATTTTGATCTTGTGTTCCGATTCACGGATGAGAACAAACAAAGCTTGACGGAGTTAATACAATACCTACAGTCCCCTGAGTTCAAAGATAGTTTAACTGAATTAGAAGGTTATTCTATCGTTGATTTAGGAAAAGTAATCTATCAAACTACTTTACCGGAGGAAACCACATGTTAAAAAATCGCTATGTTGCCGTTTTATTTACTTTCATGCTTTTAGTACTATCTGCTTGCGGTAATTCTGAAACGAAAGATGCAGCTGCTAAAGACAAAAGGACAGAACCTAAAGCTACACCAACAGAAATGATTCTTGCAACAACCACAAGTACCCAGGACAGCGGTTTATTGGATGTCCTCATCCCAATGTTTGAAAAACAAAATAATGTAAAAGTAAAAACGGTTGCCGTTGGCACAGGACAAGCGTTAGAGATGGGAACAAAAGGAGAAGCAGATGCCCTTCTTGTGCATGCCCCTGTAGCTGAAAAAGCTGTCGTTGATGCTGGTGACGCCATTAACTACAAACGAGTTATGTATAATGACTTCATTCTTGTTGGTCCAAAAGAGAATCCAGCGGGTGTCAGCGGTGATGACGTTACTGCTGCGTTCAAGAAGCTGGCAGAGGCGAAAGCTACTTTTATTTCCCGTGGGGACGACTCTGGTACAAACAAAAAAGAACTTGGCATCTGGACTTTAGCGAACATGAAGCCTGCAGGTGACTGGTATGTTTCAACAGGTCAAGGTATGGGTCAAACGTTACAGGTGGCGGCAGAGAAAAAAGGCTATGTGCTAACAGACCGTGCTACTTGGCTTGCCCAAGAGAAAAACTTAGACACTCTTAAAATTGTTGTTGAAGGCGGCAAGGATTTAATGAACATTTATCATGTCATGCAAGTAAATCCTGAAAAGCATGATAAAATTAATAGCAAGGATGCGGAAAAATTCGTAGAATTTATGGTAGATCCAAAAACCCAAGATGTAATTGAAAACTTCGGAAAGAAAGACTACGGTCAATCTTTGTTCTATAAATATACTGAATAGATTATTAGTGGCAGGAAGACTCTTCCTGCCTATTTTTCACCAGGAGGGCCGCAATGCATGGAACTTTTACTAGATGGACTTAAAAAAGCATTTGAAATGATCTTCTCTGGAGACCCAGAGGTATTTGAAATTACATGGCTGACTCTAAAGGTCTGTTTAATTTCCATCCTATTAAGCACCCTGCTTGGACTTCCCTTGGGTATCCTACTTGGACTAACAAGATTCAGAGGCCGCAGAATCCTTCTGCTTTTTATTAATATGGGAATGGGGCTTCCCCCAGTGGTTGCGGGACTTTGGATTACCATGTTTTTATGGCGTTCCGGGCCATTAGGGGACTGGTCCCTGCTGTATAGTCCAACAGCCATTGTCATGGCACAGGTATTAGTTTCCCTACCCATTATTACAAGCTTAATTTGTTCCGCCTTTCAGCAAATTAATGATAAAATGCTCCTGCAAATCAAAGCCCTTGGAGCAACGAAGCTGCAAACATTAGTCATTCTCGTCAAACAATCTAAGATTGCTATTCTAGCTGCAATCATGGCTGGGTTTGGCCGGGTCATTGCCGAGGTTGGGGCTGCCATGATGGTAGGCGGCAATATTCAAGGAGACACCCGAATTTTGACTACTACGATTGTGATGGAAGTATCTAAAGGTAATTTCGATATTGCCCTCGCACTCTCATTTATCCTATTGACCGTAGCCCTATTAATCACAGCCATCTTAACCTTTTTACAGCAAAGGAAGCGATTTTCATGAGCCCACTAATTGAGTTGAAGAATATCACTTTTAACGCGCATGATCGAACAATTCTCACGATTCCGGATTTCCATATTCATGAGGGAGAGTTTCTTGGCATCATGGGGCCGAATGGTGCAGGAAAAAGTACACTGCTGAAGGTGCTTGCTTTTCTTGAAAGGCAAACAAGGGGTGATATACTTTATCGTGGACAGGCCATCCCAAAAGGAAATGTCCCTCTAGAGTTACGACGGAAATTCTCGATTGCTCTTCAACAGACCTTACTTCTAGATGGAACTGTTTTTCAAAACATTGCTATTGGGTTAACCTTAAGAAAGGTTCCAAAAAGCATCATAAAGGAGAAAGTGGCTCATTGGATGGAGGTATTCGGCATCACTCATCTAGCGAAGAAAAATGCCTTGTACTTATCCGGTGGTGAGGCACAAAGGGTCAATTTGGCACGAGCAATGATTGTGGAACCAGAAATTCTGTTTCTAGATGAGCCTTTTTCTGCTTTAGATTTCCCGACTAAGATTAAGCTAATGGAAGATTTCAAGCGAATTATTGAGGAAGCGAACACGACGGCTGTGTTTGTCAGCCATGATTTGATGGAGATTCATTATCTCACAAACCAGCTCGCCATTATTGTCAATGGAGAAGTGAAGCAAACGGGGCCAACTTCCCGGGTGTTAGATCAGCCGAATGCAGCCACCTCCCCTTTCCTAAATGAATGGAAAAAGTTCTTCCCAGTCGCACGTTAAACGGCAGCTCCTTGAAAGCTGCCTTTTTCGTTTGATTAAAAACGACGAGAGGAATAAAATATGGTAGAAGTTAACTTTTTACAGATACATATTAATCTGAAGTTTTAAGGGGGAGTTCATTCCATGAAATATGCAATTATAACCGGGGCATCAAAGGGGCTAGGTGAAGCGATTGCGAAACGCCTCATTCAAGAACAAATTGCCGTTGTTTCTGTTTCTAGAACAGAGAACGAGGAAATTAAACAATTGGCTGCCGAAAAAGGGCTATTTTATCAGCACTATGCCTGCAATCTCTCTTTGGAAAAAGAAGTACAGGAAGTATTTATGGAGATTGCCCACTGGATTTTTGAAAAGAATCCTAAAGAGATTCTTCTTTTTAACAACGCAGGCGTTATCGAACCGATCCAGACAGTCGGAAATTTAGATCAAACGCCGATTATCCGTAATATCCAAGTTAATTTAATTGCACCGATCATTACAACCAATCTCTTTTTTAATAAAGCGCAGGTCACAAATACGGCAGTACAGGTCATCAATGTAACCTCCGGGGCAGCCGTTCGTTCAATCGAAGGCTGGAGTGTGTACTGCAGTTCTAAAGCGGGCATTAATATGTTTACACAGACAGCAGCACTCGAACAAGCTGAACTGAAGACGAACAACAAAATCATTGCCTTCAGTCCAGGGGTCATGGATACTAACATGCAGACTACCATTCGCTCTTCCTCAAAAGAAGCGTTTAAAGATTTGGAGCGCTTCAAGGAATTTAAGGAGAAAAATACTCTCTTACAGACAGACACCGTGGCCAATGCATTAGTTGACCTGCTGCTTAGTGGAAATGTAGAAAGTGGAAAAGTCTACAATATTAATGACTTATTAAAGTAAGCAAAGAGGCCTTGCATCTAGCAGAGGCCTCTTTTAGTATTCTTGTGGAAACCATAAGGTGATGCTGGTTCCCTTGTTTAGTTTACTTTTTACTTTGATTAATCCTTTGTGGGCATCCATTAAGGCCTTAACAATGGAGAGACCAATGCCGACCCCGCCTGTTTTTCGGTCTCGTGATTTGTCACCGCGATAGAACCGTTCGAATATATGCGGAATATCATCTTCGGCCATACCTGAGCCTTCATCTTGAATTTTGAAGCCAACATAGCCTTCCTTATCCGCTTGGACGGAAAGGGTGACATTCTTCCCTTCTGGTGTATATTTCAATGCATTATTAAGTATGTTTGAAAGGATTTGCATGAGCTTGTCTTTGTCCGCCTCAAACAATTCCTCCTGTTTCGGTTCCTCGATGTGAAGATGAACACCTTTTTCCTTAAAGATAGGCATAAACATTTCGTACAATGCCTCTAATACACTACCAGCCTCTAATTCTATTTTTTCCAGCCTAATTTGCGGATTTTCAGCAGCGAGTAATTTTTCTAGTTCATTCACTAGTCTTACTAACCGCATCAACTCTTCGTGACTTACCTGTAACCGCTGTGGTGTTGGCTCCCAAATTCCATCCTGAAAGGCTTCAATTTGACTTCTTAAAGTCGCCAGGGGCGTCCTTAGTTCATGTGCCAGGTCACCGGTAAATTGCTTCCGAAGCATTTCTTCCCTCGCCAAGGATTCTGCAAGGTTATTGAAAGAGATAGCAATTTGCTTCACTTCTGTAGGCAGACCTGACAACGGGATTCGAATATCCAAATTATGCTGCTGAAGTTCATTTGCAGCAAAAGATAGCTTCTTTAAACCTGATGTCAGCTTTTTTGAAAAAAGCATGCTGAAGACGATGGCTAGAACAATCGTTAAACATACCGCTGCGTAAATATAGAGTTGGATAGATTGGATAAACGTATATTCATCATCAATTAAGCCTTTAGGATAAATGGCCACCAGTTTCCCAATGATGGTATTATTCACCTTCAGTGTGTAGGACTTGGAATGCCACTCCTCCCCATCCGGTGCTGGTTCAGTCAAACCGAAGCTATTCAGCATGCTCCGAATGTTAGAAGAATCCATCTGCAGTTGTCCAAACCGATCATATAATTGAAAATAAAGCTGATCAGTCATTGCATGCTCGTGCAACAGACCATACACAGGATCACTGGTAAAATGTCCATTCTTCCTATAATCCTTCTCAATTTCCGTGATAATCCGATCAATCTTCTTTTCTCTGTTATGGTCTAAATAACTATTAAAGCTCTCTTCAAATCCATATTGAATAAAAAAACTGACGATTAAGATTCCGATCATGGATATCAAAACTAAATAAAATAGGATTTTAGACCGGAGTGTTTGCAGCATCTAATACCCCTCCAAATTTATAGCCCATCCCAAAAACAGTAACGATGAAATCCGGCTGTCGTGTATCTTGCTCTATTTTTTTGCGGAGGTTTTTAATATGTGTATCCACACTGCGTTCATAGCCTTCATAATACATGCCCTCGTCCTGAATTTTCTCTAATAAATCCATTCGACTGTATACACGACCTGGATTTTCCGCCATATTCGTTAATAGCTTGTATTCGATAGGTGTTAATGTCACATATTCTCCGTTTACTTTGACTTCTTTCTTTATAATGTCTACCACTAATTTTTTTCCGTTGAATTCAAGGAGTTGTACTTTCTCCGTCTTTTTGACACGCCTTAAAATTGCCTGAACGCGTACAACCACTTCCCGAGGACTAAATGGCTTCGTTAAGTAGTCATCTGCACCCATAACAATTCCGTTGATTCGGTCATCCTCTGCCGATTTGGCCGTAAGCATCAGAATGGGAACATCTGATTCCTTCCGTACGAGCCGACAAACCTCTTCCCCAGAAATATCGGGCAGCATAAGGTCTAATATAATTAAGTCAGGATTTATGCTTTTCGCCTTCTTTAAAGCATCTATTCCATTATCAGCACTGTGAATTTCATAGCCTTCTCTCTCTAAGTAGGCCTCGAGAACTTCTATAATTCTACGTTCATCATCCACTAATAATATTTTCATTATAATCACTCCCCATATCTTTACTATATCATCTTGGGTCTGTGATTTTTGTAACTTCACAAATTCGCTACAACTTAGTCAAAACATCTTCAATTTTTAAAAATTGGCTACAATATGAGACTCCTTTTACTTTATTGTTGTAGTATTCTAAGGAGAGTGAGGTGTTGATTGAATGAATAAAATATCATTTAAAATAGGCTTGCTTTTCTTCTTAGCCATTTTTCTACTAGAAACGATTTCGATGTTCTTTTTGCATAATAATATTATTCATTCCCGCGTGCATGAGGAGCTGTCTGCACTCCAGACCAGGGGGAATAACCATCGGGAAGTATTAGAGGCTTCATTTCATGATGAAACAATTAGACATATTGCTATGATGGAAGCCCAGACAGATACACAAGTAATCCTTACGAAGCCAGATGGATCCATTTATATGTCATCAAATAAAGTAACAGATGAAATGAAGCAAATTCTCCGTGATACACCGAAGAAGATACCACATGAAGGACTTATCTTAGAAGACAATTGGAAAAATGCTACGTATATTGCTTCAATTAGTCCTGTTGTCATTGATCAACAGATTAATGGCTATGTATACATGTTTCAAAATACACAAAAAATTAAAAACTTAATCTCCGGACTTAACCAGCATTTTCTGCTTGCCGGACTGCTTTCTCTTTTATTTATGATTATCATCATTGTGTTTTTGACCAAAGTGGTCACGCTTCCGCTAATTAAAATGAGTGAGGCGACCAAACGAATCAGTAAAGGTGACCTCAGCGTCTCTTTGCCAAAGTTGGGGAAAGACGAAATCGGGGATCTGGGGGAGTCCATTAAAGTCTTAGCGAGTGATCTAGAAATTTTAAAGAATGAACGAAATGAATTCCTGGCAAGTATTTCACACGAGCTGCGAACGCCATTAACTTATATTAAGGGCTATGCAGATATCGCTCGACGTAAGGAAACGAATGAACAGGAGCGGAAACAGTATTTAGACATCATCCATGAAGAGTCACTGAAGTTATCTAACCTGGTAAAGGAACTTTTTAATTTGGCGAAAATGGATGAAAATTCGTTTTCTATTGAAAAAGAAGAGGTTCATCTACGTCCCTATTTCCAAGGAATCATTGAAAAAGTTTCTCCGGCACTGAAAGAACAGCATATGGACCTTTTTCTTGATTGCCCGAATGATCTTTATTTATCGATTGACCCAATCAGATTTGAACAGGTCATTCTAAATCTGCTGGATAATGCACGGAAATATTCGGAGCCTCATAGCTTAATTAGAGTTGATGCAAAACAAATTAGTGGAAAAATTCATATACGAGTACAAGATGAAGGGAAAGGTATTCCTGAAGAGGATTTACCTCGCATCTTTGAACGCTTCTACCGTGTGGATAAATCAAGAACCCGTGCACTTGGCGGCTCGGGGCTTGGACTAGCTATTGTAAAACAATTGGTCGAGGCGCACGGTGGTACCGTGGAGGTAAAGAGCAGCACGAATAAAGGAACAACATTTGAGATTGTTCTTTAAATTAAAACTCCTTATCGCAGTATTCGATAAGGAGTTTTGTTATTTATTCGGTCTTCTTTTTCACTTCGTCTGTTAATTCCTCAATGCTTTTTCTCACATTGCCTTTACCTGAATAGTTTTCAATTAGTTCTTTCACATCAATGCCGCTTGAAGCCTTTAAGGATTCCTGAAGGCTCGCCATTAGATTCGTTGCGTAGCTGGTGATTTTATTGGCACCGCCGTTTTCACCTGAGCCACCGCCCGTGTCCACGACCGTAATTTTATCGATATTAGATAATGGAGCAGCCACTTGCTTCGCATATTCTGGAAGCATTTTAATGACCATATCCAAGATTGCCGCTTGCCCGAATTGCTCGAACGCTTCGGCAATTTTTTCTTTCGCTTCTGCTTCTGCCAAACCTTTTAAGCGGATAATTTCTGCTTCCGTGGAACCCTGGGCCTTTTGTGCTTCTGCTTTCGCCAAACCGTCTAAGCGGATTCGCTCTGCTTCCGCCTTCGCCATAGCTTCAATACGGTACTTATTTGCTTCTGCCTCCGCCATTTGCTTCGCTTTATCCGCTGCTGCTGATTGCTCAACGGAGTAACGGTCTGCATCGGCCTTTTTCTTCACTTCAGAATCATATTGGCGTTCGCGACGCTGAATTTCTTTTTCTTCTAGTTCGATTTGCTTTTGTCTTTCGATGATCTTGATTTGCATTTCTTGCTCCATTACCTCTTGCTTCGAACGTGCACTTTCAAGATCATACGCTTGGTCGGCACGGGCTTTGGCTATATCTTGCTCACGGCGGAAATCAGCAACTTTCAGCTGATTCGTTTTCTCTGCTTCAGCGATTTCAGTTGCGCGCTCTAGTTCACTGCGTTTTGCTTCCTTAGCGGCTTCCGCTTTTTTAATCCGTGTTTCTTTCTCTGCCTCGGCCGTAGCAATATCAGCATCCCTTTTTACTTGTGCAATACGCGGCTTACCAAGTGAGTCAAGGTAGCCATTTTTATCACGAACATCTTTAATAGTGAACGAGACAATGACTAACCCCATTTTCGCTAGATCCTGTGATGCTACCCTTTGGACCTCCTGCGAAAATTTGTCACGGTTTTTATAAATTTCTTCTACCGTCATAGAGCCAAGAATCGACCGTAGATGCCCCTCAAGAACTTCTCTTGCTTCGTTTTCGCGGTCTTCCTTCGGCTTGCCAAGAAACTGCTCAGCAGCCGTCGCGATTTCACTAATAGAACCGCCAATTTTAATAATCGCGACACCATCCGCCATAACCGGCACACCTTGCTCTGTATAGACCTCAGGAGTGGTTACCTCGAGTTTACTTGAAAGCAAGCTAATCGGCTTTGCTTGTTGGAATACTGGTAAAATAAAACTACCTCCGCCGCGGATAATCTTGATTTTGTTTCCTGATTCGTCGACATGCACACTCCCGTTACCGAGGAAGCTACCTGTTATGATAAGTGCTTCGTCAGGTCCAGCTGTTCTATACTTTGTGATAAAAACGCCAATTAAAGCAATAAGAATAAGTGCGACAATACCGATAATAATCCAAATAATACTAAATTCCATTTCTTAAAACCCCCTCTAAATAAAACTCTCTAATTCTTGATGAACAGTGACTTCAAGTACCCCATTTTTCACCTGCACGACAAGTACAGTTGTGCCATTCGGGATTTGCTCTCCATCAAAGCTTGATGCCGGTTTGGCAATTCTTCCACTTGTGCTATCAATCATTACTTCCCCAAAGCCATCCACAGGGATAGGTGTGATCACGGTCCCTATTCGTCCCCTTAAATCTGAATCTTTGTAGACCAGAGACTCCTCCGCAGAGGATAAAGGTACGAGGACAAATACATTTAATAAGGTGACGATCATAAAAGCGGCAACTGCCGAGATTCCTATAATAAGTAAATAATGTAGGGATGATAGCTTTTCAAACAAATAACCGCTTGCTGATAAGACCGTAATAAAGGCAAAAATCAAGACAGGATTGAGAAAGTGAAGTCCCCCATCTCCCGCTCCGTGGAAATGAAACACATCCGCAAACAAGACATACACAACAGTTAATACACCCGAAATGATCAAGCCATACAAATAAATGGTTTCTAAAGGAATGCTAAAAGGTTCCAAAGGCATCAGTCCCTTCTTATGTAGGTACCTTATTTACGGTTAATTTATGGAAAAAGTTTCATTTTTCTTCAAATATTTACCTAATAATTATAAATTCAACATTGGAACTGAGTATCCTGCAGTAGGATGAGGAGATATTATGAACAATCTTAGCTGGTGATTTTGCGATTGGCTCATTTTTAGGAAACATTGGCTTATATTTGGGGTGGATTGGCTCATTTTTGTGGGAGATTGGCTCATTTTTGTAGGAGATTGGCTCATTTTCAAAGGGTAATGGCTATTTTTCCAAATACTAGAAATATCAACAACAAAAAGTGCCATAGCTCCTCGAGCTACAGCACCTTACTGAATCATATTCAAAAACTTCCTCGTTCGTTCTTCTTTCGGCTGGGTGAAGATGACCTCTGGCTTGTCTCTTTCGACCACTACACCCTGGTCCATAAAAATGACCTCATCCGCCGCTTCACGGGCAAAGCGCATTTCGTGGGTGACTACAATCATCGTCATGCCTTCTGCGGCAAGATCCTTCATAACCTTTAATACTTCACCAACAAGCTCCGGGTCAAGCGCCGATGTCGGTTCATCAAACAGCATCACTTCTGGCTCCATCGCCAGAGCCCTGGCAATCCCGACGCGCTGCTGCTGGCCGCCTGAAAGCTGTGCAGGGTAATAGTCCACCTTATCCCCAAGTCCAACCTTCTCTAATAGTGATAGGGCTTTATTTCGAGCAGCCTCTTTACTTTCCCCCTTCACCACCACTGGTCCTTCCATCACATTCTCAAGGGCGGTTTTATGTGGGAAAAGATTATAGTTTTGAAACACCATTCCCGTTAATCGTCGGAACGTGGAAATATTTTTTTTCGCAACTGGTTTTGAAAAATCAAGACTCTGACCTTCGATGGAAATGATCCCATTTGTAGGAGTTTCGAGCACATTTAAGCAACGAAGCATGGTCGTTTTTCCGGAACCGGACGGCCCGATGACAACCACCACTTTTCCCTTCTCCACCTCAAGGTCAATTCCTTTTAACACTTCTAATTGACCGAACTGTTTATATAGACCTTTAATTGAAATCATCGTAAAACTCCCCTTTTTCCGTTAATCCCATGCTAAGCTCCATATCGGTCCAGTCTTCTTTCCATAAAACCTTGAAGGACGGATAGGAAAAAGCAAATGACCCAATAGAGGAGTGCCGCTTCGGAATAGACCAATAAAAATTCATAATTGGTTGAAGCAATCTCCTGAGCGCGGCGAAACATCTCAGTTACGAGCACAAGTGAAGCAAGTGATGTATCCTTTACAAGACTGATAAAGGTATTCGATAAGGGAGGAATGGAAACTTTGGCTGCCTGTGGAAGAATAATTCTTCTTAATGCTTGCGTATAGGACATACCAATGGAATATCCCGCTTCCCACTGCCCTTTCGGAATAGATAGAATCGCTGCCCGGATGATTTCTGATGCATATGCACCAACACTGAGCGAAAATCCAATGACCGCAGAAATAAAAGGATCAAGGGTAACACCAAGATTAGGAAGGCCATAAAAAATAATAAATAATTGCACTAACAACGGTGTTCCTCGGATTGCAGAAACATAGACCCTAGCAATACTTTGCAATACCTTTACATGAGAAATCCTAGCTAATGCTGTCAGCACAGCCAAGATTAAACCGCAAATAAAGCTAACAATAGTCAACGGTATCGTATTTAAAATAGCTCCCTCCAGCATAGGCTGAAGGGAACTTTTTGCTATATCAAATAACTTTTGTGCTCTTTCTGGGTCAGTAAAAATACTATTTAAGTACATCTTCACCAAACCATTTCTCTGAGATTTTTTTATACGTACCATCATCGATGATATCTTTTAATGCCTTATTCACTTCATCCACAAGCGTATCGCTTTTCTTTCTAAACATAAATCCGCTAGTTGAAGCATCTTCACTAGTTGCAGCGACCTTAACCGGTGCATCTGGCTTACTCTTTTTAAAATCTAGGAATGTTAGCTTATCATTGATGGTTACATCAACACGTTTTTGAGCAAGCAGTTCAACCGCTTGTTGGAAGCCTTCTACACCAACAATATTAGCTCCCAGTTTTTTCGCCATATCTGCATAGTTACTAGTCAATGACTGGGCAGAGTTTAATCCTTTAATATCTTCAAAGGCTTTTACCTTATCATTGTCCTTGCTTACGATTAATACGGCAGATGACGTAATGTACGGATCAGAGAAATCATATTTTTCCTGACGGTCTGGGCGAATCCCTACTTGGTTTGCAATCATATCAAAACGCTTGGCATCCAGTCCGGCGAACATCGCATCCCACTGCGTCTCTTTAAATTCTGCTTTCACTCCGAGGCGTTTGGCTACTTCTTGAGCAAGCTCCACATCAAATCCAGTTAAATTTCCACTTGTATCATGGAAGGTAAAAGGTGGATAGGTACCCTCAGTACCAATAGTAATCGTTCCATCATCTTTGATTTTTTTCAATAAGTCCCCGTCAGCTTTTTCAGCTGTCTTTTTATCTGAATCCTTTTTATCTTTATCAGCTTTCTCGTCTTTACCACATGCTGATAGAACAAACATGAAGCTTAATAAAAGTGCAAATAGTACAGTTAACTTTTTCAACCTTAAAACCCCCCTAATTCTGATAGTTATTGTAGGATTTAATTATCATATTACATCTATTCCTATCTGTCAAAAGAAATAATTGATAGGAACCAAAATTATTTTGCCCTTTTTATATAAAAAAAACCTATCAGAGAATCCCTGATAGGTTAGTTCATTATGCGGCCTTTTGTTGCGCCTTATTCGTCCTTGTCTTTTTCAAGAGTGGTCCGTAGAATAAGATTCCACTTGCTAATAGAATCATTCCGTACATGAATGTTTTCATATCAGCTGTACCTGCGATGATGACCCATACCGAATAAATCGTCGAAAGGAGAGCAATGATTCCATCTCCTACTCTTGATCGATCCCCTTTATAGGTATCTCCTGTAATAACTAATTTCAACTGATAGACAGATGAGATAAAGTATGGAACTAAATACGATAAAGTGGCAATGACAATAACAAAATCAAATGCACCTGAGATTGATTTTGAAATCGTAGAGAAAATGAACAATTGACCTAAACCGTTTGAAACAATCATTGAAAAGACTGGTATGCCTTTTTTATTTTCTTTTAAGAAAGCCGGAAGGAACAAGCCCTGTTTTGCTGCTTGATACGGAACCTCTGCACTTAACATTAACCAACCAATCGTTGATCCAAATAAGCTGATTAGTCCCACTGCTGCTAAAACTTTCCCACCAATTGGTCCTAGTACAGTAGAAATCGCATCAATTAATGGCTTATCCGAGTGAATAAGTGTGTTTTGGTCTAACATCCCCATCACTAATGTACTGATTCCGACGTATATTCCAAGCGCAATAAATAATCCAAGTATTGTCGCACGTTTGACGTCTGTCTGTTTTCTCGCACGTGAGGCAAAAACGACTGCTGATTCCACACCAATAAATGCCCATAAGGTATTAACTGCTGCGTTGTTAATTTGCTTCATCATACTAATCGAGTGACCAGCGTCATCGAGTCTTTCTGCCATGAATGGAAGCATGTTACTTTTTTCAAAAGCAAACAAACCAACGATAATAAATAAGATAAATCCAGCAACCTTTGCAGCAGTAGCTAAAAAGTTTAATTTACCGGCACTTTCCATCCCGCGAAGGATAATTGTATGCGTTCCCCATAATAGAACGGAACATACGATAAAGGTTAAACCATTCCCCACCTTAAGTGTAAAGTTACCAATGGTGAACCAGTCTGCCTGGCTTGTTAAAATTGGGAAAAAGGTAGATAAGTAACCAGCGAAAGTAGTAATCATGGCTACATTCCCTGCTAAGTTCCCAATCCAATAACCCCAAGTAGACATAAACCCTGATAAAGTAGATGCATGTGAACCTTGTTTAAACAAATCTTTTGCATATATTTGCGGTCCGCCTTGTAATTTAGGTTTACGTACCGCCAAGTTTCCGAATACGAGCGCAGTCATTAATACACCAAGACCAGTTACAAGCCATGCAGCAATAACGCCAGCAGGACTTGCTGATTCTGATAAAGAACGTGGAAGCATAAAAATACCCGAACCAACCATGTTACCAACAACCAGTGCAGTTAGTACCCAAAAACCTAACTTATTTGCTTTCCCCATGCTGTGAACACCTCTCCGATGTAATGTATATTTTTATTGTGCAATAATGTTTGAAGTCGACAATTCATTGTATAAATATTAATCAACGGTTTCTAATATAGGATGAATCAGACTTTATGTCAATAGAAAATTTTATCTTAGTAAAGTGTTAAATAGTTAAAAACACCAAAAAAAATAGTAAGTAATCAAACGTCGTGATCACATTACTATTTGAATTTGCTCTATAGAACAATTCCCATTATATCTTCAATTTGTTGTTAATTAAATATGAGGTTAATGGAAAATAGGATAGTTTTCGCCATTATATCCATTTCATCATTTTCTGCACTTCTTCATCATTATCTTCCTCATCAAATACTTCTTCTACCATCTTCCGATTTGAAAAATAAAAACTCTTTAGGATGAAATAGAAACCAAGTGTTTTAAAAATATGGCCCAAAAAATTATCCAGGTCAAATACACTTTGGTAGATTGTAAAAACTAGCTCGGTTAACAGTAAGTAAACAAAAGCAAGCGCCAGCGCAAGTGTCGCTTCACTTTTTTCTAGATGATATTGATACAATGTCCTAATTAAAGAGACAAAAAGAATAAAACTGATCCCATATTCGATTCCATTTTTCAAAAGTGTGGTTCCTTTACCTTCTACCATCAGGATAGGCAAGTTTTTTTCATAATAAATAATCAAGAAGCAGGTCGTTAGTGCAACAATTATTCCAGCTAGTAAAGTCAGCGGGCGGTAATCCCTTGATAATTTTCGCTCAGGAATGAATAGGGTAGCTAAAATGAATAGTGACTGAAAGATTCGTGCAGAAACCCAAAACCAGGTGGCTTTCGCGACAGAGCTTTCAGTAAAAAAATAAGGCATCCCCTTAAAGGATAAGGTGTGGAGCAGGTCAAGTGTCCCTACTATAAAGAATGTAAAAGATAAGAGGAGCATTCGACTGGACTGATTCTTCTCAAAGCTTTTCAATCCATACAAAAGTATAGCTGCAGAAATAGCGATGCTAAAGCTCTCTAAAAGCGTATGAAATCCAACATAATTCGCCGGATTATAAAAGACAGCAATTTGCGCTTGAAACACATGAATAAACATTAATAAAACGATGGCCAAAATCGAGAATATTAGAAATCTCCCTTCCGTTATTTTCACACCGGTTACACCTCCTTTGACATCTTGTTTACTTTATTATAAAAGCAGTTGACTACAAATGACTGTCATACATGTAGCTGTTTTATGAATTTTACAAAAAAAAGAGACTGCCGGATCATGCAGCCTCTCTCTTGGTTTATTTCCACCAGTCGTCAAACATAGTAGCAGGCATCTGACGCTTGTGCTCCGTCATGAGATACCGTTTTTCCACTTTTTCAGCCACTTCTTTGGAGACAGGTTTCCCCTCTAAATAATCATCCAGTTCATCATAAGTAATCCCTAATTCTGTTTCATCTGCCTGACCAGGTTTTTGATCGAGGAGGTCTGCCGTTGGAACTTTTAAATAGAGGCGCTCATCTGCACCAAGTTCTTTTAGCAAGGCCTTCCCTTGGCGTTTGCTTAATCCAGTCAATGGCAGGATGTCCGCTCCTCCGTCCCCATACTTGGTATAAAAACCCGTCACTGCTTCTGCTGCATGATCGGTCCCAATAACAAGCAGTCCCTCCATACCGCCGATTGCATATTGGGCAATCATTCTCATTCTCGCTTTTACATTTCCTTTATGATAATCACTTAATGGATCCCCATCAATGCTAGCGTTATATTCATTTTGAACTTCGTCCACGGCTACTTTTATATTAAAAACAAGCTCTCGGTCTGCACGGATAAATGTTAATGAACGCTGTGCATCCTCCTCATCCTTTTGCACGCCATATGGAAGACGAACGGCAATAAATAAAGCATCCTTTCCTTCACTACGCAATTCTTCCACTGCCAACTGTGCTAATCTTCCAGCGAGTGTAGAATCTTGACCACCGCTAATCCCTAGTACATATCCCTTAGCCTTGGTTTTTAGCAGGTAATTTTTCAAAAAGTCGATTCTCTTACGAATCTCCTCTTTTGGTTCAATGTTCGGAGTAACATGTAAATCCTTCATAATTTGTGCCTGTAAATCCATTGATAGTACCTCCTGACCAGATATTGATATATGTAATGTACCACAACTACGTCTCATTCGCTTATTATTTAACTGCTTGTTCTAGGTATGCGGACAATCATCTTTCATTTTTAAAAATAAAATAAAAATAGGACGGTGATGAGCATGTCGTTTTCAATAAATATCGACTATTTTAAAGTAAATTCTATTAATAATAATGCAAATATTAATGTAGGGCCAACAGTTCAAGACAGTAATACGGCAAATAGTAAACAAGTTGGCTGTACGATTAACTTTGGTGACCACTGTACGATTGTTTCCAAACATGTATTCCAAAGTGTAAGCAAGGATTTTGAAGAAAACAAATAATTCCACATCAAAGGGCATTAGGTTTATAATCTATTACTATCGTGGCCATACTAACAAAAAATATGCCCATGGCCATCTACTAAGTATATTGTAGGGGTGCAAAAGTGTGGAGTGATGATAATGGAATCAAAGACTTGTAATGAATCTAGAGTAGTAAGAACGAGTAGAATTTTCCCTAATGATGTCAATAACCATAATACGTTGTTTGGCGGCAAGTTAATCAGTGATATTGATATGATTGCTTCGATTTCAGCGGTTAGACATTCCCGGGCTGAATGCGTAACGGCGTCGATTGATTCGGTCGATTTCCTCAGTCCAATTACGCCGAAGGATTCCGTTTGCATTGAAACGTTTGTTTCCTATACTGGAACCTCGTCAATGGAGATTTTCGTCAAAGTTATCGCCGAAAATCTGATGTCAGGTGATAGAAAAATTGCAGCCACCGCCTTTTTAACGTTTGTTGCGTTAGATGACAATGGTAAGCCAACGAAGGTCCCCGCTATTATTCCTGAGACAGAGGAAGAGAAGAAGCTATTTGAAACGGGGAAAGATCGGGCGGAAAAGCGGAAGGAACATCGAAAGAGCAGTAAGGAACTGGCCGGGGTTTTTACAACAAACAAGCCGTGGGAATAATAAAATGAGGTTGACTCATAAGGGGTCTGACCCCACTGTAAAAACAATATCTAGACCTAGATTATTCTAAGTTTTAACTAGATATTGAATCGTGGGGTCTGACACCTTGCTTTTGAGTCAGCCTCATTTCATTAATTGTCTTTATTCAGTACCTAATTCACTCTTACTTTTCCAGGTCATGACTCCATCTTCTTCATCAATCTCGATCGTTACATCCACGACCCCTTTTTCAGCCATAATTTTTTCTTCTAAACGGTCCTTAATATCATCGGCAGCTGCCACAGTTAATTTCGGATCCACTTCAATTTCCAATTCAACGTGAAGGTCTTCTCCCTCTTTGATGACCGTAATCCCTTGAATATCCTTCACATCAGGGTCAGCCATAACAAGTGCTCCTATTTTATTCTCCATCTCTTCATCTGCTTGTCCTATGACACCTGCAGCATTATCTAAAAACACCTTACCCACCACGAAAAACATCATCGCCCCAATGACCATAGAAGCGATTCCCTCTAGTTGGTGCAAATCAGTGTAATGAGAAATTACAACCGCAATAATCGCTAACAAACCACCCAATGTTGCAACCAAATCCTCCATGAACACAAGCTTTGTGGCAGGTTTCGCTCTACCCAAATTAGCAAAGCTTTTTCCAAACACACTTAGACCGCTTGCCTCCACCTCAATTTCATGCAAGATTTCCTTCATCGCCTTAAACAGGACAAACGTTTCCAAAAGCGTTGCAACTGCAAGCACGATAATATTAATGGCGAAACCACCAGACTCGGTTGGATGTACCACATGGTGATAGCCTTCTTTTATTGTTTCAAAGGCCATGATTCCAACAATTAGGACAGCGCCTAAAAGGACAAGATTGACTAAACGGCCAAATCCATTTGGATATTTTTCTGTCGGTGCCTTTTTACTTAAAGCGGAGCCGATAAAAACAAAGAACTGATTGGCGGCATCCCCTAAACTGTGCATCGTTTCAGCAAACATGGCGACATTTCCAGTATACATAAAGGCTACACCTTTAATAATTGAAATGACCGTATTAATAATAGCTGCCAGCATGGCTGACTTATTTCCACGCTTTAATAATTGAACTATTTCTCCCATCGTATCCTCTTTTCTTTGCTAAAGTATGTACTCTTACTATTTTCAAAAATAACATATTTCATGATAAATAACTTTTTGGACCTTTCAGGAAAAGGAAATTTTTTAAAATTGATGTTATTATGGAGAAAAATGACAGGAAGTTGAGGTCGCTATATGAAATTAGATGAATTAATGCAAAAGCTCGAGGAACTGGGGTCAGAACAAACAAAGAAAACATTTATGAATCATGGTGCAAAGGGAACTTTCTTCGGTGTGAAAGTCGGAGATTTAAAAAAGCTTGTAAAATACGTGAAAAAGGATCAGGAATTAGCGTTAACACTTTACAACACAGGTAATCATGACGCTATGTATTTAGCAGGGCTCTCTGTAAATCCCAAGCTAATGGAAAAAGAAACGCTTCAGGAATGGGTGAAGAATGCCAACTGGTACATGCTTGCGGAATATACGGTGGCAAGCGTGGCGGCTGAAAGTAATTATGCCTTGGAACTGGCAAGGGAATGGATGAGATCAGAAGTAGAAATGACCTCGGTTGCCGGGTGGAGTACATATTCTAATTATTTATCGATTACACCTGATGAAAAGCTGGACCTTGCGGAAATACGCACGCTCTTGAAACAGGTTGAAACAACGATCCACTCAGAAAAGAATCGTGTCCGCTATGTGATGAATAATTTTGTCATTTGTGTTGGAGCATATGTTTTGGATCTTTACGAAGAAGCAATCCGGGTTGCCGGGGTTATTGGGAAAGTCCATGTAGATGTTGGAAACACTGCTTGTAAGGTACCACTGGCTACCGATTATATTAAAAAAATCGAGCAGCGTGATAAAATTGGGGTCAAGAAGAAGACTTGTATCTGTTAAGTGGAGTGGGAATTTTTAAAAAAGCGAGCTAAAGTCGATGTAGACACTTTTTCGATGAAAAATGAGCAAAAAAATCAAATTAAAAAGGGTCGCGTAGCTTTATAATTCTACGCGACCCAATGTTCCAACTATTGAACCATCCCTAACACTAAATACAAGCGCTCATTTCTTGTATTTTGCTCGTCCGCCGTTGCTAAATCATACTTTTTCAGCAAATGGAACACTTCGTTTAAAAGCTCCTGCGAATGCTCACCTGCAAAGAACTGATTAAATAGAGGCTTCATGTCCTCCGGTAAAAATTCAGCCTGAGACTCGTACTTACTTTTCACATCTTCCTGTGAATGGTTCAACTTACACTCGCCCAACATACATCCTCCTCAATGCTACATCATACCCCTAGCATATCAGAAAATAGGATAAATAAAAAAGCCCACACAAGGGCTTTTTTACGTCTTCTTCGTTTCGGTCACTTCCAGAACATCCAATAGGAAGACGAACACCGGAATTCCGATAATCAGTCCCCATATACCAAAAAAGTGCTCAGAAAAAATCAAGACAATAAACGTGTAGAAAACAGGAAGATTCGTTTTTGAACTCATTAAATTAGGATTTAAGATATAAGCTTCCACACCATGAATGATCATAATGGCAATACCCACATACAATACCTTCATCATACCGCCTATACTGTAGGCAATAATGACAAGCGGAATAAGTGAAATAATGACACCTGCCACAGGGATTAATCCCAATATGAAAATCATAATGGACAATCCGCCTAATTGCGGAAAATCAAGCAGCCATAGTGAAATCGTCGTTAAAGTACAGTTAACCACGGCAATAATTAATTGTGCCTCAATTACTTTACCAAAAGTACGAACAAATTTCTGAGCGAAGAATTCAATTTCCGCATAAAATGGTGCAATTTTACTCGTCTTGAATTTCTTCGTAAATTCGATTAAGCGTGGTTTTTCTAATAAGAAAAATAAACTCATTAATAAAGCTAACAGCACTTGTAACGTAATTTTACTAATGTCAGTAAAGTATTTTAATACAAACTGAAAACCTTGTTCCAGATAACTAGAAATCTGAATTTCTTCAATTCGCTTGACGACGTAATTTAAAAAGATATTATCATGCTTTGATGTGTAAAAAGCGGTTAGCTGCTTAATTAACGCCGTAATCTCACCGGCAATCATTGGCAGGTACATCACCAAACCATAGGATAGCAACCCGACAATACACGCATACGATGTAACCACAATCAATTTACGATTGAGAGGTATTTTTCTCTCAATGAATTGAACTAACCGATCCATTAGAAAGGTAAAAATAAACGTAAGTAAGATTAAATTAATCATCGATTGCATCGCATACAAAACGAGTGCAATTAGGAAAAAAATTGATATTCTCTTAAAACCACTGCTGTTCAAAATTTTATTTATCATAGGAAATTATCGGACCCCATTATTTATACTATTAACTGCATGTTAATTATATCAAACCCTGAAGCATTTTGTCCTAACTAAATGTTATCTTACCGTAAATTGAACCGGCGTCATAGAGCTATCGATCGCTTTCCCTTCGTATCCCTGTTTACTTAAATAGTCAAGTAAGGCTGGTAAATGAGCCAGCGTTTCCTTTCTTTCGTGCATAAGAATGACGATCGGACCATTATGGTTAGCTAACTTTGCTAATTGTTGTTTGACACTCTCGACATAGCGTGCATCTTTATAATACCAATCTTTGCTGTCAATATTCCAATCCCACATTAAGTAGCCATTATCCGTAACCGCTTTCCGGTACTCTGCAGTCATGCCTGGTACACTGCCATAAGGTGTTCTCATAATATACGAATCGACTCCTGAGACTTCTTTCAATGTATTTCGATTTTGATTTAATTCATTAATAACGGAAGTGGCAGACGCATAGAACACCTTTTTATCATGGGAGACACTATGAAGTGCCACTGTCTCTCCAGATTGGACCATCAATTTTACCGCGTTTGGATATCTTCTTATATTCCCATCAATCATAAAGAAGGTCGCTTTGTAGTGAAATTTTTCTAAAAGCGTGATAATTTCCCCAGAAAACGCAGCTGGACCATCATCGAATGTTAAGTATATCGTTTTCTTACCTGCTGCCGACGGCTGTGCATTAGCTGGTTTCGTTTCCGTTGATGGCGGTTTGGTTGTTTCTTGGTCTTTTGTTGTTGTAGGCTGTGTTGAAGGCTGTGTAGTGGCAGTATCAGTAGTTGTTTTTTCCGGAGCCTTAGTTGCCTCTCGCTCTTGTTTATTTCTCCCAACCATCGCTTGCTCTTGTTTCTTGTGAATCATTTCTTTCTCAATCCGTAAATCATTGGTATTCTGAACAATAGTTTCTGAGGTTTGACCAGGATGATTCATAAATTCATTTTTTTCTTGAGTAATAGGTTTACTGGCAGCTTTTGCCTTAAAATAGTTGTTCACAAATACCCCTGCAAACAAGAACCCAATTGCAAAAATGACAATAACTATTGTCCCTTTGGTCCATCCTTGCTTTTGATCCCCCATGTTTCATTACCCTCTTTGATGTTTTATGTCTTTCTTTATTATAGACGAAGCTTCCCCTGAATTGTTACTATTCTATTAAAATTATTACAATTCTATTAAAATATAATTTCTATTTCAATGCACCCAGATTTCCCCATTTCTTATATACCCCACTTTTTACCAATCTATTATAACAGGTTAAGTTGAACAATGTACCAGGGGATAAAAAATAAATCAGAAATTTCTAAAAGAAGGACAGGCAAATTCGCCTATGAACTGACATACATATCATTGAACGGGATTTTCTAACCAGACGGAATTCCTCTTAATTTTGGCTTATGGAGGTGAAGTTAGTGTCAGGTGGGCAAAAAGCACTCTTTTATATCTTATCTATACTTATTCCTGTGGTCGGGATCGTTTTAGGAATTATTTGGATGAACGATCAAGATCCAGAAAAGAAAGCTGTCGGAAAAACCTGTTTATACATTGCTTTGGGTATGATCGTATTGAGCTGTATCTGTTGGTTCGCTCTTTCTGCCTTCTCCTTTTTACCGTTTATGTCGGGGTATTAAAATACAGAAGAAGAACCCAATTCCTGTTGTGAGAATTGGGTTCTTCCTATAGGGGTGATAATTATTGTTACACGAACTATTGGATTTCTTCGGAAGAGCCATATGCCACCAGTTAGAGGATCGGTCACTCTACATATCAGGGGAAACACTCTCCGTTTGCGCCCGAGACACAGGTATTTATATTGGAATCTTTTCCTCACTCACGTATTTACATTTCTCTAAAAGAAAGTCAAAAATCACCATACCTACAATTAAAGTAAGCTTCTTTCTTCTATTATTAATGGTCCCCATGATGGTTGACGGTCTAGGCTCCTATTTGCATTGGTTTGAAAGTGACAATATCAAACGATTGGTGTCAGGCACCAGCTTTGGTTTTGTTTTGCCCTATTTTCTTTATCCTTTGCTTTCTTCAAAGTCTCTTGAGAGTGATAGTGAGCCTTGTGTGAAGGGAAACTGGGATTTGATTGTGCCGATGATTCTAAGTGTAATCATTAGTGTTGTCGTGTACTGGGGAATGGTCCCCTATTATGCTATTAATAGTTTTATTATTGTTACTATTATTATTTGGTTTAGTATGTTTGCTTCTGTACTTTTTCAGTGGGTACACAACCATCGGTTAAGAAGGATTACTTCAACTTTTATTGGTTTATGCATTCTTATATTTCTATCCAATTTACATTTGTGGGTACTATAATCAATTACACCAAACAGAAAAACATGAGTTATAAAACAAAGGGTAGATGAACTCAAAAAAGTTCATCTTTTTTTATATTTTTTCAATAACATATATAGTTTGTTCACCATTTATACATACCAATCCCCATCAATTACCAATATGATATTAGTATAGATACCTATAGAAAGAGAGTTAGGGCCGATGATGAATAAACAGATGCGGTTACAGATGATTACGGAGCTTATTTCTGATCAGGAGGTAAAGACACAGGAAGAACTGGGGCAATTGCTTTTAGAGAACGGACTGCCGGTTACTCAAGCAACCATCTCGAGAGACATCCGGGAGCTGAAACTGGTCAAGGTTCCTTCCAAGGATGGCAGTCTGAAGTATAGCTTTAAAGTAGATCATGGCCATTTAATTACGGAGAAGTTTCGCCACAAACTGAAGGATGCACTGATTAGCATTGAGGTAATTAACTATTTTATTATCATCAAGACACTTCCTGGTCATGCCCATTCATTTGGGGCCTTGCTGGATTCCATGGACCTGGAGGGAAAAGCAGGAACCATTTGTGGAAATGATACTTGTTTAATTATTTGCCGCACTCCTCAAGAGGCGCAACGAATGGAAGAGCAACTGGAAGTTTATCAAAAGTAAGGCTAAAACCATACACACGCCAAAGGAGTGATAGGATGATCAACTCATACGTGGAAAAGATGGATGTGCTTTCTGATTTACAACAAATTGAACTATTAAAATGTCTTCCAGTAAAAACACTAAAAAAATATCTCCCTTACTTCTATTTTCGCTCCTACAAGAAAAATCAACTCCTCTTTATGCAGGGAGACCCGCGCGATAAAATCTTTTTTTTACTAGACGGATATGTCATGTATGAACGCAGCAGCCAGGATGGCAGCATGCTTTATTTAGACTTTATTAAAAAGAATCAAATGTTTCCCTACGGGGGCATCTTTCAGGATCATGTGTACCAGGACACGGCCATTGCTGTCACGGACGTTCATTTGTACTTTATTCAAACCCACGTTGTGGAAGAACTATTGAAAGCTAATCCTAAACAACTACTCTATATTATCTCTAAACTATCAGACATTCTAAATCTTCATCAAAAACGCGTCCAAAAAATTCTCATTCCTAACGCACAGGAACGCGTGCTGCATTCGCTCCAGTTCTTAATGGAGGACCTGGGCGAAAAGGATGGCGCAGGAATCATCATCCCCTGCCCTCTCACGGCCACAAACATTTCTAAACTATCTGGAACCACACGGGAAACCGTTAGTTTACTAATGAATCAATTAAAACGAGAGAACATCCTCTCCGTTACCGGAAAAAAAATAACCATTCATCAACCTGATTATTTTAAAAGCATATAAAAAGGCTGACTCCACGAGGGTCAGCCCTTTTTGTTGGCTCCAATAAGTTTTCTTAATATTAGAACTTTATCTGTGAACGATCTTTGTCATTCAGCCATTATTCAGCATATTAGATTCGAGAAAATCGATTTCCATGTATATATACATAAATATGCAAACCCGTTTATGTGATCGACAAAAAACTGTAAGGATTATTACATTTTGTTTGTTATGAAGCTTACAAAGGCAATCACTTTCAATGCTTAGAATGAAGGTGTAGCAAGGATTCTATCAAAAGGAGGAAGAAAGATGAGCAGTATAGCCGAAATCACTTCTCAGAGGGAAATAAAGACAAAATTAAAGCACCCGATCCATGTTACATCTGAAATCGGAACGTTACGCTCGGTGTTGCTGAAACGGCCTGGAAAAGAAGTTGAAAATTTGACGCCTGAATATCTGCAGCGGCTTTTATTCGATGATATTCCTTATTTGCCAATTATCCAGCGCGAGCATGACTATTTTGCCGAATCCTTAAAAAATCGAGGAATCGAAGTTCTTTATCTCGAAAAATTGGTGGTTGAAACCTTAAGTAATCCCATCATAAAAGGACAATTTGTTGACGATATTTTACGAGAAAGTAAAGCGAATGTGAACGGAGCCTCTCGCGTGCTAAAAGAATACCTACTCTCTTTTTCCACAGCAGATATGGTGGATAAGGTGATGAGTGGGATTTTAAAGAGAGAAATTGAGCCCGAGAAAAAGTCTCACCTTTATGAATTCATGGAGGATCACTATCCCTTCTATTTAGATCCAATGCCAAATTTATATTTCACCCGTGACCCCGCAGCTTGTATTAGCAATGGCTTATCCATCAATAAAATGCGTGAACCGGCAAGGCGCCGCGAGTCCTTATTTATGCAATACATCATTAAATACCACCCACGATTTGCTGGACATGACGTACCAATTTGGTTAGACCGTGACTTTGAGTTTTCGATTGAAGGTGGCGATGAATTGATTCTTAGTGAGGAAGTAGTGGCCATTGGTGTATCCGCCCGCACCTCTGCCCGTGCGATTGAAAAACTGGCCCTTAACCTCTTTAAGAAGCAGGATTCAATAAAAAAAGTGGTTGCCGTGGAAATTCCAAAGTGCCGCGCCTTTATGCATCTTGATACGGTGTTTACAATGGTCGATTACGATAAATTCACTATCCATCCTGAAATCCAAGGGCCTCAAGGTAATATGAATGTGTATATTCTTGAAAAAGGCAGTGATGACGAACGCTGTACCATCACACACCGGACAAATCTCCAGGAAACATTGAAAGAGGTTTTACATTTAGAAGAGCTTGTCTTAATCCCTTGCGGCGGCGGAGATGAGATTGCTGCCTCCCGTGAGCAATGGAATGATGGCTCGAACACACTAGCGATTGCACCAGGAATTGTGGTCACCTATGACCGCAATTATATTAGCAATGATTTGTTACGCCAGCATGGAATTGAAGTACTCGAAATCACCAGTTCAGAACTATCCCGTGGCCGCGGCGGCCCACGATGTATGAGCATGCCGCTCGTACGTGAAGATATACGACGTTAATTTTTAAATAAAAGGAGACGATTTTGATGTTAGTAACTGTCCCACAATTACATGGAAGAAGCTTTCTTGCAGAAAAGGATTTTACAAAAGAAGAGTTTGTTTATCTCATTGATTTGGCTTTCAAACTAAAGGATGAGAAAAAGCATGGCATTCCCCACCGCCACCTAGAAGGAAAAAACATCGCGCTACTTTTTGAAAAACCGTCTACTCGTACCCGTTGTGCCTTCACAGTAGCCTGCGTGGACCTTGGTGCCCATCCTGAATATCTAGGAAAAGATGATATCCAGCTGGGTAAAAAAGAATCAATTGAAGATACTGCAAAAGTGTTGGGCAGGATGTTTGACGGCATTGAGTTCCGTGGCTTTGATCATAAAAAGGTAGAGATGTTAGCAGAGCATTCCGGTGTGCCTGTCTGGAATGGGTTAACGGATCGCTGGCATCCAACGCAAACACTTGCTGACTTTTTAACAGTAAAAGAAAACTTTGGCCGCTTAGAAGGAATTAAATTCGTGTATGTTGGTGACGGTAGAAATAATGTGGCCAACAGTTTGCTCGTTGGGGGTGCACTTGTAGGAATGGATGTGCGCATCTGCACACCTGAATCGTTGTTCCCAGAACCTGAGGTCATTGAACTGGCTCAAAAATTCGCTGAAGAGTCAGGTGGTCGAGTAACGGTCACGAGCAATGTAGAAGAAGGAGTGGCGGGTGCTGACGCCATCTATACAGATGTTTGGGTTTCCATGGGGGAAGAAGATAAATTTACTGAACGGATTGCTCTACTGTCGCCTTATCAAGTAACAATGGACATGATTAAGAAAACAGGCAATGACAAAGTGATTTTCCTACACTGCCTCCCTGCCTTCCACGATCTTGAAACCAGTTATGGCAAGGATATTTACGAGAAACATGGAATGCCAGAAATGGAAGTGACTGATGAAGTCTTCCGCAGCGAGCATTCCAAAGTATTCGACCAAGCGGAAAACAGAATGCACACCATCAAGGCGGTAATGGCTGCGACACTTGGACATTTAGAATAAGCGGTTAGGAGTTGGGTGTCAGGCACCCTCCTCCTCCCTTTTTATCAAACGAATGGAGGAAAAACATGAATCAGATCTCCGAACAACTCATTTCTGAGCTGCAAAAGATAGAAGGTAAGTTTCACCATGCATTAAAGCAGCTGGTTGATATCCCTAGTGTAATCAGTGAACAGGAGGATGGTTTTCCTTTTGGAAAAAATATTGATTTAGCTTTGAAAAAGACAGTAGAAATCTGTGAAGAGCTTGGATTCCGGACGTATGTTGATCCGAAAGGTTATTACGGGTACGCCGAAATTGGTGACAGTGAAGAAATGATTGGCGTTCTCGGCCATCTGGATGTGGTACCCGCTGGCAAGCTGGAAGATTGGCATACTCCTCCCTTCGATGCAACCATCATAGAAGGCAAAATGTACGGCAGAGGAACACAGGATGATAAAGGACCGACACTGGCTGCCCTTTTTGCCACGAAAGCGTTAATGAATCTCGATGTTTCTTTTAACAAAAGAATTCGGTTTATCTTCGGGACAGATGAAGAAACACTATGGCGCTGCATGAACCGTTATTGTGAGCTCGAGGAAATTCCCAGCATGGGCTTTACTCCCGACTCTACCTTTCCGTTGGTTTACGCCGAGAAGGGCTTGCTGCAGTTTCATTTAGAAGGAAATAACGAAACCAACCTCCGATTACAAGCGGGCAATGCCTTTAATGCGGTGCCTGACACCGCAAGATATGCCGGAGAAAAGCTAGAGGAATTACGATCTGTTCTTGAGGAATTAGAGTTTGATTACGAAGTGGCTGAAGGTAGTATCGTGGTCCTTGGAAAGGCCGTTCATGCCCAAGTTGCGGAAAAAGGAATCAATGCAATTAGCAGGCTATTGCTGGGGTTGAAAAAGATTGGCGTCACCTCAAAAACAATTGAGTTTATTAACGGCCTAATTAAAGAAGATCCGTTTGCAACCAGCATTTTTGGTAACTGTGAAGATGAGCCATCAGGTAAGTTAAAGTTCAATGTCGGGAAAATAGAGTTAACGGAGGAAATTGAGCGGTTATCCATTGATATTCGGATTCCAGTGACCGCCGCTAAACAAGAAATCGTGAACCAGGTCTCACAAGCTGCAAAGGAATATGGATTAACCTACAAAGAATTTGACTATCTAAAATCGATTTATTTACCAAAGGATTCATTGCTAATCAAAACCTTAATGAACGTTTACCAGGAAGTAACCGGGGATACCGTTTCCGAACCGATTTCTTCTGGTGGTGCCACCTATGCTAGAGCCATGGAAAACTTCGTGGCCTATGGAGCGATTTTTCCAAAGCAAGCCAAAACCGAGCATCAGCCGAATGAACATATTGAATTAGACAAAATGTTTACAGCGATGTTGATTTACGCAAAAGCCATCTACGAATTAACTCGATAGGTATGCCATTTGACTAATGGAGGAATACTCATGAAAAAGTTCAAGATGCCTACCGCATATACGTTATTATTCTTGATTATTGTTGTAATTGCTGCCTTCACCTGGATCATTCCAGGTGGACATTATGATACAAAAGTGGATAAAGCAACGGAAAAAGAAATTCCTGTCTCCGGAACCTACCAGCAGCTGCCAAGTGACGAACAGACACCTCAAGGGGTGTGGGAGGTTTTAAATGCACCGATCAACGGCTTTTTCGATGCGAAGGATATTGCATTGTTCGTTTTAGTGATTGGCGGTTTCTTAGGAGTGGTGATGAAGACGGGTGCGATTGACGCCGGGATTACTCGGGTCATACGAAAGCTAAAGGGGCGAGAGCAGTGGCTGATTCCGATCCTTATGGTTCTATTCGCAATTGGTGGTTCCACCTACGGAATGGCAGAGGAAACCATCGCGTTTTACCCCATCCTCATTCCAGTACTAATAGCAGCCGGCTATGACGCTTTAACCGCTGTCTCGATTATCGCCCTTGGTGCAGGGGTTGGTTGTTTAGGATCCACCGTTAACCCGTTTGCTACGGGCATCGCTTCTGGATTTGCCGGAATATCAATTGGAGATGGGATGGGACTTCGCCTCATCATCCTTGCAGTCACGCTTATTTTCACAATCATTTTCGTCATGCGTTATGCAAAAAAAGTAAAGGCAGACCCATCTAAATCATTGATTGCCCAGATGAAAACAGAAAATGAACAGCACTTTTTATCACAGAAAACAGAAGAAGTAACATTTACTGGCCGTCATAAGGCAGTGCTTACGGTGTTTGGTTTAACCTTTGTTGTCATGATTTTAGGGGTAATTCCTTGGGCTTATAAATTTAATATTACTATTTTCGAAGATTTCACTAAGGCTGTAGCAAAAATTCCATTCATTAGGAAATTACTCGGCGGGATCCTTCCGCTTGGCGACTGGTGGTTTGGCGAGTTAACGATGTTATTCCTAACCTCCTCCATCATTATTGCTTTTATTTATAGAATGAAAGAATCTGAGTTTACTAGCACGTTTGTGAATGGGGCGAGAGATTTGTTAGGCGTTGCCCTCATCATTGGCATCTCTCGCGGAATTACCGTTGTCATGGATGCTGGTGGTATGACTGCGACCGTGCTTCATTGGGGCGAGGGAGTGCTGGATAACATGGGCTCTGTCCTTTTCACCAATCTATCATTCTTGTTCTATTTGCCGCTTTCCTTTCTTGTGCCATCGACTTCCGGTCTCGCCACTTTATCGATGCCGATTATGGCTCCGTTGGCTGATTTCGCCGGAGTTGGCAGACATTTAGTGATTACGGCGTACCAAAGTGCGTCAGGGGTGGTCAATTTATTAACACCTACAAGTGCAGTAATTATGGGTGCACTTGCGATTGCAAGGGTTCCATATAGCACCTACCTCAAACATGTGTGGAAATTAGTTTTGTCACTTTCTGTAATTGTGATGGTGATTTTGAGTATTGCCACCATGATGAGTTAATCGTTTATAAGGGCCATTTTTCAAAAAGAAGAGGGGTTTGATCATGACAAAGCAAAAAGTGGTGATTGCGCTAGGCGGGAATGCCATTCAATCAGGGGACGCAACCGCAGAAGCGCAGCAATTAGCATTAGAAAAAACCGCACGACAGCTGGTTCATTTTATTGAAAATGGAATTGATATTATTATTTCCCACGGCAACGGTCCACAGGTTGGTAATATTCTCCTTCAGCAAAAAGCTGCTGATTCGATGAAAAATCCGGCGATGCCGCTCGATACATGTGGTGCAATGAGCCAAGGGATGATTGGCTACTGGATGCAGAATGCGATGGATAAAGTGTTGAAGGAGCGCGGAATTGATAAAAATGTCGTCACTGTTGTAACAAGGGTAGCCGTGGATAAACAGGATCCTGCGTTTCTCAATCCGACGAAGCCGATCGGACCTTTCTATAGGGAAGATGAAGCGAAGGAAATCATGGAGTTAACGAATACCTGTTTTAAAGAAGATGCAGGACGTGGCTGGAGACGGGTGGTTCCTTCACCGATGCCCGTGAGTATTTTAGAGCATCGGGTCATTAATTCACTTGTTGAAGAGGGCAACATTGTGATATCGGTTGGCGGCGGCGGTATTCCTGTTTTAGAAACAGAACACGGGTTAATCGGAATTGAAGCGGTAATCGACAAAGATTTTGCTTCGCAAAAATTGGCTGAGCTGGTAGAGGCCGATGCGTTAATCATTTTAACTGCGGTTGACAATGTGTACATTGATTTTAACAAACCAACCCAGCGGAAATTAGAGGACGTGAGTATTGCTGAATTAAAGGCTTTTATAGAAAAAGGTCATTTTGCTCCTGGGAGCATGCTGCCAAAGGTAGAGGCTGCAATTAATTTTGCGGCAACAAGTCCTGAGCGCAAAACGATTATCACTTCATTGGATCAGGCGTTTCATGCTTTGGAAGGCAAGGCCGGAACTGTAGTGAGTTTGCTTGGTGCGGAAGTGTTGGCATAATAGGAAAAACCCTCTTTGAAGCCGGTTCAAAGAGGGTTTACTTTTAATCGGTAGATTGAATGATATCAGGCTTTGACTGCACTTTCTGGTTGTAAATCGGTAAAATCACTACTACCCCGATAATAAACAAGACGGCTGACATTTCAAACGTTGTCACTAAGGAAAATTGCTCTTTTAGAACTCCCGCGAGACTCATTGTTATGACCATTGATCCTGCGAATAATGGACTTAAAATTCCGTTTACCCGGCCGATAAAGGCTTCTTCTGTATTTTGTAAGATCAAGGTGTTGATTCCAATTTGAATGCACGGCATCATGAGACCACTAAAAAACTCTGCAATTAAGGTAATCCACAGATTTGTTGAAAATCCCATCACAGCAATACCTAAACCATTAACGAGCATTCCAAACACAAGCAGTCTTTGTGGAGGAACATTTTTGGCAAATATCATGGCGCAAGCACCGCCCAATATCATTCCGACTCCATTGACCATAAGCAGCCACTGTAGGTTCTCTTTAGGGAGGTCTAATTGTTCAGTGACAAGAAAAATGTTTAGAGGATTAATAAATCCTACTCCAAGTCCTGCAGCCATAAAGCACAGCCCTAATAGACTTAATTCTCTTTTTCCTAAAACATACTTTATTCCACTTTTCATCTCTTGTAGCAAGGTAGACTCTCCTGCCTCCTCCATTGGACGATCTTTAGGAAGGAAAGCAAGTGCCCCTGCTGAAAGCAAGAATGCAACACCAGTAACAGCGATACTGACGTCAATTCCAAACGATTGAAAGACGAATGTACCAATAATCGGTCCTAATACCATGAAAAGAGCGAAAACCGTTTGATATACCGACATTGCCGCTTGGACTTGGTTTTCTGACAAATGCATTTTAAACAATTTCATCCCTGATGGCTGGGAGAATTGCGAGAGAATGGCTGAAACTAAGGTTGCGAAAAACACTACTTTCCATGTGCCAAATACTAGAGTAAACAGTACAACAAATATTGATACAGCACTTAAAATATCACACCACACCATCGTTTTTTTCGGTGCCCAGCGATCCGCAAAGGTTCCACCGATAAAGGAAAAGATGAAGATAGGTGCAAATTCAGCGACTGAAATCATGGAAACAGCAAATGCATCCCCATTTGTCTGATCCATAACAAAAAGTAAAACGGCAAAGTTCCGGACCCAAATCCCTACTTGCAGGAATAATCCAGACATGATGATGGCTAAAAATACTCTGTTTCGGAATAAGTTTCCTGGTGATGCTGGTGTGACTTCGTTATTGGTCAAATCCATATAAAAACCTCCTGTATAAATTCTGGACAGGAGGCAGTACTATACAATATTCGAGTGACATTCTATCCCCTGATTGATGGGGAAGTATGATCTTTCCGACTTGTATAAAAGTACAGACTAATCCTATCCAGAAAAAATAATCGTATTTGATAACGAGTTTTTTCATCTACAATAGGATTAAAAGATCATCGTTTCAAGGTCACCCTTTCCGCTTTTTGGTAAGTTGATTGTATAGGATTTGATGGTATAAATCAAGTGATAGTATTTTTTGTTTGGAGTGACCTCTCTGGGCTTATCTCATCATCACTAGTTACTGTTCTCAGCTTTTTTCGACATGACGTGCAATAGTATCCTTATTTTATTTTTTTGGCTCTGTTTTAACTGAATGTTGATTTCACTGTGTTTAAAAAATAAACGGAAAAATTCCGTTTATTTTGGGAAATACCCATATTTCCTTAAACATAAGGGGAGTTTTTCCGGTTATTGTATCCAAATCTTTGGATTCTCTCGTATTTAGAGTAGTTAACCGGAATTTTTCCGCTTATATGTGCTTCTTAAGCTACCTCTATATACATTAGCCGGAAATTCTCCGCCTATTATTCTCATACCTACTCGAAAATCAACAATTTGTTTAACACAGCTTATTAAAAAAAGACAAAATAAAAAAGACCAGCATTTCTGCTAGTCTTGTTATCCACCTATGTATGGTGGAGACGGCGGGACGTGCTCTTCCATGCTTTCGTCATGGCACTGACTATATCTTGAACCTGCCTTAACAGGTCCCTCGGCGTCTTATGCGAAACATAAATTTACCTCTTCAAGGTATGGATTTCGCATCCTAGTACTACCATTTAAGCATGGCAGCCTATAAGTCGATACACGGCTGTTGGATTGCTCCACATACCGCTCGGCATTGCCCTATCGCAAACATGCGACTTAGGTTTCACCGATAAAGCCGAATTTTCACTTATGTGTTACCACATAAGGCGACTAATTACTAATCGAACCCGCGTCCAAAGATATCGGCACTTAAGCATCTACGAGTGTAGTCGATATATTGGCGTTTCACTGATCCATTTGCCTATCGACCGGCGTCCGGTCAGCTAGCCTGGTTGTTCTCTTCCTTCATCCTCAGGCGGTGGAATCCGGCGTAGCCCACTTAGAGTGAGTCCCTTACCCTACCACATGGGCAATGGAGGGAGGAACCGCTATGCAGTATTAAGCTGCGAAAGCGAAGTTGTTGTTAGTTTTGCCAGTTATGGCTTTGACGTTTTAACGAGGCCGATCCCCTCGACTCGCAACCTAAGCTCAAACTACCCCTGTCGAATCCGTAGCGTCCCCATTATAAAATGAGCTGAAATCTACTTAAAGATTTAGCATCAGACGTTAGGATTGCTCGAACGTTTGTAAGAGCAAAAGTTAATGTCGCATCACTTAGCGACAAACTTATTATAACACACTTACATCATTTTTCAATTGTAAGTATCTGTAAGTTATTTTCCAATTCGATAAATCAACCTGACACACCTTACATCTTCTGACGATCGCGGAATGCTCGTTCAATTTCACGCTTCGCCTCTTTTTGCTTTAACACTTCACGCTTATCATAATTCTTCTTACCCTTTGCTAACCCTAATAAAACCTTACAGAAACCATTTTTTAAATAAAGTTTCAATGGAACTAAGGCATAACCTGCCTCTTTCGTTTCCCCAATCAGCTTATTGATTTCACGTCTGTGAAGTAATAGCTTACGTGTTCTTAATGGGTCATGATTAAAAATATTTCCTTGTTCATAGGGGCTGACGTGCATTCCAAAAAGAATAGCTTCACCATTTTGAATTCTAGCATAAGCATCCTTGAGATTCACTTTTCCCGCACGAATGGATTTAATCTCTGTTCCCTGTAGAACAATACCCGCTTCATATGTTTCTTCGATAAAGTAGTCATGGTAAGCCCTTTTTGTTTTGCGCGACTACCTTCCCTTCACCTTTTGGCATCGTTTTTCACCTCGTCTTACCATTCATTTTAACAGAACAGACAAACTACTACAATTGAAAGAGAGCCTCGTACTTAAGGCTCCCTTTCCGCGATTATTTATTTTTTCGTTTTGTACTCTTCGATTTTGGTACGTTGTCGTAAAACTTGCGTTTCTTCTTCTTTTGACCCTGCCCGGTGCCAGTGCCAGTGCCGCCACCAGCTTCCGACTTATTGCGGTCTCGATTACGGCCACCGCCACCACTGCCTTCTTGCTGCTTGTTTCGGCGCGGCTTTTTCGTATCACTACCCGTTTTGAAAACTTTCGGTGCCTCTGTCCGCTCTCTGCGGGTACCCTTCATGCCGACAATTTCAAAATCAATCGAACGCTCGTCTTTATTGACTTTAACGACTCGAACGGTAATTTCATCACCAATTCGGAACACTTTTCCTGTCCGTTCACCGATCATCGCATAATGGCGCTCATCAAAACGATAATAGTCGTCAGTCATATAGCTGACATGAACGAGACCTTCTATCGTATTTTGTAGTTCGACGAACATACCAAAGTTCGTGACAGAACTAATAATACCGTCATATTCTTCGCCAATTTTATCTTCCATATATTCCGCTTTCTTCAACTCATCCGTTTCACGCTCGGCATCCACAGCCCGACGCTCCATTTTTGAAGAATGATCGGCAATTTCAGGTAAGCGGGCATTCCACTTTTCCCTTGTCCTTTCATCGAGCTTTCCTTCAATTAAATAGGTACGAATTAAGCGGTGGACAATGGTATCCGGATAACGACGAATCGGCGACGTGAAATGGGTGTAAAATTCCGTTGATAATCCGAAATGTCCCAGGCTTTCTGGATTATATTTTGCCTGTTGCATCGAACGTAGCATAACGGTCGAAACAACCATTTCTTCCGGCTTTCCTTGAACTTCTTCAATGATTTCTTGAAGAGCTCTAGGGTGAACATCGTTGGCTGTCCCTTTTACGATGTAACCAAAGTTCGTGATAAACTCGAAAAATTTCCTGAGCTTATCTTCCTTCGGATCCTCGTGAATACGGTAAATAAACGGTACTTCCATCCAGTGGAAGTGCTCCGCTACCGTTTCATTGGCAGCTAACATAAACTCTTCAATTAGACGCTCAGCTACTGAACGCTCACGAAGGACGACGTCAGTCGGTTTTCCTTCATCATCCACCAGCACCTTTGATTCTTTAAAATCAAAGTCGATGGCGCCTCGGTTCATCCGTTTGTTTCGTAGGATGGCGGCCAACTCTTCCATCATTTCAAACATTGGGACAAGCGATTCGTATCTTGCCCTTGTTTCTTCATCCTGTTCCGCAAGAATCATATTCACATCATAGTAGGTCATACGCTCTGTTGTTTTAATGACACTTTGGAAAATCTCGTGAGAAACAACAGCGCCATCTGATGTGATTTCCATCTCACAGGATAAAACCAGTCGGTCTACTTTTGGATTTAATGAGCAAATTCCATTCGATAAACGGTGCGGGATCATTGGAATTACGCGGTCTACTAAATACACACTTGTCGCCCGGTCCTCCGCCTCGACATCGATTGGTGTACCTTCTTTAACATAATAGCTGACATCGGCAATATGAACCCCGAGCTTGTAGTTACCGTTTTCTAACTTTGAAACGGTTACCGCATCATCAAGGTCCTTTGCATCGGCCCCATCAATGGTAACAATGGTTTCGTTCCGTAAATCACGGCGGTTCTTTAATTCGCTTTCATCAATGGTGTCAGGCACCTCATTTGCTTGTTGCAGTACATCGTCCGGGAAAGCCATAGGCAGTCCGTGCTTATGTATGACAGAAAGGATGTCCACGCCTGGGTCATTTTTATGACCGAGAATGGTGATGACTTCACCTTCAGCACTTTTTCTCCCTTCAGGATATGTAACAAGCTTAACGACTACCTTATGTCCCTCAACCGCTCCTTTAGAAGCTGACTTTGGAATAAAGATGTCGCTCGCGAACTTTTTATCATCAGGAATGACAAAGCCAAAGCTTTTGCTTTCAACATATGTCCCTACTACCTGCTGAACACCGCGTTCAATGATGCGAATAATGCTTCCTTCCCGGCGTTGCCCAGATGTTTCCGAGGAAACACGAGCGAGAACGGTATCTCCATGCATAGCGGTATTCGTTTCGTTTGGCGGAATAAAAATGTCATCCATTCCTGGTTCATCAGGGGTAACAAACGCAAATCCTTTCGCATGACCAATCAGTTTACCGCGAATTAAGTTCATTTTTTGCGGCAGACCATAACGATTGCTGCGAGTGCGTACTACTAGCCCCTTTTCTTCCATTTGAACAAGAGCCTTTACAAACTCTTTAAAGTCACTAGAATCCTGAATACCAAATGCTTCTTCAAGCTCCTGGACTGTTAATGGTTTGTAGGCCTCATCCCTCATATATTGCAAAAGCCGGTCAACATGCTTTTGGATGTTATCTTCCAAGCCAATCCCTCCTTTGTGGGTGTTTTATTAATCGTGCCAGTCGAGTTTTTCTAAAAAGGCATACACATCTTCATGTAGCTGATCACGTTCTTTATCTAACGTTATTACGTGTCCAGATTCTTCATACCATTTAATATCCTTTGTAACTGACTCAATTTCATTGTAAATAATGTTTGCACTGTCTGTATTAATCATGTGGTCGTGGCGTGCCTGAACGACGAAGGTTGGGGCATAAATCATGTCCACATTTCCGCGAACATCAGCAATCAATGCCTGGAGCTCCTTTAATGTCCTCATCGGAGTTTTCTTAAAGTCTTCCATTTCCATTTCGATTTGCTCGTCTGATTTTCCTTCACGCTTTTTAAATTCGCGAGCGTACTCGAGTATTCCTTCGTACATAACCTCTTCACTTTTTATATACATCGGGGCACACATCGGTACAATACCCTTTATAGGTACAGTGTAACCCAATTTCAAGGAAAATACGCCGCCAAGAGACAGTCCGGCTACGGCAATTTCCTCATGCCCTTTATTTTTTAAGAATTCATAGCCATCCATGACATCCTGCCACCAATCTTTTGGTCCAGTATGTACGAGCTCCTCAGGTGGAACCCCATGACCCTTGTAGTGAGGTGCATGGCTGGTATAGCCTTTCTTTTCTAAAAAACGTCCCAGCATCCGGACATCGGCCGAATTACCGGTGAAACCGTGGAGCAGCAATACCGCTCGTTTTCCTCCTTCAAAGGTAAATGGTTTCGGTGAAGCAACTTTCATTTTAAAAAACTCCTTTTATTTCAATTCACTTAATATAGTTTAAGCAATGACGTGGTGAACATTCCAGAAAAACGACTTTGTCTATTCTGATAAAACAAAAAACCTGGCTGGGTGGCCAGGTTTGAGTGTTTATATTAGATTTTAAAGTAAGTAACAGCAAGAGCAAGTATGAAGAATAATACTGATAATACAATCGTGATACGATGTAGGATCAAATCAATTCCACGTGCTTTTTGTTTGCCAAATAGGGATTCAGCACCACCAGAAATGGCACCAGATAATCCAGCGCTCTTACCAGATTGAAGTAAAACAACCGCAATAAGACCAATACTTACGATAACTAATAATGTTACGACCAATGCATGCATGTAAGCCACCTCCTGTTAGACGTACAGTTCACAGTATATTAAATTTACCATATTATTTCCCATTAGACAATACAATTCTGGGGACAGTCCCCCGCTGCGTTAAAGCGCCGGGGGACTGTCCCCTATCTTAGGATGGAGGAGGCCATTCTGACGTATGTATGCCGCTTTCCTCTTACTACAATCGAGTAGGCTGTGATGTTTTCTGGGATCGCGATTCCTGCTGCTCCTGCATCGCCGATATGGTATAAATCCGCACCAGCCATTTTACTATTTAAGGCGATCTGTTTAACGGTTGCTTCATCTGAACCTTCTTGGCTTGTTCCTGTTGTCAAAATCGCAAGTGCTCCCTTTTCGTGAACACTATCAACTAGCTTGGCTGTTCTTTCAATCGTAAAGCCTGGCACTGTCCCTGGTGATGGAATGAGGATGATGTCTGCTCCTGCTTCGATAAAGGAATGCAAGGTTTCGGTTGACATCAAGCTGCCGCCTACCTCACCAGCAACACCCGCACTATGCATTTTTCCGGCTATAATCAATCCGTCTTCGCCGAAAACGGTTCGGGCCACTTGAATAGCTTTTGTAATTTCTGCATTCGATACACCTGTTTTAGGATTCCCTGTCAGGCAGACAAAATCAAATCCTAGCTCTTTTGCCTTTTGCAATGATTTTTCAGTAGCCAATCTTCCTTCAGGTAATTCAATTAAAGCTTCAACCTGCTTCGCAGTGAGATCTACTGGCTCTAAATTAAGACCAATGGGACGTCCGACAAGTTTTTTCAGGGTGCGCACAATATTGTCAGGCACCACTTCAGGTAATCCCTCCATTGTCGGATTTAAGACATCAAAGAAGTTTAATAAGATGAGGTCTGCTCCAAATGCGGCAACCATTTCTGCATTGGTCACGGCAGGATAATAAGGGGTAATGCTTCCGATGACTTCCGCCACAATCGTTCTTCCCTCTGATGCGAGGATACTTTGCTTCAATTCTCTTCCTGTCATTTTTTCAAAATCAGCTGCTGTACAATCTAATAAACGTTTCAAATGATCAACTCCCCATACATTTTTCATTCCTATATGAAAAATACCACAAATATACAATTTGTGGTAGAAAAAAGACACCCCGGAATGCGGAGTGCCTTTGAATATAAAAATTACTTGCTTAAGTTATAGAAAGACTTAAGGCCGTTGTATTGGCTAGTTTCACCTAATTGATCTTCGATACGAAGTAATTGGTTGTACTTAGCTACACGGTCTGTACGTGATGGTGCACCAGTCTTGATTTGACCAGCGTTTGTAGCAACTGCGATATCAGCAATTGTATTATCTTCTGTTTCACCAGAACGGTGAGAAATAACAGCTGTGTAACCTGCACGCTTAGCCATTTCGATTGCATCGAAAGTTTCAGTAAGTGTACCAATTTGATTAACTTTGATAAGGATGGAGTTACCGATCCCTTTTTCGATACCTTCAGAAAGCTTCTTAGTGTTAGTTACGAATAAGTCGTCACCAACTAATTGAACTTTTTTACCAATACGCTCAGTTAAAAGCTTGTGACCTTCCCAGTCGTTTTCATCTAAACCGTCTTCGATTGAGATGATTGGGTATTTAGAAGCAAGCTCTTCATACCAGTCAACCATTTCAGCAGATGTCTTCACAACACCTTCGCCAGAAAGATGGTATTTACCGTCTTCTCTGTTGTAGAACTCAGAAGATGCAGCATCCATTGCTAACATAACTTCTTCGCCAGGCTTGTAGCCAGCTTTTTCGATCGCTTCAACGATTGTTTGAAGCGCTTCTTCGTTAGAACCTAGGTTTGGAGCAAATCCACCTTCGTCACCAACAGCTGTGTTAAGACCTTTTGCTTTAAGAACTGATTTTAATGTATGGAAGATTTCAGCGCCCATACGAAGTGCTTCTTTAAAACTTGGAGCACCTACAGGCATGATCATGAATTCTTGAATATCCACGTTGTTATCAGCGTGCTCTCCACCATTAACGATGTTCATCATTGGAACTGGAAGCTGCTTAGAGTTGAATCCGCCAAGGTATTGGTATAAAGGAATATCAAGATAGTTAGCTGCAGCGTGAGCAACGGCCATAGAAACTCCAAGGATTGCGTTTGCACCTAATTTACCTTTGTTTTCTGTTCCATCAAGTTCGATTAATGCATGGTCAACACCAACTTGATCAAGTACGCTGTACTCTTCGCCAACAAGCATTGGAGCGATAATTTCGTTTACGTTGTCAACTGCTTTTTGAACACCTTTACCAAGGTAACGAGACTTGTCACCGTCACGAAGTTCAACTGCTTCGTATTCACCAGTAGAAGCACCACTTGGAACTAACGCGCGTCCAAACGCACCTGATTCAGTAAATACTTCTACTTCGATTGTTGGGTTACCACGGGAGTCTAATACTTCACGAGCGTATACATCTGCAATAAATGGCATAATTTTTCTCTCCTTAAAAAATAAATTATTTTATTAATGAAGTTCCAGTCATTTCAGCTGGCTTTTCAACCTTTAATAAATCTAACATAGTTGGAGCTAGATCTCCAAGGATTCCACCGTCACGTAACTCCACACCTTGCTTTGTTACAATAACAGGAACAGGATTAGTTGTGTGAGCAGTCATTGGCTCGCCTTCTAAAGTGATTACTTCGTCGGCATTACCATGGTCTGCAGTAATAATTGCTGTACCACCTTTTTCAAGGATCAGGTCAACAATTTTCCCTAGACATTCATCCACCGTTTCAATTGCTTTAATAGTTGGTTCAAGCATACCAGAATGTCCAACCATATCTGGGTTAGCGAAGTTCAAGAGAATCGCATCAAATTTATCATTTTGGATTTCATTGAGCAATGCATCTGTTACTTCATATGCACTCATTTCTGGCTTAAGGTCATAAGTTGCAACCTTTGGAGAGTTGATTAAGATCCGCTCTTCGCCAGGGAACTTCTCTTCGCGTCCCCCGCTCATAAAGAACGTCACGTGCGGATATTTTTCTGTTTCCGCAATTCGAAGCTGCTTTAAGTTATTTTGAGCCAAGACTTCACCTAACGTGTTGTCTAGGTTTGTTGGTTTAAAGGCTACATATCCATCAACAGATTCACTGAAGTGTGTTAAGCACACAAAGAATAGATCCTTTGGATGCTTTGGTCCGCGGTCAAAGGCACGGAAATCAGCGTTCGTAAAGGTATTAGAAATTTGAATCGCACGGTCCGGACGGAAGTTATAGAAAATAACCGCATCATTGTCCTGAATCGTTGCAACTGGCTGTCCATCTTCCTTTGTAATTACGGATGGGATGACGAATTCATCAAAGATACCATGTTCATAGGAATCCTTTACAACATCCATTGGGTTTGTATAGGCTGGACCTTCTCCATACACCATAGAACGGTAAGACTTTTCTACACGCTCCCAGCGCTTGTCACGGTCCATAGAATAGTAACGGCCTGAAATGGTTGCGAATTCACCCACGCCATACTCCTTCATTTTATCCAAAGTTTGCTGAATATATTTTTCAGCTGTTTTTGGTCCCACGTCACGACCATCAAGGAAAGCATGGATATAAACTTTTTCAACGCCTTCTTCTTTTGCTAGCTTCAATAGGGCAAACATATGTTGAATATGGCTATGAACGCCTCCATCTGAAAGTAAGCCGAATAAGTGTAGGGCAGTGCCGTTTTTCTTCACATGCTCCATTGCACCTGTAAAGGTAGCATTTTTTTCAAATTCGCCCTCACGAATGGCAATGTTTACACGAGTTAAGCTTTGGTACACGATACGTCCTGCACCGATATTCAAGTGTCCTACCTCAGAGTTCCCCATTTGTCCCTCTGGAAGGCCGACTGCCTCACCAGATGCCGTTAAATGGGAGTGTGGATAGGTGCTCCAGAGGCGGTCAAAGTTTGGCTTTTTAGACTGTGCGACCGCGTTTCCTTTTTGTTCTCCTCTACATCCAAAACCATCTAGGATGATCAGAGCAACTGGAGATTTACTCATAACTGCCTGCCTCCAGTAACTGTAAAAATGATTGTGCTTCAAGGCTTGCTCCGCCTACTAATGCACCATCAATATCAGGCTGTGCCATGTATTCTTTAATATTTTCCGGCTTCACGCTACCGCCGTACTGAATTCTAACTGCGTCTGCAACATCTTGAGAGAATTGCTGTGCAACCACTTGACGGATATGTGCACACACATCGTTTGCATCCTTTGAAGTAGAAGATTTACCAGTTCCAATCGCCCAAATTGGTTCGTATGCGATCACGGATTGCTTCACTTGCTCATCAGTTAAACCTGCTAATGCCTTAGCAACTTGGTCACCAACTAATTGGTTGGTTTCACCATTTTCACGCTGTTCTAGAGTTTCTCCACAGCAAATGATTGGAGTTAAGTTGTATTTAAACGCTGCTAGCGCTTTTTTGTTCACTGTTTCATCAGTTTCGTTGAACATTTCACGGCGTTCTGAGTGGCCGATGATGACATAATTCACACCAAGATCCGCAAGTGCTTTCGGGCTAATTTCGCCTGTAAACGCTCCGTTTTCTTCAAAGTGCATGTTCTGAGCACCAATTTTCACATCGCTACCTTCTGTTACTTCTACAAGGTTTTGTAAAAATAAAGCAGGTGCACAAATAACAGAATCGATTCTATCTGAAGCAGGTACAAGACCTTTCACTTCTTCTGCAAAGCTTCTTGCTTCGGAAAGGGTTTTGTTCATCTTCCAGTTACCTGCAATGATTGGTTTACGCATTAAAAGCACATCCTTTCATAGTTGTAAAAATGAGCAAGATTATTTATCGTTTAACGCAACGACGCCTGGCAATGCTTTGCCTTCCATAAACTCAAGGGAAGCGCCACCGCCTGTAGAAATGTGGCTCATTTTATCTGCTAAGTCGAACTTTTCAACTGCAGCAGCTGAATCTCCACCGCCAATTACTGAATATGTACCTTCTGCTTCGGCAAGAGCTTCTGCAACGGCCTTCGTACCGCCAGCGAATTTGTCAATTTCAAATACACCCATCGGTCCATTCCAAATAACAAGTTTTGATTTTTTGATTACATCAGCATAAATCTCTCTTGTTTTTGGTCCAATATCAAGAGCTTCCCAATCTGAAGGGATTTCTTCAATTGCTACCACTTTTGAATTAGCATCAGCAGAGAAATCATCAGCTACTACCACATCGACCGGCATATAGAAGTTAACACCTTTTTGTTTCGCTTTTTCCATGAATGATTTAGCTAGGTCAATCTTGTCTTCTTCAAGAAGAGACTTTCCAACTTCATGGCCTTGTGCCTTCACAAATGTATAAGCAAGTCCACCACCGATGATGAGGTTATCGACTAATTCTAATAGATTCTCAATAACACCGATTTTGTCCTTAACCTTTGCCCCACCAATAATCGCTGTAAATGGACGCTCAGGATTAGAAAGTGCTTTACCAAGTACTTCAAGTTCTTTTTCCATTAAGAAGCCTGAAACAGCTGTTAGGTTATGAGCAATTCCTTCTGTTGAAGCATGCGCACGGTGTGCCGCACCAAAGGCGTCGTTCACATAAACATCAGCAAGCTCCGCAAATGCTTTTGCCAACTCAGGGTCATTCTTTTCTTCACCAGGGTAGAAGCGTACGTTTTCTAGTAAAAGAACATCGCCCTCTGCCATTGTGTCAATTAACGCTTTAACAGAATCGCCATAGGCTTCATCTGCTTTTTTCACGTCTTTACCAAGAAGTTCTGATAGTCTTATACCGACTGGAGTTAAGCGCATTTCTTCGACCACTTTTCCCTTTGGTCGGCCGAAATGGCTTGCCAAAATCACTTTTGCTCCTTGCTCGATTAAATACTGGATCGTTGGCAATGCTGCACGAATGCGTGTTTCGTCTGTAATTTTCCCATCCTGCATTGGGACGTTAAAATCTACTCGGCAAAAAACACGTTTACCTTTAACATCTACATCTTTTAATGTTTTTTTGTTCATGTAAAGGACCTCCTTTAGTTTGGGCGCTTTTAAAATGCTTCAAATTCAAATTTCATAAAAAAAGGAGGGGGAATCCTCCCCGCTCCCCTTTGGAATACCATTTAACATTATAATTTGTTTATGACTGGAATGCCAATCATATCCAAGTTAAAAATTATAGTCCTTTTGCAGCGATGTAATCACAAAGGTCAACAACGCGGTTAGAGTAACCAACTTCGTTATCGTACCAAGATAATACTTTTACCATGTTTCCTTCAAGAACCATTGTTGATAAAGCATCGATTGTAGAAGAAGCAGTGCTTCCGTTGTAGTCGCTAGAAACTAGTGGAAGTTCGCTGTATTCTAAGATTCCTTTTAAAGGACCTTCTGCAGCTGCTTTCAGTGCATTGTTAATTTCTTCAGCTGTTACGTCTCTTTCTAATTCTGCTACTAAGTCAACAACAGAAACGTTTGGAGTTGGAACACGCATAGCCATACCGTTTAGTTTACCTTTTAATTCAGGAAGAACTAGAGAAACTGCTTTTGCAGCACCAGTTGAAGTTGGGATCATGTTCTCAGCTGCTGCACGTGCACGACGGTAGTCCTTGTGTGGTAAGTCAAGGATTTGTTGGTCATTTGTATATGAGTGAACAGTTGTCATCATACCGCGCTTGATTCCGAAAGTATCGTTTAATACTTTAGCAAATGGAGCTAAGCAGTTTGTAGTACAAGATGCGTTTGATAATACGTGGTGGTTATCTGCATCGTACTTGTCTTCGTTAACACCCATAACGATTGTGATATCTTCGTTAGATGCTGGAGCAGAAATGATAACTTTTTTTGCGCCTGCTTCAAGGTGCTTCGCGGCATCTTCACGCTTTGTGAAACGGCCAGTAGATTCAACTACTACATCAACACCAAGGTCTCCCCAACCAAGTTGTGCAGGGTCGCGCTCAGCGATAACTTTTACTTTGTGTCCGCCAACTACTAAGTATTCACCGTCAACAGTTACATCTTCTTGAAGAGTTCCGTGAACTGTATCATATTTTAAAAGATGCGCAAGCATGTTTGCATCAGTTAAGTCATTGATTGCAACGATTTCTACATTGCTATTTTTTAATGCCGCACGGAATACGTTACGACCAATACGTCCAAATCCATTAATACCAACTTTTACTGCCATGTTAATTTCCTCCTTTTATATGGGAAAAGATATATTTTTTAAAAGGAATTACCCTTTCAACAACCGTTTAGCCACACCTTCATCGGTAATAAGTATCGTCGAGGCCGGTGCTTGTTTAAAATACGCCTTAATGGCTTTCGCCTTTGAGGCCCCGCCTGCAACTGCAATCACATGTGGGATTGCTGCAAGGTCTTCCAGCTGAAGTCCAATCGTAAATACCTTGTGGACAATCTCGCCTTCTTCGTTAAAATAATAACCAAATGCTTCCCCGACTGCCTTCCCATCTTCAAGCTTTTTCTTAATATCAGGGTTGGTTTTCCGTCGTTCAGCCATTGTGATAGCATCCCCAATACCATGAAGAACCATGCTTGCTGATTTAATCAAATGCAATACATCATGAATATCAGGTTCTTTAATGAGGGATTCATAAATTTCTGAACTGACCTGATCGGGTACATAGAAAACACGATGCTTAGAATCAGTATTTTTCGCCATATTCGAGCAAATGGTGTTCGCCTGGTTATGGACATCTTCACCAACTCCGCCTCGAGCAGGGACAAATAGCAATTCCTTCTTAGAAAAATCAGGTGTTAATCTTTCTGCAACAGCAGCCATAGTTGAACCGCCAGTAACAGCGATGATATTTTTCCCGCTTAGAAGCTTTTTCATGCAAATCGCACTTGCTTTGCCAAGCTCTCCTTTGACCATCGGTGACTCATCACTATCGCCAGGGACGATAATGACCTTCTTGATGCCAAGCCGGTGCTTTAATTCCAATTCCATTACATCAATACCCTTTAACTCACGCATCAAACCTTCTAAGTCTTCCAGTAAATTTTTCCCTTCAGAGGTTAAACTCATTCCCACATTGTTTGTAAAAATAAGATTTTGCTCTTTCAGGAATTCAACTTCACCACGAAGGACTCTTTCGGTTAATTCTAAGCTGACGGCTAAACTTCTTCTACCTACTGGCTGCATAAAACCTATGTATCGTAGGATAGAATAACGTTTCTGCAGGACTTGAAGAAGGTCGGGTACTAATTTTTTTTGGATATCGATAAATGACTGCATGATGTTCATGCTCCTTTTATTCTATGTAGTTGGTCGTAAAATGTCCACCATAGACATATTGTGTCCCACCTACTCTAAAAAAAATCACCCCTACTACGTTTTTCATTGTAACAGGAGTGAAAACCTATTTCAACTTATAAAATCGCCTTTTTTTCATGTAAACGATTTCTTATGTCAAATTTGTTAACGAAGCCATATCCTGCCTCTTCTCCATCAATGAGAACCACCGGAATCATCAGTCCGTACCGTTCCGTTAATTCATCACTTGTTTCAATATCGATTTCTTCGAGGTGAAAATTCCATTCCTCTTTTAATTCAAGGAGAGTGTCCTTCGCTTTATCACATAAAGGACAGCTTTTTCTTGTATATAGGGTAATCGTAGTTTGTTGCATTAGTCGATTCCTTTCCATCTTGTCGTTCTAGCCTTATAAAAATACCAATGTTTAAAGGAGAAATCCACTATATTACTTAAACCTTTTTCTTTTTGAAGAAGATTGAATCCCTAATTGTTCGCGATACTTAGCAATGGTCCGTCTAGATACCACGATTCCCTTGTTCTCCTTTAAAAGTCCAACAATATCTTGGTCAGAAAGTGGCTTTTCTTTATTCTCTTGTTCTATTAAATTACTAATCTCATTCTTCACCTGTGTTGATGAAGTACTTTCATCATCTGCAACAGTTTGTATAGTACTTGTAAAAAAGGATTTTAAGGAAAATGTCCCTAACGGAGTTTGGATATATTTTTCCCTTACTGCTCGGCTAACGGTCGATTCATGAATATCAAGCTCGCTGGCAATTTCCTTCATTGTCATCGGCTCTAAATATTGCATCCCTCTAAGTAGGCATACGGTTTGTTTTTCAACGATTTTTGAAATGACTCTTGTTAGTGTCTCTCGCCGTTGTTCAATGGCCTTTAAAATCCACTGATAATCCTGAACCTTATCGTGGAGAAATTTGCTGACCTGCTGATCCTGATCTTTAAATTTTTTGAAATAAGATTCATTAAAGCTAATCCTCGGAAGAGAGTCATCAAACATACGCACCTCAAGGCCATCTGTCGTTCGTTCCACAATGGCATCTGGAATAATATATGATGATATTTCTTCTCTTAGAAAAGCCCCTGGTTTTGGATTAAGAAGCTGAACCTGATCGAATAGATCTTGAATCTCCTTTAGTGATACCTGGAGCTCCCTTGAAATTTGTTTCCATTTCTTTTCAGCGAAAGGGACAAAATGGTGTGTAAGGATTGTTTGTGCCAGTTCGTTAGTTGGATTTTGATAATATAGTTGCATCAACAGACACTCTTGCAGGTTTCTTGCACCAATTCCTGCCGGTTCCAATGTTTGAATGACGGCGAGACATTCTTCTACTAGTTCCTCTTCTACAAGTAAGCTTTCTGCAATTTCATTTAGGTGACCCGTAAAGTAACCGTTTTCATCCAAATGTAGAATGAGATGTCGTATCACTTTTAGTTGATCTGTTGAAAGGTTGGTTATTTTTAATTGAGAGAGTAAGTGTTCTTCAAGAGAAAATGGTTTTTCGGCAATTTGCTCAATCCAATTCTTTTCCTCTTTTTGATGTTTCCGTCGATTGCGATCAATCAGGGGATTCATTGGCTTGACCGTGCCGCTTTCGAGTTGCATCAAGGGATTTTCAAGGACCTTATCTTCTAAAAAGGCAGTTAGCTCCTGAGCCGAATACTGTAGCAAGGCAATTGCCTGAGATAATTCCTGTGTCATTGCCAACTTTAACGTTTGCTGCTGCCATAAACCAGCTTTCAAGTTCATTCCGATCCCCCCATGGTACCTATTTTACACGATAGAGGAGTTTTAGTGTATTGGTAATTGGTTCAATTAAAATTGAGAGAGTACTAATTAGAAAAAATAAAAAGTCCCCTGTTTTAATAAACAGGAGACTTTTTTAGACGCCCTCGGCAGGAATCGAACCCACATCTCAAGAACCGGAATCTTACGTGCTATCCGTTGCACCACGAGGGCAGATATATTAGCGACTTACATATTATATGTTATTACTATGCAATTTGCAAGTAGGGATTGGGTTTAAAAATATGTGAAGTGGGTATGATGAATTAGGGAAAGCTGTCGAACAAATTTAAGTCAAACCGTTTGACCTTTATTGACCATCCAGTGTATGATAACAATACATAATATTTTTACCTTTCTATTCAAAAGGAGGAAGAAACATGAATTTAATCCCTACAGTAATTGAACAAACAAACCGTGGTGAAAGAGCCTATGACATCTACTCTCGCCTACTAAAAGACCGGATTATTATGCTTGGAAGCGCGATCGATGATCATGTAGCTAACAGCATTGTTGCCCAATTATTATTCCTTGAAGCTGAAAATCCTGAAAAGGATATTACCCTTTATATCAACAGCCCAGGCGGAAGCATCACATCTGGAATGGCTATTTATGACACAATGCAATATATTAAAGCAGATGTTTCAACAGTATGTATCGGTATGGCTGCCTCTATGGGTGCATTCCTTCTTGCTGCAGGTGCAAAGGGCAAGCGTTATGCCCTTCCAAATGCTGAAGTTATGATTCACCAACCACTTGGCGGTGCTCAAGGTCAGGCAACTGAAATTGAAATCGCAGCCAAGCGTATCCTTTTCCTTCGTGAAAAATTAAATGGCATTTTAGCAGAGCGCACTGGTCAGCCTCTTGAAGTGATTCAAAAAGATACAGACCGCGATAACTTCATGACTGCTGAAAGAGCAAAAGAATACGGCCTAATCGACAGCATCATTACTCGTAAGCCTACTGATTCTGCAGAAAAGAAATAATAACTTAAGCAATCGGCAATCGCCGGTTGCTTTTTTATTTGTAATAAAAAAGGGTTCAGCTCCCAAGCGAGAGCCGAACCCTTTTACAATATTATTGTTCTTTTTGGATAAAATCAGTTAAAGAGTGGATTGCATTTTCTTCATCGTCGCCATCTGCAATAATATTAATCACGACGCCTGAGCCAACAGCAAGGCTCATTAATCCCATAATACTCTTGGCGTTAACCTTCTTACCATCTTTCTCTAAAAAAATATCTGCTGAAAAACGGTTTGCTTCTTGTACAAAAAGTGCTGCTGGTCGTGCTTGAAGACCAGTCTTCAATTTAACTTCTACTTCTTTTGCCAACATCGCGCATTTCCTCCTCATGTCCATTCTCTATATTCATAAAACAATTTCAACCAGTTACTAATCCCTTGAAGCAATTTCTCCCATCCGAAGCTTCTCGGCTATTTCATCGATCTTCCTTAGACGGTGATTAATGCCTGATTTACTGATGGTACCACCAGACACCATCTCACCCAATTCCTTCAGGGTGACATCCGTATATTGCATACGGAGCTCCGCAATTTCCCTTAGCTTATCGGGTAGAATTTGAAGACCAACCGTTTGATCAATGAAACGGATATTCTCCACCTGCCTGATCGAGGCACCAATTGTTTTATTCAGATTGGCTGTTTCACAGTTAACAAGTCGATTGACCGAATTCCGCATATCTCTTACGATTCTTACATCTTCAAAGCGCAGCAAGGCGTTATGAGCACCTATAATATTTAAAAACTCGGTAATTTTCTCCGCCTCTTTTAAATACGTAATATAGCCTTTTTTACGCTCAAGCGTTTTGCTGTTAAGACCAAATATATTCATCAATTCACATAAAGAGTCGTTGTGCTCTTTATAAAGTGAAAAAATTTCCAAATGATAAGAAGATGTTTCTGGGTTATTGACTGATCCACCTGCAAGAAATGCTCCGCGTAAATAAGAACGCTTACAACACTTCTTCTTTATTAGGTCCGGTGAAATATCATGTATAATGGTAAATCCTTCCCCGAGTATTTTGGTATCTTCGAGAATTTCCCTCGCCTGTTCTGACAGACGCACAATATACACATTGTTCTTTTTTAGCCTCATTTTCTTTCGAACAAGCAGTTCCACCTGTACTTGGTAGCTCTTTTTTAATAATGTATAAATCCTTCTAGCAATTGCAGCATTTTCGGTTTGAATATCAACAACTAACTTCCTATTTGAAAAGGAAAGGGAACCGTTCATGCGGATCAATGCTGATAGCTCAGATTGAATGCAGCATGTTTTCACTTCCAGGTTAGTTAATTCTTTTTTCGTCTCCGAAGCGAAAGACATCCCCTCACCCCCTAAAACCTCATAATGATCTTGTTTCTTACTTTTAAATCAAATCCTACAAGTATTTACGCTTCATAACGCTTTTTGGTTTCATCTAATAACAAATTATATAAAATTTTTGCTACCTTTTTCGGATCATGTCTTAATGCACCATTTTCTTGGTAAGCAATATCGGCATGCACCACTTCAAGACCCATCTCATAAAGCCTCGGCAAATCATATTCCACAGGGTTCGCCAATTCTTCATTATAACGAAGCTGAATATCCTTCGGCACTTCTTCATTGTTAACTAAAATGGTATTCATAAACGCACAGCTCATATGATCATATATTGCCTTTACATGATCGCTCGCCGTATAATCGTGTGTTTCCCCTGCTTGTGTCATTAGATTACATATATACACCTTTTTGGCATGGGAACGACATACTTCATCCCCTAAACGTGGGACCAACAAGTTAGGCAGAATACTGGTATACAGGCTTCCCGGACCAATAATAATTAAGTCCGCCTGACGAATAGCTTGAATCGTTTCAGGTAATGGGCGGATATTTTTTTTAGATGTTAAAAAGACTCTCTTAATTTTCTTGCCGGAATAAGGAATTTTCGATTCGCCCGAAACAATCGCCCCGTCCTCCATCTCCGCGTGCAAAACCACGCTTTGGTTGGCGGCAGGCAGCACCTTCCCACGAACATTTAGAATCTTACTCATCTCTTGAATGGCGTGAACAAAATTTCCGGTAATCGAAGTCATCGCAGCTAAGATTAAATTTCCTAATGAATGGCCGGAAAGTTCATTTGACGTTTTAAACCGATGTTGAAACATTTCCTCCACAAGAGGTTCTACATCAGATAATGATGCCAGCACATTGCGAATATCTCCTGGAGGAGGGATATGGAGGTCATCGCGCAAGCGTCCTGAGCTGCCTCCGTCATCCGCGACTGTCACTATGGCGGTAATGTCCACAGGATACTGTTTTAACCCTCGCAGCAAAACTGGTAATCCTGTTCCTCCGCCAATAACGACAATTCGAGGCTGTCCGTAATTACTCATGTTGTTTTATCCTTTCTCCTCTCAATGTCACGGTGGGAAACAATCGTCTTATAATCATTTTTGAAAAATTCACCAATATATTCAGCTAGCGCAACCGAACGATGCTGCCCGCCTGTACAGCCGATGGCAATCACCAGTTGTGCTTTACCCTCTCTTTTATAATGCGGAAGCATGAAGGTGAGTAAGTCAGTGACTTTTTCTAAGAATTTATGCGTTTCGTTCCATTTTAAAACATAGCTAGAAACCTCATCGTCCAGCCCTGTTTTTGGCCTCATATGCTCGATATAGTGTGGGTTCGGTAAGAAGCGCACATCAAAAACAAGATCAGCATCAATAGGAATCCCATGCTTAAATCCAAACGACATGACATTGACAGTAAAGATTAGTTGTCTATTAGCCGTAAATTCGGTTAATATTTTTTCGCGCAGTTCACGCGGTTTCATCTGAGAAGTGTTATAAATCAACTGTGCCCGGCCTTTTAATTCCTCTAAAAGCTCCCGTTCAAGCGTGATGCCTTCTAGAGGCAATCCTGTTTGAGCAAGCGGGTGCGACCGTCTTGTTTCCTTATATCTGCGTACTAGTGTAGAATCATCCGCATCTAAAAATAGAATCTGCGGCGTTACCCAAGAGGTTTCAGCTAACTCATCAAGTGCTTTAAAGAGATGATCGAAGAATTCTCTTCCTCTTAGATCCATTACAAGAGCAACTTTATTCATTTTATTCCCTGATTCCTTCATAAGTTCAAGAAATTTAGGAAGTAACGTAGGAGGCAGATTGTCGACACAGAAGAACCCTAAATCTTCAAAGCTTTGAATGGCTACAGTTTTTCCTGCCCCAGACATTCCTGTAATAATGACGATTTGAGTTTCACTTGCCAAACCAGTACTCATTTCCCATTCCCCCCAAAAAAATATTATTCTTATTTCTTAAAACGCCCTCTTGATTTCGCTCATGGCTTGTCAATAATGCGTTTACATTTAACTCGGGTCTAATCGGTAACCTATCAGCTCAAATTCCTTGGTATAAGTAAATGTACCGTAGATGATGCCTTTCCCATGAACCATGTAATCAATAATATGATAGTCACCCTCGGCCATCGGCAGAGTTTTTACCTGATCGATTGGTTGCCACGCGAGCTTCCCTTCAGGCGACTCCTCTAAATCCACCCCATCCGATTCCGTGGCACAAAAAGTGAACATCATCCATTCTGAAAGGAGCTGTTCTCCTTCTTTCATGATCATAGTGAATATACCTTTAAGCTGTGGATTTTTGAGATAGATTCCCGTTTCTTCACGGTACTCTCTTATGCAAGAATCACGAACCGATTCACCAGGTTCCATTTTTCCTCCTGGAGCCACCCACCAGCCGCGGCTCGGTTTTTGCAGCAACAAAATTTTATCCTCTTTTATTAATACACAATTGGTGACCCGCTGCATGTTTCCACCCTCTTTATTTAAGCACAAAGGCTTGTGCAAGTATGCAAATATCCTAATATAACATTTAATTTATTCTTTTCATTATACTATTTTTAAGATACAGCCACAATGAATACAAATTTGATATTTCTGTTAATTATTTCTGTTAACTAACTTGGGAAACTAGCTTTGCGGACACTATATGTTTTTCTGAACACAAAAAAATTGCACAAGCTGCTGGGCTTGTGCAGGAAGGTATATATTTTTAAAGGGGGTCAATTATTGTTATCATACCCTATCTATATTTCACCACTGTTACAGAAGAGTTAAAACAGGATTACGTTTTTGTGAAAGTTATGTTAACACCACTCACAATAGTGGGAACCAGCCTATTTTCTTACCTTCATCTCTTCTTTCAGTTCTTCTACAAAATGCTGTGCGCTCTGTGCTGCAATACTGCCGTCACCTGTAGCGGTAACAATTTGACGTAAGGTTTTTTCACGAATATCTCCCGCTGCAAACACACCAGGTACTTTTGTTTCCATGCGGTCGTTTGTTTCGATATAACCGTTTTGATTTGTAATACCAAGGCTCTCGAATGGTTTTGAAAGTGGAACCATTCCAACGTAGATAAACACACCATCTGCTGACAATTCTTGTTCTTCTCCAGTTTCAGTTGAAACAAGCGTCACGCTACCAACCTTGCCGTCTTTACCATTAATTGTTTTAACCGTGTGATTCCAGATAAAATCGACCTTCTCATTTGCAAACGCACGATCTTGAAGAATCTTTTGTGCACGAAGCTGATCACGTCGATGAACAATGGTCACTTTAGAAGCGAAACGAGTTAAATAGACGCCTTCCTCAACGGCAGAGTCTCCTCCACCAATAACGAACAATTCTTTTCCTTTGAAAAAGGCACCATCACAAACAGCACAATAAGAAACGCCACGGCCGCCAAGTTCTTTTTCACCAGGTACTCCAAGCTTTTTATATTCGGCACCTGTTGAAATGATAACGGAGTGCGCTTTGTATTGTTTTGCGCCTGCAGTTACAAGTTTGTAATCGCCGTGGTCAACGATTTCCTTAATATCGCCGTAGGCATATTCTGCACCAAATTTTTTCGCGTGCTCGAACATTTTTGTGGATAAATCGGGCCCTAGAATACTCTCAAAACCTGGATAGTTTTCCACATCCTCTGTGTTCGCCATTTGTCCGCCCGGCATACCACGCTCAATCATAAGTGTGGAAAGGTTGGCACGTGATGTATAAACAGCAGCGGTCATCCCAGCAGGACCAGCCCCCGCAATAATAACGTCATAAATTTTTTCCTCAGACATTTAGTGGTTCACTCCTTATAAAAAAAAACGATTAAGTATATATTTCCCTACTTAATCGTAATAAACAATCGGTTTATAGTCCATTTATCTGCTTAATTTAGAAAATCATTCACCATTTTGACATATTTACCAATTGTTGCAGATGAAAGGCCGTAACGGTTGGCTACTTCTTGCTGCGAAACCTTTTCGCTACGCAACTTGTACCATACATATTCCACTGCCCCAGCCCATGCACGTTTATTTTTCAAGCTGACGTTGGCTTTAGAAAGTTCAACGAAAACAGAAAACCACATCAAATATAAGCCTGACTCCATCGTACCTATCGGTTGATGATTTTCATAAAAAATCTCTGCAATTTCCTGTGCATCTGCTGTCGTCGATTGTTTTCCTGAACGGATTAAGGAAATGTATTCCTTCTCTAACGTGGTAAGCTTTTGATTTTGAAAAAGCCGCTTAGACGTCATGATTTCTTCTTTTTTACTTGATACCGTTGTAAGAAACAGAGCAAATAATCGCTCTTCCACATAGTCGCTTTCAAGCTTTTGAAAAATAGAGCCCGACAGGTCTTCAAAACCATTCGCAACTTCTTTTTCACCCCATGGCTCAGAACCTTCCTTGTCAGGGTTCAATTCAAGCACCTTTTTCCAAATGCTTTTTGCAAAGTTTTGATTGCCAGTATTATACGCTGAATAGGAAAGCCAATAATAAAACGGACCGTCCCCATCATAGCCATGCTTATATAGCTTCTTTAACCACATATAGGCCATTTCATATTCACCCACTAAGGCGAAGGTAGTACCCAGTTTGAATTGATGTTCGCTTAACATGGGCTGAATTTTTTTCAGGGATTCAAGCAGCTTGGCAGCATTTTTCAGTTTTCCTTGGTAATGAGCAAAAACCAAGCGGTTACAAAGGGCATGTAAATTCCCTGGATTCCGCTCGAGCACATCATTTAAAATGCTTTCTGCCTTTTCCGCCTTTCCTAAGTAAAAATAGGCAAGCGCTAAGTTGTTGTACGCTGACCAGTATTCTGGGTATTCCTTGACGACATCCTTTAACAGCTCAATCGCTTTTGGAAAGTATCCCGATTCTAACAGGTCACGAGCCTGTTCTTGTTTGACTATTAAATCATCCTGCTCATACCAATCGTCCTCTAGACCATCTGATTCCAAGGTGAGGAGCTCTAATAAATCTTCGGTGTCATCAGAAAAATCACCCTCTGGCTCTAGTTGTAGGTAGAGCTGCGCGTGATGATACGCATCTTTAAAAAATCCCAGGTGGGCATAATTATTTGCTAAAAAGTAGTGGCACTCTGCCATTTCCGGATCAAGTTCTTCAAGGATGATATGCAAGAGTCGGTTGGAATTTTCAAACTCGCCAAGTTCTGTTGACACAATCGCCAACTGGCATGTAATCATCGGTTCACCCGGCTCAAGCTGAATCGCTCGCCCAAGATATTTTTTTGCTTTTATAAAATCACGTCGATGGTATGCCTTCAAACCCTTCGTGAAATAATATTCCCCCGTAGGAACAAATGAAAGTATTTTTCCCGTTTGCATTCTTGCTTTCGCTTTTTTTTCCATGAAGTCCTCCACATTCATCAATATAACTTAGGTAGTATAACACATTAACGGGTTGTTCGAGAAGGAGATTGTAGTTTAGTGACTGTTGGAAAAATCTTTTCTACACAAATTGGTTATTTACCTACAAATCCCCTTCCATGCAAAAAGAAAACCAGCCCCATTAGGACCGGTCCTTGTGTCTTTCTTCTAAGGTTCTTAGTACTTCTTTAAATGGAAGTCCTTGTTCCACCAATAAAACCTGCAAGTGATAGAGTAAATCTGCCGCCTCCCAGCGCAGTTCTTCTTGATCACGGTTTTTGGCAGCGATAATCACCTCGGAAGCTTCTTCCCCGACTTTTTTCAAAATCTTATCGACGCCTTTTTCAAAAAGGTATGTGGTATAAGCACCTTCCGGACGCTCCTGCTCCCGTTGACGGATTACCTGCTCGAGCCTCTGTAGGATGCCATAATCAGCCAATCCCGTCTTCCTGTCCCCTACCTCGTCCGTAAAACAGCTAACAGCCCCCGTATGACAAGCAGGCCCCTTCGGATTGACCAACACGAGGAGTGCATCCTGATCACAGTCATATTTGATGCTGACAACCGATTGCGTATTCCCACTTGTTGCCCCTTTATGCCATAACTCTTGGCGTGAACGGCTGAAGAACCAGGTTTCACCCGTCTCAATGGTCTTTCCAAGTGATTCCTTGTTCATATAAGCTAACGTTAATACTTCCATCGTTTCTGCATCCTGGATGATGGCAGGGACAAGCCCCTTTTCATCAAACCGAATTTCTTCTATATTCATCGGACGACAACTCCTTTTTCCCGCAAATAGCTCTTCACTTCATGGACGGACGTTTCTTTATAGTGAAAAATTGAAGCCGCTAAGGCTGCATCAGCTTTCCCAGTAACATAAGCTTCTTCAAAGTGTTCGGCATTTCCTGCTCCGCCTGAGGCAATAACGGGAATGGTAACCGCCTCACTAACCGCTTTTGTTAATGATAAGTCAAATCCACGCTTTTCCCCGTCACTATCCATGCTTGTTAATAAAATCTCACCTGCACCAAGCTCGGCCGCTTCTACAGCCCATTCGATCACTTTTTTCTCCGTAGGTGTTCGTCCACCATGTGTATACACACGCCACGTTCCGATTTCAGGGTCAAATTTTGCATCGATAGCGACGACGATACATTGCGAGCCGAAGTATCCTGCGCCTTCCCCAATCAGTTCAGGATTCATAACGGCGGCGGTATTCAACGATACCTTATCCGCTCCAGCTCGAAGAATTCTCTTCATGTCCTCTAAAGCGTTGATACCACCGCCAACGGTAAACGGGATTGCCAGCTCCGAGGCGACTGCCTTTACAACTTCGACCATCGTTTTTCTACCCTCTACGGAAGCAGAAATGTCGAGAAAGACAAGCTCATCTGCACCTTGTTCATCGTAAAATCGCGCTAATTCCACTGGGTCACCCGCATCGCGAAGCTGCACGAATTGGACTCCTTTCACTACTCGTCCATCCTTCACGTCAAGGCATGGAATAATTCGTTTTGTTAATGTCATGATTTACACCATCCTTTTCCGTGCCACGTCATGTTTCTTTTCAAATTAGGCTTTGGTCGATGCCAAGGCTTCCTTCAAGGTAAAACGATTTTCATAGAAGGCCTTTCCAACAATCGCCCCGCTAATGCCTTTTTCAGAAGCTAACGCCTTCAAATCCTCGAGACTGCTTACTCCACCAGAAGCAATGACATTTTTTCCAGTTACCTCAGCCATCTGGCAAACCGCCTCAATATTTGGTCCAGAGAGCGTACCGTCGGTTGCAATATCCGTAAAAATAAAGGTTTCTGCACCTGCATCAGCAAAATGTTTGCCAAGATCAAGTGCACGAAGCTCCGAAGTATCCAGCCAGCCGTGTGTGGCCACGTAGCCGTTTTTGGCATCAATGCCAATCGCAATTTTCCCACCGTACTTCTTAATCATTTCCATCGCAAAATCTGGTTTAGAAACGGCAATACTCCCTATGATCACCCGATCCACCCCGTTTTCGAGATAATGCAGGATGTCTTCCTCCGAACGAATCCCACCGCCAATTTGAACCTTAACATTCAACTTCTGTGCGGTTTCAATGACAAATCGGTCATTCACCCTCTTGCCGTCCTTTGCGCCATCAAGGTCGACCATGTGAATCCACTCAGCCCCATCAGCTGCAAAGCTTCTTGCCATATCAAACGGGGAATCCCCGTAGATTGTTTCCTTATCATAATCCCCTTGAAGAAGACGAACGCAATTGCCGCCCCGCATATCAATGGCAGGATAAATTGTGATACTCATCGAATAGCCTTCCTTTCCTCCACCATTTGTAAAAAATTATTTAGAAGGGCCATCCCAAGTTTGCTGCTTTTTTCAGGATGGAATTGCATTCCCATGATATTGTCCTTACCAACCACTGCCGAAACCTGTTCGTGATAATCCGCTTTTGCGATTAACACGTCGGAATTTTGGGCGTCAACGAAATAGGAATGAACAAAATATACATAATCCTCTTCCAGATTTTTTATTAGTGGTGAATCGTTTACGAATTCAAGCTTGTTCCAGCCCATGTGTGGAACTTTGTAAGACTCGCCTTCTGGTGTTTTGCCAGGAAAACGCCGAACACTCCCCGGCAGTAATCCTAATCCTTTTGTGAGCCCATTTTCTTCGCTGTTTTCAAAAAGCAGCTGCATGCCGAGACAGATGCCAAGAAGGGGTTTCCCTGTTGCCGCATATTCCTTAATCGTGTTTACTTGCAGGCGTTCCATGGCATCTCGGAAGGAACCAACGCCGGGAATAATCAACCCATCTGCGTTAAGTAATTCACTATGATCAGCCGAAATAAAATACTCGGCCCCTAGCCGTTCCAACGCCTTACTCACACTAAACAAATTCCCCATTCCATAATCAACAATCCCAATCATCGTGCCCCTCCTTTCTAGGTGCATTTTTCACACCGTCCTCCTGCGGTGGACAGTGTCCACGAGTGGTGCCTGACACCCTTGTGGATAACTTTTTTTATAGCATCCCTTTTGTGGAGGGGATGCCTTTGATGCGCGGGTCGATGGTGGTTGCTTCGTCGAGTGCCCTGCCCAATGCTTTAAATACGGCTTCAATCATGTGGTGCGTGTTTTTTCCATAATGAACAATGACGTGGAGGTTCATTCTCGCCTCTAGGGCTAGTTTCCAGAGAAATTCATGGACAAGTTCTGTATCAAAGGTTCCAACCTTTTGTCCTGGGAACTCCGCCTGCATTTCGAGGTGCGGGCGATTGCTGAGGTCGACTACTACTTGAGCCAATGCTTCGTCCATTGGAACGAAAGCATTTCCGTAACGTTTGATACCGCGCTTGTCTCCAAGGGCTTCTCGTAACGCTTGCCCTAAACAAATGCCGATATCTTCTGTTGTGTGGTGATCATCCACCTCTGTATCGCCGTTCGCATTTACGGTTAAGTTAAATTGTCCGTGTTTCGTGAACAAATCAAGCATATGACTAAGGAATGGTACACCTGTCTCTAGATTAGACTGTCCTTCCCCATCTACAGCTAAGGATAGTTGGATTTTTGTCTCGTTCGTGTTCCGTTCAATACTTGCCGCTCTTTCCATGAAGATAACCTCCTGTAATGTTTGCTTCATATTTTAAGATTTGTATGTACTTTTTTAGGGTTACACTGTTATGAAGGACAGTTTAGCCTATTAAGCGATTGATTTTGTCCTTCATATACCTGATGAAGGACATTTTCACCGGTCTATCAGCCCGTTTTGTCCTTCATACACTTGATGAAAGACATTTTCACCGGTCTATCAGGCCGTTTTGTCCTTCATACTCTCGATGAAGGACATTTTCACCGGTCTATCAGCCCGTTTTGTCCTTCATACTCTCGATGAAAGACATTTTCACCGGTCTATCAGCCCGTTTTGTCCTTCATACTCTCGATGAAAGACATTTTCACCGGTCTATCAGGCCGTTTTGTCCTTCATCCTATTTATCATTTATCAATCTAATTTCCACGGCCCGGGCGTGCGCTTCAAGCCCTTCCATCCGGGCAAACTCGGCAATCTTAGCCGCGTTATCGGTTAGCGCTTTTTTGCTATAGACAATCACACTTGATTTCTTTTGAAAATCATCCACATTCAGTGGGCTTGAGAAACGAGCAGTACCGTTGGTTGGCAGCACATGGTTGGGTCCGGCGAAATAATCACCGACCGGCTCTGAGCTATAACGACCGATAAAAATCGCCCCTGCGTGACGAATTTTACCAAGAAGCTCCATCGCGTTCTCGGTCATAACCTCAAGATGCTCAGGCGCTAACTGATTAACCGTCTCAACAGCTTCATCCAAATCAGTAGTCACATAAATCGCACCATAATCCGCAATTGAATGGGCAGCAATTTCTTTTCGCGGCAGCACTCCAAGCTGTTTCTCCACTTCCTCCGCTACTTCTTCCGCTAAACTCATAGATGGTGTAACCAATACACTGCAGGCACGTGGATCGTGTTCTGCCTGAGACAAAAGATCCGCCGCAATCTCATCTGCTCGTGCCGTTTCATCTGCTAAAATAGCAATTTCACTTGGGCCGGCAATCATATCAATATCGACATCGCCAAAAACCTCGCGTTTAGCCAATGCCACAAAAATATTTCCAGGGCCCGTGATTTTATCAACAGAAGTAATCGACTCTGTTCCATAGGCAAGAGCAGCAATCGCCTGAGCTCCGCCTACTTTATAGATTTCTTCAACGCCGGCTTCCTTCGCAGCAACCAGTACAGCTGGTGGCAAATTCCCCTCTGAATCTGGCGGTGAAACCATCACAATCCGCTTGACCCCTGCTACCTTCGCTGGAATCACGTTCATCAGCACCGAAGATGGATAGGCGGCAGTTCCGCCTGGAACATATACCCCCACCGAATCAAGGGCGGTTATTTTTTGACCAAGAATCGTCCCATTCTCCTCTGTCGTCATCCATGATGGCCGAAGCTGTTTCTCATGGAAGGAACGAATGTTTTCCGCTGCCTCCCGAACAATGGAAACAAAACCTTCATCAACCTTCTGATACGCAGTCTCGATTTCCCCCTCGGTCACGGAAAAAGAAGAAAGGTTCACTCGATCGAATTTCTCCGTATATTCTCTTAGCGCCTCATCACCTCGGGTCCGTATCTCTTGAATAATCCCCTTAACGATAGCCACCTGCTCAGTGGTCCCTGATTCAATCGAACGCTTAATCGAAATCTGTTCCGACACTTTTAATATTTTCATATTACAAAACCCCCTGTGGCACCACTTCTGCTAGCCTGCTCACCAACTCATCAATCCGCTTGTCGTAGATGCGGTAGCTGACAGGGTTCACGACTAGCCTGGAAGTCACGTCACCAATTCGTTCATATTCAACCAGCCCGTTTTCCTTTAAGGTCCTTCCCGTAGATACAATATCTACAATCCGGTCGGATAATCCTATAATAGGTGCTAGTTCAATGGATCCGTTTAACTTAATAATTTCGACCTGTTCCCCCTGCTCGCGGAAATAGGCTTCCGCAACATTCGGATATTTGGTCGCCACTCTCGGTGCAACATCATTCATTTTAGTGTTTGGCAGGCCGGCCACTGCCAAGTAGCAGTAGCTGATTTTAAGGTCAAGGAGTTCATACACATCGCGCTCCTCCTCCAATAAAACATCCTTTCCGGCAATTCCCACATCGGCCACACCGTGCTCCACATAAGTAGCCACATCCATTGGCTTTGCTAAAATGAAGCGTAAGCCTTCCTCTTCCACATCAATAATCAGTTTTCGCGAATCATCAAACTCGGGCGGCAGCTGGTAATTTGCTTTGCGAAGCAGTTCCACTGCCTCCTCAAATATCCGTCCCTTTGGCATCGCAATTGTTAGTATGTTACTCATCGCCGCGCCCTCCGATTAAATAGGTTGTCTCGGCAAACCTTTTTGTAAAAGCATCCAGATTATTCACACCGGAAATATCCTGCAGGACTGCTTTTTTCCCCTGCTCGTGCATCTCACGGGCTAGTTGAAAGGCTTCCTTTCGCCGTTCCTGGCTGAAAAATATACAGTGAGTGGTATTTTCCAACGGACCCCCTCCGAGTGCTTCTAGAAGCATATCTACACGAACAGCAAATCCAGTTGCACTTGCCTTTTTCCCAAACTTCTCTATTAAACTATAGCGTCCACCATTGCCAATCGGAAAACCGACATTCCCGGCATACGCCTCGAATAAAATACCCGAATAATAGCTCATATGGCTGACAATGGTAAAATCAAACTTCACATTATCTTCGACGCCATAATCTTTAATGACATCCCAAAGCTCTTTCAACTCTACAATTGCTTCTTTGCCTTTGTCATTTTCAATAATATCGAGCGCTTGGCCGATGACCTCTTCACCGCCTCGTAATTGTAAAAGCTTTAAGAGACGCTTCTTATCAATCGACGAAAGCTGTAAAGAGTTTACATGCTCACGGTAACCTACATAATTTTTTTCAAATAAGAATTTACGTAAAGCATTCGCCCGGCCATTGGTTCCAAGAATTTGAACAAACAGTTCTTGTGCAAACCCAACATGCCCAACTGACACTTGAAATTGTGGCAGTCCTGCTTTTTTCAAGGAAGAGATCAGTAAAGCAATGACTTCACCGTCACATGAGACGGTGTCCTCGTTTAGACATTCCACCCCTATTTGTTCAAATTCCGCTGGTCGGCCACCCTCTCGCTGCTGGGCGCGAAATACATTAGCTGAATAGGCAAGCCTAACTGGTAGGTCTTCTTCTAACAGCTTGGATGCCGCGACCCGTGCGATTGGTGCGGTCATATCTGGGCGAAGGACCAAGGTATGTCCCTCTTTATCCAGTAATTTGAACAACTGCTGGTCAGCGATTGCTGATGCTGCTCCAACGGTTTCATAGTATTCAAGCGTAGGCGTTTCAATAAATTGATAGCCCCAAAGTTTCATCGTATCGGACATGTATGTACGGACACTATCTTTTTTTTCATATAGCTCTGGAAGTGTATCCCGCATCCCCAATGGCTTTTCAAACATAAACAAGCGACTCATCCGGTTCACCCTTTATTGTAAAATTGCAATTGCTTTAGTCTGCTAATGTGATAATGAATTAAAGTTATTAGTAGTTTACCTCTAGTGATACTGTTCGTCAATGAAAAAGTGATCTTCTTTTCTGAAATCAGCTCAGTTTGTGATTATTTTACCCCATAAAAAAAAGCCCAGTCGTTAAACTAGGCTTCCTTCCATGTTTATTTTTGACCACCATAAATCGGATCGTCTGCCCAGCGCTCGGCCAATTCTTCCTTTGTATAAATGACCCGCATTGGGTTACCACCAACGAACGCACCAGCTGGAACATCTTTATGCACTAGCGTTGCCGCTGATACGATGGCTCCATCACCAATCGTAATCCCGGGCATAATCGTAGAGTTCGCTCCAATCATGACCTCACTACCAATCGTTACGGGGCCCAGACGGTATTCCTTAATTAAATACTCATGGGCCAGGATAGTCGTATTATAACCAATCACAGTATTGCGCCCGACGCTGATTTTTTCCGGAAACATGACATCGAGCATCACCATGAGTGCAAAACTGGTTTGCTCACCCACCTTAACCCCTAGGAAGGTACGATACAGCCAATTTTTCATTCCCAGTAATGGTGTATAACGCGCCAACTGAATGACAATAAAATTTCTGACAACCTTCCAAAATGGCACGGTCTTGTAGACATGCCATAAGGAGTTCGCACCTTCAACAGGGTAGCGGGTCGTATTCCTCATGTTTCTCACTCTCCGAGAATCGTTAATAAATCCTTCATGTTCTCTAGCATATAATCTGGTTCATACTTCTCCACGTATTCTCTACCTTTAATGGACCATGACACACCTGCAGTTGCCGTTCCCGCATTTTTCCCAGCCAAAATATCGTGGAAATTATCCCCTACCATGATTGATTCTTCAGGCGTCGAGCCCAACTGTTCAAGAGCCTTGAAAATTGGTTCTGGGTCAGGCTTCACTTTTTCTACATGATCATAGGCCACAATCACTTCAAAGTAGTCTTCTAGCTCCATCAACCGCAGCCCTTTTAGTGTCACATCATGACGTTTAGTAGTAACAATCCCCATCTTATACCCACGATCCTTCAACGTTTGAACCGTTTCCTTTACACCAACGAATTCCTTTACAAGTTCATCATGATTGGCAATATTAAAGGCACGGTATTCTGAGACCATTTCTTCCACCCGGTCAGGGTCCATATTGCCAAACACCTCATGCAGTGTAGGTCCGAGGAACGGCAGAACATCTTCTCTCTGGTACTTGCTTGGATAATATTTTTCAAGGGTATGCAAATAAGTGGTGATAATTAATTCATTCGTATCAATTAGTGTCCCATCTAAATCAAAAAGAACGGTTGTAATTTTGTTAGTCATAGGTAGCTTCCTTTCTTTTCACTAATCCCGAGCGTGTCCATATAGTTCCAACAATTAATGTTAACACAATGGCCACACCCAGCCTTATTAAGAATAATGGCCATACTGGAATGCCGAGCGGAACAAAGATTAATGTATCCTCCACAACGGCATGGCAGGCCATGAGAAAAATAAAGGCCAGTGTAATATCCTTCTTGCTGACTCCATCCTCTTTTACCGCCTGGATCATCACGCCTGCCCCATAGGCTAAACCGAATAATAGACCGGCCGCCATCGTGGTCGACGTATTTTCCTTCATACCCAGCGTTCTCGTGACTGGAGCCATTGTTTTCGAAAAGCGATTTAGCCACTGTAAATCTTTTAAAATCTGAATGACTACCATAAGCGGAATGACAATCATCGCTAATTGTAAAATACCTAGTCCTGCTTTTTGAACGGCCTCCAATATGATCCCTGTTACTCCATCCGCGGGTACGGTACTCGACTCAATTAAACCATACTGAGCCTTTTCTTTGCCCCCATGCCAGACAAGATTAATGACCGCTGCAGAAAGAAGAGCGAGTCCTGGTCTCGTTACAAGAACCACCCACAGCTTTACCCCTGCTTTCATGGCCACACCAGATTCGATGAATAAATTATGTGAAAAAGATAGCATCACGGCTAAAATAAACACTTCTTTCACTGAAAAATCTAGCGTGAGTATGGCGCCAATTGCCGCATATAGGTTGAGAAAGTTCCCTAGAACAAGCGGAATGGCTGCATCCCCAGACAAACCGATGAGCTTCATGATTGGGGAAATCAATTTTATGATCCATGGCAGTACAGGTGTATACTGCAGCACTGCCACAATCAAGGTAACGGGGAAAATAATTTTCCCTAAGGTCCATGTTGTCTTTAAGCCAACCAGCAGCCCCTTTTTTAATGAGCTTAATAGCATTTCCCCTATACTCCTTTTTCGATCAAGTCTCTATATTCTAATTAGCTTGATCTAAATAATGCGCCTCTGAAAGTTTCTTCGTTCGGCGATAAATTAAAATAGCCAATGCTCCAACCACAAGAGCAATCGAAATCGTTTGCGCCATTCGGAGACTTCCAAGCATCAAGCTGTCTGTTCGCATTCCCTCCACGAAAAAGCGCCCAATGGAATACCAAATGACATAGGAAAGGAAGAGCTCTCCACGGCGGAAATTCACGCGACGAAGTAAAATTAATAAGATAAAGCCGACAAAATCCCAAATGGATTCGTATAAGAAGGTTGGGTGATAGTACGTTCCGTCGATATACATCTGATTAATAATAAAGTCCGGTAAATGCAGATTTTCAAGGAAGGTCCTTGTTACTTCACGGCCATGTGCTTCCTGATTCATAAAGTTACCCCAACGGCCAATTGCCTGTCCAAGAATTATACTTGGTGCGGCGATATCTGCAATCTTCCAGAAGGAGATTCCACGCTTTTTTGAAAACACATACGTAGTGATAACCGCTCCTATCAATGCACCGTGAATAGCAATTCCACCATTCCAAATCTGCGGTGCTTCAATCGGATGTTTAATATAATACTTCCATTCAAAAATAACATAATAAATGCGGGCTGATATAATCGCAATCGGAATCGCCCAAAGCATCAAATCTGCAAATGTATCCTTCGGCAATCCTCGGCGATCCCCTTCTCTAATTGCAAGGAATAACGCCAGTGCCAGACCGGATCCGATAATAATTCCATACCAATGCACATCGATTGGTCCTAGTGAAAAGGCAATCGGATTTAGCGGTTGAATCGTTTCGTTCATCTCTCTCTCTCCTTTACCCTTTAAATATCTTCGTGTTCTCCGTCTTCAATCACATCTGATAAGCGATCTGTAAATTGCTGCGCTGCGTTCACACCCATTCTTTTTAGTCGGAAGTTCATCGCTGCTACTTCGATGATAACAGCTAAGTTTCTTCCTGGGCGGACAGGGACGGTCATCTTTGTCACTTCAGTATCAATAATCTTCATTTTCTCTTCATCTAATCCAAGGCGGTCATACTGTTTTTTCGCATCCCAAATCTCTAAATTCATGATGAGTGTAATTCGCTTGTTACTTCGAACGGCACCGGCACCGAATAGAGTCATAACATTAATAATCCCTAAGCCGCGGATTTCTAATAAGTGTTCAATTAACTCTGGCGATGTACCTACTAATGTATCCTGGTCCTCTTGGCGAATTTCCACGCAATCATCGGCAACAAGGCGATGGCCGCGCTTGACTAGCTCTAGCGCAGTTTCACTTTTACCCACGCCACTTTTACCGGTAATTAATACTCCAATTCCATACACATCCACTAACACACCGTGGACGGCTGTTGTTGGAGCCAGCTTACTTTCTAAAAAGTTCGTTAAGCGGCTGGAGAAGCGGGTCGTTTTCATGCTTGTCCGTAAGACAGGCACCGATTCCCGTTCAGAGGCTTCAATTAATTCCACAGGAACTTCAATATCTCTAGTGACGATAATAGCTGGAGTGATATCCGTACATAACCGCTCCATTCTTGACACTCGTTCACTCTCGGAAAGCTCTTCGAAAAAGGATAGCTCCGTTTTTCCTAAAAGTTGTATGCGTTCCGCTGGATAAAATTCAAAATATCCAGCAATTTCAATACCTGGACGCGATATATCACTCGTAGTAATGGGACGGTTAATGCCCTCTTCACCACTGACCAATTCAAGCTGAAATTTCTTTACTATGTCTATCGTGCGTACTTTTGGCAAGTAGCTTCCTCCTTCATTGAATGGTATTATTCATGAACGACAGTTCACAAATAATACAAAAAATTTCATTACCTCCTATTTTAGCATTTTTTGAAAAAGAACCAAATAAAAAAAGGGTGCAAAGTTGCACCCTCATTTATCCTTCGATTTCCTAGATGGATCTAAGATGGTTTTATGAATGATAATATTTACTAGAGACATCATAACGGCAAAGAATAGTGCCATACCGAAGCCTTGAATCTCAAATGCTTCACCCATTAGATAATCTGTTAATTCAAGTGTGATGGCATTGATCACAAACAAGAAAAGCCCCATCGATAAGATGGTTACAGGTAATGTAAATAAAATTAAAAGCGGTCGCACCAGAACATTTAAGATGGATAATAAAATGCTCGCTTGAATGGCGGCCCAAAATCCTGTCAATTGAAAGCTTTCATGAAAATAGCCAGCAAGTGCCATGAACAAAACTGCATTAATTAAACATCCTATCAGCCATCTCATAATGTAAAATCTCCTACTTATTCTTCAAGTGATTTGTGAATCGTAATGGAACCTGTTTTTGTATCTGCATAGATTCTCATCATTTTATCAGGATGATTGACCGATTGAAAGCGAAGTGATTTTTGAATCATTTCCGTTTTTTCTTCGAGCACCTGAACGCCAACGAGGTTCACATGAAACCCACCTAAGTTTGTTTTTAACTCACCATTAACAGGGCTTCCCTCTGGAATAAAGACCTCTATGCCACCCGTGATCGCTTTTGCTTGAATCCATTCGGAACGATTTCCTCGTACGTTATAGCTTATATTACCGTTAAAGGATTGCGTTTCGACCTTCTTAAAATCGCCCTCTACCATGATTGCTCCATGTATGGTTTCTGCTTCAATTTCATCGAACACACTGCGGTTAACCTTAATTTTCCCATGGGCTGTCTCCAATTCCGCTTTCTTTCCGTTCAACTGATTCAGCGTTATTTTTCCATTGGCGGTCTTTACGCGAAGGTCACCCACATTCAACTCTTCTCCTACTACCGTACCATTAAACATCCTAATCCGGATTCGATCATATTGAGCCTTTGGTACAAAAATGAGTGCATCGACCTTCATCCATTTTTGCTGGGTCGTGAAACGTAATTTCTCATTCTCGATTGAAAAGTGTACATCACGAAGGAAGTTTTGACGTGCCTGGTCTTGGTTTTCCACACGATACACTTTAGCCTGACACTCAATTCGTACATCAGGTTGATCCCAAGCAGCGATTTTGACGGTGCCATTAGCCACATCAATATCTACATCCTTCATGGTGGCATCCCCATGCTGAAAAATATGAGAAATATCGACAGATTGGCCAAAGTTCAAATCAAAATCAAAGTCCTTGAGTTTTTTCAAAGCGGAATCAACAAAGTCAAAAATTTTATCCTTTGTGGATTGATACTTCGCCTGAAACGCTTCTTCCTTTTGGGCCTCCTCAAATTGAACAGCATTCGACAGTTCATTCACCATTTGCTCCTGCTTCTGCTCCATCGACTGCTGCGCTTTTTCTAGTTCCTCAAGCAACGTTAAAGCTTCCTCCACCTTAAGCTTGCCTTCTTCCACCATTTTTAAAATTCGGATTCTTTCCTCTTTCATGGTTTCCACCTCAGCCTCATAATTTTTCCCTCTTAAAGCTTATTCAGCAAGTAATACCTTTACGCCTTTTACAATGTTCCAAATCGTGACAGCGATTCCGGTAAGGGCAAAAGCGACTATGCTAATGATTGTAAAAGTAGGAATCTCATTCTGGATGTTTACGGAATCATTCAGGACTGCAATCACAACAAACGGCATAAGAATGAGCGGGATTAAGTGGGAGAATAACGATTTTTTAGCATGCGCTTTTGTGCCTTGATCACCGCTAGCAAAATACACCACAAGCGGAAAAATAAATCCTGCAAAAAAGATACTAAAATAACACAAGCTTGATAGAACCTTTCTTGTTTCCATTTCGTACATCACCTCACCCTCTATGTACGAATTGAAAGGAAAAAAGTTTCTATAAATCTGATCGAAACGTTCGATATTTTTTTCAAAAAACCTCAGTAGGAGATGCAGGGGAGATTCCGCTGGTTTTTGGATTGATTCCGCTGGTTTCGGCTGGGATTCCGCCAATTAATGGAGTTATTCCGCAAACTTTGGGCACATTTCCGCCAACTTTCCCAGTTATCCCGCCAAACACAGTTTAAGCCCCAAAAAAAGAGCCGAAACCAGCAACTGGTTTCAGCTCTTTTTCAAGTTTCAAGCTTCTACTGCACTTTTTTCTTCTATTTGTTTTTTCATTCTTAAACGATCTCGCTCAAGGATTGGTTTCAAGTATTTGCCCGTATACGATTCCGGCACTTCTGCTACCTTTTCCGGTGTACCTGACGCAATAATGGTTCCACCCTTGTCACCGCCTTCAGGTCCTAAATCAATCAGATAATCGGCAGCCTTAATGACATCCAGATTGTGCTCAATCACAAGGACGGTATCACCATTTTCAACCAATCGCTGAAGTACAACAAGTAAACGCGAAATGTCATCCACATGAAGTCCCGTTGTCGGCTCATCTAGGATGTAAAACGACTTACCGGTTGAGCGACGGTGTAGCTCCGAAGCAAGCTTCACTCGCTGGGCTTCCCCACCGGAAAGCGTGGTTGCCGGCTGACCAAGCGTAATATATCCAAGTCCGACATCCAATATCGTCTGTAGCTTGCGACTGATTTTTGGAATATTTTCGAAAAATTCAACTGCTGCTTCGACCGTCATATCAAGAATATCGGAAATATTTTTCCCTTTATACTTCACTTCCAGCGTCTCACGGTTATAACGCTTGCCATGGCACACTTCGCAAGGAACATACACATCAGGTAAGAAGTGCATCTCAATTTTAATAATCCCATCCCCGCGGCATGCCTCACAGCGACCGCCCTTCACGTTAAAGCTGAAGCGACCTTTTTTATATCCACGGACCTTTGCTTCGTTCGTAGCGGCAAATACATCACGAACGTCGTCGAAGACACCTGTGTAGGTAGCCGGGTTGGAGCGCGGTGTTCTACCAATTGGCGACTGGTCAATATCAATTACTTTTTCTAAATAATCTATTCCTTTGATGCTCTTGTGCTCGCCAGGCTTTGTTTTTGCACGATGAAGCTTTTGTGCCAGTGACTTATGGAGAATTTCATTAATTAGCGTACTTTTTCCGGAACCTGATACACCAGTAATAGCGATAAACATGCCAAGTGGAATTTTCACATTGACATTTTTCAAGTTATTTTCAGATGCGCCTTTTATTTCGATATAACGCCCATCTGGCTTCCGGCGTTCTAATGGCAAAGGAATAAATTTCTTACCCGACAAATACTGACCTGTTAACGAATTCGTGTCCGCCATGACTTCTTCCGGTGTACCGGCCGAAACCACCTGACCGCCATGCACACCAGCACCTGGGCCGATATCAATTAGATAATCGGCGGCTATCATCGTATCCTCATCATGCTCAACAACAATGAGGGTATTACCTATGTCCCGCATCTGCTGTAGTGTGCCAATTAAACGGTCATTATCACGTTGATGAAGTCCAATCGAAGGTTCATCTAGAATGTATAATACACCCGTTAAACGTGAACCAATTTGCGTCGCTAAGCGAATTCGCTGCGCCTCCCCACCGGAAAGCGTACCAGCCGTTCGGCTGAGCGTTAAATAATCGAGACCGACGTTGATTAGGAAGCCGAGGCGTTCACTGATTTCACGGAAAATGAGTTTCGCAATTTGCATCTCTTTTTCCGTCAGCTTCAATTCAGAAAAAAATTGATGCGCTTCTTCAATCGAAAGGTCGGTTACTTGAGCAATATGATGACCATTAATTAGGACAGCAAGAGTTTCCTTTTTCAACCGGTAGCCTTTACAGGTTGGACATGGCTGCTGAGCCATATATTTTTCCATTTGTTCACGGATATAATCAGAGCTTGTCTCCTTGAAACGACGTTCAACGTTCCGGATGACCCCTTCAAATTCAATATTTCCTTCACGGATTTGGCCAAAATCATTTTCATAGCGGAAATAGATTTTATCACGGCCGGAACCGTATAGGACTTTTTCTAACAAATGCTCAGGGATATCCTTTACGGGGATGTTCATATCCACCCCGAAGTGATCACAGACTGCCTCAAGCAGTTGTGGGTAATACTGGGAGCTTGTTGGCTCCCATGGAGCAATTGCATGCTGCTTTAACGTCAAATCTTTGTTAGGGATGACTAAGTCCACATCTACTTCGAGCTTAGAACCAAGTCCATCACATTCTGGGCAAGCACCGAATGGGCTGTTAAAGGAGAACATCCTTGGCTCCAGCTCCCCGATGGAAAAACCACAAAGCGGACAGGCATGATTTTCACTAAATAACAGTTCTTCCTCGCCAATCACATCGACAATGACTTTTCCTTCACCGAGCTTTAACGCCGTTTCAAGTGAATCAGCAATTCGAGCAGAAATGCCCTCCTTGACCACGATTCGATCGACAACCACTTCAATCGAGTGCTTTTTGTTCTTTTCTAATTCGATTTCATCTCCGAGATCGAGCATTTCTCCGTCCACGCGAACCCGAACAAAGCCTTGCTTTTTAATATCCTCGAGGACCTTTACATGCGTTCCTTTTCTTCCGGAAACAACGGGTGCAAGGATTTGCATCTTTGTTCGTTCCGGATATTCGAGAATCCGATCGACCATTTGTTCAATCGTTTGAGAGGAAATTTCGATATGATGAATCGGACAGGTTGGGTGTCCGACCCTTGCAAATAATAATCGTAAATAATCATAGATCTCTGTCACGGTCCCGACTGTTGAGCGCGGGTTCCGGCTTGTTGTTTTTTGATCGATAGAAATGGCAGGGGATAAACCTTCAATTGCATCAACATCAGGCTTATCCATCTGACCTAAAAATTGCCGGGCATAGGCAGACAGGGATTCTACATACCGGCGCTGCCCTTCTGCATAAATCGTATCAAATGCGAGCGAGGACTTCCCTGAACCGGAAAGCCCCGTCAACACTACAAGCTTATCTCTCGGAATGGTGACATCAATATTTTTTAAATTGTGGGCTCTGGCGCCTTTAACAACCAGTTTCTCCATCGCCATGTGTACGTCATCCTTCCGCTTTAAGTTCCAATAATAGGTCACGAAGCTCGGCAGCACGTTCGAAGTTTAATGCCTTTGCTTCTACCTTCATCTCTTGTTCCATCGTAGCAATCAGCTTTTCTCTTTCCTTCTTGTTCATCTTGCTGAAGGATGCGGCTGGTGTGTACTCTTCTTGCTCCTCGGCCGCATGTGTCGCACGTATGACTTCACGGATTGCTTTTTGAATAGTCTTTGGCGTTATCCCATGCTTTTCGTTATATTCTTCTTGGATGATACGGCGCCGCCTTGTTTCGCCAATCGCCAGCTCCATCGAATTCGTCATGCGATCAGCGTACATAATGACATGCCCATTGGCATTCCGTGCTGCGCGTCCAATCGTCTGAATGAGGGAGCGCTCGGATCGGAGGAAGCCTTCTTTGTCCGCATCAAGTATGGTTATGAGTGACACTTCGGGAATATCCAGACCTTCACGGAGCAGGTTGATTCCAATAAGAACGTCATATTTCCCCATTCGCAGTTCGCGGATGATTTCAATCCGTTCTAGCGTTTTTACTTCTGAGTGTAAATATTGAACTTTAATTCCAATTTCTTTTAGATAATCGGTTAAATCCTCTGACATTTTCTTCGTCAAAGTCGTGACAAGGACACGTTCGTTTTTCTTCACACGCTCGTGAATTTCACCGATTAAATCATCAATTTGTCCCTCAATCGGTCGGACCTCAATCGTTGGATCTAATAGTCCAGTCGGGCGGATGATTTGCTGAACCATGTCAGGCGTATGCTCCAGCTCATATGGTCCAGGAGTCGCCGAAACAAAGATGGCGTTGTGAACATGCTTATCAAATTCATCAAACGTTAACGGCCGGTTATCAAGAGCCGATGGCAGACGGAAACCATGGTCCACGAGGACTTGTTTCCTTGCTTTGTCCCCATTAAACATACCCCTGATTTGTGGCAGGGTAACATGGGACTCATCGATAATCAGTAGAAAATCTTCTGGAAAATAATCCAGCAGTGTATACGGCGTCGATCCTGCCGGCCTTAAGGTAAGGTGACGTGAATAATTTTCAATGCCTGAACAAAAACCCATTTCTCTCATCATTTCTAAATCATAACGGGTCCGCTGTTCAATTCGCTGGGCTTCAAGTAACTTATTGTCCGCTCGCAGCTCCTCAAGGCGTTCCTCCAGTTCTTTTTCTATATTCTGAATGGCAACGCGCATTTTCTCTTCTCGTGTAACGAAGTGGGAGGCTGGAAAAATGGCGATATGCTCGCGTTCACCAATAATTTCACCTGTGAGCGCATCCACTTCACGAATCCGGTCGATTTCATCACCGAAAAATTCTACGCGCACACAATGCTCATCACGTGAAACGGGGAAAATCTCGACCACGTCTCCACGAACCCGAAAGGTACCGCGTTTAAAATCAATATCATTTCGTTCATATTGAATATCGACTAAGCGATGGAGCAGGTGATTGCGCTCGATTTCCATACCGCTTCTTAGTGAAAGGACCATCTCACGATATTCTTCTGGAGAACCGAGACCATAGATACAAGAGACACTGGCGATGATGATGACATCTTTCCGTTCAAAAAGAGCAGAAGTGGCTGAGTGGCGCAATTTATCAATTTCATCGTTAATGCTAGCATCTTTTTCAATGAAGGTATCGGTTTGCGGCACATACGCTTCCGGTTGATAGTAATCATAGTAGCTGACAAAATACTCTACCGCGTTGTTCGGGAAAAATTCCTTGAACTCGCTGTACAGCTGTCCTGCCAATGTTTTGTTGTGGGCAATGACAAGGGTTGGTTTATTAACCTCTTTAATCACGTTAGAAACGGTGAACGTCTTTCCTGTTCCTGTCGCCCCAAGGAGTGTTTGATGACGCTTATTATTTCGAATCCCCTCGACTAACTGGCGGATGGCTTCCGGCTGATCCCCCTGTGGAGAGTACGCTGAGACTAATTCAAATTGGTCTTTCACACGATTTCCTCCCGTACAAATAAATCACTTTTCAGCTAAAAATCTAGTTATTGACCGGGATGGTGCTGGAAAGTGTATCCTCTAAAATTTCATATTAACATTCTACCACAATACCCCAAAAACAAACCAACAATATGCGAACTAGTATTCGTTTTTTTGATTTTTCATTTAATATAATAAAAAGCCTGCCAGTTTCCTGACAGACTACGTAGATATGTTAGATTACTAGGTCTTCTTCACTGCTCTTGGCTTCATTTTAGCCGCCAGCCAGAAACCGGCAGTCAAGGAGAAAGCATCAATGACAATTAACACGAAGGTATTCGTATAACCTTTATATACAGAGGCAGCGATCAAAGCAACCGTTAGAACTAGGCCGATTAGTCGATTATAAGTGACCCGTGTAAAAAGCAGGACTAGTAACCCTGGCAAAATAAGTGCCGACAAGTATTCAATAACATTTACCAATGGGTACACCTCATTCAATAAATTTCTGTTAATTAATTCTAGAAATTTATGAACAAAATTGCAACAAAAATATTAAATTCATCTGTCCTTATGATTCATGCTTCATTTGAAGAACTGCTTCTTTTTGACTTGTCATCAAGCTTACTAGTACAAAACAAAGAAATGAAAGTAAAATTGGCATAACCACTGTATGAAGGCCAAATGCATTTGGATGAAAACGGTCTAATAATATATAAGACCCCATTCCCACAATCATAGATGTTATCGCTCCATACTTATTTCCCTTACTCCAATACAACCCTAAAACAACAGGCCAAATAAAGACAGATTCAAGACCTCCAAACGAGAATAAATTGAGCCAGACAATTAAATCAGGTGGACTTAAAGCTAGTAGGATGACAAGAATCCCAATCACCGCTGTGACACTGAAGCTGACTTTTTTTACATGGTTGTCTTCTGCGTGCGGCTTGATGTAATTAAGATAAACATCCTTTACTAATGCAGAGCTTACAAGAATTAATAAGGCATCTACCGTGGACATGATTGCTGCCATAGGAGCTGCTAGGACAATACCGGCAACATACGGTGGCAAGACCTTCATCGACAACAATGGCATAACGGTATCACCAATTTTTACATTTGGTAGAACAGGACGTGCAAACACCCCAATCAGGTGCATGCCAAGCATGATAAAGCCGACTACAATAGTACCAATTATAATTGCACTGTGCATGGCCTTAGAATTTTTATAAGACATCGCACGCACCGTAATTTGTGGTAATCCAACTACACCGACCCCTACTAAAATCCAAAAAGATGAAACATAAGCCGGAGTCAGATTATGCTGCGCACCAAACGGGCTAATCAGGTTTGGATTCTCTGCTGCTAAATCAGAAATAATTTTGGGGATTCCGCCACCAGCCTTAATGGTTGCAATCAGCAGAATTAATGTCCCGATAAACATCACAACGCCTTGAACCGTATCCGTTAACGCAACCGCTCGGAATCCGCCAACAATCACGAATACAAGGACCGAAAACGCAAAAATAAGGAGTGCAGTTGTATAAGAAAGGCCTGTTAAGCTTTCAACCAGTCGGGCCCCGCCAATCCACTGGGCTGTCATTGAGGAAAAAAGAAAAATAATAATACTTGCTGCAGCAAGTAACACGACTGTTTTGCTTTTATACCGTTCTTTCAGAAAGTCTATTAATGTGATAGCTTTATACTGCCGAGCGACAATAGCAAATTTCTTTCCTAGTACCATTAAGGTAAAATAACCGGTTGCCAGTTGAGCCATCGCTAACAAGACCCAACCTAACCCCTGGGTATAGGCGATTCCTGGACCTCCAATAAAGCTGCTGGCACTCCCGTAGGTCGCAACCATTGTCATGGCGAGAATAAAGCCTCCCATTTGGCGTTCCCCTAAAAAATACTCCTCAAGAAATGAATTCGATTTAATCACCATTTTGTTCGACCATAGACCAATTGCAAAAATGATTAGTAAGAAGATGATCAACGGTGTGATAACGGGCCAGTTCATTTAGTCTCCCCCTCTTCGTCTTCAAAGGGTACATCTTTGAATAAAAACTTGATGGTCAAAATGACCAGTATGACCATTACAATAAAGCCAACAATACAGCTGTAAAAGAACCATGCTGGCAGTCCAAATATGTATGAGTAGTTGTTGACGTTACCTGAGCCAAGGCCATAGCCAAAGCCATACCACCAAATGAAATTAATGATAACAAGGATGACACCTATCAATGCTTCTCTATGTGCGATCTTAAAACGCTTGTCCTCTGGATTGACTGTCTTTTTCAACAGTACTCCCCCTCTGATATTTTCATATTATGTTTCACTAATATTGAACATTTTACCAAACATAGTGGATAAATAAAGTAAAAAGTGATTGGCCATGATTGCTTGGTGCCCTTAGTGGACTCCACTAGTGACTGTTCTTTCATTTTTCCAGCTTTCACAGGCACTAGTCGACTAAATAGAAAAAACCATTTGAACATGGGTCACTAGAAGACTCATTTCAAATGATTTTTCTTTTAATCTATTTAATCATTGCACCAGTTGGTCCTAGCTTGTAGCCTCCGATTTTGGTGTTAAACGCCATGGCACCGCTGCTGTAAAAGTAGTACCAGCTTTTGCCGACTAGAACCCACCCCGTTTTCATTGCACCGCTGCCCGCCAAGTAGTACCAAGTACTTCCTTGTTTCAACCAGCCTGTTTTCATCGCGCCGTTGCCGTTAAGGTAGTACCAAGTTGTTCCTTGCTTTAACCAGCCAGTCTTCATCGCACCACTGTTTGCAAAGAAATACCAAACATTTTTAACCTTTTGCCAGCCCGTTTGCATTTCGCCATCAGCATTGAAGTAGTACCAGATTCCCGAAACCTGTTTCCAGCCTGCCACATAATCACCAATAGCCGGATCATAGTAATACCATTTTCCATCATTCTGCTCCCAATTGGAAGCTGTTTTGAACTTGATAACAATGTCATTAGCTAAATATTGGCCTTGAGGGCCTGTTAACGCCTCTTTTTTAATCGTTAATGTGTAGGTTGTACTGCCTGTCAGCATATCTGGTATAACAATTAAGGTATCATCATATGTCTCATTGTATGTTTCAACATAACCTTCTGGTCCTTTTATTGTTATTAGGGATTCATCAGCAAGCTCAACATTCAGATCAAAATGGAAACCTAACAAACTATCTAGTGGCACATTTTTAACACCATCATAAAAGTTATCATGAAAATCAAAATCTTCAATATCATCGTTCCAAATAAGAGTCGCAGCCTCGAGCCATCCTACTGGTGACGCAGGTCCGGGTGTACCAGGGTCTGTCGGAGTTCCTGGGTCTGTCGGAGTTCCTGGGTCTGTCGGCGTCCCCGGATCTGTTGGTGTACCAGGAGTGCTCGGCGGTGCATCTACAGTCCCCTCTGTTTTTGCATCGATACTAACCATAGAGTACTTTCCATCACTGTCGGTAGTGACAGCAATCAATTGCCCATTCTGAAAATGAAGCTTTTGAACCGTAAGATCTTTCCTAATCGTGTATAAATACTTATTTGAATTATATTGATACACATCGATTCCGCCATCAACTCTAGCAGCAAACGTTAGTTTATCCTGCAAGCTAAACTCATAATCACTATATTTTCTTCCTAATTGGAAGGAATAACTCATATCCCCTGACCGGTACGTAGCAAGTTCAAACACAACACCACTATTATTGTACATACTCGCGCCATCTGGCGTAATTTTTGCAAATGGATCTAACGGATAATCGCCGTGATAGGGTGAATCATAGTGATTTTGAATCATGCCATTTACCACTTCAAAAGCTTCAGTATCTCTCGGGTTCAGTGAAGTTGTAATGCCGTAAATCTTTGATGTTTCCGCATTATAAAAGATATTTGTTCTTTCATACATGGATGTACCTGGGTATTGTACCGTTTGCACAACCTCTTTTTTATCCTTCATGGAATATACTTTTAAATCATCCCATTGCCCTGATCCCGGAGCAATATAAATATATCCATTATTGTCTACAGCAATATCATACGGATCTTGTTCGATATCCAATAGATTGCTTAGCGTAAAGCTGTCAGGATCCACTTCTGCAATTGCGCCAGTATATGGACCAAAATTATAAGTATCATGACTCATTTTATGCTGAGTCACATAAAGCTTATTATTGTTAAAATCTAATCTCTCAGCCGGATATGGTAGATTAAGAGTCTTGATTTCACCTGTTGAAAAATTAACTGCATATAGCATCTTACTACCCAGTTTTGTTGCATAAAGCACTGGTTTATTTGGATCAATAGCCGTGTCATTCGGTTTAAATGGCAGACTAATAGGACCACTTACCCCCTCAGCCTGAACTGGCTTTCCGGTGAGAAATGAACCCACGCTAGAAAATAATAGAACAAGAATAATCAAGGACCGTATAAACGCTTTCAAAAACAACATTCCCCCTACTAGATACATATATTTAGACCATCATATCATGCTAATTTCCAATTTACCATTACCAAATTTATGGATTTATCCATAAATTAAAGTGGTGTGTTTTAAAACAAAAACGCCAGTACGATCACTGGCGTTTTCCTTTATGGTATCTATTTTAAAAGAGAGAAAAAATAGTTTTACAGAATCTGTTTAGGTAATTTTTGTACAAAGGTTAGCAGTAAACTCATTCCTTCGCGTGTTTCCTTTGCTGATAAGGAACGAATTAACTGGAACAAGGACATTGGTTCTTTCTCTTGTCTTTCATTCTTCGCCTCCTGAAAGGCTGTTACCATTCCAGCTACTAAATCTAATGAACCTTTTTGCAGCATTTCGTCTGCGATTTCTACACCCTTTACTGCCTTTTCCATCATGTCTGAGACCATTGGTCCGGTAAGAGCGGATTTCATACTTTGAATCATGGAGACCATTTGGAACAGCGTGTTTAGTGTACCGTTCTCCTCTAGCTTTTTAACCTCTAGTAGGGCGTGCTCCAAACTCTTGCTGACATCTGGTAAAACTTTTAATAGTTCAAGAGTTTCTGGCTGTATCACATCATCAGCAAATTCAACCATTTTTACAAGTTTGGAAGCCGTTTCTGTCACCATTTCGCTCGTTACTGCTTGGAGGGCTGCATTAGTAAAATCCTTCATTTTTGTCATGGTCTGATCAGGTGTATACTCTACGACTGTTCCCATACAAATCATACCCTCCCTATAAGATTCCTCGTGCATTTAACCAATAAAGCTCATTATAGACTGATTTGAACCAGTGAAGTAAATCAGAAGTAGCTGCAGGGCTTGGCGGATTCTGATAGTCAAACGTAATCATGCTGGCATCCTCTAAACTGTTTTCTAAAAAACACGCCACTTTTCCATTATACCGCGCCGTTTCTGGCAGCCCATTAATTCTATTTGCAATATTCGTAACCATTACTTCAGACTGATAATGCGCTGTTGAACCCGCCTTACTGATTGGAAGATTTGTAGCATCACCAATGACATAAATATTATCTGATCCAATCATTTTTAATGTATAGCGGTCAGTTGGAATAAACCCACTTTCATCCCCTAACTTCGAATCAAGGATGACTTTTGCTCCGGTATGGGCTGGAATGGAAAGAAGTAAATCATATGGGTGTTCTGTTCCATCCATCGTAATGGCAACCTTTCTTTTTGGATCCACCTCTTCAAGGTTAAAGAAGGTTTCTGATAAAATATTTCGCTTTTCAAATGTTGGGCATGCCCAGTCTGCGACAGGCTGCAAAGAATGAATTCGACCAATTGGATACGTATATTTAATCTCAATCTTATCCCTATTTCCACGTTTCCTAAAATAGTCATCAAGCATTAGTGCCATTTCTAGAGGAGCAGCTGGACATTTATGCGGCACATCTACCGTAATAAGAATTTTTCCTTCTTCCATTTGTGCAAGTGTATCTCTTAGTTTAATTGCTCCATCAAGTGTATAAAAATTTTGCGATCCATCCTTTAAGCCTGGGACACTATCAAAATCAGGATGAGAACCAGTTGCTATGACTAAATAATCATAAAGATATTGATATTTAGCTGAAACAATCTTTTGATTTTCAGGATCAATTTTTGTCACTTCATCATAGACAATTTGAACATTGCGATGGGCTAACGTCTCTTGTTTACGAATAAAATGCTCTGGTGCCTTTTCATTAAAGGCAATAAACATATACCCTGGTTGATAGATATGCTTTTCTGTATTACTAATGAGGGTAATTTCTACCTCACCATTTCTAACTTTATCACCAAGCTGGCGAGCTAAACGGTTCGCTACCATCATCCCGCCACTACCTCCGCCTATTACTACCACACGTTTTTTCATGGTGAACCCTCTTTCTGTTTAGACAAATTTATTTTAATTTGCGGACAGCAATACGGTAATCGTCGCCTTCTACTACTTCATTGGCAATTTCGTGACCCATTTTATGAACCCATTCAGGGATGTCCACACGAGAGCCTTTGTCGTTAGAAATCACTTCAATGATATCGCCAATGGTTCCTTTTTTGATTCCTTTGATTAACTCCATTAAAGGCCCTGGGCAAAAAGATCCTCTTGCATCGATTGATTTCGTTACTTGTATTTCAGCCATTTGGCATTTCTCCTTTTCTATGTTGATTTTTGCAGCCTACAAATTTCAGTCTGCTGATTACATGGTTACTAATTGAGCATTTTGAGCCATTCCAAGGAAAGCTGTAACCCCGATGATATCATCAAATACATCGATCATATCTTCTTTCTCCCAACCCATAACATCCATAGCCATTGCGCAGCCATATATATGAAGGTCACCGACTTCTTTACCATTTGCTAACAAACTATCGAATAATGGAACCTTTTTTGCAAGCAATTCTTTTCCTACTGTACCGGCCATGAAATCTTCTTTCTCAAAGCTTGATTTTAAAAATGGTTTTAAGGCATTCATCGTGACAAAAACATTCACCTGCATTCCTGACATGGAAGCAACAGAACCCACTAATGAACCTGCATGCAGTTTTTCTAAATCCTCTGAAACTAAAATTACCGCTAGTGATGGAGCTTGTTGAGACATTTAAAATTCCTCCTTGTTTATTTCTGATTTATCTTATCTACTAGTTTATTATACCTGTACGGGTATATGTATGTCTGTGTCGATTCCTTGTGCAAGTTTTGAGCATTTTTTTACAAATGGGGAATTGCCAGACATAATACTTGACAATGTAGTTCCTACTGATCAATTGGTACTAAAGATGAACTTTGTCATATCCTCCCAATCCTTCCGGGGATATAATAGGTATATCCATAACATAAAATGATAGTGATAGGAGAGAATTAACTACCATGAAGTCATTAATAGAATCGTATAAAAATGATCAAGAATCTGTATATCATATTTGGTTTTTACATAGTAATGATCGATTAAAAGCCTTTAGAACAATACGTAAAGGGTTATTAAAGGTAATAAAGGAAATTGAAGGAGATTCTTTTGGTAACGACTTCAAAGGATCAAGCCTCGAATTTGTCATTTCAGCTATTTCCGAACAAAAACAGATATTTGAAGGTGCAGCCCATGCTTTTTACTGGAAACCAAAATTAAGAATCCCAGATATTTATGAAAATAGTCAAAACAAGAAAGCATTTGGACGATTCTTAAAAGCATGCCTGGAAACAACTAAGGCAGAGAAAGTTGTAGAAGAAATACAAAGGTTAGATGGATTAAAAATAAAAGGTCTTGGACCTGCGGTTGCGAATATTTTATATTTTTTACATCCAATGCAGTTTCCACCTTTCAATACTGCAATTGTTAATGGGTTTAATGTGCTATTCCACGAAAAATTAAAATTAGGCTCATGGGATGCATACCTAACTATGCGAGAAAGGATGCTCCATGAAAATGAAGACAACCGGAACGACCTATCGAAAGATTTGGGAGCTCTTGCTGGATTGTTATATGAAATTGGAAGTAATCGTATGATTGTGGAAGATAATGCAATTGATTACATTAATAAAGAATATGAAAAGAGTGAAAAAGCAAAACTACGCCGAAGTAAAGAAGTAAAAAAAGATGAGGTCGAAGAAAATAGCCATTCTGAAATGCAATATCATCTTGCTCGCCTAGGTAATTCACTTGGCTATAAAGTCTGGATTGCACGTAATGACCATAAAAGAGAATGGGCTGGACAAAAACTGGGAGAACTTTCAATTCAAAATTTAAATATTTTCAACTTCCCACCCTCTGTTGCCGATACAATTTCATTAATAGATGTCCTTTGGCTTGATCAAAACGAAAATGTCATTGCTGGCTTTGAAGTGGAAAAAAGTACTTCAATATATTCAGGAATATTACGATTATCAGATTTATCACTATCCATTGAAGGAGAACGGTGTCAATTTTACCTGGTTGCACCAGAAAAAAGAGAAAAGGAAATTAAAGCCCAATTGCTCAGGCCTTCCATTCGTTCACTTGATTCTCAATCTATCTTATATCTATTATTTCATGATTTGCGTTGCGACTGTGATGCCATGTGTAAATTTGGTAATGATGCATCCATACTAAATAAAATATCAAAAACGGTATAAATGTTAAAAATGCCGAAGATCTGCCACTACTATATTCAATGATGCAATAAAGACTGACTAACACTGGTCAGCCTTTTTTTGTAATCTTCTTTAAAAATTAATACATTCTGCAAACTATCTGCAAACTATCTGCAAACTTTTTTTTTATACTTTCTTTTAGGAGGTATTCACTATGAAAAAAATATTTATGTTATTTAATTTAACCCTAATTCTTTTTGTTATCTCAGCCTGCTCAAATTCAAATAGTTCAATGAGTGGCCACGACATGTCCAACATGGATATGGGGAAAACCGAGAACTCCTCATCCACGAACAATTCAGAAAGTAAAGATGATGCGAATTTACCGTTAACAACCGCTATCAAGGAGTTAACCGGAAATACGATTAACTTAACAGCAAAAGAAGCAGTAAACCAATTTGATTCAAAACATAAGTTTACTGTTTGGACCTTTAATGGTTCTGTTCCCGGTTCCTTCATTAGAGTTAAGCAAGATGAACAAATTACTATAAATTTAAAAAATGAGTTGCCGGAACCAGTAACCATTCACTGGCATGGATTACCTGTCCCTAACAGCCAAGATGGAATTCCTGGTGTTACTCAAAATGCTGTTCAACCAGGTAAAACATTTACTTATCAGTTTACAGCCACTGTCCCTGGAACCTATTGGTATCACTCCCACCAAAATGGTGTAAACCAATTAGATAAAGGGTTATATGGTGCATTTATAGTAGAGGGTAACGTTGAAGAAAAGGTAGATAAAGACTACACATTAGTTCTAGACGATTGGATTTCATCGGGAGAAACGATGGATGAAATGGATGGAATGTCTGGAATGGATATGAATGAGGATAGCGACAAAAATAATTCATCAAGCCATGATATGAGCGGTATGGACATGGGTGGTATGAATATGGGTGATGATATGAGCATGTATGACTTGTATACCATCAATGGCAAAGCTGGTAGTTCAATTGAGCCATTAAAAGTAAGCAAGGGTGATAAAGTCCGAATTCGCTTGATCAATGCTGGTTACATTTCTCATAAGCTTCATTTACATGGACATGATTTTAAAGTAATCTCAACTGATGGTAATCCTGTCAACAATCCTTCTGTTGTAAATAATGAGCTAATAAGTGTAGCGCCTGGTGAAAGATATGATATTGAGTTTACAGCAAACACTCCAGGTGACTGGTATTTAGAATCTCATGATTCCGATCAAACAGCAACCAAATCCATGGTTACACGAATTCAATATGATGAAACCAACAAAACTACGGATAAAAGGAACTATAAGGACTCTTTACCAATCTTTGACGCAACAAAATATGGAGAAAACAGTAAAGCTAGCTTTTCTATTAATCAAAAATATAATGTTGAATATACGATGGATTTAAATACAGAAATGAACAATAAAGGAATGGTTTATACAATTAATGGAAAGGCCTTTCCTGAAACAGAAAACATTAATGTAAAAAAAGGTGACTTGGTAAAAGTTACGTTGAAAAATTCATCTAAAAATGCAGACCATCCTATGCATTTACATGGTCACACCTTTCAAGTATTAAGTAAAAATGGTAAGCCACTATCAGGGTCACCAATCTTAAAGGATACGTTGAATTTAAAACCTGGGGATGAATATGAAGTTGCCTTTAAAGCAGATAATCCTGGAGATTGGATGTTCCATTGCCACGATTTACACCATGCATCAGCTGGTATGGTGACAGAATTGAAATATGATGGATTTACTCCTTCTTTCAAGGCCGATCCAAATGCAGGTAATAAACCTGAATAGTAAATAAGAAAAGCGCAAGGGGCTAGACGCTGGAGCTGGACAATTCTCGAAATCGAATATTTCTTGATATGATAAAAAGGAAGCGATCGCTTCCTTTTTATTTTTCATATCTCAAACTGAAGTAGATTTATGATCTTTTATAGTAACATTTTGTTTAAATATCGCCTTACGAATATAAGGAATAATCCACTGATCTAATCCGTATCTTCCTGCATTGAACCCACTGAATAAAATAATTCCTCCTAAGAAAATATCTTGCGGATTGGAAGACACAGTACCTGCAAACATGAAGGAAAAATTCATTACCAAGGCAAAGAAAGCAGCTGCGGTAGTTAAAGTACCAAGAATTAATCCTAATCCTATTAAAAACTCTCCAACTGGAACAATCGTGTTAAAAATATCAACATTCGGTAACGCCACTCCATTTAAGAAAGAAACATACCAACTGTACAATATATTTCCTTCAGGACCTTTCACCGGATTAGCAATTGCCCCCTTTAAGAACCCTGATGCATCAAACCCACCAGTTAACTTATGAAAACCTGCTGTTAAAAATGTGTAACCAAGATACAACCGAAAGACAACTAAGATTCCTGCAGAGATTTTACTTTCTCTTAACCATTTTGCGAACATTGAAGGTCGCTTCCTTTCTCCATTGAATATAATAATTACACTTACAATATAGCGTCAAAATATGGAGAAAGTGTGGAAGAATTTGATAATACCTTGATCCTATTGTGACAAATTAATGAAAGTTACATTTTTTATTTATAAGAAATGGGCTGATTAGGGGAACTAGTCAGCCTCTTCTTTGTTATTTATTTATTTATGCCCGTTTCAGTATAATAGTATCGGGCAAGGCCCTTTGACCTTCTTAACCAGATTAATAAAATCGCTATACCAATCAGGACCATCGAAACAATCTGGGCGATCCTAGTGAATCTGTAAGCATTCAACTGTCATTTCTTATTCCCTCTACAAAAAATCTACCTATAGAGTACGAAATTAAGTAGGAGAGGAATAATTCTACTCTCTTAAGGAATGGAATATTCATACCCTTTTTATTGAATGTTTTTGAGAATAGATTGGAACTCTTCGACGGCACCATATGCTCCATTCATCATGGTTTTTACCTCCGATGCATCTTATAATAGATTTTTAATTTTGCTGTATTCTTCGGCAGTAATTTGTCCAGCCGCATATCTCATATCAATAACACGCCTTGCTTCATCAACACCGGAATTTTCATTTCCTTGAAACTTTTGAGAGATATTTTGTAATTCTCCTGTTTTGTATAAGTAAAATCCGATACCTAAAAGAAGTAGTAATAACATGGTTAATTCCTCCAAAATTTTAGTTAGTGAGAGCCGGCAAACCGGCTCTCACTCGTTTATTTAAACTAAACCTTTTACAGATTTTCATTCCCCATCATTCCTTGGAAATTTGCACTGTTTGAAGAGCCCCCAGTGCCATGCATTCCCTTATAGAATTCCTCTAATTGTTGGTCCGTTAGATCTGGGTGCATTTGTTTCATATATGGTTTCATCTGACCAAAGTTTACATTTCCCTCTTCCATAAACTTCTGCATGTCTTCAATTGTTCCTGATTTCATGGAATTTGTCATCTGCTCCATGTTGATCCCTTGTTGCTGCATATAGGCTGCTGGGTTCGGTTGATTCCCTTGTGCAAAGGCTTTATAGACTCCTGTTCCTCCACCTACAATAAGTGCTGCTGCTAATGCTCCTGTTATGATCGTCTTTTTCATTTTCGTTTCCTCCTATGGTTTATAAAAGATTTTTTTTGATTTGCTCAAATTCTTCTACTGTAATCTCCCCACTAGCAAGCCTTGATTTTGCAATTTTCAATGCTTCTGAATGAACAGCTGGTTGTAGCCCTAGACTTGTATCCTTCTGAACAGGAGCATGCCTGTTCATAACTAAGTAAAACAAGAAGCCTATCAAAACGAAAAACAATATCATCATCATTGAGCCACCTCCCATCATTCCATATCCGATGCCATATCCTTGACCCATCATCAAAAACTCCTCCTTTTTTATTACAATTTAAAAATACCGCTATATTGTGAAGAAAGTATGGAACTAAATATTCCCTAACGAAATCCCCCCTTTTCAAAATACCACTATGATTAATGGCTATATCTATAAGATAAGAGGAATACATGAAGAAAGTATGGAGAGTTCAAATAAAAATTAATACAACGTGAAGTTATGCAGATTTAAGGAGTGTTTTCAATAGTAAGCAGAAAAAGGCTGATAGAGATACTTCATCCCTATCAGCCTTTTTCAAATAAAACTATTTGAAATCCCAAAAATTCACCATTATTTCTTCCATTTCTTTTTAATACTTTTAATTAGCCACACTAATAAAAGCAATCCTATGATAATCATAAAGATCCCAATTGTTTGATTAAACATAAAAAACATATGATGATACATCATGTTTCTCCCCATCATCATCCCCATTGAATCTGGGGGAAACCAAATCATTCTTAAAACAATAATTAAAAATGAAATTCCAATGATAATTAAGAATGACAACAAGATTGGTAATATTCGTTTCATATTCTCACCCTATTCCACTTTGTACCCTATACCCCAGACGGTCTTTATTAATGATCGATCAATCCCAGCTGCCTTTAATTTTTCTCTCAAATTTTTAATATGGGAGTCAACGGTCCGATCCTCTCCCATAAATTCCATTCCCCAAATTAACTCTACAAGCTGTTCTCTAGAAAAAGCCTTCCCCTTATGTTCTACTAGAACCTTTAATAGATCAAATTCTGTTTGGGTTAAATTAATGCCGCCTCCTTGATAGGTTAATTCACGAGCAGATACATTCAAGATTAGTCCTTTATATTTTAGGATTTCCTCACTTAAATCATTGTGTTGAGCTCTACGTAATAACGCCTTAACCCTAGCCATTAATTCAGCTTCCTCAAATGGTTTAACTAAATAATCATCAGCCCCTATGGTTAAACCCGTTACTTTATCTTGAACAGATCCCTTTGCAGTTAGCATAATCACCGGAACTTCAGATATCGTCCTAATTTGTTTGAGCGTTTCCCAACCGTCCATTAGCGGCATCATTACATCGAGGATAATTAAATCATAATCGTCTTTTAGAATTTTCTCGTATGCTTGCCTACCATCCTCTGCATCCTCTACAAGATAGCTTTCTTGTTGTAAATAAAGCTTTAACAATAGTCTCATTTCAAACTCATCATCAACAATTAATATTTTTTTCATTTTTCTTTCTCCCATTTATTATGTTTTAAAAATATGGTAAAAGTTGACCCTTCATTTTCTTTGCTGTTAACTCTGATTTGACCATCATGTGATTCGATAATATTTTTCACTACATATAAACCCAGCCCTGTCCCACCTGTTTTTCTTGTTCTAGACTGGTCCACTCGGTAAAATTGATCCCAGATTTTCGGTAAATCCTCCTCAGGAATCCCTATGCCAGTATCCTCTATTTCAATTATGGTAAAGCCCTTTTTAGAATAAGAACGAACAGTAACGTCTCCCTTGAGTGTGTATTTTATTGCATTTTCTATAAGATTATAAAAAACCTGTTCCATTCTTTGGATATCAATATTGACTTTATCAGTTTCTATTTGAAGATTTTTATTTAAGTTTAACCCTTTATTACTAGCTGCAGGTTTAAGACTTGAAATAACTTTCTCAATACTAGGATTGATATATACGCATTCTTTTTCTAATTCAAATTTACCGACCTGTAGCTTACTCATCTCCAATAAATCATTAACCAAAAAAGAGATCCTATTGGTTTCTTTATTAATAATTTTTAAGTACTCGGCTTGTTCATGACGATCCTTTATTATTCCTTTAGATAAGATATCACTGTATCCCTTAATATATGTTAAAGGGGTTCGAAGTTCGTGCGAAACAGCTGCTAAAAACTCATTCCTACTTTCTTCATAATATTGAAGCTGTTCTCCTAAAATTTGTATGGAGTTTCCCAACTCGGAGATTTCATCGCTCCCTTTCACTGGTATGACTTGTTTGTATTTTCCTAATGCCATATTATTGGTTGCCTCTTTCATCGTAAGAAGGGGTTTTACAATTCTTCGCGAGAGGAGCCCAATAAATCCTAAAGCCAATAAAATCATCCCGAGACTTGCTACTATAATTAACATATTCATCACATAGACAATATCTCGTAGAATATAGGACGGATAGTACATATAAACAAAAGCTCTACCATTCCCAACAGGTGAGACGGTTATAATATATTTGTGTTCTTTCCAATCCACTTCTACATACCTTGGCTTGTTACTTCTTTCTGAAAGAAGGTGCTGTTTCATGTCTATATCAGGAGTTACAGATGAACCTATCACTTTTCCATTAGAATCAACAATTACCACATTCGTTACTACACTATTCTCCATTGCAACTACGTGACTTATTGTTGTTTCATCTAATCGATCTTCGAGGATTTCAGCATGATTATTTCCTCTTGCTAACAAATCTTGTTTGATATAGTCAACAAACAGATTTGTAAAAACTCCATATAAAATAGTGCCTAAAATGAGCAGTAAAATGATAAATACTCCACTAAATAACAGACCTAACTTGAAAGATATACTATTAAACTTAATTTTCTTTCTCACCAAGATACTCCTTAAAATTTAATTTATATTTTTATTTCCTTAATAAAAGGAACTTACACTATGTAATAGTTTAGTTTTGCTTAAAATCTAATAACTAAATCATAAACTAAATTAATGAAGAAAGTATGCAGGCTATAAATTTAATTCAGTAATGGAGTTCGGTATAAAGCCTTTTTTGTAGCAATCTTAATAAAATAAAATTATTCTATATTGAGTACCCGTATAGGTATTTATAAATAAATATATTTTTTATTTTTTGCTGATTTTTTACATTTACTTTTATTTACGTGTTGAATGTCAAAAAATAAGTGCATACCCACAGCTAGGAGGAGTAAAAATTTGAAAAATAGAACTGGGATCATCATAACCTTATTTATTGTTTTCATCGGAGCTGTTTTGTTATTTTTCAGACAAACTGGAATGGGCCCAGGTCAAATGTTGAACAATTCTTCTAAAAACACTCAAAACAAAGTAGCTTTACTCCGAGAGACTCCCTTACCCATACCGCCTTTATTGAAGGATGAAAATCCTGATCCCCAAAAAGCAGAGTTTCAAATAATTGCACAAAAGGGGACAACGGAATTCATTAAGGGAAAAAAAGCTGAAACATTAGGATACAATGGAAATTATTTTGGACCTGTTATTAGAGTGCGAAGAGGAGAAGAAGTATCTATAAAGGTAAAAAACAACCTCGATGAACAAACGACAGTTCATTGGCACGGCCTTGAAGTAAATGGCGATCAAGATGGCGGGCCACATGACGGGATTAAACCTGGAACCATATGGAACCCCACATTCACCATTAACCAGCCAGCTTCTACATTATGGTATCACCCACATCTTCTCCATAAAACTGGAGAGCAAGTATACAAAGGCCTTGCTGGTTTATTTTATATTGATGATGATATTTCAGACAATCTCGATATTCCTAAAGAATACGGTGTGAATGATGTTCCATTAGTTATTCAAGATAAGACATTTGATTCAAATGGTTCATTCAGTTATAACCTTGGAATGCATGATGTCATGATGGGTCTCCAAGGAGATACGATACTTGTAAATGGGGCAATATCTCCCTATTTACAGGTTCCAAGCGGTCAAATGAGGCTTCGGTTATTGAATGGTTTAAATGCTCGGTCGTATCAAATCCATCTAAGCAACAATCAAGCATTTGTTCAAATTGCAAGTGACGGTGGTTTCTTGACAGAGCCAGTGGAAATGACCAATATTATTCTTGGTCCTGGTGAAAGGGCAGAAATTATTATAGATTTCTCTAAATTTGAAAAAGGTGACACAGTATCCTTAATGGATCAAGAAACCAAATTTATGCGTTTTAGTATAGGAAGTAAATCGAATAAAACAGTTAATTTGCCTTCTAAGTTTACCGACATTCAAAGAATCGATCCATCCAGTGCGATTAAAACAAGAAAGTTTTCCTTTCAAGGAATGGGGCCAAATGTCAACATTAATGGGAAACAGATGGATATGGACCGCATTGACGAAGTCCTAACTCTTCATACTACAGAAATTTGGGAAGTAACCAATGACACAGGTGGGATGATGGGTGGCATGCCCCATCCATTTCACGCTCACGGTACTCAATTTCAAATACTGGATCGGGACGGAAATCCACCACCTGCTAATGAAACCGGTTGGAAAGACACCTTTCTCGTCTATCCTGGTGAAAAGGTAAGAGCCATAGCCACATTTAATCACACAGGAACTTTCATGTACCATTGTCATATCCTTGAACATGAAGATGCTGGAATGATGGGGCAATTCCAAGTGAAATGAGAAAACATTCCTAAGCTAAAATGTTTTCATTGTACTCTATAAGGGTATATTATTAATATTTCTCATAAGAGGGGATGTAAATAATGAAAAAGCATTTGATTCTTCTTTGTACTGCTGCAGTTATTGGATTAAGTGGGTGCGGTAACGATACCACTGACAAGAATCAGTCCAACAGTACAAAAGAAACCAAACAAACAGAAATGAATCATGAATCAACAGGTCATAGTTCTATGGAACACTCCAGTTCAGCTGAAGTTCCAACAGGTCTAAAAGAAGCAGAAAACCCGACCTTTAAAGTTGGAAGCCAAGCAATTATCAATGCTGATCATATGGAAGGTATGAAGGGTGCCGAAGCAACCATTGTTGGTGCTTATGATACCACTGCCTATGTTGTTTCTTATAAACCGACAACAGGTGGCGAAATGGTTAAAAATCATAAGTGGGTCATTCAAGAGGAAATTAAAAATGGCGGTAAGGAAACATTAAAGCCTGGTACGGAGGTTACCATTGAAGCAGATCATATGAAAGGCATGATGGGTGCGACTGGATCAATTGATTCGGCAGAAAAGACTACTGTGTATATGATTGATTATACTCCGACTACAGGGGGAGAAATGGTAAAGAATCATAAATGGGTGACAGAAAGTGAACTTACGGCTAAATATAATCATACGTAAAATTTAAAATAGCAAAATATAAATAAAAAACTCTGACGTTTTCATGGTCAGAGTTTTTTTGATTTTTGCCGTTATTATAACTTTACTTTTTGTAAACGTAGGGCATTGAGAACAACGGAAACGGAACTGAATGCCATTGCAGCACCAGCAAGCCACGGAGCAAGGAGTCCAAGAGCAGCGATAGGAATACCAAGTGTATTATAAGCAAGGGCCCAGAAAAGGTTCTGCTTTATATTACGGATCGTCTTCTTACTCATAAAAATCGCATCTGCAATACTATTTAGATCCCCGCGAATTAGAGTGATATCAGCTGCTTCCATTGCAACGTCAGTACCAGTTCCGATTGCCATTCCAATATCCGCAATGGCAAGAGCGGGTGCGTCATTGATTCCATCTCCAACCATGGCTACCTTCTTACCCTGTGCCTGTAATTTCTTAATCTCATCTGCCTTCCCCTCAGGAAGCACTTCAGCTATGACGTTATCAATCCCAGCTTGAGCAGCAATGGCTTTTGCTGTCTGCTGATTATCTCCCGTAATCATAATGACTTCAATTCCCATTTCTTTAAGGCGGCTGATAGCCGTTTTAGATGTTTCTTTAATAGTGTCAGCTACTGCAATCATGCCTGCATATTGACCATCTATCGCAGCAAGCATGGCTGTCTTTCCAACCTTTTCTAATTTATCCATTTGAACAAGTGCTTCTTCAACAGTTACATTATATCTGTCCATCAGCTTTCTTGTTCCAACCAATAACTCTTTGCCGTCAACCACTGCTCTTATACCGAAGCCAGGGATGGCTTCAAATTCAGAAACTTCCTTCAATGATATTCCTTTATCTTTAATTCCTTGAACGATCGCTTGTGCTAGTGGATGCTCTGATTGTTTTTCAGCAGATCCCACTAAGGCTAAGAATTCTACCTCTGATTGAGGTGGGCCTGTAAATATATCAGTTAAAACAGGTGTTCCGTTAGTAACAGTGCCTGTTTTATCTAATACAACTGTTGATATCTTATGAGTCATTTCCAAATGCTCGCCGCCTTTGAAGAGAATTCCATATTCGGCAGCTCGTCCTGACCCAGCCATGATGGAAGTTGGCGTTGCCAAGCCCAAGGCACATGGACATGCGATAACAAGGACTGCGATTAATTTCTCCAACGCTTCTGCAAAATCCCCAGGGGTAACCCAAACATACCAAACAATAAAAGCCAATACTGCAAGACCTACAACAATAGGAACAAACACACCTGAAATCTGGTCTGCAAGGCGTTGAATTGGCGCCTTTGAGCCCTGTGCTTCTTCCACCACTTTTATAATTTGGGCTAATGCAGTATCCCTTCCTACTTTAGTTGTTTCCACCTTTAAAAATCCATTTTTATTGATGGTTGCCCCAATTACTTCATCCCCTATTTTTTTATCAACAGGGACACTTTCACCCGTCAGCATGGATTCATCAACAGCAGAAATACCCTCAACAATCCTTCCGTCTACTGGAATTTTTTCTCCTGGTTTAATATGAAGGATATCACCAACAATTACTTCTTCAATGGGGACCTCTTGCTCAACTCCGGCTCTTTCAATGGTCGCTGTTTTTGCTTGAAGCCCCATTAATTTCTTAATGGCTTCAGATGAGCGTCCTTTTGCTTTCGCCTCAAATAGCTTTCCTAGAATAATTAGTGTAATTAAAATGGAACTGGTCTCATAGTAAAGTTCAACTGAATGTGCATTACTTCCAATAGAAACTAGTGATAAGTATAAACTATAGAAATAAGCCGCTGATGTACCAAGAGCAACAAGTACGTCCATATTGGCACTTTTATTTTTCAACGCTTTATACGCTCCGACATAGAACTGTTTTCCAATAACAAATTGAACCGGAGTCGCCAAAGCAAATTGTACCCATGGATTCATAAACATTTTTGGAAACCAAATGAAGGAGGTGAATGAAAAGTGCCCAACCATTGCCCATAATAGTGGAAATGATAGAATCGCAGAAAAAATAAATTTACCGGTTTGTTTCTGAATTTCCTTTTGACGATAATCACTTTTATCTTTTACATCTTCCTTTATATGAGCACCATAGCCAAGGCTTTCCACTTTTTTTATGATATCAGCAGACGAGAGGACAGCACTATTGTACTCTACTGTTGCTTTTTCTAATGCTAAATTCACATTGGCTTTTACTACACCATCGAGCTTATTTAGCCCTTTCTCTATCCGAGCCGAACAAGCCGCACAGGTCATACCAGTGATTTCATATTCAGCTTTTTCATTGACAACATCATACCCTAAATCCCTAATCTTTTTTTCAATATCCTCTATCTTTACTTTTTCCGGATCAAATTTAACATTGGATCTCTCTAATGCCAGATTCACACTAGCGGTTTCTATGCCTTCTAGTTTGTTAAGACCTTTTTCAATTCGAATTGCGCATGCAGCACAGGTCATTCCAGATATTTGCAAATTTGTTTCTTTCATATTACTCACCTCTTATACCCTATATAGGTATATTTCATTTCTAAAAAAACGTGCCAAAAACTAGCACGTCTTTTCTTTTGCTTATTTTACATCGTATCCTTGATCATCAATTGTTTCTTTTATTTTATCTAATGAAACCTCTTGTGGATTAAACTCAACATTAACGGTAGCAGCTTTTAAATCAACTTTTACATCGTGAACTCCTTCCAGTTCACCCACACTACCCTCTACTGATTTTACACAATGCCCACAAGACATCCCTTTAACATTTAAGGTTACTTTTTCCATTTGAATACTCCCTTTCTAGATAATTATCTCCTTATATTTTACCATACCCCCCTACCCTATGTAAATGAATTGGTATAGATTTTTTCAATACTTCTATCCGGCTTTCACAATATGTACATAAATAGCTTTTCCACCGGTTTATTTTTTATAAACTAATTTAGTTTAACGGATAATTTTGCAGAAAGTTAGGATTTCACAAATGTTTAAAGAAAATCAAAAATGTTTATAAGGTTGTGATGTACGTCACAACGAAGGAACAGACCTAGACACTATCATGACATTAAAAGTAAGGAGGAAAAACAAATGAAAAAATATTTAACTTTATTGTTTACCAGTATTTTAATGCTGTCATTATTTCTTGCAGGTTGTGGTAATACAACGAATAACAAAAAGGAAGAAAGAAATAAAAAAACGGAGAAAATGGAGACACAATCCTCCAATAACGAGGATCATTTCTTATTTACTGCAAATGAGGGCGGAAGCATTTCTAAAATTAGTCTTAAGAAGCAAAAGATACTTGCAAACTTTAAGTTTGATGGAGCAGTTCATAATATTCAAGTTTCACCTGATGGAAAAGTGGTTGGAGCAGTCATTGTTCCGAAAATGATGCATGGTCAAGACGAATCCATGGAAATGAAAGGAAAGGCAATATTTTTTGATCCACATACTGATAAGATCATTAAAGAAGTGGAAGTAGGTAACCACCCTGCCCATATTGTTTTTACTGAGGACGGAAAGTATGTATTAGTTACAAATAACGAAGATAACACCGTTTCCGTTATCGATGCAAAGAATTTTTCTATTGTACAAACCATTCCAACTGGAAGTGGGCCGCATGGTTTTAGAATATCAAAGGATAGTCAGTTTGCTTATGTGGCAAATATGGGGGAAAACACAGTCAGCGTTCTAAATCTACAAAGCTTTAAAGAAGAAAGAAAAATAAAGGTTGGGGAAACACCTGTTACGACCGGAATTACCTCTGACGGAAAAACCTTAGTTGTAACAATTAACAAAGAGAACGCCTTGGCTATTATTGATTTAACTTCAGGAAAAATCGATAAAGTGAATGTTGGAAATGGTCCCGCACAAGTTTATATTCAGTCTGATAATCAGTTTGCCTATGTTGCAAATCAAGGTACAGAAGACTTACCCTCCCATTCCGTAACAAAAGTGGATTTAAATACAAAGCAGGAAGTAGCAACTATTGAGACAGAAAATGGTTCTCACGGTGTAGTAACAAGTCCAGATAATAAATATACCTATATTACAAATATGTTTGCCAATACGGTAAGTGTCATCGATAATTCACAAAATAAAGTAATTAGAACTATAAAAGTTGGGGAAACTCCGAATGGGATTAGTATCATGCCATAAATTATGCAAAAAGAAAAAACAACGAGGGCGTTCGTTGTTTTTTCTTTTTGCTTATTCAATTTATAAAGACCAATAAGTTAATGTGTCAAAAATACCTAATAGCAGCATTACCCCGCCTGCAATCCATTGAATCACCATACCAAACTTTCTCCCTCTCTTCATGATAGCTCCACTGCCACCGAGGTACCAAATGATTAAGATAAAGATTAGGAGAGGAATCGCTGTTCCAATTGCAAATATGGATGGGAGAACAAATCCCATAGGGACTAGCTAATACGACCGGCATTAACGTGACAAAAAAGAGAATAAACATCGTTGGGCAAAAGGCAAGTGAGAAACTTAATCCGAGCATAAATGAACCGAATGGATTTTCATGCTTATACTCTTTCGAACCTTTAAACAAATGAAATGTCCCTTTCAATTTAATGAAACCTAACATAAATAAACCTACTACTATTAATAAAGGTCCCATTATCTTTCGAAGCCACGGAAAATAAAAAGTCAGATTTTGTTCAATTTCTCTGCCGAGTAGCCACACTAAAGCACCAAGTAATGAAAAGGCTACAATTTTACCTAAAGTAAAGCTAAGGACATCTCTCCATGCTATTTTTCTTTGAATAGACCGGTTCCCATAAAGAGTAACAGCACTGATATTCCCCGTTAATTGACAAGGAGCAAGGGCCCCTACTAACCCTAAGATTAAAGCAAAGACAATTGGCCACGATTCTAGGCTATTTGCGATGTTAAAAAACGGCTGACTTAATACTCCACTTATCTTGCTCAATAAACTGTACAATCTGATCACCTTTAATCGCAATAAATTTATATTTAAACGATAACATAAATTCATGCAGAAAATGTGGAGATTTCCTTACAAAATAAGAAAGAGACTGACCATTATATGTCAGCCTCCTACCTTTTTATTTTGTTTTATCTGCTAATTCTTTCAAAGCATCAGTAAGTTGATCGTTCAATGTGCTTAATGCATCTTTATCTAATGTGTCTGCCTCTGAACCAGCAATCGTTGGGTCAAGATATTTTTCAATCTTCTCATACAAATCCTTATTATCTTTTTTCACGTCATCCTCGAATGATGACCATTGATCTTCCAATTTTGGTCCAACTTCCTTTACCTTAGCCTGGTCACCCTTATCAATTGCTTTTGATAATTGCCCAGTTGTCTCTATCATTTCATTTACCCCATCTGATACTTTACTTTCAGTAGAACTACATCCCGCTAAAAATAATGCACTTCCAAGACCAAATGCTACAACCATTGATGTTAATTTTTTCATAATTTTTATCCTACTTTCTCTATTAATTATTTTCTGCTGCTGTCATTACATTTTTAGTTTTCAATCTTTTAAATAGAAGAATGAAAACTGCACCGAGGACAAGAATGACCTGTGGGATCGTGCTTTCCCATGTTGGATATAAAGCAAAGAAATCTATACTTGGGATACTTTGTGAATTTGTGGTTGGGATTAATCCCGCCAATTGCAGGCTATGAATACCCATTCCAGTAAATTTAATACATAGATAAAAAACGATGACACTTGATACCATAAAGAATGGACGAAGTGGTAATTTAAGACCAACAATAATTAGTAAATAGGCTAATACCCCAAGTATGGCAGCACCTATTAAAAAACCAATTAAAAGAGATTGGAGCTTAATTTGACTCGCCATCCCTATATAAAATAATACTGTTTCCGTTCCTTCACGAAATACCGCCAGAAAGGCAAGAATACCTAATGATACAAGCCGGCCTGTGGTAACTGCTGTCTGACTTTTTTCACGAATATAGCGATTCCAATCAGCGATATTGGATTGACTATGAAGCCAGTAACTCATGTACAATAACATGACTGCAGCAAATACCCCTGTCCATCCGCCTATCAGCGCGTTGTTATTTCCAAATGCACCAGATGAGATAACAAACTTAACAATCAGGGCAAGGATTAAACTAACACCTAAACCAGCTGCTACTCCAGACCAAATCCAACCTTTCCCTTTTGTCAGACCTGATTTTTTCACAAAAGACATCAGAGCAATAACTACAAGTAAAGCTTCTAAGCCTTCGCGAATGAGAATCATTGCCGCATCCCAATACGTGTATTCAGATTTACTCGCTAAAGGAGTAAGGTAATTTACCATGTTATCGATGGTTTGAGTTGCTTTCTCATAGTTTGGTGGATTAGCGGTAAGCATTGCTTGGATCGTAACTAAATCTCTTTCCGAGTCACTGTATACTTTTGCAGATTGTGCAACCACAATTCCTTCCACGCTTAACCAACTATCGCTGGCTTTTTGAATACTGGAAACGGCTTGAGTTCGATTCTCGTTTTTGATTTCTTTTTTTGTATTTTGAAGTAAAAGAATAAATTCTTCTAGTGTTATATCTTCTTTCTTAAAGCCCGCCTCTTTTGGATAGCCGCCATTAGCTACTTTTTCATTAACAGCTTTTAGGCCCTGTAAAGCCTCTAGTACTTGATCCTGTTTTTTTATAGTAAAGGCATAAACAACCTTGCCCATATTTGATTCAATATCTCGATAGGCAGTTGCTGATTCAGCTTTAATACCTTCTTCAATTTCTCTCCAGGTTTTATTAAATTGTTCATAGGCTTTCTCTGCCTCTGAAAGGTTTCCTTCGGCAGCATAGCCAATTGCTTCATTTACCGATTCTTCTGCTTTCATGATATCTTCTTTGGCATTTCCAGCAGCTAATGCAGGATTCTGTATAGAAAATCCGACAATTAGTAAAAGGATAACTATTTTATGTAATAAGTTCTTGCCCATCGTATCCCACCTTGAAGGTTTCTTGTTGATAATGAATCTCATTTTCACTTATCTGTATACTATTGTATTTTCATTGATAATGATTGTCAATTACATTTTTACTATTAAATATTACGGAATTGTGAATTTTGGATTAAAAACCGACAATTAACTCATCATTGATAGAATGCCCTTTCCACAAAAAAAGACATCCTTTTTCAGATGTCTTTTACCTTAATTACAAGTCCCATGTGGGCTGGGACAGCCAATGCATTCTCTTTCAACCTGAATGGTACTATGCTCAATGTGGAAATCGTCATGAAGGATTTTTTGTGATTGGGCCAAGATCTCGTCATGGACACCGTCATCACAGATCGTCATATGGCAGCTTAAAACTGGGTAGCCTGAAGTAATTGTCCAAATATGCAAATCATGGACTTCCTTCACCAGTGGAATTTTACCAAGTGCTGTTTTTACTTGGTTCATATCGATTTGTTCTGGGGCACCTTCCATCAAAATATGGAAGGAATCCTTTGCTACCCTATATCCACTTATTAGGATCAAAACAGCCACAATCACACTGGTAATCGGATCGGCAATTCCCCAGCCGAAAAACATGATAAGAAGTGCGGCAACAATGGCTCCAACTGACCCTAGCATATCTCCTAGTACATGTAAAAAGGCACTCCTCACATTCAGATTCTCATCTTTATCGCCTTTCATTAAGATCCAAGCAGCAACTATGTTAACCAGTAAGCCTAGTACAGAAATCATTAACATACCCGTGCTTTGCACCTCTGGCGGATCGAAAAAGCGATGAATAGCCTCATAAAAGATATAAAGAGAAATAACAACTAGCGTGATTCCATTTAATGCCGCAGCGATAATTTCAAAGCGCTTGTAACCATAGGTTTTTTCCTGAGACCCCTGTTTCTCGCCAAGTTTGATGGCGAAAAAGCTTAATCCTAATGCTGCTGCATCGCTAAGCATATGGCCTGCATCAGACAATAGTGCCAAGCTATTTGTTAACAAACCGCCAATGACTTCAACAACCATAAAAGCTGCTATTAGTATGAAAGAACTCAATAGTGCTTTCTTGTTACTTGTATGTGAATGACCATGCGAATGGCCGTGTGAATGTCCATGATGATGGTGATGATGCCCCATGTCAAATCCCCCAAAGAGCTCATTTAATGGCTCCAAATTTATCTTTTTCTAAAACGAAAGAATTCCGATTGTGTTAGTTTTTTCTAATCTTTATTTTTCGATACATTCCACCGAACAACACAGCGCGATTTTCTAAGAGGGTTAGCTTCTCGCCACTATGTTTTTCATAGATCTTTTCAAAGGAGAGACCGATATCCGTACCTAAAGCCTTAATGACCGGCCTAATTAGTTTCTTTAATAAAGAAGACTTAGAAGAGAATTTATCAAAAATAATCATTTGGCCCTTTGACCGTGTCACTCGGACCATTTCTTCAAAGGACTTGTGACTGTCGGGAACAACAGATAGGATTAAGCTGGCCACTACATAATCGAAAGCTCCGTCCGGAAGGGTTAATTGTTGGGCATCCATCTGCTGAAAGAATATAGAAGTAGTTGGGAATTTCTTTTTCGCCTGGGCAAGCATCTCTTCAGAATAGTCAATCGCTGTGATATCCAGCCGGTCAATGGGAATTTGCTCAAGATCAGCACCCGTACCGACCCCAACAAACAAAACCTTATCACCTTCATGAAAGTAAACGTCATTGAATAGTTCCTGCCGAGCTTTTAGAAACGGCCCTTTATTAAAAAAATGATCATAAACCGGCGACCACCATCGATATACCCACTTATTCCACCTGTTATTCATCAGACACACACCCTCTATCCCGTCCAAAACTGTCTTGCCCTTCTATTCTTTTACTCTTAGCAGCCGTAAGCCATTAATTGTAACGAGTAAGGTTACTCCCATATCTGCGAAAATGGCTATCCATAACGTCAGCCAGCCCGGAACAACGAGCAACAGTGCCAAGAGCTTGACTACTATCGATAAGGTAATATTTTGTTTGATAATCTGTAATGTTTTTCTGCTCAGTTTGATGGTAAACGGAAGTTTTTTTAAATCGTCATTCATTAAAGCGATATCAGCGGTCTCAAGAGCGGTATCCGTTCCTGCCCCGCCCATTGCAATTCCTACCGTTGCTGCTGCAAGTGCTGGCGCATCATTCACGCCGTCACCGACCATAGCTACTCTTCCAAACTGATTTTTTAATTTTTTAATAAAATCTAACTTATCTTGCGGCAGTAATTCACCCTCCATTTCGGTGACTCCTGCCTCGTATCCAATCGCCTTAGCGGTCGCTTGATTATCTCCTGTTAACAAGATTGTATGCTCAATCCCTAGCTGATGGAGGCGCTCGATTACTGCTCTACTGCTCTCACGCACTTCATCGGCAACGGCAATCAATGCCAAGATTTCGTGAGCCGTACCAACAATCATAACGGTCTTCCCTTGTTCTTGAAGTGAGGTCATTTCATTCAACACATGGTCAGGAACTTCATCAAATAACTTCAAGTTTCCAACCCGATATTCCGTTCCATTGACTACACCTGTAATTCCTTTTCCTGTTACTGATAAGAAATCCTCGACTTCGAAATCTCTGTTAATATATGCTGCTTTATTAATAATGGCATTCGCTAGTGGATGCTGTGACTTACTTTCAATCGCAGCAACGATGGATAGTAAGTCTTCATTGTCTGTATAATTAATAAAGTCTGTTACAACAGGAACTCCTTTTGTCAATGTCCCCGTTTTATCAAAGGCAATCGCCTTTAGTGCTCCCGCTTCCTCTAAAAAGCTACCACCTTTAATTAACACACCATTTCGAGCGGCATTTCCAACGGCAGTAACGATAGAAACAGGGGTAGAAATGACAAGTGCACATGGGCAACCTACCACTAATACCGCAAGCCCTTGGTAAATCCACTCCTGCCAGTTTGCTGCAAACAACAGCGGCGGGATAACAGCCACGAGTGCAGCAATTACCATAATCACCGGCGTATAATACTTGGCAAACCGATCGACAAAGCGTTGGGAAGGTGCCTTTTCTCCTTGTGCTTCTTCTACTAAATGTATAATTTTTGCAATGGTCGTACCATCTACTAGCTTTGTAACCTTTACTTTTAGAAATCCCTCTACATTTAATGTCCCTGCGAAAACTTCGTCGTTAACATTTTTTTCAACAGGAACAGATTCACCGGTAATCGCAGCTTGATTGATGGAGGATGCCCCCTCAATAATGACTCCATCCATTGCAATCATTTGCCCAGGCTTAACAAGCATGAGATCTCCAACTTCAATATCTTCTGCATTTAGTAACATCTCTTTGCCGTTTCGAACAACAAGTGCCTCTGTTGGCGCCATCTCCATCAATGAACGAATCGAGGCTCTTGCTTTATCCATGGAATAGCCTTCAAGGACTTCACTGATGGCAAATAAGATCACAACGACTGCCCCTTCACTCCACTCTCCGATAATAGCCGCCCCAATAATCGCTACGGTCATGAGCGTTTTCATATCAAAATCGAATCGGATTAGATTCTTTAAGCCTGTTTTAAAAAGAGGAAAGCCTCCTAATAAAATAGAAGCGGCAAACAGGACGTTTACTGATGTAATATACCCTGCTAGAAGCAACAACAAGGACAACCCAAGTAAAGAGTACCGTTTCCAAAGGGGTTCCTTTTCTGAAACTGGGGGTTTTTCATTTTCAGGATAAATCGTTAGTTTTTCAAACGCTCCTGCTTCGTGTAATGCATCTAAGGTTGTATCTCCATAGACTGTGAGCTTAGAGGCTCCAAAATTTACTTTTGCATCAACCACACCATCCAGGTGTTGGACGTTCTTTTCGAACTTTGCGGCACAGCTCGTTCAGGAAAAGCCCTGTACCCGATAGACTTGTTTATCAATGGTTTCACTCACGGCCAGCCACCTCCTCCTGATGCGCAATGGCAATATGAATTAACTGTTTAACATGGTCGTCATCAAGGGAATAATACACAAGTTTTCCCTCTTTCCGATATTTGGCAAGACCCATATTTTTTAGATGACGTAAATGATGGGAAGCCGTAGCCGTGGTTGCCCCTACGATATGCGCCACATCGCACACACAAAGTTCCTCTTCGAGTGTCAAAGCATAAGCTATTTTCAAGCGGTTTTCATCGGAAAGAGCTTTAAATATCTTGGTTACTTCAGTAATATGTTGATCTTTTTCGAGCTGTTGCCCGACTCGATCGGTTTTTTCATTATCTACACAGGTAATCTCGCAAACATCACGATTTTTCATATTGCTCACCTTCTTCATTCAAACGTTCGTTTGACTATATGATATTCAAATAGCCATTTGAATGTCAATTATTTTTGCTTTTTTGCAAAATTTTAAAAACTTCAAACATTTTTGTACGGTGGAAATGAATAAAATGCATAACTTTCGGGATTTCCGATTGATAATCATCTTTTTACAGTATGGGGTGTAGGGTATAAGTGGTACCAGAAGAATCCACACAAACACCTTAAGTGGTAAAATATCAATAAAAAAACAGTGATTACTCAAAATCACTGTTTTTTTATTATTTTAATTCACCAGAAGTAATGATCTGATTCCACTTTTCTCCTCCGTCTTTTGTTTCATAAAGAGAAGTATTAAAAGTTGAAACTGCTATTTGTTTCTCATCTTTTTGGTTTACAGAAATGGAGGAAGCAGCATCTTCACCTAAATCCAATCCAAGACTTGTCCAAGATTCACCATTATCTTGGCTAATCATTACACCAGAAATCGTATTATTTATAGAATAAGAAATGATATCTTTACCATTTGGCATAATGGTCATAGCAGTAATTAGCCGAGTATCATCAAAGACATCCCAATTTTCTCCGCCATCTTTTGAGATCAATACGCCATTTTCTGTTCCAGCTAATAGTGTGTTCTTATTTTCAGGAAGAACAAGCAACGAATAAACCTTATGGAGATCCTCAGGTAAACCCTTTGGTTCAACCTTTGACCACTTTTTCCCTCCATCTAAACTTTTATAAATTCCAGCACCGTATTGTCCAGTACCCATTTGATTGAATCCATAAATAACATTTGAATCATGGTGGTAGGAAGTTAGTATATGGAAATCAATTTTCCCGACATATTCAACTTCTTCCCAACTCAACCCTTTATCCTTACTTACTAAAACCCCCATAGGATTTGGGAGATCTGAATCAGTTCCAGGGTGTCCACTTGTAATCATCGTCCCATCAGACCCTACATGGAAACCCATAAAATCATCATTTGCCGATCCTACTTTATTCCATGTTTTCCCTACATTGTTTGTCGAGAATAGCCCTTCATGTGTTGCGACGTAGGTTGTTCCATCATTAAGAACACCCACTCCGTGGATATCATCAATTCTTTTCCCACTTTTTACTGATGTTATTTTTGACTCTTCTGATGAACCACAAGCAGATAGAATTAAACTTAACGATAATACTGATAATACGGCTATTTTCTTCATAACTTCTCCCCTTTAAATATGTCTTTTTAACTTTAGAAACAAATTAACATTTCATATGTAAGTAACTTTATCAAAAAAGTATCAAGAAATTGTGCAGTTTATATTATTGTCATGAATTGGTCAAATTATCTTTATCTAAAGAAATAGAACTTCAAAAAAAGAAGAACCACTTAGGTTTCTTCTTTTTTTGATATATTTGATTTAAAATTACCCAATTATTTATACTCTGTGCATCATAGGAAGTGAGAACAAATAAATATTAGTGATTGCTAGTACAATCATGAGTACATAGTATGGAAGCATAGCTTTAAATGCTGTCTTTTTACCCATTCTATACACAACGTAACAGGTACCCACCAATCCAATTAAGATTACGATATACTGAATCATTTGAACAGTTGGAGTGGAAGCGAGACTTAAACTTGCTGAATTTGCTTCGATTCCAAATAATCTAATAGAATTAAACCAGACTGCTTTTCCTTCGGTAAAGATGTGGAACAGGTTATGAGCCAAGTGACCCGCTAAATCTAACGGAATAATCGCATAACCAAAACGAGTAAAGTTCTTTTTGATGGTTCCTTCCATTCCAAGAAAAGATGCTAGTTTTGCAGTTCCTAATAATAATAGAATCGGTAATGCCATGGCAATGATAAAAGCTATTGTAAAATTAACATTATAGTTGGTCGTACGAGTAACTAATCCAATTGTACTTAAAATTTTCTGCCAAGGTTCAAGCATTGTGATATTTTGGACGAATACGATCCCCATAATAACAGCTGCTAGGGAGGCATGCTCAAGCTTCGGATTTTTTAAGCCCCATAATTCTTTTGTCGGAATTCTAGTTGTAATTTTCACTGAGTTGTTTGGACAGTTTTTCACACAGTTACCGCAAATATTACATTCTGCACTAGATTCCATTGTTCGTGGAAACTGGAACATTGGACAACCTTCCACGCCTTCCGTTCCTTTGTAGCAGGATTGTACTTTACATGTTTTACAAATATCAGGAGTTGCCTGTACTTTTAAAGCACCAGACCGCGAATAGTTTCCAGCAAGACCGCCAAGGAAACATAACGTTTTACAGAATGTTCTTCTTTCATAGAAAACAGAAGTCGCAACAACCATTGTTACAAGTAATAGTAATAAATAACCTGATCCCCGTGGTGACTCTACAATTCCCCATACGTGGTCACTGTAAGTGATCGCAATGAAGAATAAGTCAATGAGCCAAATCCCATATTTTCTTAAAAACTTCGGCATTGGCCTTTTACTGCCAACAAATTTACGAACAATATCACTTAATTTACCAAATGGACAGATGGCACACCAGAAGCGGCCGGTTACTAAAAATAGAATAGGAATGATTGGCCACCATAACACCCATGTCATGGTTGTACCAAAGTTTTTACTTGGGTCAACGGTACCCATCACTAATTCATAAACAATAACTGAAAATACAAAGATAACTATCCATTGAAAGATGCCAGGATACCATTTGCTATTAACAAACTTTTTCACGGCAGGTATTGTTAGAAGGTCAAAAGGTTCCTTTTCTGGTTTTAATTTTTTCTCAGGCATTGCCATTGTTTAATTCACCCTTCCTTCTAAACCACTTATTCCAAACACCGATTATGATAAATGACAGGTTTACAGCTCCATATGTTCCTAAAATCTTATAATTTGGAGGTGTTTCAACGACTGACTTATGATGATCATGACTCTCACCATTGCTTTCGCTTTCCATGTCCATTCCTTCCATATCGCTTCCACTGTCATGGTTCATACTCTCCATATCACTTCCACTGCTATGATCCATCCCTTCCATGTCGCTTCCACTGTCATGGTTCATTCCTTCCATATCACTTCCGCTGCCATGATCCATCCCTTCCATATCGCTTCCACTATCATGATTCATACTCTCATTTTCATTGCTTTTTCCGTTTTTGAAGTTTTCTGCTGCCTTTTTAATATTTTGGTCATGGGAATGACCTTCATCTGCAAGGGCTCTTATATCAAATGAGAAAATAAATGCTATTGCAAATAAAAAAAGAAATCCTCTTTTCAATTTTTCCACCTCCATAAGGTTAATTAAGCATTTTATGTTATACGTTTAATGTAATGGGCAAATTTGCAGTTTCCATGCATTTTTCATGGCTATAATATGGCAATTCGTTTAATCCTACTTTTGTTCATACTTTTGTAAAATATGACCTTTTTAATTGAACACCGAGTAGTCCTCCAACAATTTTTCCAAGTTTATCAGACTCTCCAGCGAAATATTTTTAAATATTTCTATTATTTATCAAGCTATATACGACATCTTGATAATATGGTAGTGTAATAGCATGGTAACGTGCTAAAGCAAATAACAATTATTATAAGGTGGTATTTTAATATGAAACGTTTAGCAACGATTGTTCTAGTCATAGCAGCAATGTTCTCTATTGTTACAGGCTGTTCTTCTAAATCAGCCGAGGGAAAAGAAAATAAAACGCTAGTCATTGGGATCGACGACAAATTCGCACCAATGGGCTTCAGAGATGAAAACAACAAAATTGTTGGATTTGATATCGACTTAGCGAAAGCAGCAACAGATAAGATGGGGAAAAAGGTGAAGTTCCAACCAATCGATTGGAGCACAAAAGAAGCAGAGTTAAGCAGTGGACGAATTGACCTTATTTGGAACGGTTACACTATTACAGATGAGCGTAAAAAGAAGGTTCTTTTCACGAAGCCATATTTAAAAAATGCACAAGTAGTTGTCACAAGAGCTGATTCGAACCTTTCTAAATTAGATGATCTAGAAGGCAAAGTTGTTGGTTTACAATCACTTTCTTCTGCAGCAGATGCATTAGACGCAGCACCAATCAAGTCTAAAATTAAAACAGTTACAGAGTTTGCTGACAATGTCCAAGCGTTAACTGACCTTAAGAGCGGTCGTTTAGATGCAGTCGTTATTGATGAAATTGTAATCAATTATTATATGACAAAAGAGCAAGAGGCATTTAAAGTTTTAGATGAATCTTTAGCTCCAGAAGAATATGGTATTGGTGTGAAAAAAGGAAATGAAGAATTATTGAAAAATCTTCAAAAAGCACTTGATGATATGAATGAAGATGGCACTGCCGCTCAAATATCCAAGAAATGGTTTGGCGAAGATAAAGTATTAAAATAACGAATATAAGGCAGAACAGGATTTCCTTTGGGAATCCCTGTTTTGTTTTTGGAGGAATTCCTATGTCATTCGATTATATAATTTCTATCCTAGGACCGATGTTGGAAGGGGCACAGATGACCGTCCTCTTGTTTTTCATCGCCATCGTAGTGTCCATTCCACTGGGGTTTCTATTAACACTGGGTGTTGGCAGCCGTTTTAAGCCTCTATCCCTAATCGCAGAGGCCTATATTTATGTCATGCGCGGTACACCGCTATTGCTCCAACTCCTATTTATCTGCTTTGGTTTACCTATGATTCCCGTTGTGGGTGAATACTTAGTGTTAGACCGCTTCGTTGCAGCTTGCCTAGGATTTATCTTGAACTACGCGGCCTATTTTGCTGAAATTTTCCGTGGGGGTCTGCTTGCTATTGATAAAGGTCAATATGAGGCATCTCAAGTTCTAGGATTAAATAAATGGCAGACATTGACAAAAGTCATTTTGCCCCAAATGTTCCGTATCGCCCTTCCCGCGGTGGCGAATGAATCTGTCACACTGGTAAAAGATACTGCGTTACTCTATGCCGTTGCTGTTCCTGAATTACTGCACTTTGCTCAAACAGCTGTAAACCGTGATTTTACCATTGTGCCATTCTTTGTGGCAGGTATCATTTATCTGATTATGACACTGATTTTAACGATGTTCTTTAAATGGCTGGAAAGACGGTTCAAATTTGAATAGGAAGGAGTGTATAAAATGGCTATTATAGAAATTACTAGTCTCAAAAAATCGTATGGCAATTTGGATGTATTAAAACAGATTAGCTTTAACGTGGAGAAAAATGATGTAGTTGCTGTGATTGGTCCTTCTGGTTCTGGAAAAAGCACGATGCTCCGCAGTTTGGTCAATCTCGAAAAAATAGACGGCGGAAGCATTGTTGTTGCGGGCAGTCATTTAGTGAAGGACGGTAAGTACGCAAACCCACAAGAAATGAAACAAATTAATGCTAAAATGGGAATGGTCTTTCAGCATTTTAACCTCTTTCCGCATCTGACAGTTACGGAAAATTTGGAACTTGCTCCAAGGATGTTAAAGAAGGAATCCACTGCGGCAATTCAAGAACGAAGTCGTGAATTACTAAAGAAAATCGGACTATCAGACCGTGCAACGGCTTATCCTGCAAAGCTTTCCGGCGGACAAAAACAAAGAGTAGCGATTGCCAGGGCTTTAATGATGGATCCTGAAATCCTTCTATTTGATGAGCCCACCTCTGCTTTGGATCCAGAGTTGACCGGAGAAGTGCTACAAGTCATGAAGGACCTTGCTCAAGAGCATATGACCATGATTGTTGTGACACATGAAATGGGATTCGCTAAAGAAGTGGCCAACCGAGTGATTTTCATGGATAATGGGGAAATTGTTGAATCTGGTTCTCCTGATGAATTATTTACAAACCCACAAAATGAACGGACAAAGGCATTTTTAAATCGCAGTTTAAAATAGACTTATAAGCTTACCAACCAAAGAGGCGCTCAAATTATTGAGCGCCTCTTAAAATTGCGAGGTAATACCAAGCTCCCCCAGTTTTCTGCCATCCAGTTGCTACTGAACCATTCTTATAATAAAACCATTGACTTCCTTTTTTAACCCAACCGTTTTTATCAGAAGCAAGAATTCTTTTTGCACCATAATATGCTCTGTTCCAATACGAATTGGATAGGGAATCTACTTTTACCCCATTACTGGCAGAGTGGACGAATTTATTTCCGCCAATATATATTCCAGCGTGTGAAGCCCCCGCCTTATAGGTTGTAAAAAATACCAAATCCCCTTCATGAAGGCTACTTTTTGAAATCACTTGTCCAACATTGTATATATCAGCAGCCGTTCGAGGAAGCGTAATTCCTACTTGCTTGTATACATATCCTAAATATCCAGAACAATCAAATCCACTAGGTGTAGTGCCGCCCCATCGGTATGGAACACCTATGTACTGAACGCCTAAATCTGAAACTTTTTCTCCTACTGATGAAGCCTCTGTTTTAATTATCCCACCTACGAAACCGCTAAGCAGTAATGAACAAGAAATTAATCCACTTATAATAAATTTCTTCATGTTTCCTCCGAGTCTATCAATCTTTTTATTAACTCTAGTATCTCATATATAGGGAGGACATAAATTTACAGATTATTTAAATTTTATTACAGGAATATTACATTGTTTGACTTAATCTGACGAAATTCTATCTAGTTCTACAATACTCTGTCGTTCCTTCTATCAGTCAACAGACCCCTTTTCAATTTATCATCTCATTTTAATATGCAGATACTATTGATTTTTTGTGAAAGATTATTGAAAAGTTATAAAAAATCCCTCTATATAGAGGGACTTTATGCTTATAATAGAGCAATTAATGAACCCCCAAATGCTCCAGTAACGACTATTACCCATGGTGGAAGCTTCCAATAAACCAACATACTAAACAAGACTGCAGCAAAAGCAAAGTCAATCGGAGCTAGAATGGAACTCGTCCAGATTGGCTGATAAAAGGCAGCAATCAGTATACCTACAACCGCTGCATTGACCCCCATAAATGCCCCTTTAATCTTTCGATTTTGGCGAAGCATATTCCAAAAAGGAAGTGCACCTAAAACCAGTAGGAATGCCGGTAAGAATATAGCGAAAGTAGCTAAGATGCCACCCTTCCAACCGTTGATCACTGCACCAATATAGGCAGCAAAGGTAAACAGCGGACCAGGGACAGCTTGTGCTGCTCCATAACCGCTTAGGAACTCTTCTTTTGTTAGCCACCCGGTCGGTACAAACTCTCTTTCAAGCAAAGGAAGAACCACGTGTCCTCCGCCAAACACAAGGGATCCCGAACGGTAAAAGCTGTCTAACAAAGCAACCCAATGAATAGAGGTTGCTTCCCTTGCGATTGGTAAAAGAATCAGCAGGCTGAAAAACAATACTAAGCAGATAATACCAAACCGCTTAGAAATAGGAAAAGCTAGCGTGGCATCGCCCTGCTCGATCTCATGCTTTTTATAAATCAATAATCCTGCCACACCAGATAAAATAATTAAACCAACCTGAGTGTAAGCTGTTTGCCACATTAACGTACCTACCAAGGCAAATAAAGCAATGGCTTTCCGATTGAGGTCAGGTGTTAGTTTTTGTGCCATTCCTAAAACAGCATGTGCTACTACTGCAACTGCCACGATTTTTAAACCATGAATCCAGCCGCTATCATTTATTTGCAACCCTTGGAGAATCATTGCAAAAAGAACTAAAGCTATGACAGAAGGTGCAGTAAAACCAAGAAACGCTAAAAGTCCTCCTAGAAAACCGCCGCGTAAGACACCGATTCCGATACCCACCTGGCTACTCGCTGGACCAGGTAAGAATTGACACAGGGCCACTAAATCAGCATAACTTTTTTCATCAATCCATTTCCTCTTTTGAACATATTCCTCATAAAAATAACCCAAGTGAGCGACAGGTCCTCCAAATGATGTTAAACCAAGCCTTGTCGAGACTAACAATATTTCAATCAATGACTTTCCCTTGTTTTGTGACACAACGTACAACCTCCAGTATTCATAAGAACAAAGCAATTAATAATATTTATTATACATTTAATACTACAAAAAAAAGAAGAACGTTTTGGCTCTTCTTCCTTTTACATTATTAAATTACCTAGCAAGATATTTAACCGCATAGGACGCCAATTGCACCCTGTTCTCCAGTCCTAACTTCTCTAATAAATTTTTTATATGGTTTTTCACCGTGTTCTCTGCAATAAACAGTTGCTCAGCAATTTGCTTATTAGTTAAACCCTCTGAGACCAACAAAAGTATCTCCTTTTCTCTTGGGGTTAGTAAGCTGATGGATGGAGCGTTTTGTGTATCCCGTTCCCGAAATTGATAGAGAAGCTTCCCCGCTAAATCCCTTGTCGCTTCATTTGATCCATCGACCATGGAATGAAGATACTGCAGCCAATCATCTGGGTCCATATTTTTCAATAAATAGCCCTGAGCCCCATATTGAATCGCTGTAAAAAGGTCTCCTACATTATCGGAAACACTAAGGATGATGACTTTTATAAAAGGGTATTTTTCCTTGATGATCTTTGTTGCAAACAGCCCATCTAACACAGGCATTTCAATATCGATTAATAAGAGATCAGGAAGATGTTCGTCGCACAATTCAATGGCTTCCTTCCCATTCTTCGCTTGTCCCACAACGGTAAACTGGCTTTCTTCTTCAAGAATAGACATGATTGCCTGGCGGGCGTGAGGATGATCGTCAGCAATTACCATTCTATATGGAACCATCATTTACCTCTCCCTTTTATCTTGATTTTCGTCCCTTTCTTGCTCTCCGAATGAATATCAATCACCGCATCAATTTTATGAACTCTCTCTTTTAACATCACGAGACCGTATTGATTGAATTTTACATCCTTTGGTGAAAAGCCAATTCCATCATCTTCAATAGACATTTCCCAACCGTCATTTGACGTATGGAGAGAAAGAGTAGCTATTTTGGCTTTCGAATGCTTTCTAATGTTGGTAAAGGTCTCTTGAATGATTCCAAATAACTGAACCTCTTCAGAGGGGGTGAAATACCCTTCCGCCATTTGAATCGAAACCTTCGTTTCAATTCCAGAGACCGTATTCCATTCATTCAACCAATGCTCGACTCTCTTTGGGAAAGAAATCATGTCTGTCGGGTTCATTCTTAGATTATAAATGGCCTGCCTTACATGAGAATCGATCGAGCCAACTAGTCCGTTCGCTTCGTTTATTTTTCCCTTTTTTAAATTCACCTTTAGCAAAAATAAAGTCTGGGCAATGTTATCATGTAATTCTTTGGCAAGTCTTTCTCTCTCTTCATAAATGGCCCGCATTTCCCTCTCATTTGCCAGCCTTTGATTTTTCTCTTCAATCACCTTAAACATCCATGTCGAGAATACGTAGGAAACTGCTAGTGTTAGCAGGATAATTAAATAGTTTCCAGTCGTCATCGACAGCTTGTGCAGGAGGGCATGATGTCGGATGAGTTCAAATCCACCGATCAAAAGAGGCGGTATTAAAATTGCCATAATTTTTAACGATCGATAGGACATCTTACCTCTCCTTTCCCATTTCTTATACCTCTATTAAAGCATAGTTTATCCTACACTTCTATTTGGCGATAACGACTTAACAAGTCCACCATAAAACGCTGAGGGTCAACATGATCATTCGTTATTGCCGCTATCATTTCTCCATTTTCCATAAAAATCACTTGGTCCCCCACTTCGGCGGCAACATCCATCATATGGGTGGAAAAAATTATCGTGGTTCCACTTTGCTTTATTTTTTTCAGCAAATTTATAAATACATTAATCCAATAAGGATCCAACCCATTTGTGGGTTCATCTAGAATAAGGACAGCAGGGTTTGCCAACCACGCCTGACCAAACAAAAGCCTTTGACGCATTCCCTTAGATAAATGCTTTATTCGTTCATTCCTTTTCACTTCTAACCCTAGGGTGAGGATCACTTCATCTACTAGGCTATCCGGCACCTTTCGAAAGTTTCCATAAAAGGTTAAAAACTCTTTAACGGTCATCGTTTCCTGAGCAAAAAATTCGTCGGGCATATAGCCAATTAACGACACATATTTCTTTCGATTTTTCATTAAGCTCACATTATTAATTGTAACCGTCCCTTCACCCGGTGAAGAAATTCCTGCAAGAATATGAAGCAGTGTGCTTTTTCCAGCTCCATTTCCACCACATAAAACAATGCATTCTCCCTCATTAGCGAGTAAGGAAAATGGTTGAAGGGCTACCTTCTTTTTAAACTCCTTCGATACACTTTGTATTTCAAGTCGACGCTTCATTGCATTCGCCTCCTTTTTAAGAAGAGAATGGCGAAGGTAAATAAGATTAATTGGTACATAAGCAAATACACCAATAGAATCAGCCATCCTGCGCCCGAGTGAAATAAGTGAACAATGGAATCGTAGGATTGACCAAATATCGCTCCGCCATTCCACTGGATAACTAGAAAGACGCGTAAAAACTCGGCGGGATTTAGAATAGTCGCCACCTTCATAAGTGGATCAATCATTGGGTATGGAAAGAGACCTAATATGGCAATAAGTGCAGTAGGCCAAATCATAATGAAAAAGAACCATATGGCAACAGATAACATTAAAGCCTTCCATCTTGTTTTGGCGATTGTTCCAAGCACAAGACCAAGGTTTAAAAACTCATAAATAAGGAGTAGAGCAAACAGAAAAATCCCCATCAACCATTGAATGGATAGCTGGATTCCTGATGTTAATCCAATCAGCATGCTTATTCCATAGCTCAGGCTAAATACAACCATTTGGGCCATCAGTAGGCCTGCAAATTTCCCAAAAAGATAGACAGAGATACTAACTGGATAAGTACAGAGAAGATCCCACTGTCCGTTCTCCATTTCATTAGCAATCGAAAAAGAACCAATGATCATCATAAATAACGGTAGTAAATATAGCAGAATATTCACAATGGTTCCGGTTGTATTGGTGAACTCCGATATACCCGTGTTCGTACGTTCTAGTAAAAACAACAGGGAAAAAACCAACACCCATAGAAATAGAAATGAATAGTAGGAGCGTTGCCTGGTCATTGTCTTCCATTCAGAAAACCATAAGTTTCTCATCGTTCGCTTCCTTTCAAGCAAAAAGACAATCCACAATGACTGTCTCTTTGCCCTAGTCTCGAATTCTATATTAGTGGCTGTCTTCAGAATGCTCCATATCCATTCCTTCTTTTCCACCATTCATTTTCATTTGCATCATTTTTTCTTTCATCTCTTTCACCATGTCTTCGTTTCTTTCCCATGAGTGATCAGAAAGTTTGTCATAGGTTAATAGCGTGCCCCCATTTTTGTTGATGAATGACTCTGCATTTTTTTTATCTGAAAAAGCGATCACGTTATAGGCCATTGGTGTTTTAATGGGCTTATCGTATACAAAAGAAGCCTTCTCTGGATCAATCCATTCCTTTGTTTGATAGTCCTTTACAAATGAGCTTGCTATTTGCTGATCCTTATTTTCTTCCATCCACTTGTACATGCAGCCAATATCATCAAAAACAATGGATTTTCCTTTTTCAAGGATGATTTCAGTAGAGAACTGATTATCTTTAACGGCCATATGACAGATTTCACACTTATCGGTTTTTTCGTTAATCGCAACTGGTTTGTTTTCTTCTTTTCCACAACCTGAGATTAGTAGTAAAGAAATGAGTGTTAATAAAGTCATTTTTATAAAATTGATTTTCATGCTTTTTTCCTCCCTAAATAGATAATGAATAGACTACTAGAAATCATGAACAGACTTAAAATCCACAAGAGTACGGTGTGTGGTTCTGTTCTGGTAGTTTGCCTACCTTCCATGTTCATGAGTGGTGCTTGATCCTTAACCAGTATACTATCAGGACTTTTTAACATTTTTTGCAACAGTACAAGTCCCGGGTGCTGAAAGAATAGCTGGTATGGTGGTGTTTCCTTTGCAAGATTTAGAAAATAAGGGTCGGCGCTATGCGAGAGATTACTCTTCCCATCTCCATCTGTATCGAGCTTCCATGCCGCATCCCAATAATTATTTTGTATAGTATTATCAGGTGCCTTTGTTGCCTGGATGTCATTCAGATTACTAACAAATAGATTATGCTCGATTACGTTGCTATTAATTTTATTGATTTGTGCGCCTACGAAATTAGCAATAAACTCATTGTTTTCCATTGTATTCTCGCTTGAATTTTCCATAAAAAGACCGACTCGATTATGTGAGATGTCATTGTCCTCAATGGTGGATTGGTGGACATCATAGAGCAGCAAGCCTTGCGCATTCACATTTTGATTATTTTCAATCAGCTGATTTTCTTTAATAATCGATTGATGGGTGCCCATAATCATAGCCCCTGAAAAGTTGCTTTTCGACACATTCCGAATAAGCGTGATATTGTCGGAAAACATCACGTGCATCCCGTACCTTGAGTTTTGAATGGTGTTGCCGATAAAGGTGTTATAATGACTGTTTTCCATGTAGAACCCGTCTTCGAAGTGGTTGATCTTTATTCCTTCGAACCTATTATGATGGGATTCCCAAAGGTCAAATCCATTTTTCTTCCCATTTCCTGAAAGGTTTATATAAAGGAAATTTGACTTTTCTACATTTTCCAACTGAATTCCTTGATGACTGGTCTGAATCTGTAGGTTCTCAAGTCGATGATTCATTCCGCTGATTTTGACCACGACTTTACCTTTATCCCTTTGACAGCTCTCTATTTTTAAGTCTTTAAGGGTTACATTTTTTCCTGTTATTGTTACTGTGGGTTTAGAGGAACAGGTTTTAATGACTGCTCCTTTTTCACCTTCTATGACAACAGGTTTATTGATGACAATGTCTTCCCGATAAGTTCCTGCCTCCAGCCTGACTGTACCACCTTCTGGGGCAGCATTAATTAGTGATTGAAGAGAAATTTGAGTTGTATTCCCCCTTCCTCCTACTAAACTAAACATCCCCGCAAATAACAGTAGTTTCACTAAAACTCTCATATCAATAGATTCCTTCCTGAGAAACATGGCCACGTTTTTCATAGTTTAAGAGAGTATTCGATATAACATGTTTTAAGGTACTTGATTAGAAAGGAATTTTCTATGACTCGGTAGGGCTATTTTTTACGCAAATTTGAACGCTCTGAGGCAACTCTTTATTCAAAAGAAGAACCAACCAATCCTATTGAATCGGATTGGTTGGTTCTTCGGTTAGGATTTCCTGTAAAGAGTGTCTCCGAATCGCTAATACGAGGTCTGCAAGGAAGTATAAGCCCACTGCCGACCAGATCCACCCCCAATAAGGAGCGACTGCCTCATATAATGAAGCGATAGCAGGGTGAACCCACTGCAAACCAATTAACGATAAGATCCCCCAGCAAATAGAAAAAGGTAAACAAATATGTCCATGAAGCTGCAGCGAAGTCCCCGAATAATCCCACCATTGTTTATGGAAAAGTTTTTGGAGTAATGCACCACTTACATACTCCACTAACGTTGGAATTGCTACACAGAGGAACAGAACAATCGCCCAATGTGTTTTTGGTGATATCAAATAGACCAAAAGGATTGGCGCAAAACCATACATCGGTTTAAAGGGTCCATATAAAAAATTCTCCTTGAAAAATATTTGTTTAGTGAAGAAGCTATAGCTATTTTCGAGCAGCCAGCCAATGAATGAATACACCGTGAAATAAAACACGATCCTCGCAGCTCCTTCGATACTAATCAACTCCAAATGTCTGAAATCCATATTATTTAAAAAGCTAAGACTCATGGCTAAACCACCTTTCATGTTTAAGAAATTCCCCCTATAGCTTTAGCCCCTCAGCTTCCATTTATTCAATAAATTACCTATGATAAGGTTAAAAAAATCACTTCAAATAATGAACGTGATGTTGATTATTTTACCTTAGGTTGAATATACTTTGTTTAGAACTGTACAGGGGGATTTTTATATGACGGATATAAAGAAAACGGATAAACGCATTGTACGGACGAAACGCTTGATTCGGGATGCTCTGACAGAATTAATGGAGGAAAAAGGATTTGAAGGACTCACTGTCCGTGATTTAACGGAAAAGGCGGATATTAACCGAGGAACTTTTTATCTGCATTATCAGGATAAATATGATTTGTTAGAGAAGAGTGAAGCGGAGATTTTAACCGAAATTGTGAAAATAACTCAACTGATCCAGCCAAAGGATATTTTGACCTTCAATCAAAATACCGCATTACCTTTTATCATTAAGCTTTTTGAACTATTTCATGAAAATTCAAGTTTTATGAAAGTAATCTTAGGACCAAAAGGGGACGCAAAATTTCAGGGAAAACTACGGGATATCATAAAAAAAACCTTCCTCCAAAATGTCATTTCCAAAATAAAAAAGGATGAAATGCTCGTACCAGCCGACTATCTTTTTTCTTACGTCAGCTCTGCCCATCTTGGTGTGATTCAGCATTGGTTAGAAACTGGAATGGAAAAAACACCACAGGAAATGGCCATGATCTTATCGCGAATAACCTTTTTAGGACCTGGACATGTGGCAGGAATTAACAAATAGGCTATTGTTTTTTTATATAAAATAAACACATTCCTCTTATTTGACAGATAATCAACACATTGTCGTTTATTGTTTATTGCTTCTATCTCTCCTCGTTGTAAAATAAAGACATACACGGTCAACATCCGAGGAGGAATGATTGATGAAATCAACCATAAAAGTGGAACAAGTCAGTAAAAGCTTTGGAAAAAAAACAGTTTTGAGCAATGTGAACCTAACGATTGAAAAAGGACAATTGTTTGGATTTATCGGCCCTTCTGGAGCTGGAAAAACGACACTCGTTAAAATGATCGTCGGAATGGAAAAAGCAGATACAGGTTCCATCCATGTATTAGATCAAAAAATGCCTAACCTTGCACTAATGCAGGAGATCGGTTATATGGCTCAATCCGATGCCTTATATGTAGACTTAACAGGTGAGGAAAACTTAAAGCTGTTTGCTTCCCTTTATAAGATAAAAAAGGCAGACCAGAAAAAGCGGATTGCCTACGTCTCTAGCCTAGTCAATCTGACAGACGACCTAAAGAAACGAGTAGCTGCCTATTCAGGGGGAATGAAACGAAGGCTATCCCTTGCCATTGCTTTAATTCAAGACCCGAAAATCTTAATCCTGGATGAACCCACTGTGGGAATCGATCCCGAATTAAAACTGTCTATTTGGAAGGAGTTCTTACGGTTAAAAGAGGAAGAGCAAAAAACGATTATCGTGACTACTCATGTCATGGATGAAGCAGAGAGATGCGATTATGTGGCAATGGTTCGAGATGGTCGAATTCTAACAAGCGGATCTCCTTCGGATTTGAAGGCGTCATATGAAACAGATAATTTTGATGAGGTATTCTTACGAGCGGGGGTAAGGCAATCATGAGAGTCATTGCGTTAATTAAAAGAATCTGTCAGCAAATGCTACGGGACAAACGGACTTTGGCTCTATTATTAGTTGCTCCCTTACTAATCTTAACCCTGATGTATTTTTTATTTAACGGGAGCACTGTTCAACCTAAATTAGGTGTAACTGGAGTAGATGATCAGCTTGTCAAAGTTCTAAAAGAGGCAAAAATAACGGTTAAATCTTATGAAAATGTCACAGGAAAAACGGTCGTTAAGGATGATCTTGATGGCTTCCTGGAACAAGACAATCGACAATTTAAGTTAACCTTACTAAATGATGATCCATCAGCAGCGAAGGGCTTACAAATGAAGGTGAACCAGGCGATAGCTGGACAGTCTCAGGCTAAATTGTTGCAACAAAACCCAGCAGCTGCAAAAATGATGCAAACCAACCTTGAAACAAAATACGTGTATGGTGATAAAGATACCATCTTTTTTGATGTCCTTAGCCCCATATTAGTTGGATTTTTCGTTTTCTTCTTTGTCTTTATTATTTCTGGTATTGGACTGTTGCGAGAACGCACCACCGGCACATTAGAACGGTTGATGTCCACTCCGATTCGCCGTTGGGAGATTGTCACAGCGTATTTAATCGGTTATGGTATTTTCGCTGTGATTCAAACGATTATTGTTGTCTTTTATTCTATTAATATTTTAGACATTGTGCTTGTCGGTTCGGTTTGGAATGTATTGCTGACTAATTTATTGCTGGCATTGGTTGCTTTGTCACTTGGTATCCTATTATCAACCTTTGCTGCATCAGAATTTCAAATGATGCAATTCATCCCGATTGCGGTCATTCCACAGGTGTTTTTTGCAGGGATATTTCCCATTGAAGGGATGGCCAACTGGCTGCAAGGCATTGCTAAAATTATGCCGATGTATTATGCCGGCGATGCATTAAAAGGTGTGATGTATAGAGGAGCTAGTATTAGCGATATCAGTAGTGACCTACTGGCGTTGGTCATTTTCGCCGCTATTTTCGTCGTCCTAAATATCTTTTCATTGAAGAAGTACCGAAAATTATAAGCAAAATTAAAGCCAAAGGAATGCAATCCTTTGGCTTTTTGTTAGCTTATTTTCTTCGAGACCAAATCACAACTGGGATAAGCAGGAGAGAAAGGAACCCGCCAGCCAATGAAAGTGTTCCGAAGCTTGTTTGTGCCATAATCATCCCGGATAAAGCTCCGCCTGATGCCCCCGATAATGCGATCAATACATCAACAGAACCCTGGGTTCTTGCACGTGTGGAAGGAGTGGTCGCATCTATGATAATGGCTGTCCCACTAATCAAGCCGAAGTTCCATCCAAGACCTAGAAGAGCAAGTGCAATGACAAGTCCAATCATAGAATCAGCAGGTACAATTGCCCCCATAATACCCGCAGCAAGTAACGTAGCTCCAGAAGCGATAGCCATCATCGTACGGCCAATTTTATCTACAAGAATTCCAGTGAGAAGAGATGGCAAGTACATAGCCGCAACATGAATGCCAATAACCATTCCTACTTGACCCAGCCCGTGTCCATGGTGTCTCATATGCACCGGTGTCATGGTCATAATAGCAATCATTACCATCTGCGTTAAGACCATGATCGTAGCTCCAACCATAATTCCACGATTATTGACACTTAAAGTATGTGGGTTGTTAACTACCGAATTGTCCGTTCCGTTTCTTTTTTCTGCTGCAATTGCCTGTGCCACTAGTAGAGGGTCAGGTCTTAGAAAAATGAGCAGTACTAGACCAGCGAAAATAAAGGCAGTAGCTGCTAGAATGAATGGGCCTGCTAACGCTGGCACTCCAATGGAAAGTGCAAATCTTCCCATGACCTGCACCATGTTTGGTCCAGCAACGGCTCCGAATGTGGTTGATACCATGGCGATACTCACAGCTGTTGCCCGTTGAGTGGAACTAGCTAAATCTGTCCCTGCATAGCGTGCCTGAAGATTGGTTGCCGTACCTGCACCATAGACGAATAGTGAGGCAAATAGCAGAAAAACATTATTTGTTACCGCAGAAAGGACAACACCGATCGCACCAATTCCGCCCGTCAAAAATCCTGCGGCTAGCCCGAACCGGCGTCCATACCGTTGAGAGAGTCTTCCTACAATCAAGGCAGCGACAGCAGAACCCAATGTAAATAAACCAGCTGGAAGTCCTGCAAAGCTATCTGTACCAAGCATATCCTGAGCAAGAAGTGCTCCGACGGTTATACCGGCAGCGAGTCCAGCACCACCAAAGATTTGTGAAAGGACGACGATCATTAACGTCCGTCTATATAATTGTTGTTGTTTTTCGGGAGAATCAAGATAAGGTTGTAACCAAGCAGCTCGATCTTCTAATGCTTTTCCTGCACCTTGCGACATTGTTTTAGCCGCCTTTCTATATTTATATCAAAATTAACATTTGTATACCCCCAACAGTATAACACAAGATAGAATACCTTAGCATTATAAAATGTATTAGTTGATGATACGAATTATTTCTCCTGCACCATCATGTAAAAAGGCCAAAGGATTCCGTCCTTTGGCTTTTCTACTTATATTTTATAATTATCCAATTTTCGCGTCATACTTATGCTCGTCTGGTACAAAGAGAATCCCCAGTTCATGGTGATCACCTTCGAATAGCGCACGTTGGACAAACCGAACTTCTCCATTTGAATCAAGGACATCAAGCTTACAATGGGCGCGGTTCTTCTGTAAAGCTTCATAGAAGGTCGCCTCATCTCGGACTTGAGCTCCATTTACTTTGGAAATAATCTCCCCAACTTTCAATCCCATTTTACTTGCTGGCGACTCAGGGATAATTCCTATAATCATCAAACCATTGTTCTTTTTTGAAAAGTAAAACGGAAGATTATCATCCTTCAAAACAGTCATTAACGTAATGATCTCCCGTCCAATCACAGCAATCGCAGCTATGACGATGGATGATAACGGGTACCAATAACCTAAAATCGATAAAATAGTAATGAAAACACCTAGAACACTGACTCTCCAACCATGAAGCTGTATCGCTTCTTTTGGAAGCATTCCTTTAATCTGCTGTTGAAAGCCTATGGCGAACGGAACTAGGATGATTGAGTATTCCTTTGCTCCTAGGTGAAATACTGGCCACCAGTCGAATGGCAGCTGAAGAGTGTCACCTGGAATAAGTAAGAATAATGGCAGCATCCATAGTCGCTTTACTTCATGAACGCCTACCCTTTGGCCCCGTTTGCTTATTGCTAGCTTAGGAGAGGTTCCCTTACTACCATTTTTAAAAATTAGAATCCCTTCAGCAATTAACAAGAGTCCCATAACGATTACAACAGATGGGTAAACCTTGTCACTAATAGAATGAAAAGCCTTTGAAAAAAGCGGGATAGACCAATTATTTTCAGCCATTAAAATGATGGTAAAAAATGCAGCACCTGCTGTATAGGCTGGCGACATGAGCCGGACATTTGTGGTTAGTGACCAAATGAATGTAAATCCAGCTATCAAAAGAATGGCCGCGAATGGTACGGTAATGCCTGTTGCAATAATGATCACGGATAGAACAAGACCCACTAACACTCCCGGCGGAAATAGCTGCCGCAGTTCAAAATAAGCATCATGTGCTCGAATATGGAAATTTTTCCGCTCACGTTTCACCCTCATTACGCCTAGTATTCCAGATAGGAAAACGAGATAGTATAAAACAGGATGAAGAAATAACTTGCCTGTTCCTTTAAGTAGTTCCACAAGCCATATTTGCACCAATTCCTGTCACCTGCCTCTATTAAAGTTTCTAGTAAATAAAAATCTCTTAACGATTATTTTACCAAATTACAGCCACAAAACATATTGCTAGTTTATTAAAAAAGTAAAAATGTCGTAACATTCTAGATTTTCGTTCAGATTCTCATAGGTTTATCGGCGGATTCCGCCAACTTTTGTAGGAATTCCGCACGAATTGGGGGAGTTTCCGCCAGCTTAATGACTATTTCCGCGGAAATTCCCAATTATTCCGCCAAACCTGACATTTATTCCGCTAGAACAAAAAAAACAGAGGCTAGAAGCCCCTGCTTAAATTATTTTGTGATTAACCGTAGTGCCATTTGTAGTTGCAAATCATTTTTCTCTTTTTTCATAGCTTTTACAGCTGCTTCTTCCAGCTTGGCTGCTGTTTTTTCATCAATTTTCCCTGTGGGTGGCAGGTCATTCTGCTGCTGGAAGCCTTTTATCGCCATATCCGTTTCTGGACTAAAATAGCCGTCTTTCCTGCCGGGAGCAAATCCCAATCCCGCTAATATTTCTTGAGCATTCTTTACCTGTTCATTGTTCATATCCTTTTCAAGGGGCTTATCCACTTGAATGGGATGGGTCGCAAAAATTGCTGGCTGTTTGATCACTACATCCGGTTTAATTCCTTTTTTATGAATCCAGTTTCCATCAGGAGTCAGCCATTTAAATAGAGTTAATTTAATGTTGCTTCCATCTCCCATTGGTACCGCCTGCTGAACCGTTCCTTTTCCAAAAGTAGTTTCTCCCACGAGCTGATAGCCTGCTGCCTCTTGCAAGGAGCCCGCCAATATTTCTGATGCAGAAGCACTTCCTTTATTCACAAGAACGACTACTGGATAATCCTTTTTCTTAGAAATAGTGGAGAAATACCGTTCTTTTTTTCCATTGCGCTGTTGAATTTGAACATATGGTTTATCCTTCGGTATAAACTCCTTCAAAATCTCACCGACACTGTCTAATAAACCACCCGGGTTGCCACGCACATCAATAATCAACCCATTAATATGGTCATTTTCTAATGCTTTTAATTCCTTTTTAAAATCCTGAGCCGTATTTTCGGAGAAGGACGTTAGCTCGATATAGCCCACCTTCTTACCATCATGCTTCTTTACAGAGGCATGGACAGTTTCAAGTGGAATTTCATCGCGCTTGACATCAATGGATAGTGGATCCTTTAACCCTTTTCTAGCAATCTCCAATGTGACGGATGTCCCCTTTTTTCCACGTATCTTTAATGTTGCTTTATTTAGATCTAGCCCTTCTACACTCTTCCCATCGACTTTTAAGATTTGATCATTTGGTTTGATGCCAGCTTTCTCAGCAGGAGAGTCTTTAAAAGGGGAAACAATCACAATTTTCCCATCTACCATTCCCACTTCTGCCCCAATTCCTTCAAAGGAGGATTCAAGCGTTTGTGTGAATTGCTGCGCTGTCTCTTTATCCATATAAACTGAATATGGATCCTTTAATACAGATAGCATCCCTTGAATGGCACCCTCAACTAGTTTTTCCTGGTCCACTTTTTCAACATAGCGGCTTAAAATTAAGTCATAGGCCTGTTGTACTTTTTCCAGGTCCTCAGTATTAACATTTGAATCTGCTTCAGGTTTTGTTGGAATCGCTTGCTCTTGTACAGGTACATCTACCTTTTGATCTAAGAGTTGCATTCCAGCGTAGGTGCCGCCTGCTCCTGTAAGCAGCGAAACCGTCATTAATAAGGCAATCCATTTACGATTCATCCCAATCCTCCTCAAGTAAGTATGCCTGTCCTTTCTAATTTTCTATAAAGGCCCAAAAATCCTGCCCGATTATTAACATATATGTTTGATTAGGACGAGATATGATAAGAAAAGCGGAAGCGACCGTTTAGCGGCGTATGGACTAGACCGCGCCGACTGAGATAAAGGAAACACGAAGAGCGGAGCGATTCGATGTTGACTTATCGTAGGGAGGTGAGGGATAGTCCACTAGACGCTGGTCGCTGGAGCTAGACAGTAATCAAAGTTAATGGAAAGTCTCTCTTTTATATATAAAAAAGGAAGAAGCACGAGGCTTCTTCCTTTTCCTTTATGGCAGTGGCACTATTCCAACTGGACTAATCGCATAACGCTTGTCCTGTGTCCACGGCCCTTTATGAAGTTCAAAGTGTAAATGCTGTCCTCTTGATGCACCTGTATTACCCATTACACCAATTTGTTGGCCTTTTTTCACAACTGCTCCGTTTCCAGCAATCCGTGATGACATATGTGCATAGACAGTTGTATATACTTGTCCATTAATGGAGTGGGAGATGAATATACAGTTACCATAACTGCTAGAATAGTAGGATTTAATAACTACACCGTCTGCTGCAGCTAAGATTGGTACCTTTGTTCTATTGGCAATATCAACACCAAAGTGCATCTCTGATCCACGGCCTCCGAATCCTGAACTTAATACCCCCACCGCTGGCTGTGTCCAGTATCCACTTGATACACCTGGCGTTGCTCCAGAACTAGCGCCACCGCCACTGCTTGAGCTTCCAGTACTAGAAGAAGATTGCTTTGCTTGAGCTGCTGCTCTAGCTTGGGCCTCTTGCTCCAACTTGATTGCTTTTTGAATGGCAGCCTCTTGTGATGCAAGGATTTGCTCCTGCTCTTTTAAGTCCATCATGTGTTCTTGCTCTTCTTGTTCTTGTGTGACAAGAGTAGCTAATAATCTATCTTTTTCTGCCTTTTGGGTAGCTAATTGACGATTTAATGTTTCTAAGTCTGCAACCATCTTTTCCAAACTAGCAAGATCTTTTTTTACCTGAGCCTGCTTTTCCTCAAGCTCCTTTCTGTCAGCCTCTTGCTTTCTAATTATGTCCTGATCGGCCTGCATAATGGTTGCTACCGCATTTGCCCGATCAATAAAATCGCTGAAGCTTGAAGAACCCATTAACACATCAAGGTAATTAACCAAGCCACCAGTCTCTTGGTAGCTTCGAGCTCGTTCCTTCAATAGTTCGTTACGAGCTTTAATCCGTTCCTTTAGAACCTCTGTTTCTTTTTGAAGCTTAGTAATTTCAGCCTTTGTTTCTTCAATCTTGGCGGTTTTTTCATTTATTTTATTAGTCGCGTCTTCAATCGCATAATCGATGCGTTTCATTTCAGTTTTAACATCTACTTGCTGATCTTTTATTGAATTGATTTTATCGTTTGCTGCATTCATATCTGACTTTACATCAGAACGTTGGTCTTGAATTTTATTTTGTTCACCTTTTAGCTTGGAGATTGATTCCGCTTCAGTTTTAGTAGAAAAACCTCCGAACGTGGTTCCAAACCCGACCAGTACAGCAACGGTCAGCGTCATCATTGATTTTCTCATTTCCGCATACTTCCCTCCATCTCTTTTTATGTAAATCTTTATCTATGTTTGAACTCTAGCAAATAGGAAGGGCCTGGCGTTCGGCCCTTCCTGAAAAAGACTACACTTTCAAGAACTTTCTTACGGACATTACACTGCCCCATACCCCAATTAAAGCTCCCATTAACATCAAAATACCGGAAACCTGGTAAACAAACGGGTCAACTGGCAGGATTTTAATGAAGGTTCCTGCAAGCTTTGGGCCAATATAATCATATGCACGGTAGTACGCAATGGAAATGAGGATAATTGGCAAAATCGAGCCCATAATACCAAGCCATAAACCTTCTAGTAAAAACGGCCAGCGGATAAAGGAGTTCGTTGCTCCAACTAATCTCATAATCTTAATTTCTCTTCTTCTAGCAATAATAGTTATTTTAATAGTATTAGAGATTAAGAATATTGCAGTAAAGAACAAGCCTATAATTAAGACAATTCCTACGTTACGGCTCGCCTTGATAAATTTAAATAACTTTTCAACCTTACCTTGCCCGTATTTTACCTTAGCAACAAAGTTTACTTTTTCTATTTTCTTAGCGACTTTCATTGTATCAGTCGGTTTTTTCGTTTTTACGATAAATACATCGTTTAGTGGATTATCTTGTTCAAAAAGCTTAAAGGCTTTTCCATCCTCACCTAAGCTTTTCACAAGGTTATCTAATTCCTTCGTTTTAGGTGAAAATTTTACACTTTTCACTTCGGGAATTCTTTCAATCTCACTTTTCAAAGCTTGCTGATCTTGTTTATTTGCAGCAAAATCGATGTGAACGCGAATTTCCACGTCCTGTTCAATGGTTTGTGCCACTCTATTTAGATTCATCATAATAACGAAAAAGACACCGACTAAAATCAAAGTAACTGTAACTGCACTTACGGATGCAAAGGTCATCCATCCATTTCTAGATATACTTTTTAAACTTTCTCGGGCATGACGGCCAACAGTTCTAATTTTCATAACCGTACTCCCCTCTTTGCTCATCACGTGCAATTTTCCCGCTTTCTATGGCAATAACGCGATGCTTTAGTGTATTTACGATTTCTCTGTTATGAGTTGCCATAACAATCGTTGTTCCTCTGGCATTAATTTCTTCAAAGATGTTCATGATTTCCCATGATGTTTCAGGGTCAAGGTTACCTGTAGGCTCATCCGCAATCACTATTTTAGGTGAGTTGACGATCGAGCGTGCAATAGAGACACGTTGCTGTTCTCCACCAGAAAGCTCGCCAGGAAGCATCTTAATTTTATGCTTAAGACCCACAAGGTCAAGAACTTCCATGACACGTTTTCTAATAACCTTTGGCTGCGCCTCAATTACTTCAAGTGCAAAGGCAACATTCTCATAGACTGTTAGATTTTGAAGTAGTTTAAAGTCTTGGAAGACAACGCCTAGATTTCTCCTGAATAAAGGAACCTTCTTCATTTTCAGCTTGGCTAGATTGACGCCATTAATCATAATAGTCCCAGTAGTAGGGGTCTCTTCTCGATACATCATTTTAATAAAAGTGGATTTCCCAGCACCACTTGGTCCGACAACATAAACAAATTCGCCCTGATTAATTCTGACGTCAATCCCGTTAATGGCGGTAACACCATTCGGGTACTTTTTATATACTTCTTGTAGTTCTATCATTGTTATCACCTATAGTTAAAGATTTCATCAAAAAGGATATTCGACAAGAATCTTTATTTATTTGCAAAACAAACCAAAATCCACAACAATATGTGCATAATTTCGCATAGATTTATTATAACATCATAAATCGCTAAAAAAAGCGGTAAAAATATTACAGTTTCTTTTCAAAGGATACAAAACCTGACAAAATCAGACAAAATCAGCTAATTTCACTAAAATAAAAAAAACGTTCTGCTAACTTCTACAGAACGTTTTTTATTCTTTACTTTTTAGCTGCTAGCCAGTCGGCCACTTGATTTGCTGCATCACCTGAAACTAAACCTGCTGGCATTCCGCCTGATTTGCCATTTTTGAGAATATCTAAAATTTCATCTTTAGAGTACTTTGATCCAACCTGTGTTAGGTTAGGACCCATTCCACCCTTCATATCGCCACCATGACAACTAGAGCATTTTTGGTCGTAAATCTTTTGTGCATCGCCTGCTTGTGCAGTTTCAGTACCGCCATTCCCTGTGTCTTTGGTTTCGTCATCGCCGCCCCCACAAGCAGCAAGACCCATTACTAGGGATGTTCCCAAAAGCAATGTTAGTAGCTTCTTCTTCATCACAATACCCCCTCAAGAAATTAATACCATCATTGTGTTATTATACCAATGACTATTCCCGTTTGAAACCCTCCCCAAGTACCTCCGCAGCGTCCATAACAACGACAAATGCAGACGGATCAAGGGTTTTGACCAAATGTTTCAATTTTGTGAACTCCGTTTGATCGACAACACACATAAGAACAGGCCGCTCATGGTCAGTAAATCCACCATATGCTGATAGTTTTGTCACTCCACGGTCAATTTTATTCAAAATTCCTTCACGAACTTCTTCCTGCTTATTAGTAATAATCATTGCCATTTTCGACCTACCAAATCCAACCTGAATCAAATCAATCGTTTTACTGGTAACATAAAGAGCAATCAATGCATATAAACCCTTTTCAATGTCAAACACAATGGCAGCGGTAAGGACAATTAATCCATCAATCATCACTACACATCTACCTAATGTGAAGCCTGTATACTTATTAATAATTTGAGCAGCAAGATCCGTTCCACCAGTGGATGCATTTCCCCTAAATACAATGCCAAGTCCCAGGCCAACACCTATTCCGCCAAACAATGCACCAAGAAGAGCATCATGTGTCCATGGCTCTATATTGTTTGTGAGAAAAACGACCATAGGTAAAAAAATGGTGCCTACCAATGTTTTTACTCCAAATTGCTTTCCTAAAAGAATAACGCCGGCAATAAATAATGGGATATTAAAGGCCCACTGGACATATGCCGGTTCCCAGCCAACCACTGTTTTAAGGATCGTACTTATCCCGCTTACTCCTCCAGAAGCTACTTGGTTAGGGAGCAAAAATACATTGAAGGCAAATGCTATAATGGCTGAGCCAATTAAAACTAAAACATAATCTACTGCTATACGTGTTCTAGGATAGGTTTTTGTCAGATTGCTTAATATATTCATAATAACTTTCCCCTCTATCTTTCCTTCTACCATGTTCATTCATGTAACCGAAAGTGAGTATAGCACGGGTAAATTATGGTGTAAATGCCAGTAAGTTGACGTGGTAAAGGGTTAAAATTATTATTAGCGTTTACCGTTAGTTTGTTTTTCATTAGCCTTTTGTTAATTTTGTAAAAAACCTTCTTTCCTCATCACTTACGGCACATATACCAATAAAAAAAGCCTTTGTCGACAGTGGACAAAGACTTTAACATTTTGACTTATGAAATTCTTGAACGTAAGTAAGCATTAATAAACTGATCTAAATCCCCGTCCATGACCGCTTGAACGTTACCACTCTCCGTACTCGTTCTGTGGTCTTTTACCATCGAATAAGGATGAAAAACGTACGAACGGATTTGGCTTCCCCAACCAATCTCCTTTTGTTCGCCTCGGATTTCCAAAAGTTCTTGTTCCTGACGTTCAATTTCCCGTTGATATAACTTAGCTTTTAACATTTTCATTGCGGCTTCGCGGTTTTTAATCTGTGAACGCTCGGATTGGCATGTTACAACAACCCCTGAAGGAATATGGGTAATACGAACAGCCGAATCGGTCGTGTTAATATGCTGACCACCCGCTCCTGTTGCACGGTACGTATCAATTTTTAAATCTTCAGTACGCACTTCTACTTGTATTTCCTCATTAAATTCCGGCATCACTTCACAGGAAACGAACGACGTATGTCTTCGGCCAGAAGCATCGAACGGTGAAATCCTTACTAATCGATGAACGCCTTTCTCTGCTTTTAAATAGCCGTAGGCATTATGACCCTTAATGGCTAATGTCACACTTTTAATCCCTGCTTCATCCCCAGGCAGATAATCAAGTGTCTCCACTTTAAAGCCCTTCTTTTCTGCCCAGCGTGTATACATTCGAAGCAGCATAGAGCCCCAGTCCTGTGATTCCGTTCCACCAGCACCAGGGTGAAGCTCCAAAATAGCATTATTTTTATCATACTCCTCACTTAAGAGGAGCTGCAGCTCAAACTGACTCAATCGTCCACTTAACTGTTGAAGCTCTTCTTCCAGCTCAGCCCTTAGCTCTTCATCGTTTTCTTCTTTCACAAGCTCATAGGTTAGTTCTAAGTTTTCATACGACTCATTTAACCCATTAAACTCATTCACCTGATCCTTTAATGCATTTGCTTCACTAATAACCGTTTGCGCTTTCTCTTGGTCATTCCAGAAATCAGGCTGAAGCATGTCATCATCTAACTCTGCAATCCGGGCTTCCTTATTCTCTAGGTCAAAGAGACCCCCTAAAGTCCGCTAATTTTTTAGCTGTTTTCTCAAGTTCATTCCGAATTTCTGCTAATTCCATTTTCGTCACCTCTATAGTAAATAATTGCGTCTCATCATAAGTTTATTCTTTTTATGCTGGTAAGTTCTCATTCATTATAGCGTGATAACCCTAAAAAATTCAAAGTTTGACAAAAATATAAGAATAAATCCTTTAAAAGGGAGGTTTTCATAAAGTATTTTTATATACCAACATGTCAAAAATGGTACTATAAATAAGAAAAGACCGGATAAAAACCGATACATAAATAAGAAAGAGAAATAAAAGGAGTGGAGTGAGATGGAGAAAATATACAGAAATGACCCTTGTCCGTGTGGAAGCGGGAAAAAGTATAAACGTTGCTGCGGGGCAGGTGAAGCTGTTCCTATCACTACTATCATCGAAGGCGAAATTGACGAACTACAAAAACAAATCCTTCATTATGCTTACCTCCACTTTGGGCACGTTCTTCAAGATGATTTTGAAAGTTTTGAAGAAATGAGTGAATTAGATGATGAGCAGGAACGTGAATTTTTCGAGATGATTCATACCGTTTGGTTTTCTCTCTTTGAAGGTCTTGACGACGGTGAAACAATTATTGAAAAATTTATCCACGGCCAAATAGGTAAAATAAAACGCCCTAAGCTTAAGCAAATTTTACAAACCTGGACATTTGCTAGAACGCTCGCTGGCAAAGTAATCAGTATTGATGAAAATAAGCTGACGGTGGAGGACGGAATTAATTCTGAACAACTCGATACCATTGTAACAAGTTTGTCCCCCACTGTTAAAGAGGGTTCATTTATCATTGGAATCTTAGTTCCATACGATCAAAGTTTTGTTTTCTTCCCTTCAGCATTTGATTTACCAGAGCTCATGCCTGAACATGCCTACTCCTATATAGAGGAGTGCAGCATGAATGCTGAATATGACTCACCACAGGAATATTTAACAGATAACTTCTTGGAAGTATTGAGTGAACTGCCGATGATAGGTGGATTACTAGAAATAGATGAAATCGAATGGCCTGCCCCCGTTTATAAAGAAGTGGTGGACATCCTAAGAGAAAAACTGATTTCCCTTGTCCCACCACCCATTGTAGACCTGGGGGTCATTCTATGGATTAATTATGTTCAAAGAAAGCAAAAACGAATACAAAACCCTAATCTATATGCTGCTGCCATGCACTATTTACTTACCACGATTGCACCTATGAACGTGATGTACACACAAAAGGAGCTGGCTGAACAATATGGAGTGAATGCACGCAGTATTTCTTCTATTGTTTCTGAATTAGATGAGGTGTTAGCTGAGGATATCGCTCAACTAATGGAGCTTGATCTTATGACTGAAGAAAACGATCCTTCTCCTCCCTTTATACCGCGACTAGAAGGGGCATCCGTAATTGAATTCCCTACAAAAAGCCCTACAGAAGCGATTGAAACTGGCTTGCCTCACTCTAGTGATCTTAGTGGGAAAAATAATAATAAAACAAAAGTGCCAGCTCGAAAGGTTTCAAAACGGGACGAAGAAAGAGCTAGAAATCTAATATACGATGCACTTCAATCGGAGGGGAAAAATCGGTATAAGCTAGCTGAGAACGCATTAACCTTAAATCCAAATTGTGTCGATGCCTATGTAATTTTGGCGGAAAAAACTAAGAGTCTTGAAGATGCCATCCTTATGTATGAAAAAGGAATCCAGGCTGGAGAGAGAGAGCTAGGTAAAGAGTTTTTCAAGGAAAATAAGGGGTTCTTTTGGGGATTAACTGAAACAAGACCGTTTATGCGTGCGAAGCAGCATTATGCCGAAGCACTATCTCTGTTAGGAAATGTAAAAGATGCAATCGTTCAGTATGAAGAGCTCCTCGAATTAAACCCTATGGATAACCAGGGGGTTCGCTACTCCCTGTTCGTAGCTTATGTAGATGCAGGTGAATATAAAAAGGCTAGAAATCTGTTGCAGCAATATGATGAGGCGTCAGCACATGGGGCATACAATAAGCTCTTACTTGAGCTGAGTGAAAAAGGTTTTACAAAGAAGGCTCAATTACTGGCAAAGGCAGCAAAAAAAGAAAACAAATATGTTATTCCTTATCTAGTCGGCAAAAAACGACTGCCAGCCTATCCACCTGACTATTATGGTTTCGGTGATGAAAACGAAGCGATTGTCTATGCGGATATGCATTTGCATTTGTGGAAGAGAATAGATGGACTGGCGGAATGGTTGAAAAATAAATAATTTAAGTAACCCCAGTGGGCTTTATACAGGCTCACTGGGGTTTTTAAGTTCTATAAAGATTCACATGATGAATGAAACAACAATTTCCCCTTAGAGATATAATGGAGAGAGGTATATATAGAAGGGATTGTTCTAATGAAAAAGGTTGTGTTGGCTATTGCTCTTATTCTGTTTGGGGCAGGAATCTAATCTATTCAATATTTTACTGCTCTTTTTGATTCAATGGACTCAGCTATTATAATAAATAAATTCTATTCCTTTAAAGACGATTATGAGGACAAGCAAAAACTGGCTAAAGCTGTAGACAATATATTTATTGGTGAGGTAGTTAGGGAAGTCGGGAATGAAGCCTACACAGGAACTCAAAATACCCAGTTTTCAGTACGGATCACACAAAATATTAAAGGCGCCTTACTAGGAGATATAACGGTCAATCAACTTGGGGGATATTATAAAGAGAAAGGGAAATTCTATCTCCTTTCTTACGAAAAGTCCCCCTTATTAAAGGAGAAGCAAATGTATTTGTTTGCGGTTACCAATACAAAAAAAGGTTATTTTGAGATGATTCCTAAATACGGAAGTATGCTTTTAGATAATGAAGATCAGAAGCTTAAACAAATTAAGGAATTTAGGGAAGTGTTGGAGGAAAATTGACACACCAATATCAGCTAAACAATTAGGGCTATTTACAGAAAAAACGAGAGGATATCCATTCCTCTCGTTTCTTGTTGCTGGCTTTTATGGTTTCCCAGATGTTGGTGCATGAGCAGCGCTCAATGCCTTATCTTTAGGTGTTGTGCCTAGTCCATGGCATGCTGAACATGCTCTTATATCTGTATCCCTATGACCATCTGAAAGATTAGAGTCAAGTTCTCTTCCATTAACACCATATATTGCTGTCGAACCATTGTGACATGATAAACAGAATTGGCGCTCCTTAGTATCATTTAACACACCAAAACTATTCTTATCTGTTTCTAATGCATCAAACGATTGTCTATCTTCAAACCCTAAAATATTTTTTAGAAGTATTATATTACTCGAACCATGAGTATCATGGCATACCGCACAAGGAATATGTCCATCATTTGCCGTGGTACCAGCACTTTTAAGCAGCTTGCTACTGCCATCTATTGCAGTAATCCTGTGCATTGATTGACTACCTTTTGTTGGATCTGTATCCTCATTTACATCATAATATTGTTTAATATTACTAATTGTGTGCTCTACATTATTCTTATCAGTCCACTTTTTATTTCCATTATGACATCTGAAACATAGACCATAATCATCAGTTACTCCAGTCGCAGAAGAACTTCCATATTGAATGATTTTATAGTTAACTGCAATCAGATCGTCTTTGTTAATAGAATCATGTTCCTTTACCAATCTTACTAATTCTGAAACATTCTTATGTTCGTGGCAGCCCTCGCAAGCCTCGACAAGACTATTAACCCCATTTTGGATAGTTGGATAATTTGGATTATTCTGTATGGTAGCATCTTTATGCTTATAAACATATTGATCTTTTACTTTTTGGGCGTCACTGTCATGACAAGTTTCACAAGGCTGGACAAGGCTATCAATTGCATCTTCCTGATTATTTCCATAAGGGTAATTTACGTTATTTTGTTTGCTATAATCGTTGTGCAAATGAACGAAATGATCCTTCAATCTATTCGGGTTCTCCTTACTCCAAGTCAGGTGAGGATTATGGCAGCTTGCACAATCTCCAGCACTATATTTTTCGTTACCTTGGGAAGTACTGCCGTACTCAGGGTAATGGCCATTCTGGTGCATATTTTCGGGTGCAGGAGCAACCGTTCCGTCATGACAAGCCATACAATAATTATAAGAAGAGTAATTAAAATTGGGCTGTTCCAGGTTTTCACCCTGGGTGGTTGGTTCATCTGAAATATCCCTAAGGTTAGATGTATGTGTACTATGACAATTGCCACAAGTATTCGTATTCATTCCATTATCCCCGTGAGGATCACTCATATGATGGAGCGCTTGTTTATCTGCTGATATCTTAGAAACATCACTTTCTCTTTCAGTAGTAAACTTTTTAATCACTGGTAAAAGTGGATTACCTGATGAGTCTGCTGTCCAATTTGGATTTTGCGGATCTTGATCAATTAACAATGGATTAATTAATATATAATATGTTGTGCTCGCTTGTAATAATGAAGTTGGGGAAAAACTCCACTTGAATTTCATTACCGATCTTTTGAGGTGGGGAAATTACTCCATCCACCTTTCCACCTTCACTGTTTAAAACCACTATAGAATTTCTAATTGTATCTGTTGTAATCATATTATCAGTTATAGAAACTGTTACTTTTGTATTTGTTGTTACATGATTCATATATTCGCTGTTAAGCAACTCAATAGTAGGTGTAATCCTATCACCAGTTATCAGATCAATATCCGCATAATTAACTTTAACAGAAGATACCTTTGGCAATTCACCTACATAAAATGTATAACTTTTTTCAGAAAAATTTCCCAAAGAATCAGTTGCCCTTATTTTATAATAATAGGGACCTTCCACAAATTCGGTTGGGAACGAAAATGTCCACTGATTATTAGTTGGTGTCGGATTTATAATATCTACATCATTAATCTTTGTTGGATTGCTTGGAATACTGTTATCATATATTTCCATTGTAATGACATTACTAGGTGTATTATCTATAACAGTGCCTGTAATAATTACATTATTGTTTTGAAATCTAGAGCTGTTTATCCCTATAATAGGTCCCGTTGCATCAACAGTAAAATCTAAATTAGTTGTAGATGGAGTTGATTGCGAATCAACGGTAGCTAGAATCGTATAATGATACTCACCACTACTAAATTCATCAGGAAACTGATAGGACCAATTTCCTGTATCATAATCAACCGTAATGGTTTCAGATGTAAAATTATCCCCTTTAATAATTAATTCAGCATTTTGTGGGGCACCTTCCACCGTTCCTGAAACAGTGACTGTCTTTCCTTGTAAACTAGGACTGTCAATATTTACGAGAGGAGTACCATCTGTTGTGGCAAAGATAATACCAGGATGGACCATATTCATCACAAATTGAACTATGATGTATGTAATTAAGTATCGTTTAATATGTTTTAGCATCTTTAATCCATCCTTTTTCTTGCTAAATTTCGGTAACTTTAGAGCTAGGTAATATAATCAGATTTTAACACCCACAATATAAGAAAGATCATTAACTTTCGTTATTATTATACCAATAATGGAAAAGGGAATTGAATAACAGAAAGGTGAAGAATGTTTGACGAATTTGTGAAGTTGATAATTGACAATATTGTGAACTTTTGTTTTAATAAAAATAGAATAACAGCCCACCATGGTGAGCTGTTACCTTTAAACTTAAATATACCATTCAGGGCTATTAAATAGTGGGGCTATTTGGTAGCTTTTTATTATTGGTTAGATTTTAATCCACCAGGCATTGGATCGTCAGAATCATTACCATAACCTGCATCGTTTCTTAAACCTTCAGCATGTGAAGATGTATGACATCCCCAACATACAGACATGTTTGTGTAACGCTTTAAAGCAGAAGAAGGATCCTTGTCAAGCATATAAGCTTGTGCAGTTGTAAGGTCAGCAACTTCGCCATTATTTACTAAGTCTTGTGCAGTATTACCTTGAGCATCTCTCATGACTGTAACGTCAGTACCATGTGCAAAGTGACAACGTACGCAAGAGTAAGTGTCAGAAGTTGTAGTGTGACGGTATGCATGGCTGTATGTTCCAGTTTCAGAACCTGATTTTGCAAGGTAGTCTGTATGACATGCAGAACAGAAGCCAGACATTACAACACCTTTACCTGATTTTTTAGCACCTGTTTCATCCCAGTTTAAACCATTCCATAATGATAGAACGTTTGTCTTAGTTACCCTTTTATCTGCAAGAGTTGCATCAGCAACAGGAGTTACGTCTAAGTCAACTACATAAGCACGTGCAACATCACCTACAGTTACAGCGTCAATAAGAGCAGTCTTAGTTGCAGGGGAACCAATCCAGTTGTTAGCTTGACGGATATCTTGATTCTTTTTCAAAGGATAAACGATATCTGCAGCCATATATATGTCTTTTTCGCTAGTAGTTGGTTTTGAAGCCCAGAACGCAGTGTCATACACTTTGTAGGTATGTGTTGCATCATATGTTCCAGTGTAAACCCAAGGATTTGTATCAATTACATATTTTGAAGTTGCGCTATCCCACTTGTAAAGTTGGATAACTGTACCACCTACTCCGATTAACGGGAAATTAGCAGCTTGATTAGAATCAAGATTTTTAGTTCTAACAGCAATAATATCCGAAGATTTTGTTGCTGGAACTCCATCGACTACAGCAACTCCAACTAATTTTTGACCACCATCAGCTACAGGAGTTGTAGCAATTCCATTTGGATTATAGTGTAATAAACGATCGCTAAAAGACCCGTGTGGAGCGTGGCAGCTTGCACAAGTAAATTCTCCACCCCAAGAACCTTCACCGTTTTTGTTACCACCAGGAGCAGCTTTTATCGCAACTGCACCAGTGGCTAAGTGAACAGACATATTTCCACTTTCAGTACCACCGAAAGTACCTGCAGAAGCAGAGGCATCTGAGCCAGTTGCGAATACGTTATAGAAACCTAAAGATCCATCATGACAAGCAGTACATGTTGCATATACACCGTTCTTGAACAATAAGTTCTTTGACGCGGCAGTATGAGTTTGGTGACAGCTAGCACAAGAGTTAGTGTTGTTCTCATAATCACCATGTGTTTTGTGGTTAGTTACAGTACCATTTTTGTTTGTTATACCTTGAGATTTAAGTACTGTAGACCAATTATCAGTTTGGCCGCCAACACCAAGACCTGTTTGGTTAGCGTTTGTGATACCGTTATCGTTAGCTGCATCTGTAGAAACAAGGTCAGCTTTTACTTCTCTATTGAACTTTGGACCACCAGCAGTCATATAGAATACTGTTTCAGAGATTTCAGCACCTGTACTATCAACAGCTACGATTTCCCATTCTACAGTACTACTGTTTGCTAATCCATCTGCTGAATAAGTCATTACTCCATCAGCTGGGGAAACATCTACCGCAGCAGAACCTGGTACAACCTTCCATACTTCATAATCTGTCGCACCGGCAACAGTATCCCACGTGAAATCCAAATGACCATCGCTACTGTTCCAGTCCGTAATCTTTGGACCTTCAACCGAAGCGAATGCGATTGCGCTAAACATTCCCACTAATATTAGTGTTAGTAGGAATGAAAAGCTTAATTTAATCTTACTCATTCCAAAAACCTCCCATAATCTGTTTCTCTTTTTCTCTCTTTTTCTGCTTCTAAAAACACAAGACTATGAAATTACAATGTATACCCTATCTGTGACATCACCTCCTTAAAGTGAATGGTAGGTTAATAATAAATTGCAACCCGCTGATTCAAGGTATCAGTAATATAAACCTGGTCATCTTTGTCAATAAAGAGCCCATTCGGTAAGTAGAATTGTTCATTTCCGTCACCCATTCCGCCGAAGGTAAAGACCTCTTTTCCCTTTTCATCAAAACCGTATACAAAGTGAGTAAGGTTATTTACAACATATAAAATTCCGCGTGAGTTAACGGCAATTCCACGAGGGTTAACGAATACAGAATTTCCTTTGCCATCCTTTGATCCATTTACATTCCTTATAAAATTGCCCTTTTTATCATAGACTACTACTCTATTATTCCCTGAGTCTGCCACATAAATGTTACCATCTTTGTCTGCAGTTACCGCATTCGGTGCATTTAATAAGTCTTTACTGTTTTTTGCCCTAGCTAATTCAAGCAATTTTTTTCCTTTTAAATCATAGACTAAAAGTCTAGATTTCTTAATATCAGTTACATATAACTTTTCCTTAATAATTCGAATTCCAGCAGGTGATTCAATTGATTTATTTTTCTTATCCATCTCTTCAAAATATTTAATGAACTTTCCCTTTTCATCAAATATAGAAATATTACCGTTATATAAATCAGCAACATATACATTGCCTTTTTTATCGCCAGCAATACCGTAAGGGAACTTAAATTCACCTTTACCGGAACCTTCTTTACCGAATTGGAAAATTGGTGAACCAGCACCATCAAATACTTGAACCTGTTTATGGTTCGTATCAGTTACATAGATGAAAGATCCAATTTTCGCTACATCCATTGGTTTATCCAAAGACTTATCAATATCACCGTTTATCATAAAGTTAAATACCGGAGGTCCATTTCGCTCCACAATTTTTGCTGTTTTCTTTAACTCTGACTGCAAGCCAAGAAAATAAATGGCTGCAAAAACGATTGTGGTTAAGGTTACGATGGTACCCATCCATATATAAACTGTTTTCTTCTTCAAGGGTTCCAACTCCTTTTACTTGGATTAATTCTTAGAAGATAGACGATCAAGTGCTTCTAATGCTGGCTTGTATAATGGGTCGTAGCTTAATGCTTCTTTGTAAATTTCCTCTGCAGCATCTTTCTTTCCTTGTGCTTCTGCAACTCTACCTGATTCAAAAATAATATCAGTGTTTCCAGGCATTAGTTTGTCAGCTTGAGATAATGATTCACTTGCTTCTTTGTACATTTTTAGATTCCTATACGCAATTCCTTTTAAAAGGTGACCTTTATAATCACGAGGTGAGAGATCAGTTGCTTTAATTGCATTTCTTAATGCGTCATCATACCGTTGTTCATCGTTATATACGATTCCTAAATTTAGATAAGCATTATAATCTTTTTTATCAAGGTCTAGCGCTACTTTAAGCTGCTTTATTGCCTCGTCATTATTATCGTTGAGAAAATATGCATATCCGAGTTCGACACGAGCCTGTGAGTCGTTTGGTTTCTGTTCGACAGCAACTTTTGCATGGTCAAGTCGATCTTTTAATTGATTTTGATCAACGTCAGACCATAAATATTTATCACTAATCATGTAAGCGGCGGTGATGCTAACACCTAGTGTTAGCATTAGGATTAATAAAGCCTGCCACCACTTAAATCGATCATTTTTTTTCTTTTTATTCTTTTTCGTTTCCCTGGTGGTTTCTTGTTCTTGAGCATTTGGTTTTTGTTGTGCTTTCATAAGAACCCTCCTTAATCTAAATCGAAGCTGTAAGTATCTATTTTTTGTGGCAGCTAGAGCATGTATCTTCAACGTGACATGTATAACAAAAATTAGTCACTTTTTGATTAACACTTACGGGAACAGGGTGCTTTTTCCTCCATGCCTTATTATTTTCATGCATACTTGGGTGGCAGGAACCGCATGCTACAATTTTGGTTTCTAGTTCGTCAGATTGTTGATAATTGTGACACGCAAGGCATTTTTGTTTATCTTTCGAAGCTAACTCGCCATGATCTTTCATAAAATGGCTGGTATGGCTTGCTGGTCGTGTACTATGGCACGCCTTACAAAATGTATTTTGTTTTGCATATTCATACTGTGTAATTTTTGGTTTAGAATCCTTTATATTGTGTAAGAACTTTATAACTGGTGGCAGTTCATCAAACCCTTGAATTTCCACTTCTGACATACCTTTATGACATTCATTACACTTTTCTAAATCTTTTCCGGCTTGTGCACCATGGGTGTTAAGCTTAAATTCTTCTTTTTTGTGGCTCTTTGGAATCATTCCTGTTGTATGGCATGCTGTGCACTCCGTTGTTATTTTCCGAGCTTTGTGACATTCCATACAAGTATCCATATCCGGTCGGATGAATTTAAAATCTGCCATTGCCGCTTTACCGACTTTACTGTCCCATTTATCTAAGTCCGTAGAGTAAGTCATTTTTCGATCAGCGACTTTTCCGTGGACAACCCCGCTGTGACACTGGACACATTCAACGCCTTTATTTTTGTGTTTATCATGGGGGATAATGATATCCCCGGACGGAGTGACTTCTCTCGTAAACACATTGTGACAACTTTCACATGCACTGTCTGGTATTTCATTCGGCATTCGTATTGGTGCAGCGGATGTGCTCGATGATTGTTTTTTTAAAGCTTCAATTACCCCTTTTGCTTTATCTTTCGCTAATTCCTTAAACACAGGATCGGTATGACAGCTGGTACAATCAACTTCACTGTGTGTGGAGGCTTTCCACGTGTAATACTCAGGCTTCATTTCATGACAGGATGAGCAAAACTCTGAGCTTGAGGTAGCTTCTAGCCCAAAGAATCCAATGGAGGAAAAAAGGGCTAGAAACAACACTGTTAAAGTTGCGATTTTCAATAACTTATAGCGAAATTTTGGAGGGGCCGGCAGCTCTTCTTTGTGCTCCTCTTCCATACAAGCGACCCTCCTGTTCAAAATTTATTATTTTTTCACATCTGATTTAAAGCCAGTTCTATGACAGTATTGGCAATATACATCAGTAGGTGCTTTTACATCCGTTGAGCCTGTCTTTGGTTTTTCACGATCGTGACAGACAAAGCATTCGGATTTTTGAACATCAGTCTTTGCTTTTGCTGCGTGCGCCGTTAACCACTGATCACTTTCAATGTGTCCAGGAGGACGGTTGCCGTGACAAGCGCTACAGAACTTGTTGATTCGTGATTGTTCTTTAACAACTGTAATATTTGGTTTATATTTTGTTTTTGTTTCTTTCATCTTAAGTAGTGACATAATGTCTTCTTTTGGAATTTCTCTTACCCACTTAGAATCCTGGTGACAGTTGACGCACTTGTCTAACTCTTTCACCGCTGTGCTGCCGTGCTTTCCGTTCCACCCTTCTACCTTGTGGCTCTTCGGAACTTTAATCTTCTTATGACAGGTTTCACATGCCATGGATACCTTAACGTCTTTCTGTTGTTTTCCAATGGCTTGGAGGATGATATCCTGTGTTTTTTGATCATGCTCTGCTGCAATGGCTTCTGCACTTTCGCCTTCTGTTGTTGCTTCTGTAGTTGTTCCTTTAGTTGCTTCTTTTTCTTTCTCTTCCAGCTTCTTCTCCATCTCTTCTGGATTTGGAGGAACGTTGTATGCCACATCCTTCCATGGCTTTTCACCGTTGTTAACTTTGTCGTGGCAGTCAATACAAGTTCCCATGTTAGGTCTCAGGTATTTCTTTTCCATTAATTTCTCAGCATTTTCTTTTGTCCAATGACCGCGAACTTCTTCTGTGTTAATTCCGCGAGTGGCCATTTTCGCGTGTACCACCCCTGCGTGACAGGTAATACAAGGGATATCTTCTTCGATATGTCCTTTGTGGTTAACCTTCAAATCCCCTGATGCTGTTACAAGGCGATTTTTGGAGTGACATTGTAGACAGTTCTCGTTAGAAACTGCTTCTTCCTCTGTTTGGACGATTTGTTCAGGTACACCAGTGACGTGATAATAAACTTCTTTCATCGACTTCATTTTGTGTGTCAGCATATTGATCGTTCCTGGCTTGATATGACACTGTACACATGAGATCTGATTATGAGCACTGGCTGTAAATGTTGAGTACTCTGGCGCCATTTCGTGACAGCTCGAACAAAAGGTTGGCGAGTTTGTGAAGGAAAGGACTCCATATCCTCCACCAAATACAATGATGCAACCCACAAGTGAAACAAATAGCAGTTTCCACCTGTTCACTGGATTCTTCCAATCTATACTTCGGAACTTTTGCCAAAGTCTTCGTATTGGGCCTTTTTTTCTATTCTCTATAGTTTCGGGATCTGCTTCTTTATTTTTCTTTCTCCCCCAAATGGCCACTTTACTCACCCTTCCCATCTTGGATTGATTCTCTATTTAATTTCCAGATTAACCTCTCTAAAGGTAGTATCTAACATTGTAAGAGTATATTCCAATGTACAATTTGTGAATATTTCTACACACCTGTGACAGAATTATTAACTCTAAAAACAACATGAAAACATTGTTATATCAAGCCTTTAGTTATCACTATACAAATGGTAGTAACTTGCATAAAATTTAATATTCATTCACAAATAAGCACTTTTATTCATATTTTATAAACTTCAATTTGCTCCTATTTCATATTGAAATAGCTTTAAGATCTATTGCCATGAGATTGTCAAATATGACAAAAAACCGAACCCTTCAAAATAGAAGTTCCACTGTGAAAGAGATATAATAGTAGAATGACAAAAATTGCTTCCACGCTAACAATGTTGTCACTCTATAGTGGAAGTGGTAAGATGAAAAAGGAAATTATCGAATATTTTTGACAGAATTATCTTTAAAAAATACGTATTAGTCTCGATAAAAAGGAGCGTTCATTTGATATGGGGATTTTAAATAAAGTTTTTGATCTGAACAAGCGTGAACTGAAGCGATTAGACAAGCTTGCCATGAAAATTGATGCACTTGCTGCAGAAACTGAAAGGCTGACTGACGATCAGCTTCGTGAAAAAACTGAAGAATTCAAAGCTCGCTATCAAAAGGGCGAAACGCTTGATGATTTATTAGTAGAAGCTTTTGCTATTGTTCGCGAAGGTGCCCGTCGTGTTCTTGGGCTATATCCGTACCATGTGCAGCTAATGGGGGGTATTTCTCTCCATGAAGGGAATATTTCGGAGATGAAGACAGGGGAAGGTAAAACCTTAACGGCTACCATGCCTGTTTATTTGAATGCTCTTTCTGGTAAAGGCGTTCACGTAGTAACTGTCAACGAATACCTAGCAAGCCGTGACGCGACTGAGATGGGTCAGCTATATGAATTCCTAGGCCTAACCGTTGGCTTGAACTTAAACAGCATGGATAAGGAAGAAAAACAGGCAGCCTATGCCGCTGATATTACCTATGGTACAAACAATGAATTGGGATTTGACTATTTACGTGACAATATGGTCCTTTATAAAGAGCAAAAGGTACAGCGTCCGCTTTTTTATGCAGTCATTGACGAGGTCGACTCCATTTTAATTGATGAAGCCCGTACACCATTGATTATTTCAGGCTCAGCTCAAAAATCAGCGGTTCTTTATATTCAAGCCAATGCTTTTGTCCGTATGCTGACAAAAGACACTGACTATACGTACGATGAAAAGACAAAAGGCGTTATGCTGACAGAAGAAGGAATTAGCAAAGCTGAAAAAGCCTTCGGAATTGAAAACCTTTTTGATATGGCTAACGTTACGTTGAACCATCATATTAACCAGGCATTAAAAGCAAATGTCAGCATGCACCTTGATATAGATTATGTGGTGCAGGATGGCGAAATTGTCATCGTTGACCAGTTCACAGGCCGTTTGATGAAGGGCCGCCGCTACAGCGAAGGCTTGCATCAGGCGATTGAAGCAAAAGAAGGCCTCGAGGTTCAAAACGAAAGCATGACCATGGCTACAATTACATTCCAGAACTATTTCCGTATGTATGAAAAATTAGCCGGTATGACAGGTACAGCGAAAACAGAAGAAGAAGAATTCCGTAATATTTATAATATGAATGTTATCGTCATCCCAACGAACAGACCAATTGCCCGTGACGACCGCGCCGATTTGATTTACAAATCGATGGATGGTAAATTCCGTGCCGTCGTTGAGGATATCGCTGAACGTCATCAAAAGGGACAACCAGTCTTAGTTGGTACCGTAGCGATCGAAACATCTGAGCTTATTTCCAAGTACTTATTGAAAAAAGGGATCCGCCACAATGTCTTGAACGCGAAAAACCATGAACGTGAAGCCGAAATTATCGCCGAAGCAGGCCATAAAGGTTCTGTTACCATCGCTACCAACATGGCCGGACGTGGTACGGACATTAAGCTTGGCGAAGGAGTAATTGACTTAGGCGGACTAGCCGTTATTGGCACAGAGCGTCATGAAAGCCGACGCATTGATAACCAGCTCCGTGGACGTTCCGGACGTCAAGGAGACCCTGGTGTTACCCAATTCTACTTATCAATGGAAGACGAGCTGATGCGTCGCTTCGGTTCTGATAATATGAAAGCCATGATGGAACGTCTTGGTATGGATGATACCCAGCCAATCCAAAGTAAAATGGTTTCCCGTGCAGTTGAATCTGCTCAAAAACGTGTTGAGGGCAACAACTTTGACGCCCGTAAACAGCTTTTACAATATGACGATGTTCTCCGTCAGCAACGTGAAATCATCTACAGCCAGCGTGATGAAGTATTAGAATCCGAAGACCTTCGTGATATTGTTCAGAAAATGATTCTCAACTCTATTCAACGTAATGTAGATGTCCACGCCTCCCGTCATGAGGAAGAGGAAGAATGGGATCTTCAAGCCATTGTTGAGTATGTCCATGCAACCCTCCTTCATGAAGGTGACATCACTCTTGATGATTTGAAAGGTAAAGACCCAGATGAAATAGTCGACGCAATTTTTGCTAAAGTGAAGGAGCGCTACGATGAAAAAGAGCAAATCCTTTCTCCAGAGCAAATGCGTGAATTTGAAAAAGTTATTACATTAAGAGCTGTTGATTCCAAGTGGATTGATCACATTGATGCAATGGATCAGCTTCGTCAAGGAATTCACTTACGTGCATATGGTCAAATTGACCCGCTTCGTGAATATCAGCATGAAGGCTTTGCGATGTTTGAGGCAATGATTCAATCGATTGAAGATGAAGCGGCTATGTACATCATGAAAGCTGAAATTCGTAACAACCTCGAGCGCCAAGAGGTTGCAAAAGGTCAAGCGGTAAATCCGAAGGAAGACGGCGAACCCGTTAAGAAAAAGCCAAAAGTAAACCAAATGGATATCGGCCGCAACGATCCATGTATCTGTGGAAGCGGTAAGAAATATAAAAACTGCTGTGGAGCAGTCAAGTAATATTGTTGTGAGGACCGGCGAATGATCGTCGGTCCTCTTTTTACTATCTCTACAAAGTCCGGAGGTAAAGATGGATAAAAAATTCAAAGTCACCCACTCTCTTCTCTCAACACAATCCGTAAGGGAACTATTAAACGATTATGATTTGAATGTTATTAGCTGTGAATTTCTCACGCGAGGATTAAACGATACATACTTCATTACAACCCAAAACAAAAAGTATATTTACCGAGTCTACCGACATAATTGGCGAAGTGAATCAGATATTTTGTTCGAACTAGATGCTATTAATTGGCTAAAGGATGAGGGTCTCTTCGTTTCAACTCCAGTTAAAACAATGGAAGGGAACAGGATCGTTAGCATCCAAGCACCCGAAGGAAACAGATATGGGGTTTTATTTACTTATTCACCTGGAGAAAGACCTTTAATAACTGAGGAAAACTGTCACATCCTCGGGAAATCATTAGCAAAACTACACCAAAAGAGCAGCTCATTGATTTCTCCTAACCAAAGAAGTTTTGAATTGGATATCAACCATTTATTAGCGGAGCCAGCTTCACTAATTACGCCAATATTGGAAAGACATTTAAAAGCGGAACAAGTACAATCTTTTTATGAAATGGTTACGAACTTAGAAATAAAACTGAGAGAAAGCAAGCTGGAATACGGATTTTGTCATGGGGATTTTCACAACTTTAACATGCACATACATAACCAAGAGCTTGAAGTATTTGATTTTGATTGCTGCGGTTTTGGCTATCGTGCCTATGATTTAGCCGTCTTTTGGTGGAATTTAAAAAATAATTACCGGAGTTTAGAGAAGGCTTGCTGGGATGAATTCTTAAATGGTTATCTAAGTCGGGGGAATTTAGCCGAAGTTGACCTTCGGAGTTTACCTCTATTTGTGTCGATGAGGAGAATTTGGTTGCTTGGAACGATGTTGAAAAATGAGGATGTGTGGGGTACAAATTGGATTAGCCCAACAAATCTCAGTCATTTCCTTATGGATCTTTCTCAAGATAGCAAACAATACTAATACAAAAGGTGCACCCAGTAGATGCACCTTTTGTTATTAGTAATTAATGGTTTCCTTTACCATTATTTCCTTTTTCTTCATGCTTCTCTTCATGCTTTTCTTCAGCTTTTTGTGTTCCTTGTTGCTTCTTTTCTTCAGCTTTTTGAGCTGCCGCTTGTTGCTTTTCTTGAGCTTTTTGAGCCGTAGCTTGCTGCTTTTCTTGAGCTTTTTGAACCGCTGCTTGCTGCTTTTCTTGAGCTTTTTGAACCGCTGCTTGCTGCTTTTCTACACCTTTGCTAGCTGCTGCTGGTTTTTCTGTCTTATCTTCAGTTGTAGCGGTATCTGTCTCAGTTGCTTCAACGTCTGTTGCAGTTTCATCAGTTGTAGTTTCGTCCGTTGCCACTTCATCATCAGATGATTCTTCGCCGTTCACTTGATCTTCAAGCTTCTTCATCTTCTTAGCAAACTTAGCATCTTTCTTTTCAAGCTTAGCCGCCTTTTTCTCTAACTTAGCAAAAGATTTTTGAATGTTTTTCATTAGTGATTGTTGAGCTTTAGGATTTTCAACATGTTCAAGAGCCATTAATAAAGCATCAATGTTATGAGCAAGTTTACTTTTTACTTTGACCTCAGTATCATCTGTTGCTTCTGTTTCATCAGTAGCTTCTGCTTGATCTGAAACTTCATCTTCGGTATCACTTACAGTATCTTCACCAGTTGTTTCTTCTTCAGAAACTTTGTTATTTGCTTGTTCTTGTGTTGCAATCGCTTCTTTTAGTAGCTCTGCTGCTTCATCTGTTTTACCTTCTGCAAATAATGCATTTGCCTCTGCAATACGCTCAGCAGCAAAATCTGCTAAAAGCTGTGCTTCTTTATAATCGTCAAAAGTGAAGGCAAGGCGCACCTTTTCAGCCATTAATTTTACAAAATAGAAGAAATCTCCAGGAACTAATGAAGGAGCTTCTGCTTTTTCTTCATCTGCTACTTCGGTATCTTCTGTTGTCGCTTCATCTGATTGTTCAGTTGATTCTTCCTCAGTAGTTGCACTTGAATCGTCTGTAGTTGTTTCTGTTTCAACAGCCTCAGATGTTTTATCTTCAGTTGCGTTATCCTCAGTTGTTGCCCCAGTATCAACTGTTGTATTTTCAACAGGTTCAGTTACAGTACCTGTTTCAGTTGTTGTTGTTGTTGTTTCAGTTCCATCACCATTTGCAAATGCTGAACCTGTACCAAAAGAGAAAATAATTGTTGAAGCGAGCATACCGCTAGTTACTAAATGTGCTACCTTTTTAGATTTCATGTCGAAAATTGCCCCCTATTTATTTGATACTAGAGTGTTCGTCCATGACTTTCATTTTTATGGTGGTAACTGTAAAAAAAATTTGTATGTTTTTTAAATTTTCATATATTAATAGTTTTTTCCAATAATCTAGGGGCATAAATTCATGTTATAAAAAAAGCTGCCCCTCAACATGTGGAGGACAGCTTTCTATTAGTTAATTAATGTGTTTCAATTAATCCATAACGGCCGTCTTTACGCTTGTAGACAACGTTTGTACGGTTATTTTCTGAATTTGTGAATACATAGAAGCTATGACCAAGCAAATTCATTTGCAGGATTGCTTCTTCACTATCCATTGGTTTTAAATCAAAACGTTTTGTACGAACTAGTTCAAGATCATCTTCGTCCAACTCAGTTACTTCTGTGTTTTCAGAGGTAGCAAAAGTAATTGGGAAGTCCCCTTTTTCACGGAATTTACGATTGACCTTTGTTTTATGTTTGCGAATTTGGCGCTCAAGCTTATCGGTAATCAAGTCAATACCTGCATACATATCAACGTTTGTTTCTTCTGCACGTAAAACTAATTGTTGTAGCGGAATGGTTACCTCTACTTTAGAAGTTTTATCTTGATTGAATCTTAGATTCACGTTTACCTTTGCATCTGGTGCCTCTGTAAAATAACGCTCCAATTTAGCAATTTTCTTTTCTACATACTCTCTAATTGCTGGAGTTACCTCAATGTTTTCGCCACGTACGTTATAGTTCATGTGGACTCCTCCTTTAGTTAAGGCTATGTATTAACATTTCTATTTTACCCTATGATAATCCTGCTAAATCAGAACAATAATTTTGTCGAATTATTGACAAAAACAACAAGCAAATAGTGACAATGGTTTAAAGCTTGGTTGACTTAAGTGGTATTTTTTTCTAAAATGAATGATTATTCATTTTCATTATATTACTACACTGTAGAATTTGCTACCATTATGCTTTGTGAACGGGTATGAATATGCACCTTACGTTACCTTGCCAGAGTTAATGATTGAATACTTTCAGCCCCTGCATCCTTTAGAAGCTTTGCAGCATGTCGGAGGGTAGATCCGGTTGTATAAACATCATCAATTAAGATTACTCTTTTTCCTGCTAGATCTGTTTCTGGTTCAATCCTAAAAACTTGAGGGACATGAATCCGTTCCGACCTTGATTTTTTCGATTGCTTTTCAGAGTGAACTCTGGTGAGTAGTTCCTGTGGTGAAAAGCCTGATTCTACAATTAGAGCTTTTGCCTGGTTAAACCCACGTTCATAAAGCCGCTCTTCACTTAATGGAATAGGGACGAGAACATCCATATCCATTTTCGATAGTTCCTTTTGAACAAACTCAACAAATATCTTCACCAGCACATAATCACCGCGAAATTTAAACTGGGCAATGACTTCTTTTAAAAACTCATTATAGTGAAAAAGGGAGTGATTTTTTTCGAGTAGATTTTTCCACTCCGAATCTTCCTCCCAGCGAAAGCAATCATAACACAGATCGCCAATTTGAAATTTCTCTTCGAGCAGGTGAAAGGGACGGCCGCAGATACGACATGCTTCTCCTTCCAGTTTTTCAAGTTTCCCTTCACATGTAGAACAAATGTACTTTTCTTTTTCAATTGAGAAGAGAGCTCTCCAACCTATGATTGGCATAATCACTGAATGACAAATGAGACAATAATCAGATTGGATTGGATACATACCTTACTTCCTTTCTTTTGTATACCCCTTTATGAATCAAGCAAACCTCTTTTCTTCCCCTCCCGATTCATGGAGATAATTTGCTTCCTTGCCTTTAGCATTTCTTCGGTCTTGCCGTAATGAAAAAAAGTGACTACCCCATCAGGATGATCCTTGCTCCTTCCTGCTCTTCCGGCAATTTGGACAAGAGCACTTTCTGTAAAAATAGGATCCTCCGCCCCAACAACGGCCACATCGATATTTGGGAAAGTGACCCCCCTCTCTAGAATCGTTGTCGTTAAGAGTAAGGGGATTTGCTTATCTCGCATGCGTTGAACCTTACTCTTTCTCTCTGGGTCTTCAGCATGCACTGCCTCAATTTCATGATTTATTTGCTGGAGGATGTTTAAAGCTTTTTCCATTAAAGAGATATGAGGGAAAAATAGTAACACCTGTTTGCCTGCATGAAGACGTTTCTCAATCCAGCGAAGCATAATGACTGAAAGTGTGCCTTTTTTGAGTAGCTTTTGCCAATCCCCACTCCAAACGAATTCTGGAACCGGAAGTGGATGACGATGAAATCTCGCTGGGATGGTAGTAAAATTTCTTTTCCCAGTACGGCATTCTTTTTGCCACTTTTCATTTGGAGTGGCAGTTAAGTAAATCATGGCTGAAGCAGGTTTACGCGACTGGATGGCAGCATACTGGAGGGATTCCTCCACAGTGTAAGGGAATGCGTCGACTTCATCTAAAATAATGGCATCAAAAGCGTGGTAAAAACGAAGCAGTTGATGTGTAGTCGCAATGGTAAGGGGAGCGAATAAGTGGCGGTCTTCACTTCCACCATACAGGGAGGCAATGGGCAGTTCAGGGAAGGCTGCCTTTAATCTGGGCGTGAGTTCTAGTACAACGTCTGTTCTAGGAGTTGCAATACAGATTCTTTTAAGAGCCGTGATCCCTGACTCTATTCCCGCAAACAGTACTTCTGTCTTGCCGGCTCCACAAACAGCCCATATCAAGTGCTCCTGATTTTGCAAAATGGCCTCTACCACATGATTTGAAGCAGTCAATTGGCCAGGTGAAAGCTTTCCGTTCCAGGCCATGATGTTTTTAGGAAGCGGTATGTCAGGTTCAGGTCCACTCCAGCCAATCAGCGGTGTACACTCGCTAATTCTCCCCATCATGAGACAATGGCGGCAATAATGACACTCTTCTCCACACCTCGAGCATGGATAAGATGCAAACTTTTGTTGGTCTCTATTTCCGCACCTAGTACAGATGAACTTGTCTCCGCTTCTTTCAATCCCTTTTCGGTAGGTTATATAGCCATTTTGATAATGTGTCTGTATTTCCTCGAGATATACTGGGATATCTTCAAGTAGAAGCTGTTTACCACTTAGTAACTTCTGTAGATCGGGATTATAGGCGAATAGTGGATTGAGCGGCTGATGAGGGATCATTGGAATTTTGGAAATGGGAAGGGATTCAATGTTTGTGAGGTCTGGGAGTATCAGTCCATCCTCTACTATAAAACGCATAGGGTCACCTCATTGGGTCGGAGGTGGTAGATTCGATCTCTCGTTTTGCCTGTCACTTGCAATTTTAATCTTTGAAGAATTTTTTGAGCAGTATCACTTGTAGGGAGATGGAGAAAGATTCGAAGTTCTGAGTTAGTAATGGTCGACTTAATTAAGTAATAGTAATCACTAAGTGCGTCTTTGTGAGCATCTTTCGAGGTTAGGAGGCATTTCGAACAAACCCATTTTCCTTTTTTATATTCCATAGGTGTATGAAGGCATTTTCCATTAGGACAACAAACTCCAGTAAGAATCTCTTTTCCTGTAAGCTTGTACTCTTCTAAAATTTTTATTTCCTTTGGACTATGATGGCTTAAGAGTAATTTTCCTATATGGTTAAGTGTCTCCATATCAATCAGTTCTTTCTTAAATCGTTGCGCCAGTGCGTGAATTTTATTAAATAGGTCTCTGCCTTTGCATATTTTATTTAAATCCGTTTTGTCGTTGGAGGTGGTTTTCAGAATGGTGTTGGTCGCACTCTTAAAAAAAACAAGGTAATCAACCGGCAGCAAATCGCAGCCATTTGACCTCATCCAGCCTCTTAAAAGAGATTGAAGGCGTTGACCTTGGACACGCGGATCCTCAAATGACTCTTCGGTGCCATCATGGTTGATTCGAATAAGTTGTTTGAAAACATTATCAAACTGTAAAATCCCAATAATATTCTTTGCTTCAATAATTAGGATATGAGTACGGGAAATTAGTAATGCATCGATTTGGAAGTGAACACCATTGTGTTGTAATTGGGAATCATAAAAGATGAAGTATTTTTCTTGAGGGAGTTCTTTGAGGTAATTTGAAAGGGCAACTTCTCCCCAGTATCCTGCCCAACGTTTAGCCAGGTCTTTTTCTATAATTGAATGTTTACTGTGACCTTTTACTAACCGTTTCTTTACTATGTTTGTCAATATTAGTCTCAGCGGTAAAGGTAGTTCTTTTAATACCAATTGTATCGTCACTCCTTTTCTTTTTTTGATAAATTTCTACAAATGCTGGAAAAATTCCTTCTTAATTGTCGAAAGTTTTTTATTTTTGTTTGAAATAGTTGGCCTGGTAGAGGGGATTCCGCCAACTTACTGTCTTCCGCCAGTTTTCCGAGGTATTCCGCCAACTCATGGCGTATTTCCGCCAACTTTCCCAATAATTCCGCCAAACTCCTTTTTATATTACCTTTTTATAAAAAAATAAAAACCATTCCGGCCTGAAGCCGGAATGGCAGCATATTGAAGATTTTTACTTTTTCATCCAGCCCATTCCCATGGATCCTTCTCCTAGATGGGTACCGATGACTGCACCAAAATAACCAATAGAAAAATCTACGTTTGGATACATGGCGGCTAATTCTGTCCGCCACGCCTTCGCTTCTTCCTCACGATTGGCGTGGATAATAACGGCTTGATAATTCCCACCTTGCAACGCATCTTCGCCTAGCAGGTCCACCATACGTTTCAATGCTTTCTTACGGGTTCGGATTTTTTCAAACGGAACAATCACCTTGTTCTCAAAATGTAGCAACGGCTTTACCTGTAGCAGACTTCCGATAAATGCCTGTGCACTTGAAAGACGCCCACCTCGCTGAAGATGTGCGAGGTCATCGACCATAAAGTAGGCACGAGCCGATTTTTTCATTTCTTCGAGCCTTTTCATAATGGACGCAACATCTCTACCGCGTGCCGCCCACTCTGCAGCTTCAATGGCATAAAAACCTTGTACCATGCAGCTGATTTCTGAATCAAACGGATATACCTCGATGCCCTCAACCATCGTACTGGCCGTGACAGCTCCTTGGTATGTACCGCTTATCCCGCTTGATAGATGGATGCTAATAACTGCATCGTACTCTTGGGCTAATCGTTCGAATAATTCAACAAACTGACCAATTGGTGGTTGGGAGGTAGTTGGCAGCTCTTTCGTCTTTACCTCTTCGTAAAATTCGCCTGCATGAAGATCCACTTCTTCCCGATAAACTTCATCACCAAATATGACATGTAACGGGATCATATGTATATCAAATTTCTCTCGTAATTCCTTCGGTATGTAGGCGGTGCTATCCGTGACAACTGCCGTTTTCATATATTAGTTACCATCCTTGTCTTTTTAAACTGGTCGGTATTTTTGCACTAAAATTCCGAACCTAACTGATGCCGCTCTCCATGAACTACAAATAATGAGCGATTATTCATTTCTAACATAATGTCTATTTTATATGAAACTGAAGGAAAATGCATTATATAAAAAGGAGCTATATAACAAAAATAGGGCATGCTTTCAAAGCATGCCCCACGTACTTTCAAACTATTTATCAATTATCTTACTTCCACCCAGCCATTTTTAATAGCAACGACTACAGCTTGCGTACGATCGTTTACGTTCATTTTTTGCAAAATGTTACTCACATGGTTTTTAACTGTCTTTTCACTGATAAATAAAGCTTCACCGATTCCACGGTTACTTTTACCATCAGCAAGCATTTGTAACACTTCACACTCTCTGCGAGTTAGCAGGTGCAATGGACGGCGAATTTCATGTGTTGGTACGTAGCCACCGCCACTACCGGCAACGCCAGCTGCCAATCTCCGATATTCATTTACTAGATTATGAGTAACCTTTGGATGTAAATAGGAGCCTCCATCTGCCACCACTCGAACAGCCTCTATTAATGCATCCGCGTCCATTTCCTTTAATAGATAGCCACATGCACCTGTTTTTAAAGCATGTGTGACATAATTTTCATCATCATGAATGGATAAAATGATAACCTTTGTTTCTGGGTATTTTTCCACTAGTTCGCGGGTTGCTTCAACCCCATTCATTTGGGGCATATTTATATCCATAATGACAACATGAGGCTGGTATTCTTGTACAAGACCTAATGCTTCACTGCCATCATCACCCTCTGCTACAACCTGGAATGATTTTTCAAACTCAAGTATTCTTTTAACGCCTTCTCTGAATAGTTGGTGATCATCGATAATGACAATTTTAGTAGACATTCTCATTTCCCCCTAATCCTTCTCAGTATTAATATCTTTTCAGTCAATTTTAATTGGTCAATGGAACTCGAATCCAAACCGCTGTCCCTTTGCCTATTTTTGAATCAAAGGTAATATCCCCATCAAGCAAGTCTACCCGCTCTCTCATGCCAATCATTCCAAAAGACTCAGGTTTCTTTATAGAGGTGTCAAAGCCTCCCCCATTGTCCTTAATAAGAACGGTGATATCATTGCTGGTTATTTCTAGTTTCACCTTGATTTCACAGGCATTCGCGTGCTTGAGCGCATTTTGTACGGATTCTTGGATCATTCGAAACAACGCGACTTCGTACTTAGTTGGAAGCCTGCGCTCTAGGCCCAAATTCACAAATGTTATTTTGGAATTCTTATGATATTCTTCGATTGTTTGTAGATATTTTCTGAGGGTAGGTACCAAACCTAAATCATCCAGTGCCATTGGACGTAGGTCATAAATAATCCTTCTCACCTCATATAGTGCTGAACGAACCATTTTTTTGAAGCTATTGACTTCAGAGAAAGCTTCATCTGGACCTTTTTCGCGAAAGACTCGCTCAATTAAATCCGAGCGCATGATAACATTGGCAAGCATCTGTGCTGGACCGTCATGTATTTCCCGTGACAATCGCTTTCTCTCTTCCTCTTGTGCTTCAATAATTTTTAAACCGAAGTCTTGTTTTGCTTTGGCATCTTCCAATACTTCACCGACTTGTTTTAAATCACTCGTCAAATAATTCATAACAACAGAAATTTGTGATATAAGCTGTTCAGCACGATCAATCGTATCATTTAAGCCAATAAGTCTACGTTCAAGATCATCTCTTTTATCAAGCAGTTGTTTTTTATACTGCCAGTTAATCGATAGATCCATTTGTAACTGATGTGCTTTTTCGTAGGCTTCACGAACTTCTTCCTCAGTATAATGTTTAAAATTCATACTGACCTCTGAAAGAGTTAAACGTGCCTCTTTGACCTGTTCTTCCAGTTGGTCTCCCTCTTCAATAAGCTTAACCATCATTTGCTTAATATTAGCTAATTCATTTGTCATGCTCTCATAGTCATGACGGCATTTCTCACCAATACGAAAAATATCACTTTTACTACAGGTGACGGTTTCAATCATTTCTTCACGAATTTCATCAATCGATTTCATATCAATTTGCTTAATTTTCATCACATTCCTCCGGGGATCTTTTTCCCTTTAGGCCTTACGTTTTATTTAACAAACTATGGAATAAATCAATAAAAAACTTTTCCAGAAACCTCATTATGAGTCTGAAAGTAGTATAATAATAATATTATTTTTACTGCTTTATTCCTATTAAACTATACTTTAATAAAATAGAAAAGCATTTCACCCACTAGGCCTATTATAACATTCGAACTTTACTACCATATTAAAGGTATATTACAGCAATATTTTATATTTTTTTCTTTTAAAGAAAGGAGCCTTACATGCTGTCGCGATATTATACTGTTAAAACATTAGGAGAACATGAAATCAACATTCAAAAGTCCCGTTTTATTGCACATATTAACAGAGCTGAAACGGAGTTGGAAGCACAGGATTTCATTCAGGCGATTAAGAAACAACATTGGAATGCTACCCATAACTGTTCAGCATATCTTATTGGTGAGTATGATCACATTCAAAAAGCGAATGATGATGGAGAACCAAGTGGCACGGCTGGTGTACCTATTCTTGAGGTTTTGAAAAAAAGAAAGCTAAAAGACACCGTTGTTGTCATAACCCGCTATTTTGGTGGTATTAAATTAGGTGCAGGTGGCCTTATTCGTGCTTACGGAAAGGCTACATCCGAAGGCCTAGATGCGATAGGTATTGTCGAAAGAAGACTTTCACAGATTATCTTTGTGAAAATTGACTATACCTGGCTGGGAAAAATTGAAAAAGAATTGCGTGCCTCCGAATTCACCATAAAAGAAATTCACTATTTGGATGTGGTTGAAGTTGAAACGTTCGTAGATGAAAGTCAGGTCCAAAATTTTATGGATTGGATGGTAGAACTAACGAACGGCCAATGCACATTAACTAAAGGTGATACAATTTATCTAGAAGAAGATTTCTCAAGGTAAAACAGGTATGTCTTACTGTGGATTATAGTAGGTCTATAGAAAGAAGGCAATTGGGAAAAAAAACGAAAAGGGGCTCAATTTTGAGTCCCTTTTACTATGATCGATCTTTTGCCGTGCTCATTTTTAAGGTCCGAACCATATTTAGTAATGGACGATGGTCCTTTCCCATTAAGCCAATTTTTTCAGCGATAATCTCAATAGTTAGGACGACAATTCCTATTAGGAAAAGAGCTCCACCAATTCTGGCCTGGGAGTAAATGACTGCAACAAGTCCAAAAAATGCAGCCATGGCATAAATAAGTAACACAGTCTGACGGTGGGAATAACCCATTCTCAGCATGCAGTGATGAAGATGGGATTTATCTGGTGCTGATAAAGGCTGTTTATTGATAATTCGTCTGATAATCGCAAATAAGGTATCAGATATGGGCACGCCAAGAATAATAACTGGAATAACAAAGGAAATAAAAGTTACATTCTTAAAACCCAGCAATGAAAGAACAGAGATAATGAACCCTAGAAAAAGGGCCCCTGTATCCCCCATAAAAATACTCGCAGGATGAAAATTGTAAACCAAAAAGCCTAGCGTGCTTGCGAGGACGATTGACCCCACTGCCACCACGTAAAAATTCCCTTGAATAATCGCCATTCCAGAAATGGTGATTAAGGCAATAGACGAAACCCCTGCCGCGAGCCCATCGAGTCCATCAATTAAGTTAATGGCGTTCGTAATCCCAACAATCCAAAGGATCGTAAAAGGAATACTTAAAAAACCAAACTGAAGCTGACCGCCAAATGGAAGGTTAATAAACACCATTTGCAAATCACCTAAAAACACAACCGAGCACGCTGCTGCTAATTGACCGAGAAGTTTATACTTTGCCGGCAATTCAAACAAATCATCACAAAAACCGGTGATTACGATGAACAGACAGCCGATGAAGATGCCCATTGAGTAGGGGTTATCCGGTCTTAATAGGAAGATACCTACCATAAAACTAATAAATATGGCTAATCCACCTAGCCTTGGCATAATCGACTGATGAACTTTCCGATGATTTGGACGATCGGTCGCGCCAATGCGAAAGGCGAGTTTTTTTATAAGTGGAGTAATAAGAATGGAGACAAAAAAACATACTATCAAGGTAAGATACAGCATTAAACATCCTCCTTGTTTTTCAGTTTGTCCATTATTAGCAAAACGAAAACAAATATAGAATAGTAAAAATCGGAAATAATGCGATATTTTTCAAAAAAAAAAAAAAGAGGCAATTCCCTAAGGAATTACCTCTTTCTGTGGTGCATAGATTACTTAATCCATGCTCCGTCTTTACCTAATTTGTATCCACCGATCGTTGTGTTAGCAGCCATACTACCATCAGCTTTTAGGTAATACCACTTGCTACCAGTGAATACCCAGCCAGTTTTCATTGCACCGCTAGAAGCAAGGAAATACCACTTCTTGCCTGTGAATACCCAGCCAGTTTTCATATCACCGTTAGTTTTATCTAAGAAGTACCACTTAGTACCATCTTTTACCCAACCAGTTTGCATTGCACCGTGAATATTAAAGAAGTACCACTTACCGTTTACCTTAGCCCAGTTAACTTTCATATCTCCATTAACTGCATCTAAGTAATACCATGTTTTTCCTTCTTGTACCCAACCAGTTTTCATGATACCGTCTTCGTCAAATAGGTACCACTTGCCATAGATCTTGTTCCAATCAGTTACAGGCTCACCAGTTTCAGGATCGAAATAATACCAAGCATCTTCACCGTCAAATTGCTGCCATCCTTTTAATGCTTCTTCAACTGTGAATTCAGTAGAAGTATAGTTACCAAAAAGGTCAGTTGTTTCAACTACAACAGTTGTTCCAACAGCTTGCTTTGCCATATCAACATTGAAGTAACCGAAGTTATCAGCTGTTCCTTCACCGATTATTTTTCCATTAGCCTTCACCACTACAGTTGCATAAGGATCTGTTTCACCTTCAAGAGTAGTAGTAAGCTCACTTAGGTAGTACACTTGCGTTTCAGCAATTTCTTTATCTGCTTTTAAGAATCTGTTTTCGTAATCAGCGTAGATTGGACCTTCGTAGTTCTGAATGTAGTGTACAAGAGCATCTAAGTCAGTTGGACCTTGTACTTTATCAGTACCTTTTAGAAGCGCGCCGTAGCCATCTCCGCCACCAGCCATGAAGTTGTTTACTGTAATCGTATATTTTCCTGCTGGGTCAATCTTTTTACCGTCTTCTGTGTAGATATCAAGGATTTTCTCCATGTATGGTTTTGAATCATCATAAGTGTAGAATAACCCTGAGATTTGAAGCATTTTTGCACGAGTTGGGTCAGCCCATTGTTGGTTGAGCAACTCTCTTAATACATCACCAGTAACAGTCATTTTGATTAGGTCGTTACCAAACGGTTGAACACCGAATAGTTCACCCCAAGTGATTTCACCAACGTTAAGGTCATTACGGATACCGCCTGGATTCATGAACGCCATTTGAGTGTCCATTTCTGCACGCATAGAATCAGCAATGATGTTACCTAAAACTTGTTCACCACTATAGTTAGGAGTTCTTGTTAATTCAACTTCAGTTTCACCAATTTTTCTGTTAAGGATTGGAGCAACTGCATCTTTGTATTCTGCAAGTTCAGCTTGAATCTTAGCATCAGGCTGGATAGCAGAGTGTAATGTATCAACAACCTCTGCATTAGTTTGATCCTTAATAACGTCACCAGTAGCTGGGTCAATTGTTAAGTCAATATCAGAGAATGCTGTACCGTATGACCATGATTGGACTACAGTAATTCCATTTACAGTAGCACGTAGATATTTGTGGTCATGTGCACCGTAGATTACGTCAACCTCAGGGTCAACCTTTTTAGCAAATTCAACTACTTCACCAGTTGCACCGGATCCATCAGTTTTAGATGTTCCTGGGTTGTGAGCAAGAACAACGATTGATTTAACACCTTTAGCTTTTAATTCTTCAGTGTATTTGTTGATTGCAGCAACTTCGTCTGTAAAGACAACATCTTTAACTGCGCTCTTAATAACGATTTCAGGAGTAATGGTTGTAACAACACCGATAATACCAATCTTCACACCGTCAACTTCTTTGATTGTGTAAGGATCTAAAACTAATTTGCCAGTGTCTTTGTATTCAACGTTTGCCGCAACATAAGGGAAATCAGCACCTTCAAATGGGCCGTACTTCTCCACAGTTGCTGGGTGTGAACCACCATTGATTAGGCGAAGCATTTCAGGTACGCCTTCATCAAACTCGTGGTTACCGATAGTAGCGGCATCAAGTCCGATTTCGTTTAAGAAGCGGATAGTTGGCTCGTCTTGTAATAATGCAGAGACAGGAGCACTTGCACCTACTTGGTCACCAGCAGCTAACATTAATGTATTAGCAGGGTTTGTTGCTTCTCTTTGTTTCAAGTAAGCAGCAAGGTATTCAATACCACCGGAATAGTCAACAACTTTACCAGTAGAATCTTTAATAGATCTCCAAGTATCAAGCTGACCATGGTAGTCATTGATACCTAATAATTGAACGTGAACATTTTGGTCTAAAGTATACTGTTCAAAACCAGAGCCATCAGATAATGGTCCAACATCTTTCACGTTTGGAGCAGATGCAAGATAATCTTTTGCAAATGGTGATGATTTGAATGTTAATGTTTTTGCAACGCCACCAACCGGAGCGATTTTCCAGTTATTATCTGCTGCAGGGTTAACTACTTTTTGTTCTTTAATGTAATCCATCAAAATTTGACGGTTTTCATATGGAGAATCAACAACGATTGTTGCTTTCCCGCCCTTTGTTCCTGGGAAGTTACCACCGCCAGTTGCACGATAGTTGTTCGTTGCAACAATGAATTTTTGAGCAGGATCAATTGGGTTTCCATTCATATCAGTAAAGTTAATGATACGATGTGCATCAGCATTTGCAACATCACCAGTTGAGAAATTGTAACGAGCCGGCTTTGTAACATCGACTTGGTACTTAACACCATCAATTACGTCGAAGTTATATGGTTGGAAGCTGTAATTGATTAATTCTTGTGCACCAGCGATGTCAGGGTTGATTTGATTGAATTGTGATGCAGACATTTCTAACCATTCTTTTACTTCAGCACCAGTTAACTCAACTGCTTTTAATGTATTGTTATACAAGTAAAGGTCGTTAGCACTCTTAATTGAAAGATCGCCTTTTGCGATATTTGTATAATCAGTTGCACCTTGACGGCCAGCTTTGAATGGAGCACCTGCAGAAATTACTGGTACATCCTTAAGGTCTGGACGGTTTGTTTGAATCCACTTTTTAACATAGTCAGTTTGAGCATTGTTTACGATTTGGATCGTTGGGTCGTCCATAACACGTGAGAAGAAGCTGTGCATTTGTGTAGTCGTTTCACCAATTTTTCCACGTACATAAGCAAGCGTTGCTTCATGCTCAGTCTTAACTGCATTAACAATTGTTTCATCAGCAACAGTTGTAGAAGTTACAGGCTTAGTTACAGATTTTGATTTTGTACGATCTGCTTTCCAAGTTCCATCTTCTTGCTGTACTAATTCTAAGTCAAGCACACCTAGGTTATTACCCCAGAATCCTGCTTCTACTGCAGGTGTACCGTTGATTGTACCTTGTGTGTTATCAAGTCCTGGTAAATCTGGCTGGTCAAGCTTTCCACCAACGTGGAATTCTTTACCACCAGGGAATGCATAATGAGCATGTCCGAAAAGAAGGGCATCAATGCCAGTTACTTTACTTAGTGAGAATACAGCATTTTCTGCTTCTTCTTGGCCATCGTTTGTAACGTCACAACCAGAGTGAGCAATTGCAACGATTACATCTGCACCTTTTGATTTCATTTCTGCTACATATTTCTCAGCAGTTTTAACAATATCTTTTACAATTACTTTTCCTTCAAGATTATCTTTATCCCATTGTAGAATTTGTGGTGGTGCAAAACCAACGACACCAACATTAACTGTTTGTTCAACACCATTTTTATCCTTAATCTTTTTAGGGATAATTTGGTATGGAGTGAAGTAGTTTTTATCGTTTGTCGGATCACTGTCCTTATCATCTACATAAATGTTAGCGTTTACAACTGGATAAGGAGCATTCTTTAAAGCAGTGTTTAAGAAGCCTAACCCATAGTTGAACTCGTGGTTTCCTACGATACCGCCATCATATTTTAATTCTTTCATTGCCTTGAACATTGGGTGTGTATCATTTTCAGTTAAAGGCTTAACTTTAGCAACATAATCTGCCATTGGATTCCCCTGTAGCAAATCACCCGCGTCGAACAACATAGAGTTACTAGCATCAACCTCTGATCTTGCTTGGGAAATTAAGCTTGCCGTTTTTGCTAGACCATAGTTGACACCTTTATCTGTGTCTTGATAATAATCATAAGCCATTACAGCATCATGTAAGTCTGTCGTTTCTAAGATTCGTAGTGTTGCAGAATTACCAGATGTTCCTTCAGCCTTTGCAGACTGTGGGAAAATATTTAGTGGAACTACTGTAAGTGCCAATGCAGCAGCTAGAGAACCATTAAGCATACGTTTTTTCATGCTTCGTTTGATCTGTCTCTTCACACTTTTTCCGCCCTTCGACAAAAATATTTGTATTGCAAGACTATTCTACTAATTTTCCCAAGAGATTGATAGTCTTTTTTTAAAAAATTTGTTGGTATTTTGTAGGTAGTTTGTAAATTTAATATGAAATGAATTTTTAGAATTTTATATTTTTTCGATTAATCCAGTACTTTTTTTAGAAATATAACATGTAACTAATACACGGGTCCTTTCGTCTATACATATTAGTAAGACATGCAAAGTTTGTAATATTATAGAAGAATCATATTTTCAATCTTCGACAAAAAGTTTCAATTTACGTATTTACAAAAAAGCGGTAAAATGAATGTTGGTCTATATTAAATTTATAAAAATACAAAAGTGATAATGATAACTTAAAGGAGAAATTATATGGCCGAATTCCAACGCACTCATCTAATGAGCCAGAAAAAGAGAAAGAGTCGAAAAAAGCGTTTCTTTATGTGGATTATTCTTCCACTATTAATCGTTGCATTAGGTGGCACAGCTTACGCAACTTTTATTCTAAAAAAAGCGGAATCAGTAGTAAATAAATCATATAAGCCGGTAGATGCAGCTTCAAAACGTGAAGTAAAGGTCGACCCGAGTATGGATAACATCTCCATTTTACTAATCGGTGTAGATACTAGTAAAAGCAGGGAAAAAATCTACCATGATGCAGTTAGATCAGATGCACTCCTAGTGGCAACCTTAAATATTAAAGAAAAATCAGTAAAACTTTTGAGCATCCCACGTGATTCATATGTGTATATTCCCGGTAAAGATAAATTTGATAAAATTACTCATGCTCACGCTTATGGTGGGCCAAAAATGACGATTGAAACTGTGCAGGAAATGCTTGATATTCCGATTGATTATTATGTAAAAGTAAACTTTTACGCTTTTATTGATGTAGTTAACGCATTAGATGGAATTGATGTTGAAGTGCCATATGCCATTTCTGAAAAGGATTCTGAGGATCATCATAACGCAATCCGATTAAAACCAGGTTTCCAAACATTAAATGGTGAACAAGCGCTTGCTCTAGCAAGAACACGTCATAAGGATACAGATATTATGCGTGGTATGAGACAGCAGGAAATCATAAAAGCAATTTTGAAAAAAGCTTTATCTATCCAATCCTTCTCAAAACACACGGATGTGATTGAAGCGGTTGGTGACAATATGCAAACAAATATGTCTTTTAAAGATATAAAATCATTAATGGATTATGGTTTAGCTGGAAGCGGATTAACAATCGATACCTTGAACCTAAAAGGTGAAGATGCCTATATTAATAGAGTTTACTATTACAAGCTCGATGAAGAGAGTCTTGAAGAAACAAAGAACATTTTAAAGGCACATCTTGGTACTAATTCTTCAGATTCAACTACAACAAGTACAGATAGTGAAGGTTCTGATTCTTATACAGATAGCAGTGAAGAAAATAACTAATAACCAAACACTGAAACCGCATCACATCTCGTGAAGCGGTTTTTTATTATGTTATGTAAAAAAGCCTGACCAATTGGCCAGGCTTTTCGTATACTATTATCTATTTCGTACGGTTGTAACTAGTAGAACGCGCATCATTTTGATTAATGGACGATAATTCTTTCCGACCAGTCCAATCATTTCAGCGAACAATTCGATCATTATCAACAGGATGACGATGAAGAAGAAGCCACCCAAGAGTTTAGCTTGAGAAAAGATGATCGCCGCAAGTCCGAAAAATGCTGCCATTGCATAAATCATCAAAACTGTCTGACGATGAGTGAAACCTGCTCGAAGAAGACAATGATGTAAATGAGATTTATCTGGTGCAGATAATGGCTTTTTATTTACAATTCGACGAATAATCGCGAAGAATGTATCAGAAATTGGTACTCCAAGAATAATGATTGGAACGATAAAAGAAATCAATGTTACGTTCTTAAAGCCTAATAACGATAATACGGAAATCATATAACCTAAGAATAAGGCCCCTGTATCACCCATAAAGATTTTGGCTGGGTGGAAATTGTAAATTAAGAATCCTAATGTACTTGCAAGTACGATTGACGCAACAGCCGTTACATATCCATCACCCATAATAATAGCCATTCCTGAAATAGTAATAAGAGCAATGGATGAAACACCCGCAGCAAGGCCATCCAAACCATCAATCAGATTAATGGCATTCGTGATACCCACTATCCAGATAATGGTCAAAGGAATACTCAAGTAACCAAATTCAACTTGCCCCCCGAAAGGCAGGTTGATAAATTGGACATGGACGCCGCCCCAAAGGACAACGATCCCCGCAGCAGCAATCTGAGCAATAAACTTCACTTTCGCCGAAAGCTCCATAATATCATCTAGTATTCCAGTAACAACAATGATGATACTTCCGATAATAATAGGAGTAGCATATTGTCCTCCTGGACGAATTACTAACATACCAATAATGAAGCTTAAATAAATAGCAAGTCCGCCGAGACGAGGCATAATTTTCTGATGAACTTTTCTATGATTTGGGCGGTCAGTTGCCCCAATTTTAAAAGCAAGTTTCTTAACTAAAGGCGTAAGAAGTATGGAACTAATAAAGCATAATATTAAGGTGATGTAAATCATCATGATCCTCCTCGGAACTGTTAGCCTATTTCTTACACCATGAAACAGGCAAAATTTCGCAACCATTAAGTCACTTATAAGTTAGTTATCTATTTAACAATCAATTTTACATACATAGTTTCAATCGTACCATGTGGATTATAACATAGCTAAAAGCTATTTAAAATAGATTTTCCTTTTCAATCAACTTACTAATTATTTCATATATTACAATTAATTGAGGAGATTACTATATTAATAGAAAATAACTCAAAGGGCTCTTCTTATCTGCCCTTTACTTTTTGTGATTGATATAGATTAATCACGCGGTCCGTCATGGTGTTTTGGTCATTTTCTTTCGCTTTTACGAGCCCATTACGTACTAGCTTTTCTTTAACCTCTTCTGAGATTAAAACGTATTCAATCCCCTTTTTCAAAGAAATAACATCATTTACCTCAACTAAAACCCCATTTTCATTGTTCAGCAGATATTTTAGTCCACCTACATTCGTCCCTACTACGGGTGTTCCACAAGCCATCGCTTCTACTGCAACAAGCCCAAAGCCTTCAATGTGTGAGGGGAGAATGAATACTTCAGCAGCTGCCATCCAGCAAGCAACCTCTGCTTGATTTTTCGTACCAAGTAAATGAATACTTTTTGTCATACCCAGTTCCTTAATCAAAGATTGCAGTTTTTGAAAATAATTTTGATCTTTGTTAGAACCAATTATGTATAAATGATAATTTTGATTTTCTTTTTTTAGCAAGGCGAATGCTTCAACAAGCTCATTAAGACCTTTTTGCTCAATAATATTACCGACAAACAAAAGCGGTGTTTGATTAGTGTTAATTCCGCAACGGTCTCGTGCTTCATTTTTATCGATTGGACGAAATAGATCCAAATTAACCCCCATATTAATAAGGGAAAGCTTTTCTCTAGGAACCCCAAAGTCTTTCTCAAGTGTAGCATATAGCTCCTCACCAACAGCAATGACCTGATCAGCGTCGGCAAGAATACTTTTTGTCATTGAATAAATACGATGGTTTTTTTTGACCATTTTATCGATATCCCCACCATGGGCGGTGACAATCATTCGAGCTCCAAACCATTTTTTGTACCATTTTGCCAGCATTCCGCTTGGAAAAACATAGTGGGCATGGACAACAGATGTCCTACTGCCTTTAAACAGCAAGTGCAAGGCAAAAGTAAGAAACCATTTTCCATATTTCTTAAGTAAATTTAGCTTCCCTTTATTAGGATTGTCTATGGCGATAACATCCACTATTAGTCCCTTGTTCCTCAGCGCTTCCACTTGGTTTTTAACAAAAATGCCCCAGCTCTTATGCTCTCTGGAGGGATACATATTTGAGATGATAGTTACTTTATTTTTCATAACTTCTCCTAATATTTTTAGCTTAAATGCAGAATACGTTCTTTTAAATATACCATGAATTATGACGAAAAACACAACCCAAAAGTTACATATTCGTTATTTTTTCCGTTGATTTGCCATATTGTATGCTTATTCGACACAATGCAATGCTTCCCGTTACTATGTTATAATAACTTCGTGTTTTGAACATCATTAGGGGGTCAGAATTTTGTTATTTAACTCATACATATTCATTCTCGTTTTCTTACCAATAGTATTCGCAGGATATTACCTGCTTTTGAACTTAAAAAACAAAAACATTGCAAAAATCTTTTTTGTGATAGCCAATCTGTATTTCTATAGCTATTGGAATGTGAAGTATTTACCAATAATTGTTTCATCCATTGCGGTTAATTTCAGCCTGGCAACCATCTTAAATAAAATTCAGAGCCTCGTGTTGAAAAGAATTATTTTAACTCTTGGCATCCTTTTTAATATTGCCTTGCTCGGTTATTACAAGTATTATGATTTCTTTATAACCAATATCAATGCAGTCTTCAGAACTGATATTTCCCTGTTGAATCTAGCTTTACCACTAGCAATCAGTTTCTTTACTTTCCAGCAAATCGCTTACCTGGTTGACACCTTTCGGGAAGGAACAAAAGAATATTCTTTACTTGATTATGTTTTCTTTGTCACTTTCTTTCCCCACTTAATTGCAGGGCCAATTGTTCATCATCGTGAAATTATTGATCAACTTAGAGATGGTTCAAATTACAAAATGAAATCGAAAAACATTGCCTCAGGGCTATATATTTTTTCAATTGGGCTTTTTAAAAAGGTAATTATCGCTGATACACTTGCTGAATGGGCAAATCTAGGCTATAACAATATCGCTTCCTTAACACTTTTCGATAGCTGGATTACAACGCTGGCATACACTTTCCAGTTGTATTTTGATTTCAGTGGCTACTGCGATATGGCGATTGGTTTAGGACTAATATTTAATATTAAGCTCCCAGTTAACTTTAATTCACCCTATAAGTCATTGGATATACAAGACTTTTGGCGCAGATGGCATATGACCCTTGGCCGCTTCTTTACTCATTATCTATATATCCCATTAGGTGGAAGCAGAAAAGGTAATATCCGAACATATATTAATCTTTTCATCATTTTCTTTGTCAGCGGATTTTGGCATGGTGCCGGCTGGACATTTGTTATTTGGGGGATTCTACACGGAATTGCTTCTGTTATTAACCGTTACTGGAAAGGACTCAATATTAAGCTTCCTAAGTATATTGCCTGGTTTATTACCTTTTTCTTTGTACACATAGCATGGGTATTTTTCCGCTCACCAGATTTAACAACAGCTAAAGTCATGCTAACAAAAATGTTTAGTATTCAATCCTTCCATTTTCCAGCTGGAATTACAGCAGTCTTAAACGAACGTCTTGGAACACATTTTATTCCATGGTCTTATTATTTTGATTTGAAATTATCCGCCCTATTCGTGGTGATATTAGCAATTGTCCTTTTAGCAAAAAACTCAATTGAACGTTTAAATTCATTCAAACCAAGTTACCGTACCGCTGTTTTTATCAGTTTTATTGCTGTTATTGCCTTATTGTACCTAAATAGGGTTAGTGAATTTCTATATTTTAAATTTTAAGGAGTTAACTTAATGTCTTATAAAAAATTCCTTGCAGTCTCAGCTATAATCTCTGTGTTATTTATCCTCTTTGTTTCGATATTTATGTATGTGGTTGACCCTTTATTTTATTTTAGAAAAGCCACGCTTTATCGTCCCCAATATTCTGGTGCTGAACGGTACCAAATGCCGGGACTATTAAAAAATCAAGATTATAATACAGTCTTTACCGCTACATCAATGGGCAGAAATTTCCGTGAAAACTATGCAAATGAAAAACTTGGGGGGAAGACTTTCAATGCATCTCTTCCTGCATCTACCGCCAAGGAACAATCCATGGTCGCGGAGGCTGCTCTTCGCAATAAACCAAATCTAAAAAGAGTGATTTGGGAATTGAATTACTATTCCTTTGCTGGTGACCCAGAATGGGTAATGGGCCCACCAAGTGATTTTCCAACCTACATGTATGATCAATTAAAAATAAATGATATTCGCTATTTGTTTAGTTCATACTCTGTTGAAATCCTTTATAAAAACTTGATGGCAAATAAAAATGGGGATGAGCGTTGGCGGGAGGTAGAAAGTCTCTACAAATTCGGTCAAGTCGCTCCTGTTGAATCCATTGAGCATATTCAAACGTCATTAAAGAATGTACAACCTATGAGTCAGCTTCCTAGCTTTGAAAAAGCTTCTGTGCAAATAAAATCATTTAAGGAAAATGTGATTTCACTTGTTAAAGGACACCCAAATACAACATTTACATTATTTTATGCGCCCTATCCAGTGTACAATCATGTATCCTTTTATAAGAAGCATCCTGATTACTTAAAGGAAAGATTGAAGTTTAAAAAAGAGGTTTTTGAATTAGCCCAGAAATATCCAAATATAGAAATTTACGATTTTCAAGATGCAAAGGAAATTACCTTTAATATAGGAAATTATCAAGGAGATCAAGTCCATTATTATAGTTTCATCAATAATTGGATTATTGATTATTTGGCTAAAAATAAACCGATTCAAACCGAAGAAGAGTACGCTGTAAAGCTACAAAATTTCAAACAGCAAATAACAAACTTCCGTATTAGTCAGTTAAAAACAGAAAGTACAATAAAAGAAAATTATGTAGCCCAATAAACAAAGAGCCAGAATCCTTAAATAAAGGAATCTGGCTCTTTGTTTATTTGTTTGTTCAATACAATACCCAAAAGGATGAAGTAGAACATCATAAAAGTATCATTTTCAAGGATGTTATAAACTGCTCCTCCGACAATTAAGGCAATAAATAAGTAGGAAAGCAGCGGTCCATAAAACTTCTTTCTGTTTTTCCAGGTAACAACTAATAAGAAATAGCTCACCAAGATAAGAGCAAGCGTTCCTAGAATTCCTGTTTCAGCAAGGACAAGAATATATTGGTTATCTGAATAGAAATTAGTTTCAATTCCGTAATCATCATAAATCGGTGAGGAATAAGCAAGTGTTGCCGCCCCGCCAAATGTCCCAAAGCCTGTTCCAATGATCGGATGGTCTTTAAAAATCTCAACTGCTTTTTTTACGTAATAAAGCCTTCCGCTTGAACTACTCTGTCCGATAGTTTCTTCAGAAAACGCATTTTTATATCGCTTCGAACCGCTGTCATTATCATTCCCGTATCCCTCTTGGTCTTCACCGGTTAAATAATGATTATAATACAGATCTGCTGCTTGGTTAACCCCAAAGAACAGACCAATAGACACAATAGCAACGATGCTAAGCTTGACAAAAGGTCTCCATTTTCTATTTACGATTACATAGATGAATAGAAAAGCAAATAATGTCAACAGAGTTCCCCGTGAATACGTAAGCAGAATCGTGGTACCCATTAAGGTCATCCCTACATAAAGGAAAGAACGTGCCTTACCACGAACCTGCTTTAATAAATAGAGTGAGATGATAAAGGCGATTAATAAATATAGTGATAATTCATTAGGCCCTTTAAGCAAGCCGTAAACACGAATTCGGTTCGTTGGTGACAACCACCATTCCTGCCATTCTTGCGGCATTAACGCCGTTTTATTAGAGATTTTTTCAACTATCCCTTGAATAGACATAATAACAGCTAAGAAAAAGGTGGTGTAAGACATTCTTCGAATCATCTCTGAAGTGAAATCCATGCGCTTAACAATATAATAAACGAGATAAAACAAAAAGTAAGCACGCAACTGGACAATAATTGCCTTAAGAGAAACATCAGTTATTAAGGCAGAAAGCACACCGATTACAGCAAAAGCAAAAAACGCTAATTCAAAATGATGGAAGGTAAACAACTTTCTTAATTCTTTGCGAGAATCCCAAATGGTCCGAATGAGTAATAAGCCGATAATGGCATCTCCAATCACTTTATATCCTGGATTAACGGCTATTAAAAACGGTCGTAATGGAATAAAAATAAGCAAAAATAAAATTCCATTTTCTTTTTTCCAAAAAGACAATAGCGCTATAAACACCGAAATCAGCAGAGCCAATTTCGAATTGGTTACTACTAGACCGACTATTACCGCCAGTATTCCTATGAATAAGATTGAAAGGTTTCTTTGAAGTAAATTCATTAATTTGTACCCCTAAACATAATTTTATTACTTATAAAGTGCAATTGTTTCTTTCACCATTTTTTCTAATGTAAAATTCTCATCAAAATACTCTCTTCCCTTAATGGAAAGTTTTTGGACTAGCGCTTGGTCAGTGAACAGACTTAAAAGAGTTTGTGCTAACTCTTCCGTATCCCCATACTTTACAAGCATCCCCGTCTCTCCATGCTTGACAATTTCAGGCAAACCGCCCACATTTGTCGCTACCACAATCCTGTTATAGGATAGAGCCTCCATCGCCACATAGGATAATGCCTCATTGCTTGATGGAATGACGATAATGTCACTACTTAGGTATAGCTTATCCTTATCTGAGGAAAAACCTTTAAAATGAACAAAATTTTCAAGGTTTAATTGTTGGACCAAGGCAGTTAATTCTTCCTGCTGTGGCCCTTCCCCATAAATATGGCATTCCCACTTGATTTCCGGGTTATGCTTCCTAAGGGCTGCTAAGCTTTTAATCAAAAAAGCCTGTCCTTTTTCTTCACGGAGTCTACCAACAACTGATATCACAGGCACCGCTCTTAAGCTAGTTAATGGATCACTGTCTACCGGGCCATTCACTCCGTTATAAATTAATTTTAGCTTGTTAGATGAGACTCCCTTTTGCTGCAACTGCCTGAACATAAATTGGGAAACAGTAATCACTTTATGATTGAAGGATGTCATGACTTTATTTAACGTTCGGATGGCCTTGCCCATTGGAACATCAACGTGATAGCTCCATATAACCTTGCAGCGAGCCCCCATCAGTTTTGCCAATATTGCGAGGTAATTTTCCCTTAGGAACTGAGCATGAATGACGTCCACCTGTTCCTTAAGAGCTATTTGCTTAACTTGCTTAGCAGCATTAAGATCAAACGGACCTGTCATTTTTACTTGATGGATATCAACGTTAGTTCGTTTAAAATCCTCTAAACCAGGACCCTCTTCTGAATAAATAAACACACTATTTTCTGGTCCTACTGCATGAATTAAATCTAAGACGTACTTTTCAGTTCCGCCTTTACCAACGAAATTTAATAAGAATAAAATTTTCTTCAATAGGAACCCCTCTTGAAAGATATAGTATAAATTCGATTGAGAACAAAATAATGTTATCGTTTATCGCCGTTTTTATCAAGTCATAACTTACATCTTTATCACTACGAAAAAAGAAGAGCACATTTAGAGCTCTTCTTTACCCATTATTCATTTTGGTTTAAAAGCAAACAATTTTTTCATATAACCATACGCTATCTGTTCTCGAATTAATAAAAGAACTCCTACATATACCGATACTCCAATCACTACTTTTAAAATGATCGACAGCAGGAATGACAGTTGAAAGTATGAACTTAACTGATATCCAATAAGGGCCATAACAATAGAAGCTACCAAATAGGTAATCATCGCCTTTTTGGTTCCCACCTTAAAGTTAAGAACACCTCTTAAGAACCATAATTGAATGGCTAATATTAATCCTTCTGTTACGGTCGTGGCAATGGCCGCCCCCGCACCACCATAGCGTGGAATCAGCATTAGATTTAGAACAAAGTTCAATAGCGCGCCAATAACGATTGGCAATGTATACTCTTTATTCTTTTTCATAGGAACCAGGTACCAGGAACCGAAGATGACACCTAATGACTTAAAAATAATAATCGGTGCCATAATCATCGCAATCATCACGCTCGCCTCGAATTTACTTCCCAAGAACCATAGCACAAAATCCTTAGAAATAAGTAAAAATCCAAAGGTGATTGGCAGGACTAGAAAAACAGTAAAGGTGACTCCATCCCTTAGTACCTGCCTTAGCTTTTCAAACCTCTCCTCCGCAATAAGAGAAGAAGTCCGCGGCAGCATGACGACTCCTGAAATATTAATCAGGGATGAAATCATATAAACAATTTTATAGGATTGTTCATAAAAGCCTACCTGAGCCGTTGTGGACATAATCCCGAGCATGGTTTTATCCAATACAGAATATATCATAGCTGAAAAGCTAGGGATGAATAGAATCAACATCTGTATAAAATGTGTTTTGTAAACTAGGTTTGTTACCGTCAAACGAACATATTGATGTAATCGGTAAAACAGCGCCACATTCCCAACGATTACAGCTGCTCCCATAATAATGGTATATAAAACAAGATCCTTTTCATCTTTTACAAAAATAAACACACTTCCAAAGCCCAAAAGCTTGAGTGTAATATTCCGAGTAACCACCTTCTTGAATTGTTCCAGCCCTTGGAACAGCCAGGTAATATCAAAAAAAGCACCAATTAAATGGAGTGACTGCCAGAAAAAAACAGCATCTCGATTCCAAATGAGCGGAACGCAAACAAAATAAATGACCGTTGCTATTGCTAATAATCCCGTACGAATTAGAAATATTTCGCTAAAGGAACGAGATAACTGTTGCCCATCTGCTTTCACATTTGCGATTTCCCTGATGGCATACAAGTTGGATCCAAGCAGAAATACATTGATGAAAAGGGTAATGTAAGAAAAACTATAACTATAATGTCCCACACCGTGTGGGCCCAATATCCTCGAAATATATGGGATAGTTAAAAATGGCAGTCCAAGCAAGACGAATTGTTGAAGCAGTACGTAAAGGAAATTCTTCTTTAAAGTAGACATAATAAAACCTCAAATTTTGACTTTATCCATGATTATAGCGGACAACTGTATACACAATATGAAAGTTTCCTTAAGTTTTGCTTAAGATATAAATTGCAATGAAAACTGCTTATTTTTTCAACAATTTACCCTTTATTTTAGAAGTAAATAAAGTAACGATTTCATCTTTTGTGAGGAATAAAATCAATAAATAATATAGACCACAAGCTGCAATGATAAGAACGAATAGGGTAAGCGTTCCACTGACAACCGAGCGAATGGCCAGAGAAATAAGAATAAACGGCAGCGAGTAGACAAGATATTTCAGGTTTGTCCATGAAAGTAACTGAATGGGGATCTTAAGATACTTCCGAATATAAACGTATTCACTTGCAATCAGTAACACGTTGGCAATTGCCGTCGTTAGGATGGCAGTTTTCGCATCTAGGATGCCTAAATATAAGAAGCCAAAATTCAGCGCTAGATTGGCTATTCCACAGACAAAAATTAAGCGAACAAGGATATTTTCTTTCTTTTTAATATAGATGACCTGATTGGATAAAATGGATTCAAATCCAATCGTAATCATATAGAGGGCAAAAATAGATAGAACCGGGCCTGCAGCTCTAAATTCTTTATCCCCGTAGATAATAACCCCAAGGTCTGCAATAGCGTAAAGCCCAATCGCCGCTGGAAACAGCAAGGCAGAATAGATTTTGGTAATTTTCTTTAGCAGGTCAAGGTACTGTTCCTCATTTTCCCCACCTAATAAGAATGACAGCCTTGGAATCGTCACCTGAATGATACTTAACATCAACGCATTAATCATCGTGGCGATTTGCTGTGCCAAGGTATAATAGGAAACGGATTTTTCACTGACGAATTCCCCAAGCATAAACCGGTCCAACTGCGTGTACAGGATGTTACCGTTTGAAAAAATAACGACTAGAAATAACGGCTTGAGATGCGGTCGAAAACGTAAGTTTGAAAAATCAAATTTCACTCTTCGTTTCACATAAAAATAACTAATCACGTTATTTAAACCAGTTGATAGCACTAATAGTCCGACAAATATAAGGTAGTCATCCGTGCCTTTAATTAAGGTTAACAACAGGATGACATAGACGATTTTCACTGCGATTGTCTTAATGGTAATAAAGCCATAATCTTCATAGGCTTCGTTTACCCATTCAACATAGAAAATATTGAAGAAAAAGTTGATCGCATACACCATTAACACAGGGAATAACGCCTTTTCCCCATAACCGAAATAGGCCACAGCCATATAGGTAATTAAGGAAGAAAAGTTTGTCAGTAAGCTAAAAGTGAATAAGCTGGTAAATAGTTGTGCTACCTTTTGCTTATCATTCTTGATTCGACTAACTTCACGAAGTCCATATTGATAGATCCCAAATGCCGCAAAAATAAAGAAATAGTTAAAAATTGTTTCCCCGTACTTTACTCTTCCGATGGCATCCGAACCTAATGTGCGATAAACATAAGCTCCAATTAATACAGGTAAAATTAGATTAAAAAAGTTTAACGTGATTTTATAAATTGCGTTTTTTATTAACGACTTTTGCATAAAACAACCCTCAAATCAAAAGGCAAAGGCCCGCCACAGAGACAGCCCTTCCATTCCTAAATATATTCCTTTACAATAACCGGTTTATCAACCAGCTTAATATTATCTGGTGATTCCCCTGCAACCCAGTTCTCATCTTTTTGCATATAGCTTGTCCCGTAGTTATCAACCAAATACTCATGATAATTTGAAGGAATCTTAAACAGTTCACCTTTAAATTCATAGTCGATTAACCCCGTAAAACGAGAGGTAACGGATTGGGTGCGATACCCTTTAGCAATTTGATAGTCCGAATGATTTTCAAACTCCATCTTCGTGCCAATATCACTAAAATAACACCAAATTTTATCCTCACCGGTCTTCCAATAATAGAAGATATCAATATGTAAGCCATTATAATGAAAGGCCTGTTCAAAAATCTTTCCGTCCATTTCATATTGCTTGTAAAGCTTTACCCCTTTTTTCTCTAAAACCTTAACAAGCTTTGCTTTCTTTTGGTCATCAAAATTAAAGCAGCCAATATCAAGGTCCTTGTCGTGCCCAATAAAGTCCTTCTCTCTTACTGCACCAAGCAACGTCCCATAATCAAGCCAAAATTCTTCTCCGATTTCTGCAAAACCTTCTTTCATATATTTCAAGGTTTGCATCCCGTAAACATGGACCATATCCTTCTGCTTTTGGTATTGCACTTTATCATATTTTCTTTTCATTTTTATTAAAACCGGATTATTTTTAGCTACCCCATAGAATTTACTGGCGCGTAATTGTTTGATTAAATTGTCAACAAACGTTGCCATCATTCTTCCCCTTCTTCCATGAACTAAAAGCCTCTCCCTTTTAAAATCGAGAAAGGCCTCTGATGTTATTTTTTTAACGTTCTTAATAGAAACTTCGGCAAAATTAACTGCCTTTTCCAGCGCCAAGGTTCTTTCACAAGACGGTAGAACCATTCAAGACCAAGTGACTGAAATACTTCAGGCGCCCGTTTCAGATTCCCTGATATGACATCATAGGAACCACCGACTCCTTGAAACACGTAAGGTGCCACTTGATCCATATGATTGACAATCCAATATTCTTGTGCTGGACTGCCGAGTGCCACGAACATAATTTCAGGATCATGCTGATTAATCGTATTGATAATTACTTCTTCATCTTTTTCATACCCATGTAGTGTACCAACAATTTTAATGCCAGGGATTTGCTTTTCCAACTCTGCTTTGGCCGCATCAGCCACGCCTGGTTTTCCGCCATATAAGAAGATGCGCTTTCCTTGTGCAGCCGCTGTTTGACACAGCTTCAACATCATATCAATCCCTGTTACCCGGCTTTTCACTTGGCCACCCTTTAGCTTGGACGCTAAGATGACTCCAATCCCATCTGGAATTTGATAATCAGCGCGGTTCAACAGTTTTCTAAGCTCTTCATCTTCTTGGGCCTTCATAATTTTTTCAGGATTAATGGCAACTATAAATGATTTTTTTTTCGTTTCGATATCCTTCATCAATAACGAGGCAAGCTGATCATAATCATAATTACAAACATCCACCCCGAGGAAATTTTCCTTCATATGTACCACCTGTATTATTTGGACTTCATATACGAAATGAACTGCGGCTTAGGAACAGCCGCAGTAATTATCCATTAACTATTTTTAGAATCCCCTAATAAGCGAACGTCAAAACCTGCATTTACCCAAGCTTCGCGTGGAAGGCAATTTTTTGTATCTAAAACAATTTTTGAACGAACTAGGTTCGCTGTTTGCTTCGGATCAAGTATTTTAAACTCATCATGCTCTGTTAAAATAAGAACGATGTCCGCATTCTTTAATGCTTCTTCCAATTGTAACGTTTGCTGAGGAATTTTCTGCTCCTTAATATGTGGATCAAAAGCAGTAAATTCAAGATTAAGCTCTTTCAAGTGATGAATAACCTCAACAGATGGACTTTCACGCATATCATCAATGTTTGCTTTAAATGACAACCCCAAAACTGCTACTTTAGGATTCGTGATTTGGTGCTGCTCACTAATTGTTTTGACTTTTTTGGCTACAAATAGTGGCATTGAATCATTTGTTTTACGTGAAAGGTGAATGATCTGTGCATTTTCTGGATCTTGCTCCACTAGGAACCATGGATCAACTGCGATACAATGTCCGCCAACCCCAGGTCCCGGCAAGTGGATATTTACACGTGGGTGGTGGTTCGCAAGCTTAATCGCATCCCACACATTCACGCCGATTCTTTCACTGATGCGTGCAAGTTCATTAGCAAATGCAATGTTGACATCGCGGTACGTATTTTCAATAACCTTTACCATCTCTGCTGTTGTCGCATCAGTTAAGAAAATTTCACCTTTAACAAAGGCACGATAAAGCTCCGCTGTTTTTTCAGATGATTCTTCGTTAATTCCACCAACAATACGGCTATTATTTACAAGCTCTTCGAATACACGACCTGGAATAACTCGTTCAGGCGAGTGGGAAACAAGTAGTTCTGTTCCGATTTCGAGTCCGCTTTCTTTTAAGATTGGAATCATTACGTCTTCTACAGTCCTTGGAGGAACAGTAGACTCAAGAATGACAAGGTTTCCCTTTTCAAGATAAGGAACGATAGATTTTGTAGCTGCTTGAACATATTTCATATCTGCTGTTTTATCAGGGTTAATTGGTGATGGAACGGCTATGATAAAAACATCAGCTTTTACCGGTGTGGTTGATACAGTAAAATTACCGCTGTCTATTGCTGCAATCAGGCGCTCCTCTAGTCCATTTTCTTCAATATGAAGCTGCTTATTTTGGATTTTTTCAACTGCCGCAGCATTGACGTCTACACCGTGAACCTGAATGCCATTATTTGCAAACATAACAGATGTAGGAAGACCGATATAACCAAGGCCGATGACACAAATTTTATTCATGAAGTAAACTTCCTTTCCAGACATACTTTGAATGACTATAATCATATATTTTACCTTGATGATGGGATCTACCCATCAATAAGGTATGACAATTAAATTTTTACAACTAATTGTAACAAATAACAGCACTAAAAGAAACTGTGAGCCGCAAATGATGTCGAATTTTACCCTTTTGTTCATTAGTTGACTAGTATATATATGAAATGAAAATAAAAAACGAAACCTTCTTATATGGTTTCGCTTTTTGTACTTATTTTGCTTATTGAATCCAAGCCCCATTGCTGTTCAATTTATACCCATTAATGGTTGTGCTTTTAGCCATGGATCCATCGGAGTATAGATAATACCATTTTCCACCTGAATATATCCAACCTGTACCCATTGCACCACTTGAATACATATAATACCAATCATTATGCCAATTTAACCAACCAGTAGCCATTTCACCGTCTGAATCCAGATAATACCATTCGCTGTTATCTTTCAACCAACCAGTCTGTTTAACACTATTTTTATAGAAGTACCACTTTTTATTTGAAAGAACCCAACCATTAGTGGTATTTCCAATACGTTTAGAACCAATATATGTTGATGAGTAATAAGATTCTGACAGAGAACTAACTTTTACACCTTTTGATGACGCATGAACAAACTTATTGTCACTTAAATAAATTCCCACATGAGAAGCTCCAGCCTTATATGTACTAAAGAAAACTAAATCTCCTTCTTGTAAGTTACTTTTTGAAACAGCTTGCCCCCTGGTGTATTGATCAGAAGCTGTTCGAGGGAGAGTAATACCCGCTTGCTTATATGTATAACTCGTAAAACCAGAGCAATCAAATCCACTCGGTGATGTGCCTCCCCAAACATAAGGGACTCCGATATATTCAAGCGCTATGTCTGTTACCTTATCTCCAAATGACGCTGCTTCTGTTTTCTGTCCACCAATAAATCCGCTCAAGAGTAAAGAACATGACAGTAGACCACTGACTATAAATTTCTTCATGATAACCTCCGTGTTTCTTTTTCTCTCTCTCTATTAATTATTTATAGTATCTCATATAAGTTACTAGTTTTAATTTACAGTTGTTTTTTAATATTATTACAGGAATGTTTCAAAAACTGACCATATTCGACTTTTTGTTTGATTTTTCTGATAAAACGGTAAAAATAAGGGTAAATAGTCATAATAAGTTTCGTGACTTTCAAACTATGTTTGCTAAGAGGTTTGCATATTTGCTAGCGAAGTTTGTCGACTCATCTTTTATTTTGTAATAATGCTAAGAAAATAGAATAGGAACCACCACTAGGTGATTCCTACTAAAAATTTTGATTAAAGCATGGCACCCGTTTTTCCTAGACGATACCCGCCAACGGTAGTGTTGGCAGCCATATGGCCATCTTTGTAAAGATAGTACCATTTGCCTCCGAGTTTAATCCATCCTGTTTGCATGGCACCACTATTATTTAGGTAATACCACTTACTGCCAGTGTAGAGCCAGCCCGTTTTCATGTCGCCATTCTTAAGGTCAAGGTAATACCATTTCCCTCCTGAATACAACCAACCTGTTTTCATATCGCCCGCTGGGTTGAGATAATACCATTTTCCGTTAATCTGTTTCCAGCCTGAAAGCATGACACCAGACGACGGATCTAAGTAATACCATTTGTTTTTATCTAGGAGCCAGCCCGTTTTATAGGTGCCGTCCCCATTATTGTAATACCACTTATTAGCGATATTTTTCCAGCCTTTTGTATAAGTAAATTTGTTAAATTCCTTGATAATCGTTGCGATTTTTCCAGCCCATGCTTCATCTGTTGAGTATTGATGTAACTCATCATTAAATCTCATATTATCAAGGGTCGGCTGTGGGAATGGATACTGAAATCCAGCACTTCTGTTTACATATCTAGTACTAATAAATTTAGCCCCTTCGATAATGCCTGTGCTTTTAGAAGAAAACGTATCCGCACCCTCTGCAGGCTGTGAATCATAGGCGCCAATCCCATAATAGTTATGGACATTTTTCACGATATCCGAGGTTCCCCATTTTGTCTCAAGTCCTGAATGTGCCAAAAGGTAGACTGCATTTAAGTGTTCACTAGTTTGGGCTTCTAGATATGCAGAACCCATTGCAGACATTTCCGTAGCGGCTCCATTCGTCTTATACTCAATAAACTTGTTTATTTGATTGGCTGTTACTTTGGCAACAGTATTTAATGGAGTAAAGATTGAAATGTTAGTGGTCTCTTTCCCCTCTTTATCAAATTCATACGGAATCACATTTAAGCCTTTTCCGTAATCAAAGAAATTCGATCCTTCTCCTTCTTGATAGGTTCCTTTAATCCAGCCTTCATGTCCATCTGCTGTTTGGATTTTATAAAATTTACTTTGTTTATCATAATCTAGGACAAACACTTTTGCCTTATCGGGAATAGACCCTATGGAAGGCTTAGTCGTGCTTGGGTCTTCTCTTAGATTTCTGCCTTCTTTTACAAGCCATGTTTGATTCATGATATTACTGCTCAAATAATCTTTATGGACCCATCCTGTCCTACCATCTGCCATACGGATTTGTGCCGCATAGTCCTTCTCACTGAGGATTGTCACCTTGTCATTAAAAGATAACACTGCATATCTCTTGTAGTCTGGACCTAGATGAATTCTAAAATCAGATAACTCCTCGAAATTCCGATAGACTGGTAAATTTATCGAGATCACAGTCATTTCGGATTGTGCCGTTAATTCGGCAGCCATTGCCTTATTATGAAAAATCCCCAATAACAAAAGAACAACTAAGAAACTTCGAAATACTACTTTTTTCAATTCCTTTCTCCTCTCAATCTATTATTCTATCTTTAAGGGTAACATATTTTCCAACCGTTTCCACCCTAATTCGACAAACATCTTGTAAATTCTTCAAGAAATGTTCATATACTTCTAATCATCCGTTGGAATTTTTTTATTAAAATGAAATTGGAGTTTAAACTATTTTGAGAGGAAGTGCTTTATGGCTTTTAAACCTCGCACGGAACGGCAGGAATTAATTATTTTAAGAAGCTTGAATGCTAGGATGGAGTTACCGGAGGAAGATAAGAGGAACTTTTATAATCTAAAAAAAGGATACGAAGGGGAAGTGATGTTTGATTTATTAACCGAAAAAATTCAGAGTAATTGTTATATATTAAATGATTTATTGTTGGAGGTTAATAATAGTAAGTTTCAAATTGATACGTTGATTATTAAAGATACTTTGCACGTTTTTGATGTTAAAAATAATGAAGGCGATTATTATTTTGAAAATGGTGAGTTTTACTCAAAGCATGGTACGAAAATTACGACGAACCCATTGGACCAACTAAAACGATGTAACTCTCTCTTTCCCCAATTACTGCAAAAACATGGCTTTAGGATTCCTCTAGAATCAAATGTAGTTTTTATTAACCCCAATTTTACACTTTATCAAGCACCAAAAAATGAACCCCTGATATTTCCTACACAGATAAATTCACTAATGAAGAAGTTAAATACGACGACCAGAAATCTTACTGGAAAACACAAACAGTTAGCCGAGCTATTAGATTCATTGCATTTTGTGGAATCCCCTTATCCCCGATTGCTTCATTATGAATATAGTCAACAGCGTAAAGGGTTTATTTGTTGTTTATGCCAGTCGTTTAGTGTTTGTGTGGATCACAAAATCCTAGTTTGTAATGATTGCGGTCACCAAGAAACGGTTGATGCTGCAGTTGTACGTAGTGTGGAAGAACTAAAGTTGTTGTTTCCAGATCGAAAGATTACTACTAGTGCGGTTATGGAGTGGTGTGAAGGAGTTTTGTCGGATAATATCATTAGACGAATATTAAATAAATACTATAAGGCAAACGGTTTTGGAAGATGGCTTTTTTATGAATAATGTGAGGGTCGCTTGCTATTTAGACTTTTGATTGTTTATTTCGTAGGTAAGCAGAAGTAGATGTCCTCTACTTCTGCTTTTGCATTTTCTTTTTAGGGGAAAGTAGATGTAGCTCCCTTCTACTTCTACTTTTCTATCTTCTTTTTGGAGAAAAGTAGACATAGACCCCTTCTACTTCTACTTTTCCTTCTTCTTTCTAGAGAAAAGTTGACGTAGACCCCTTCTACTTCTACTTTTCCTTCTTCTTTCTAGGAAAAAGTTGACGTAGACCCCTTCTACTTCTACTTTTCCTTCTTCTTTCCAGAGAAAAGCAGACGTAGACCCCTTCTACTTCTACTTTTCCTTCTTCTTTCTAGGAAAAAGTTGACGTAGACCCCTTCTACTTCTACTTTTCCTTCTTCTTTCTAGGAAAAAGTTGAAGTAGAACTTTTCATTTAACAAAAAAACGGACACTCTAGTCAAAGTGCCCGCCCGCTTGCTAACGCTCTATCTATTTCTCCATCACCAAACGCTGATTTACTTTTTCGAGATCCTCTAAGGAATCAATTTCATAGCTGTCATCTGGGTGAATCTCCTGTAGGTACACGTTTAGGTCACGAATGTTATCCTTAACAATGTCATCCCAGTAAAGGTCCTTGAAATTCCCGTCAGCGACCGATTCCTCCAGCTTCTTAACGATATAACGGCCATCTTCCTCTGACCAATACGAGATGCCGCATAAAATATAATCATGTTCGCCGTCACCTACTTCAATGTCATAGACCTTGAAATTGTCATCGAAGCGGATCATCCACTCCGCTTTAAACTCTGGCTTTCGTGAACTAAAGTACATTGACTTCTTCGGATCACGCAAAAGGAAGTTATTTTTCAAAAAGACATCGGCGTCAATCACGTACGAGCCTGAAAGATATTCTCTAACTAAATACATAGTGTAAATGTTGTTATACACATCGTATTTGTCATTATTAACAATCGTAACGCCATACTTTTCTTTTAAGTACTCGAACTTTTCCTTCAAATATCCTGTAACTACGATGATTTCCTCCACACCGACTTCTTGAAGGTATTCCACCTGCTGCTCGAGCATCGGTTTCCCGTTAACTTCAACCAAGGACTTCGGTGTAGTTAGTGTTAATGGTCGTAATCTTGTGCCCATTCCTGCTGCTAATAGTATAGCTCTCATAATTAAGCGGTTCTCCTGCCTTTAGTTAGATTCATCCATTTTAACTCATCTTTGGTAGCGACAGTTAATATAGATCCTAATAAAATCATAATACTAAAAAAGACAACCTTTAGGGTAATTGGAGAATCTAGAATAATGAAACTTAAGAAAATCGCCCATGCTGCATACGTAATATTTAAGGCCATCGCACGAGTTGGTCCCATAACGTAAATTGCTTTGTAATAGTATACATAAGATGCTGTTCCAGACAGAGCAACTCCAGCAATCAAGAACACTTCACTGCTCTTAAACACTTCGCCCACAAGAGGGTACGCATTGAAAAATGGTAAAATCAAGACCGCATAAGTGATAGCAGAAACAACCTGACGAATTTGCAACGCTTGCTCTGGTGAAATCTCATCATCTTTCATTCCATAAGCAAGGATAACGCACTCCATTCCCCAGCCAAAGATACACAATAGGATAAATGAGAATCCAAGAATAAAGCTTGGAGATGGTTCTCCTCCTGCAAAGCCTAGTAAGAAGATAAATAAAATACTTATAAAAAGTCCAATCCAGTTTTTCAAAGTTAATCTGTCTTTTAGAATCAAGAAAGCAAAGAAAGCACCAATCGCTGGATACACCGCTGAAATGGAGGCCGATAGAGAGGCACCCAAATATTTAACCGCAAGAACGTAACCAGTCATTCCTATTGGTCCACCTAGTAAAGCACCTAAGACAACAAACCGTCCACTGCGCGTCGCTAATTTCTTAAATGAGGTGGCTAACTCCCCTCTGAAGAGCATATAAAGCATCATCCAGAAGCTAGAAAGCATGTCATGGAAAAACGTACTCACTAGCGGTGCTAGAAATATAACCGCATCTGATGAAACAAATACTGCTTTGGATAAAACCATTCCAATTAAAACGGTGTCAAGCGCCCAGGTGAAGCCTGAGAACAAACCGAAAAAGATCCCTTTATTTTTCATACGAGTATGCCAACTCCCTTATCAGTTCATGATTTAAATTCGCTATAGCTCTGTTAAAGCGATTAATTCCGTATTGGCCGAAGTCATCGCCCTTTGCTTCTTTAATAATCGTCCAAATGCTCCAAAGGAAATCCTGGAAGATTTTATTCATTAGTACTCTTTGTTGAATGTCGAGTGGAATTTCATCCTGTTGTAGGTATAGTGATAAGAACAATTCCTCATCTTCTGGTGTAAACTCACATTCTAGCGAGTGTGCCGCTACATCCCACATTGGGTCGTTCATACCTGCATATTCCCAGTCGATTAAATACACTTTGTCGGTGCCGCTTTTCACCAAGTTTTCTGGAACTAAGTCATTGTGACATGGTTTTAACATGATATTCATCGCTTGGTAAATATCCTTCAAAACCATAACCTGCGCTCTTACTTCATCATAATGCTCATAAGGCTGGCCCTTTGCTTCTTCCATCAGTTGCTCATATTTTGTAATAGTTTCAAACACATCAAATCGATTGGCCATCTCAACACCTGATTCATGCAGCTTTCTAAGAACTGCCGTTGTTAGCATCATGTAGTCCTGGCGTTTAGCTGTTTTGCCGGTTAACGTCTCCGCATTTGGAATAAGTTCGGCAATTTTCACGCCTGTTTCTGCATTAAAATAAGCGATTTCTGTATCGATACCGAGCTGACTAACAAGGGTCGAATTGATTTTTTCTTCTTTTCGGTTAATCATCTGCTCGGTTCCATTACCAGGAATCCGAAGCACATACTCCTTATCGTTGACCGTTACCTTGAAGTTCTTATTTGTCATTCCGCCAAACGGCCTAATTTCCTGAATATCCTCATAGGCCAGGTCAAGGGCCTCCATTAAGTAGCTCTTGATTTGAATTTCTCTAAACTCCGCTTCTTTTCTTTTTAGAATTGGATAGGTTTTATTAATGATGATATTATAATGCTCTTGGCTATCGATTTCTCCCCAAATGAGGTTGTGCATTTTGAGGAAGCCGATATTATAATGTCTGGATACATCAAGCAGCATGTATTCATAGTTCATATATGGGTTCTTGTTGTTTTCCTTATAGTCATTAACCATTTTTGTAAAAACTTCATAGGATAGCTTACTGAATCCGATCATTTCGCCATCGACATGATTAAATTGGTGAATATCCTTTGACACCTTATAAAGATACCCATTTCGGAGCTCTACGAAGGCTTCATCGCCAGAGCCACTTTCGTCAGTGATTAGAACGCTGTCGCGTTGCGGATGCATAATCATTTCCTTAATCGCCCGCTCTTCAATTAAAATGTCATCTTCGATAAGGAGAATATCCTCAGAAATCAAATCATAAGCAAGTGCCAATGACGCCATGGATCCCGTCCATTTGTATTTTGGGTTATGCACAAATTGCAGGTGACTTAGTTCCGGGATATCCTGAAACGCTTCTTTTTGGTAGCCAGTAACAATAATGATATGATTAATTCCGTTTTCCTGAAGGATCTCTACATTTCGTTTTAATAATGTGGTATCATCAATTGGCATTAATCCTGCAGGTTTGTTAAAATCTTTTCGAGAACCTGCTGCTAAAATAACAGCCTGCTTAATTTCCGTTAACGGCTCTTGATGAATGTTAACCTTTTTATCATGAAAAGCTTGGATTCCGTTCTTTAAGGATTCAATTCCTTTTTGTGTTAAAAAATAGCTGATATTTCTACCCTTTTTTTCACTATAAATATAATCCCCGAATGTTAAATCATGGATTAGATAATTAACCTTCCCGATTGAAATCCCGCAGATCTCAGCCATTTTCTTTTGATTTAAGTTGGCGTTTTTATTAATCGCCTCTAATAATTGAAATGAGTGCTGTTCCATTGAAGGTCCTCCGATATATTCAAAAATTGAACGTATATTCATTGTAACTCAGCCTATATAAACTGTAAATAAAAAAATGTTGATTCGACATTAGTATGTACTATTTTCGTAGGATTTTGGTAAATAACATAGAAAAAGGGTGATGCCAGTCGCATCACCCTTTTTCTATTTACTTATATTCTGGAAGCTCGTAATATAATGTATACGAACTTAACGAATCGTAGATTCTTTTTATGTTATTTGTTTGTTTTACGGCCCACCCGATATCAGTTGCATATTGATGGCTAGGATTAATAGGATTCCATCTCATTTTATAAAGTGTATTTTGTGGAACTGATGCGTTAATGTAGCCTTGTCCAATAAATGCTGCTCCGCCGATGATAGCCGCTTCTGGTGTAAACCACCCTTGCTTGTATGCATATTGGGAGCCACAAGTATTCGGGCAACTATCAATAGCTCCCACACCATACATGTTGTATACCGTTTTCGGTTCTACTGGTTGCCCATCTACTGTATCAACCACAATTCCCTTTGCCAACTGAGAAGTACCATTTCCCGTTTCAAGCAATGCATGTGAAATAAGGTACACTTCATTCACATTATATTGCTGACTTGCTTGAATAAATGCTTGGCCTTTTCCATCCAAAATTCCTTTGCCAGCCAGTGGCTTCGCATTCAGATCTTTTGCAGTAGTTCCGGCACTTTTATTTAGAAGGAGAAACTGGAAGTATTCCGAACTTGTTGAGCTAAAGGTATTTGGATTGAGATAATAGCTTACATCTTCAGACTTGGCATTTCTCCATGTATCATATTTAATTTCATACCAAGTTCCAACGGTGGAAACAATGGTTACTTGAGAGCCATTCTTTAATGTTCCAAAAATAAAGGAATTGGTATTCGTATTCTCCCGAACATTAAGTGGTGTTGTGGATATCACCACACCTTTGGTTGGATCTTGTACATCTTTAAGCACATATTCACTACTAACATATGCATTCGTATTTCTATACTTATCTGTTTGTGGAGTTCTAGTCATCTCAAGATCAAGCATTTGCTGATACGAAAGATTATAGCTTGTCGTATTCACCACAGGACCAGTATTTAAAACACCATCTTCAAAAAAGTTATACGTCTTTCCATCAATTATCTTTTCGCCAGTTACCATTTTGCCATTCGAATCAAAATAGTACCATTTATTATCTAAAGCTAACCAGCCGAAAAACATATCCCCATTATTCGTTAAATAGTAGGTAGAGCCATTATCGGTTAGCCACCCTGTTTGCATTTCTCCGTTGGCGTTTAAATAGTACCATTTCCCATCAATATAGATCCAGCCAGTTTCCATGGTTCCATCGGAGTTGAAATAATACCACTTGTTATTAACTTTTTGCCAGCCACTGACCATAACTCCATCCGAACCGAAATAATACTTTTCTTCCCCCTCGGTCAACCAACCTTTGTACATGACACCGTCCGAACCTAGGTAATAGGATTTTTCCCCGTAGGTGATCCACCCGGTCTTCATTTCACCATCTGTTCCAAAGTAATAACGTTTATCACCGTCGTTCAGCCAACCAACCTGCATCTTACCATCCAGTGCAAAGAAATATTTTTTATTATCTTCTTCTAACCAGCCGGTACGAATCATTCCATCTTGTTTAAAATAATATTTATTAGCCCCTTCAACCAACCAGCCTTTGTGCATCACTCCACCTGTGTCAAAATACATGACAATAGAGCCGTCACGGAACCAGCCTGTTAGTGGGGATGTATTTAACGCACCAGAGGAGGCAAAAACATACGGTACCCCATCAATGAATTTTTGACCCGTAATCATTGCGCCACTTAGACTTAAATAATATTTTAAACCTTTATCTTCGATCCAGCCTACCTTCATTGCACCGCTTTTTTCAAGGTAATACCAACTATTTTTATCTAAGAGCCAACCGGTCTTCATGGCACCGCTTGACATAAGGAAATACCAAATATTATTTTCTTTTAGCCAGCCTGTTTTCATCGCTCCGCTATTCTTATCAAGGTAATACCAAACATTCTTGTCTAGTAGCCAGCCCGTTTTCATCACACCATTACTGCCAAGATAATACCAATTTTTATTATAAAGAACCCAGCCTTTTACAGTTTTACCTGTTGAGGATAGGTAATACCAACTATTATTTTGATACTTCCATGTATAGGTTTCAGCTGCCGCAACGCCTGAAGCTGTTGAAGAGAACAACATTGTTGCAAGCGCTAAAGCAGTAAATCGTTTTTTCTTCAATATTTTTCCCTCCATGAATTTTTCCTTCTATTAAACTATCAATTTATTGAAAAAAGGTTAATAACGAGGACTCTCATTTAGATGTTGGATAAAAGGCTAGATTGATGTGGATAATTATCAAAAATCAAAATTTCTAATACGATTATACTAAATTACCATATTTTTCGATATGGGAAATAAAGTAAACCTGTTACTTAGGTTGTATCCTCAATGTTTATACACCTACACCATAAGAAAATCCTTCATTACATTTAGTAATCCAAGCCTCCTTTTTATATAAAAATATTTTTATACTCTTTTATTCTCTCATTTTGACACAATTTTTCAACAAAAAATTGAAAATTATGTCGCATTTAGTATTTTTATCATATAGTGGTAATTATTTATTACTATGTAATTTTGATAATTATCCTTAAAAAAACAAAATTGAAGAATAGACAAAATTAAAAGACGAACAGATAAAAATCTGTTCGTCTTCATTGGAAAGAGTGAATTACTTAATCCAAGCTCCGTCTTTACCAAGCTTATAGCCATCAACTGTTGTGTTAGCAGCCATTACACCTGTTTTGTATAGGTAGTACCACTTGCCGTTAACTAGTTTCCAGCCAGTAGCCATAGCACCGTTACCATTTAGGTAATACCACTTGCCGCCTTCTAATAACCAGCCAGTCTTCATTGCACCGGACTTCGTTAAGTAGTACCAAGCACCACCATCAAATACCCAGCCAGTAGCCATTTTGCCGTCTTTCTTTAAGAAGTACCACTTACCGTCTGTATCTTTCACCCAGCCAGTAGCTTTTACATCTTTCACATAGTAGTACCAAGAACTGTTTTCAAAGCTCCAACCGTTCTTCAATACAGGTTGTTTTTCAGCATCTTTACGGCTAACGACAACTTCCTTCACTGTTTCGTTACCAGAAAGGTCAGTCGCTCTTAACGTAAATTTGTTTTCGCCTTCTTTAAGTGGAAGCGTTACTTGATAATCCTTGCTTAATGGATTTAATACATCCACAGGGCTTACAAGCGGCACTTCGAACTCGTGATCTTCACCTACGTAGAAGTTTAAGTAGTTGAAGTTATCTTGTAGGTTCAATTTCAAGGTAACTTTATCAACATTCTTATCCACTCTTTCAGGTGCATCCACATTGATTACTGGTTTCGTTGTATCAACGTAAACCTTACGAGCAATGGAGACGGTTTTATTTGAGTGGTCAATCGCTTCAACCTGAACATCAAATAGTCCATCTTTTTCGAATGAAACAGTTGTTGAGAAATGGAAGTTTCCATCTTCGCCACGTTTGAATTCAGTTACTTTGCCATTGACTTTCAATGTTTTTAAACCAATATCGTCAGACACAAATCCTTTTACTTCAACTTCTTTTGTATCATATGCACCCCATGGATATGGTGAATTTGCTACATAATCACCGTTTGCATCCTTTTGACCGTCAGTAATAATGATTAATGGAGAATCCACATCACCGATTGCTGCCGTGTCATAGCCGTAGTTACCTGCATAGTCCCAAGCCACAACTTGTACAATCGCTTTTTCAGGTGTGTCTTTTATTACATATGATGAAGTTTTACCATCAACTGCAGCAACTTTTTCTCCATTTACGAAGATCCAGTACTCTTCAGTACCTGTGCCATTTTCAGTTGTGTTCCATGATACAGTCGACTTTTTAGCATCAAATGTTGATACAACTTTTGGAGCAGTTGTATCTACATAAACTGGAATTTTCTTAGATTGCCACTTAGCACCAGCATAGTCAACAATCGTTTTGATTTCATAATAGTATAGGCCGTCTTTAACGACTTCACCTTTTATTTTACCATCCCATAGGCGATCTGCTTTATAAGAGAACGGGTTAGCAGAACCACCATCAAATGCATTCTTGTACACATCTGATTCAGCTTTAATGCGTTTTAATTGATTGCCGTCCTTGTCCAAAATGTTGAACTGAGCTTCAGCAGCGTTTCTTAAGAATGATGGTATTGGATTGATGTTCTCTAAGTAATTATCTCCATTTGGCGATAATGCATAGAACTTATTATCAACCGATGTTCCAAAATAATTTTGGTCAACTTCAACATCTGTTCCACCTTTGAATAGGTATTTCAGATCAAAGTAACGGTCTTCGCCAAGTGTCGCAAATCCATCAATGATTTGTGGCTCATCCCAATGGCCGTAGAAACCAACATATGGAGCTGTTAAGTTTGGAACCGTACTGTCTGCACCAACTAATGTTACAGAGCCTTCGACGAAGATGTTTTCTCTTAAGTCTAGAAGAGTTTTGTTTCCATCTTTATCAAGACCAGGAAGTTTTGCATTTGAAAAATCAACTTTAACAGTAAAGTCAACAGATTTACCTGCTGGTACTGTTACAGTTTTTGGTGCATCCACTTTTGCTCCTGCAAGGTCACCAGCGATAAGAGCGTTATACTGATCTTGAATTGTATCTGTTAACACATCTGTGTTAACAGTATAAGATACAGATTTGTCAGAGATATTTTTAACAGTGAAGGTCATTTCGAATTGCTTCGATGTGAAGTCCTTCAACTCAACTTTAGCGTTTCCAGTAGCCTTGTTTACAAAATATGCAGGTGTAGTTACAGCCGCATAAGTTTGCATCATACCAGCACCTTGACGGCGAGGTGAGAATGGCTGACCATTTAAGTCTGTAATATTTTTAGCTGTGTTCATTAACAATACTTTTGCAAGGTGCGTACGCTCTGCAACAGAAAGGTCTTTGAAACGTGCGTCTGTTTGTAAGTATTGTTGAACAAGCGCAGATCCACCAGCAACGTGTGGGGATGCCATTGAAGTACCGCTCATTACAGTGTACTGGTCATTATTAACAGTAGAATAGATATTTCCACCAGGAGCTGTAATTTCAGGCTTTAAGTCTAGTGATGGTGTAGTTCCCCATGATGTAAAGCTTGTCATTCGACCCATTTCAGGGCTATCCTTCTTGTTTGCTGTCGCCACATGAATGTAAGTAGGACCTTTAGCAACTTCCTGTTCCAACGTAGCACCTTCAGCACCTGAAATTAACATAAATGGAACATCCCAGCCACCTTGGTCTTCATACCAGAAACCATTAGTTGCATTGTATACAATAATACCAATCGCGCCTGCTTTAGCAGCGTTTACAGTTTTATCATAGAAAGATAAGGTACCACGTGGAACAAGAACTACTTTGCCCTTAACGTCAACTCCATTGTAATCTTCAGGATTACCAAGCTTTCCGCCAATGCTAGCTAATTCAAGCTTTCCGCCGTTAGCAGCAGCAAATTTTTCCCAATCATCAATCCCTTTACCTAAGCTTGTAAAGCCTTGAAGGCCATCAACCGTAACGTTAGTTTGGTACCAGTATGCTTCGTTTCCAGAAGCAGCTACAGAGATACCGTCAGGATTTAAGCTTGGTGCACCTACTACACCGATATCAGGGTTTTGAGCATATGGGTTATCCCATCCGTCACCGATATGGTTTGAGTTACCGGCAGACATCGCACAAACGATACCATTTGCAGTCGCTCTTTGAATAGCAAGGTCTTCTGCACTATCTTCTTGATAGAATGCAGCCACATCACCAAGACTCATGTTAAGAACGTCAGCACCTAACTTGATTGAATCATCAATTGCAGCAAGATACACGTCAGACCATGTGGAAGGATAGATTGGGTCATTACTGAATACCTTCATACCAAGTACTTGTGCTTCAGGTGCAACCCCTTTAATTCCACCATTTGCTTCGTCCCCATTTGCCGCTACAGTACCGGCAACGTGCATACCATGCATGCTTGCACCAGGTCCTAAGTCAAGGATGGTGTCATTTCCATCATAGTAGTTCCAACCAAAAGGAACTTTATCTGTATAGAATTTACCTTTTAAGCCATTATCAGCAATAGCTTGATTTACTTCTTCTTTTGTTAATCCTTCTTTTGAAGCATCTGTTAATTTAAAGTCGCGGTGTGATGGGTCAACACCAGTATCGATAACGGCAACCACCATGCCTTGACCTTTAAATCCAGTTTTCTCCCAAGTTGTACGTGATTCAATGAAGTTATGACTTGTTTTCATATTTGGTTCAACTTTAGGACGGTTATATTCGTTCGCTAAGTAAACAGCTTTTACACCTGAAACGGATTCAATTTTATCAAGATCACCATAAGCAATCTCACCAGAGAAACCGTTGAAAGCTGTTGAGAATTTTTGTTTATACTTAATGTTAACGCCTTTAGCAGCAATTTTGTCTTTTACAGACTTTTGCTGACCTTCAGCTTTAGTAGAGAAAGAAGATTTTTTATCTTCTGATAATTCTTTGTATAATTTACCCTGCTTTGTTGCATATTCAACAGCAGTTTGTCCCTCTACTTCAACAATCACACGGACTTTGTCTGTTGCTTTAAGGCCGGCTCTAGCAGTTGTTGCTGCTTTCTTTGCTTGTGCTTTGAAAGACTCTCTCGTTTGCTGTTGTTTTAATTGTTTAATTTTCGCCTCAATATCGCCTGGCTTATATGCAGCTGATGTTGGCGATACAAAAGCAAAGTTAGATAATGCAAGAGCAGAAGCTAATGCGTATGTAGCAAGTTTGCGTTTCTTATTATAGTTCTTTTTGCTCATTAAATACTTTCCCCCCTATTAAAATAGTAATAACAATATCTTCCCTACTAATCTACTTTCGGTCATTTCACCCCTACTATTTAGAAAAGTCGGAATATACAAATATAATTTTAGTATTTTAATGTTGTCAAGGTCAATAGTTTTTCGGTGTTCGAAAAAAAATATTTTCGCAATATTCGACATTATCACATAAGCAACAATCATATTTAATGCTTGCATTCGATTAGATATTAATAAAACTGACAAAAGGTACAAGTAATCTCCCGTTAATTAAAAATCATCATTAGCACACTTCAAAAGTACTAATAATAATAGTCTTATATCGATAAAGTAAAATTTCAGTAATTTATGACTATTTTCCTATTTATAAAACCAACACTGAGTATAGTCGAGTTTGCTCCTTTCAATAGTTTAGCAGTTAATCATTCTTAAAATAGAAAAAAGACACCGGGAAACCCGATGTCTCTACTAAACAATCTTATTTGTGGATCCAAACCGCACCAGCGGAGTTGTCTTTTGCTTCACTGATAACTTCGAACTTAAGGTCAAATTTTGGAACCTTGCGTCCTGCATCTGGAATTAATTCGTTCATGTAAGTTTTAGAGTCGTCGAAAGTAGTTACGCCTGTAAGGCCTTTATAGTCATAAATCCCGCGAAGCGGTGAATCAATATACCATGCAGGAGTTTTGTCCATAGAGAACGCTGCGTCTGCTACTTGGTAACGTGTACTTTGGTTAACTGTATCTTCACCAGCTTTTGTTTTTCCAACTATTGCTTCAGGATGAGCATCAACTACACCCAGGAAGCCTTCGCCTGGGTGAATTCCTACCCAGTTATCGAGGTAAGTATCATCAGCATACCAAACTACTAATCCAGTATTATACTTAACACCACGAGAGAATTGAAGTGCTTTATCAGAGCCAGCATAGTTTCTCCACTCTAGGTAATAGTATTGTGGTTTGGTATTCCAGCCATCACTCACTTTAAATCCATCTAAAGTTACTTTTGGAGTTCCTTCTGCATCGTCAGAGAATGTAACTTGTCCATCTACTGTTAGTGAAAGATTATCAAGCGCAAAACCATCTGGAGCAAGCCCGCCATCTGTTACGTATTCAAATACTAGCTTTATTTTCTTGCCAGCGAATTCACTTAAGTCATATGACTTATCTACCCACTCACCTTTTGTAGATTCATATGCAGAGCCTCCACGAACTACATCCGTGTCATCACCGATAGTATCTATAACTTTCTCTGTGCCGTCACCAGCTACAGCTGTAACATAAACATAATCATAATCAGTTTCAACGTCATAGAATGCTTTGAAATCAAACGTTGCTTTACTTGCATTTGTTAAATCAAACTCAGGAGTTTCCATTACAGTATGAAGATCATCGCCTTTTGTACTGTAATAGTACTTCGCACCAAATTTCGGAGCGATTCCAGGAACTTTCTTATCGGGTAGATTTACCTTTACGACACCTGGATTTTTTGATTTTGTCACACTCTGATCAATAACGCTTGAGATACCATTTTTATCAATATCTTCATAGTTTACTTCAGTAATATTTGCCCAGTTCCCGCCAATTGTTTTTTGGAAGAATTCTTTGTTTTGTGGAGAGAAGCTTGGTGCTTCTGTTCCGGCAATGTTTCCGTTCCAGCTTCCACCAGACATGATTGACCAGGAAGCAACTGGCTCACCTTGACCAGAATATTGAGTGTCATACTCATCTGGAAGACCTAAGTCATGGCCAAATTCATGTGCAAATACACCGACAGCTCCATCTTCTGGCTCAATTGTGTAATCGTATGCAGCCATTTTACCGCCCCAGTAACCAACAGCAGCAGTTGTATTAGCGACAGGATAGACACCATTTAATGTCCAGCGGTGTGACCAGATTGCATCGTCACCAAGTGCTCCTCCGCCAGCTTCTTGTCCAACCCCAGAATGTAACACCATCAAGTGGTCTACTAATCCGTCTGGCTCGTTTTGGTCTCCATCTCCATCAAGGTCATATTGATCAAATTTGTCATAATCAGCTAAATTAATTCCCTTTGCTACAGCTGCATTTAATGCATCCTTTACAAGTCCGCGTGGTCCTTTTGTTCCAGGTTTATTGTCATTTCCGGTCTCACTATCGCTTCCGTAATCTTTATAACTTCCTGGTACAGTCAGCCAATCGGATACAGTACCGTCAACTGTATAGCTGCCACCTGATTGCTCTTCATAATACTGCTTAAAGGTTTTAACCTTTTCTCCATTGAAAAGCGTAAACTCTTTATTGCCAAACAACATTTTTTGATAGTGCTCTTTATTAAAGTCATCAGCATACATATATCCTTCTTCTTGATCAATATTGTTATGTTTAAAGTCAGCGTATTCAACCAGAAGCACAAGAACTTTATCTTCCCGTACACCTCCGTTATACCCAGCCTGCGTCGCAGAGTTAACTTTTATTGTACCCGTTGGCTTGCCTTTTCTATAGTTTTCATGACCCTTATCAAGTTGCTGGGCCAGCCTGTCCTTCTGTTTTGTGATAAAATCTTTTGCCTTTTTGTCAAAATCCTTCTGTTCTTTCGTTAATTTCTCAGGTTTCCCAGGCTTTTCACCTTGCTTCTGTTTTATGTAGGCCTTTACTGCCTTTGTAATCTCTTGTTGTGATGCTCCCTTTGCAATAAGTCCTCTTTTTTGAAGTGCTGCTCCTAGACGATCGAAGTCTACTACATTTAGATCAATTGGAGCTGCTTCGACGGATGCTGCTTTTGCCGGTGTTGGTGCAACCGTGCTTCCAGCAAATGCGCCTGCAAACATGGTAGTAGCTACCATGGTACTAGCAGCAAGGCTGGATAAGACCTTTAGAGTACTTTTCTTCTTCAAATGCTTATACCCCCTAATTTTATATATCGTTATGTTCTTTCTAAAGAACATTACAAAAACTAGTTTAACAGAAAGTTAATAATCTTGTAAATAATCTAATAATATTATTTATTCCTTTTTTTACTAGTTACATTTTCATATATAATTAGATTTACAAACATTTTTATGGTTACTTTTTCCTACAAAAACATTGAATTATTAAGGTTTTACTATTATCTTAGTTCGAACGGAAGATAAAAAGTAGGGAAAATTATTTCGATTCCCTAAATTTAAGTAATTAGTCCCCCCTGTAGTAATAATAGTTAACCAACTAATCAAATTTTTCTTAATAAAGAACAATTATTCCCGTTTTTTAATTCGTAACCCCGAATCCTGTCGGGATTTAGGGAAAGGTAATAGTGTCCCTAGCTTCCAAATTAAGGTATTATAAAAACACTACTAATTTGGAGGTTGGTAATATGCCACTCTTGCATATGAAGGAAATAGTCACTCCTCTGAAACTAATTGGGATTAAAGTATTTCGCTGCACGGAAGGAAACACCTACATAAAGGTCTGGAATAGGCCACGAAAAAAATTATTTTATAAAGAGGCTGGTTAACAGCCTCTTTTTTTGGGTAAAAAAGGCTTTATTCATATAGTAAAATTCAGGAATAAATGGATTTTTCACCCCTTTTTATAGTAGGATAGTAATAGTTTCTACTATTCTACATAAACGGAGGGCGAAGGATGCTGACTCCCGCACAACAAAAAGTGAAGCAAGAACTGGAGGAGTTGCAGTTAAAGGCACAAATCCAACCTTACGATGAAGAAACTTCTTCTAATAAAAGTCCTAGGAAAAAGTGGGCTTATCTCATAACTGGATTTTGCGCAGTGGTCATTATTAGTAGTTTTTTATTACAAGACTTCACTACATCAACTCAAGATAAGATCGTTTCCTACTTAAAAGTCGTACAAACCTATAACCAGCAAAGCTCGAGCTTATTAAAACAGGTAACAGAACAAGAGACCGGGAACTTTCATCAAGCAATCAAGAAGCAAGCAGAGCTCGTGCAGAAGCTGAATAACTTAAAGGCACCTGCTGAATTAAATAAACATAAACAAGATTTGCTTGATGTAATGCAACAAAGGTTAGACTTGATTACCTATCTAGCAGAGGCAAAAAATAGAGACGCATTTCAGATTAATAAAAAGTTATTGAAACTAAAGATTGCCCAAGGGCTGGCATCCGAAAGGTTAGCAGATACTTTTGATAGGGAGAAGATTAAATACGTCCAGCAAGAGGATGGGACGATGGAGTACTGGGTAGATACCAAAGTATATCAATATCATTTTTAGGGGGAAAAAGTATACAAGTAAAGCAGAAACCCAGGGGTTGCTGCTTTTTTCTTTCCACATATGAATAATCTTGGTGCTTACGGCCATTGTGCCAAATTAACGGCATCTATTTCCTTCTTCAAACGTCTTTGCTGTATTTTTTCTATAGTAATAAGAATGATGTGAAGAGCCAAGCAACCTAGAGCGAAGAATTCAACTGCGTAATCGATGTAATACCACGACAGTGTGGCGGTTATATCGTAAAGGGAATGAACAAGGACGGTTACCCAGAGGTTACGAGTCCATAATAAAATTAAGCCGAATAAGAGCCCCATATTAGCGAAGGTCACGATTGCGCCGATTCGAATCGACCATGGCTGTTCAGTATCCAGCGTGTGGTCGACGCCAAATAAAATTGACGTGAGAAATAGTGAAAGCATAAGGAATAGATCCCTTCGCCCGCTATTCCAGCGCTTAGGAAAGAGCTTCTTGAAAACGATAAGGATGAGAATCATATAGGATAACCGCCATACCTCTTCTAAACCAGCGAGAGTATCGGCATATAAATCAGAGCCAACGGTATCGACTTTATCAAAAAAGGACCATACCGGGTCAGTAGGCGCTTCTTCCTCCCCCTCCTCCACTTCATAGGATTGCGTTTCCGCATAATCCTGCACATATTGATCATAGTCATTGCTAAATGCCTGAAACGTATTCGTTGAGTAAATATTTATGACCGTACTTCCAAAGAAGAAAACAAGAAAAGCACCGGTAAATTGCATCATCATCTGCCGCGGCCGTTTGGGACAATCCGCTGGGCTGCCGAGCCGGCGATACAGCTTCCAGCCGATAAAAAAGGAACCAACCATGACTCCATCATACAGTGAGCTGGCCATATAGCTGTACCTGGATAGATAAAGAAGGATTTCCACACCGATCGTTACGATGAGCATGGAAAAAAGTAGTTTTTTCGAAAGTGGTTTTGCTAAATTAGAGATCATAATGTCATTCCCTGCCTGTAAATTTGTAGAGTCTTCCTACTTACCTAATAGATTGACCGCTAGTATCCCGAACCCATTTAAGAAGAGCAGGAAAAGGAAACAGGCAATCGTCCACTCCTTTTTTTTCGACACGGATTTGTCTCCTTTAATCTTGAGATTATAATAGTAATAATTTAACATATCGACAGCCAAATAACATCATAATGTTCTTTCCATTTTCTCGTTTGTTATAGGGGTTGTTTACAAAAGCGATCTTCCAATTTATACTTATTTGTATAAAATTTTACAGTTTGAAAGCTGTAAAAATAGGAGATTGTTAAATGAAACGACTTGTTTCCACCATTCTTTTCATTGTGGTTATTTATGTGTTATCCGAAACCAATCCTAATCGCTCGGAATATGTGGACTGGATCAATCACAAGACAATGGATCAATCTTCCAATCTACTACAAAAAGGAGTCCTGTCTGTAGCGGGGAAATCAATTTTTGATATGGGCACCACACAAAAGGATTATTTTATTTTTACTATTTATAAAACAGACTTTTCCAATGTAGGGATGGGAGAAGTTACGTCGGTCGGTATATTTAATCGCTTTATTCCTATCTCTAGTAAAGAATAGACGTAAAAAAGAAAAGGGTTCCCCTTGTTCAACAATAATAACTTCCTATAGTAGAGCCTTTAGACAAGGGCTCTTCTTTTTTTCTGGACACAAAAAAGGACAGCTAATGTAGCTGCCCTTTTTCGTGCCTGGCAATGTCCTACTCTCACAGGGACTTTCGTCCCAACTACCATCGGCGCTGAGAAGCTTAACTTCCGTGTTCGGTATGGGAACGGGTGTGACCTTCTCGCCATAATTACCAGACTATTTTGTTAGAGAGATCGTTCTCTCAAAACTAGATAATGCAGAAGAAGTGTTTGTAAACTACGAGTTCGCTTTAAAACTTGGTTAAGTCCTCGAACGATTAGTATCAGTCAGCTCCACATGTTACCACGCTTCCACCTCTGACCTATCAACCTGATCATCTTTCAGGGTTCTTACTAGCTTGACGCTATGGGAAATCTCATCTTGAGGGGGGCTTCATGCTTAGATGCTTTCAGCACTTATCCCGTCCGCACATAGCTACCCAGCGATGCC